>NZ_JBGGWE010000007.1:0-367120 GCF_041321095.1 Fibrella arboris | reverse complement strand
ATTTACGCGTTACGCACCCGTTTGCCACTATCCCCGAAGGGACCGTTCGACTTGCATGTATTAGGCCTGCCGCTAGCGTTCATCCTGAGCCAGGATCAAACTCTCCATCGTAAATAATTGTGTCTCAATAACGAGACGTGTCTTCTGTCGATTCAGACTGATAAGCCTTTTCCGAAGAAACGACTGAATCAAACTGATCAAGACTTGTTACTTGTATTGCTGACAGTTGGTCAAAGAACGAAGCGATCAGCCGTTGCCGATCGTGGTGCCAAATACCTGGCTGGTGACTCGATTTGAAAGTGTTTCAGTGAACTTACTGTGTGGCTCTCATTTCGTTTCCCTCATTTGGGACTGCAAAGGTACGTGGTTTATTTCGTTTGTCAAGCATTTGGCGAAAATTATTTTTATTAATTTTTTGTACTCTGCCGGGATGCTGACCCTGTGCCGTCCTCAGCAAAAGCGGCGGTGTTGCTGATGCTCAACCGCCGTTGTTCCTGATTGGGACTGCAAAAGTAGGGCAACTTTACCCCCGTGTCAAGCCCTGTTTGAAAGTTTTTTGTGAGGCTGTGGCCTATTTTGGCCTAAATGACTGATAAACAGCCGGCCAATGATTGAAAAAAGTTTGAACAGTTTAGTTGACTTCTTTTTTGTGTGGTGAGTTAGTTGCAAAAATTGTACTTTAGCAAGTAGTACCTTACAGGAAAAGGGTCTGGATATGCAGAGCCATATCTGTTTTTTATATGGGCTAGCTATTATATAACAAAACAAAGTTAGCCCTTCTGCTCATTATGCGGATTTTACATACAGCCGATTGGCACCTTGGCAAACGATTATACCGTTCAGACCTCCGGGAAGACCATTCTTTCTTCCTCAACTGGCTGATCGAGGAGATCGAACGTCGCGAAGTTGATGTATTGCTTATATCCGGGGATGTATTCGATACGACCAACCCAAATGACGGGTCTATGCAGTTGTATTATCAATTTCTGACCCGGATGCTCCCTTTATCGGTAAAGATTGTGGTGACGGGAGGAAACCACGATTCGGCAACAAAACTGAATGCACCTAAAGAACTGCTTCGCCATTTAAACATACACGTAGTTGGCTGCACCACCGGAAATTGCCCCGATGAGGTAATTCGATTTGCCAACGGTTCTTCGGACCTATTGGTGGCGGCGGTTCCTTATCTGCGGGATGCCGATCTGCGTCAGTCCATTTCAGGGCAGACCTACGAGGATCGGGTTGACGCGTTGCGGATGGGGATTCGAAATCATTATGAACGTATTGTTGAGCACTGCCATACCGAGTATACGAACGTACCTGTATTGGCTATGGGTCACCTCTATGTACATGGTGCGACGGTTTCGGACAGTGAGCGGGAGATTCATGCCGTAGGCGGACAGGCCGCTTTTTCGAGCGAGCATTTTCCCGACGGGTTTGCCTATGTAGCCCTTGGTCATATACATGTCCCTCAACGAGTGGGTGGCAACGAAACAGTACGCTATTGTGGATCGCCTATTCCGCTGAGTTTCGCTGAACGCGACAATGCCCATCAGTTGCTGCAGTTGACCGTAGAGAATGGACGGGTAACCGCTGTTGAGTCGATACCGGTGCCGCAATCGCGTCCGTTCCGGCATATAACAGGTACGCTTGATGAAGTCCGGGCGCGTTTGAGTCAACTGGAGATGACGCATGCGCTCCCTGCGCTGGTGGACGTGCTGGTTGAGGAAGACGCTGAAAGTCTTAGCACACGTATGCATTTCGATCAACTGCAGCGTGATTACAAGGCCGCACCCTTTATACTGGCCAAAACTCGTTTGTTATTTCGGAACAAGCGTAAGAACCTGGAATCGCTGTTTGCCGCCGATACCCATCTGGCCGATCTAACGTACCTGGACGTGTTTGCGCAGCGGCTGGTGCTGGCGCAGGTTGAGGACGACCAGCGCCAGCAGCTCATTGACACCTACCAACAACTTTATAAAATGGTTACGGAGCAGCCTGTTCCGCTTCAGTATGAAAATTCGCCAAATCCGGTTTCGTAATATCAATTCGTTTTATGGCGAACACGAGCCCATTCAATTTGCCAGCGGCCTGTTAGGCGATACGGGGCTGTTTGTGATCGCCGGTCCAACGGGGGCTGGTAAATCAACGCTGCTCGATGTGATGACGCTGGCGCTTTTTAATCGACTTCCCCGCCTGAACGGAGCTATATCGGGTACCAACATTACCGACGATGGCCTGATCGTGAACCGACAGGCGGCAGCCGAGCCTAACACCGCCGCTTATGCCGAAGTAGAATATGAAGTAGATGGCAACCGCTACCGGTCGCGCTGGTCGATTCGGAAGAACCGGAACAATAACTGGAACAACTACGAAATGGAAGTGGCTCATCTGGCCAATGACAAGCCAGATGGCGTTCTCTTTCCGATCAAAGACCTGCGCGATTTCCCGAAGAAAAACGAAGAACTGATCGGTCTTTCCTACGAGCAGTTCGTTAAGTCGATCGTGCTGGCGCAGGGCGCGTTTGACCAGTTTCTAAAAGCCAAAGCGTCGGAGCGCAGCAAGATGCTGGAGCAACTGACAGGCACGGAAATCTACCGGCAGTTGAGTCGAAAAGCGTACGAACACACCAAGCAGCTCGACGACCAGATCAGTACGAAGAAGTTGGGGGTTAGTTCAATCAGGATGTTGAGCGACGACCGCGTAACTGAACTCACGGGCCAACTGGCCCTTGCCGATACACAGTTGGCCGAAGTTAAGGCGCAGATCAAGTTATTTGAAGCCGAGAAGAAGTTGGTGGATGACGTTGAACGGGCCGAGAAGATGCTGGCGAAACACGCATCAACCGGTGAAAAGCTGGCGGAACGAACGGCCTCTTTTGCACCAGACCGCGAACGGTTGTTGCTCCACGACAAAGCTACCCCCCTTGCCGGCCTGCTGAGCGACCTCGCTGGTGCCGAACGGGCCATTGCCAGAGCGCGCCAGGATCGGGCAAACGTGACGAACGAACTTGAGCATCTTTCGCAGCAACTGGACGACTTGATCACCAGGGCAGCGACGTTTGTTGGCGTTGAGCGGTTGGATTCTCAGACTGCGAGTGCAGC
The DNA here is from genome assembly GCF_041321095.1 of Fibrella arboris. Taxonomy (NCBI): domain Bacteria; kingdom Pseudomonadati; phylum Bacteroidota; class Cytophagia; order Cytophagales; family Spirosomataceae; genus Fibrella; species Fibrella arboris. The sequence continues at coordinate 364,016 of NZ_JBGGWE010000007.1, read as the reverse complement.
CATCGAAGCGTTCCGCGATCAGCTGAAAACGCTGCAGGACAAGATTGGCGCCGAACAGACAGCCGCTACGCCCCTTTTGCAACGGATTCGGCAGCAGGCGTCAACCGATTTAGAGTTCCTCCGCGCTTTGCCCCTTCACCAACTCACGCTGTCGAGTATAGATGATTCGCTGATACAGGCAGACACGGAACGGGCGTCGTTACAGGTACGTATCGACGCCTTACAGGCCATGTACCCAGCCGTTACTCCGCCTACGCTTCCCGACCATATTCAGCAGGCAATCACCCGCGATAAAGTGCTGGGTACGTTGATTCTTCTTGAAGAAGAGCAGCAGGACCGAGTATTTAAGGGGCAGAAACTGGCCGAGCCCATTGAGGCTTTAAAAGCTCAGATCAATTTACTGACACCGTCGCTGGCTACTGCCCGTGAGCACGAACGACTTGCCGAAGAAACGGCCAACCAGCTCGACGTCGAACAGCGTCGGCTGAGCGCCGAAGTTAATTTAACGGCGTTGCGCGCTGCTTTGGTCGCTGATGAGCCTTGTCCACTCTGTGGTTCGCTGGACCATCCGTATGCCACTCATTATGTCAATCAATTAGGCACGGTGGCGGCAAAGTTGCTGCTGGCGAAGGCCGAACGTCAACTGGCAAGCACAGCCACTAAGGAACTATCAGACAAACTGATTGCGCAGGAAGCTCAACTAGCCGAAGCGGAACGTACCCAGTACGCGTTGCGCGAGCAGTTTCGTGGAAAACGAGATGAAATCAATGCGTTGCGTGAAGCCAATCAGCTGGCCGAAGACGTAGGCCCCGAACTACTTAGAAGTGAGCAAAGGGAGTTGGCCAGCACCCAGGCTGATCTGAATACCCTCCGTTCGCTTTGGGAGCAGAACCGAACCCTGGAAGCGCTGATTCGTCAGCTGACTGAACTACAACAGCATCAGCAGAACATCCTGCGCTTCACGCAACAAAAGAAGGCGCTTTATGCTGCGGACGACTGGGCGCAACAGTCAGGTACGTTGCTTAAACACATTGCCGATATACAGGGGCGTATGGCTACACAGGCAGGGCTTCAACACAAAACGGGGGAAGACGAAAAAGCAGCCCTGGCCGAAGAAAAGCGCGTGCTGACAGCACTGACTCCGTTGTTGAAAAAACAGGGATTCGACTCGGCCGACTCCGCCAGAAAGTTGCTGCTGGACGTACCTACTACGCAGAAGCTACAAAAACAACGCGACGACCTGGATCGGGATCGCATTGAGCTGGACCAGAGCATTGCCGACGAACAGAAGCGGCTGGAGGCTGCCCGAAAAGCCCGGAAGACAGACCTACCGCCCGATGAGGTGAAAGCCATGTTTGACGAGGCCCGGAAGAAACACGACAAGTTACTGACCAACTCTGGCTACGCCCGCAGCGAACTCGACACCAACAAGAAAAGCATAGCGGCGCATCAGAAAGCCCTTGCCGAACTGGCCAGACTGGAGGCAGATGTGATGCCGTGGAAAGAGCTGACCAAACTAATTGGCAGCGCCAAAGGCGATTCGTTCAGCAAGTTTGCGCAAAGCTTGACGCTGGCCCAATTAATTGGTTTGGCCAACCGGCGCCTGAAAAGCCTGACGGATCGCTACCTGCTGTTGTCGCCTCGCGAAGAACAGGACGAATTATTCGTGGTGGATCTATACCAGGGGCAGGCTGAACGAACCATTACCAGTCTATCGGGGGGCGAAACATTCACGCTTAGTCTGGCCCTGGCGCTGGGCCTGTCTGATCTGGCGTCGCAGAATGTGCAGATCGATAGCCTGTTTATCGATGAAGGGTTCGGGACACTAGACCCGGAATCACTCGATACGGCGATTGTCATGCTGGAGAAACTACAGCAGGAAAGCCAGAAGACCATTGGCATCATCTCGCACCGGCACGAGATCAAAGAGCGCATCACCGTTCAAATCCAGGTTGAGCGAGGCATCGACGGCAACAGCCGGTGTTACATAACAAGTTAAAAAGTTTGCTGTTTACCGTCTTCTGTTGCGCTACTACCTAACGACGACGTTCCTAAGCGAAGCAACAGAAAACGGTAAACAGCAAACTGTAAACTCCTTTTACATCCCTCCCATTACTTCCATTGACACACCCGTATTGCCGAAGCCGCCGTCGTGGAAGAGGTTTTGCATGGTCACCATGCGCGTCAGGTCAGAGAAGAGCGTGAGGCAGTAGTCGGCACACTGATCGGCGGAGGCGTTGCCCAGCGGAGCCATTTTATCAGCGAAATCATAAAATTTATCGAAGCCGCCGATGCCCGCTCCCGCCGTAGTGACAGTGGGTGATTGCGATACCGTGTTCACGCGCACTTTGCGGTACTTCCCATAGTGGTAGCCAAAACTGCGGGCCACTGACTCAAGCATGGCTTTGGCCTCGGCCATATCGGTATAGAACGGGAACGTCCGCTGGGCCGCCATGTAGGTTAAGGCCACAACCGACCCCCATTCGCTGATGGCATCCTGCTTATAGGCAACCTGCAACATCCGGTGCAATGACAAGGCCGAAATGTCGAGGCTTTGCTTGAACCATTCATAGTTCAGGTCGGTATACGCACGGCCTTTCCGAATGTTGGGACTCATACCAATGCTGTGCAGCACGAAGTCAGCTTTTCCACCCAGGATTTCCTGCGACTGCGTAAAAAGCTTTTCCAGATCCTCGGTCGACGTAGCGTCGGCGGGAATGATTTCGGCGTTGCAATGCTGGGCTAATTCCTTGATCGCTCCCATCCGCATAGCAATCGGTGCATTGGTGAGCACAAACGAAGCTCCTTCTTCCTTGGCCTTCAGAGCCACTTTCCAGGCGATTGATTTTTCGTCGAGGGCACCCGAAATGATGCCGAGCTTTCCATTAAGGAGTCCGTAAGCCATAAGTTAGAATAAAAAATGAATAGTAGAGAATAACTACCGAAATGCATTACAAACCGAATGGCCTGTCTATTATACTGCCTGCACCAGTCATTCGTATAGCGCAAAAGTAACGCAATTCGCCCTGCCCGAGCCCTATTAATGCAGCACGACGCCTAATTCTGTCTGTAAGTAATGTCGGGCTGTTTCTTCTTCAGTATCATAAATCGACCGATCCGACAGAGCACGGTGGCCGTTGTTCAACGCATTTACCCAGCTATGGGTAGCATAGGGATCGTAATCGAAGTTCGTGACCGGAACGCCCTGGTGACTGATATCACTGAACCAGTCGCTGGCCGTATCGATATTGCCAAAAAAACCAAACGGATGGGCCGATCCGCGCGGTTGTGTAAGAGCGCGCGCTTTTTCCAGGTCAATCAGACAGGCGTACTCATTGAGACGGCACTCAGGTAATGGCCAGGGGCCTTGTTTGGCCAGTTGTTTTTGAAAAGACCCACCTCGTGGATCACCATGCTTGGCATACAACTGATTTACCTCGGCTTCAGATGGCCGGTAGCGCAGGTAGTGATCACCGTCGCATACCTGTTCTTTGAAAGCCGGGCAATTCCAGCATTGTCCTACCTTTCCGATCCCGATTCCATTGCCGATATTCGCCAGGTAGGCCCCTACCAGGTCTCCTTTATAGAGTACGTCATTGTGTGTGATGAAGAGCCGCTTTTTGTTGGTTTTCTCCCAGGCATACTGATACCGGAGCGAATGCCTGAACAGCGGTAATTGTAGAAGATGTCGCCGTGGACTCTCATTCATGTTCCGGTAACCATAATTGACCCAAGGCCTATAATACACTACTTTATAGGGCTTCAACCAGGCTTTCAGCGAGGAAAAATCGGTATGGGCAGGCTGCTTTCGTTCTTCGATAAAGTAGATGGTATCAATCCATTTCCCGGATTGCTTAAGCAGTGACAATAAGGTAACTGCCGTGATATTAGGTTTGCCGTATACGCTGATAGCTACATCAACAGGAGGGGATTGAGGCATTTCTAGTCAGTTAATGGAGCCACAAAGCTACGTTGCCCACGGTTATTTAGCCGCCAACGTACCTGGCACGGGCCTCAGTTTTATAACATCTACCAGAAATTTTTCGGTGGCCTGATAAACACCCTCGAGGTCACCAGCAGTGAAATGCGACGCGATAACGTGCTCGCCCGCTTTCGGGAACGCTACTTTTTGTTTCCGATCTGGCCACGTACCCAGCTGATCGTACATATCGAGCATAGCGGCTACCGATACCACTTTGTCCTGATGCGCCTCGTCCTGGTAATAATAACCCAGAAATACCGGCTGTTTCACTTTCGCAAATTCAGCCGGTATCATGTACTTGTCCAGCATGGTCTGGAGCGTGATCAGTCCATTGATGTGGTACTGGGTTAGCCAGTACTGCGCGCGATCAGGTTTATAGTGTGCTACCACCACATGATCGCCCTGCAACACCTGTTCCATGATCTGCCTTCCCCAGGGTCTGGTTGCCAGTTTAAGTGCCGGGTTGGCCGTAGCCATACAGGGCGAGTACAGCACCAGGCCAGCCAGTTCGGGATGCCGTTCAGCCAGATACATCGTCAGCATTCCGCCCGCCGACGTACCTATCACCACCACCCGATCGCCCAGCGCCTTACCAATGGCCAGCGCCCGTTCAGCCGATGCAGCGTAGTTATCGGGGGTTAGCCCCTTAAGGGCATCGGGTGAGGTAAGGCCGTGTTCTTGCGGGCGGGCCAGATACAGATTGCAACCGAAGTGAGCCGCCAGTTTTTTGTGAACAGGATCGCCCTCCGCCCAGCTTGCACCAAAACCGGGAATGTAGACCATGCTGACGGGCGTTTTGGTCTTCCGGCTGCTATCGGCCCAGATAATACGGGCTTCGTTGTCTGGCTTCAGCCCCGATTTACTTTCCGATGTAGCGATAGCCTGTTCCAGTGTGACCAGATCCGCCAGCAGTGGAGCGACCTGTGTGGCTACATGCGCAAACTGTGGCCGTGGGCCGGCAACGTACCCAATAGCCACTAGGACAACGACACCAGTTAAACCCAGCAGAATTCGTTTCATTGTGTCTACAGTTTAAAATTCCGGAATATCCATCCGAATACGCCAGTCTTTGGGCAGGTAATTGTTGATGCGCGAACCAACGCCCTTCATCCAGCCTAGCGGCAGGCCCTTGTAACGGGCCAATAGCCAGCCTCTGGGTACGTCGGGTAATACCAGGTTTTCTTTTTTGAAATAGTGCAATGCCTCGTCGAGGGTCAGCTCAACGCCGGGTAAACCGTCGGCTAACTCCGTGCTCAGGGCCAGCGCATGGGCAGGCATGAAATCGGTGCCCTTGAAAACACCCATATCAAGGCCAAACCCTTTGTTGTGCAGCACCGTATCAATCAGCACCAGGTCTTTCTCGAGGGATAGCGGAACGGCAATCACATCGCCATTGGGCTTTTCCCAATAGGAAAAGGCATCTGGACTTTTCAGAAAAGAGCGCAACGTACCCAGCTGTTTGCGATGCACCGGCCGGGCCGATTTGAAGCCCCGATTACGGGTAACGGGTAGTGTAGCCGATGATTTTCGGCGGAATACGCTGATAAAAAACCCCTCGCCACGTACCCGGTGCGGATAACATTGATACCCAACCGCATCGCCAACGGTGCGCGGTACCATTCCCCAGTCATCAGCCAGTTCGAGCGGACGATTAGTAAAGCCGTTTTCGGTTAAAAAACGGACCATGTCCAGATTTTCGGCGTCGTTATACGTGCAGGTACTGTACATGAGCCATCCCCCATCGGCCACCAGCGGAGCCGCCGCCGAGATGATGCGCTTTTGGCGTAACGCACACATCTGCACATGATCGGGCGACCATTCGTTAACCGCTGCTGGATCTTTCCGGAATAGCCCTTCGCCCGAGCAGGGTGCATCGACCATCACCAGATCGAAGTAGCCAGACAGCGGGGCAAAATCGTCGGGATCGTGATGGCTAACTACCACATTGGCATAGCCCCACTTGTCCATGTTTTCGCGCAGGATTGGTATGCGTGTACGGATCACTTCATTGCAAACCAGCAGGCTGGAAGCAGGTAAAGCCGAAGCCAGTAGCGTGCTTTTACCGCCCGGCGCGGCACACAGATCGAGCGCCCGAAGGGGTGGCTGACCAGCATAGGGTTTGCGCTGCCCAATCGTTTGCCGTACGGCCTCTGCCAATAGCATCGACGAGGCCTCCTGCACATAATAAGCCCCCGCCTGAAACAGCGGATCGAGTGTAAAAACGGGACGTTCGGGCAGGTAGTAGGCCCCTTCGTACCAGGGCACCGGTTCTTTTGCGGTGCTGTCGAAAGCGGGTTTACGCGGATTCAGGCGGATGCTCACCGGCGGCAACGTACCTGGAGTAGATGCTCCCAGCGCCGCTTCAAAAGAGGGAAATTCAGCCCCGAGTTGCTGCTGCATTTGTAGCCGGAAAGCCTCGGGCAGTTGAGTAGGATTCATGGTGTAAAGGTAGTAACGCATAGCATCCCTACCTTTACACCATGACAGACCGTTTTAAGCAGATCAAAACCTTTATTTTCGATGTCGACGGTGTAATGACCGACGGCAGTGTCAACGCGCTGGCTTCCGGCGAGATGTACCGGACGTTCAATATCAAGGATGGCTACGGCATTGAACGCGCCATCAAGTCGGGGTATACTGTGGCCGTTTTGTCGGCGGGTAATCAGGATGGGGTGCGTAAACGACTGGCGTTCCTGGGCATCAAGAATGTGTTCATGGGCGGGCCTACTGATCATAAGCTCGATGTGTATCTGGGCTTCATCAAGCGCGACAACCTGATCGAATCAGAAATTCTGTACATGGGCGACGACTTGCCCGACTATCATATTCTGAAACGCCCCGAACTGCTGAGTGCCTGCCCCGCCGATGCCGTCGATGACATCCAGGCTGTCTGCCACTACATTTCTCCGAAAAATGGCGGCCACGGAGCCATCCGCGATGTCATTGAACAGGTGATGCGCGCGCAGGGAACCTGGATCATTCCATAAAAAAGCCGGAAGACGGGCATGGCTCTGAGTCGGGAAAGGCTATATCAGTTGACGCTCCCGGCTCAGACCCATGCCCTTGGTACTTCCTGCGTAAAGGCCACAAAGCGCGCCAGCAACTGTTTCGAGACGGGGCCAACCCGGCCATCAGCAATCTGAAAATCACCAATCTGGACAATCGGCAACACCTTCTTATTGGTGCTGGTCGTAAATACCTCGTCGGCTTCGTACAGGTCAGACAGCAGTACCGGGCGTTCTTCGATCTGAAAATCGCTTTCTGCTAATGCCAGTATAGTGCGGCGAGTAACGCCGTAAAGAATATTCCGGTTTGGCGTGATCAGCCGATTGCCTGTCACCAGAAAGATATTGCTGCGGCTCAGTTCGCTGATTTCACCGTCTTTGTGGTAGAGCACGTCCTGCGCACCAGCGGCTTTGATCGCATCAGTGAGCAGCATAACCCGCTTGTAGTCTGTCGATTTAATTTCAGCCATTTCGCGCACATACTCATCCAGCATAACCCGGATGCCGCGCTCGTATTGCCAGTCGGGCACCGGATGAATAGGCTCGGTCAGCATCAGCAGGTTTGGGGTGACAATACTGATGCTGTCGGGTGCATAGCCGCCCGTCATGACAAACCGAAACGCTACATCAGGTTGCCCCGAGCGGGCCAGTAAGTCAATCAGGATTGGGTACGTCTCTGCTTGGGTCAGCGGTAGCGGCAGGTTCATGCGCTCGGCCGACTTCTGGAACCGCGCCCAATAATAATCCCACTGAAATGGCTTTCCACCATAAGTCAGAAAATAATCGAACAGGCCATACCCGCGCAACAGGCCCAAATCTGTTACACCCACGCCGATCTGATCGACAGGCTCGATTCTTCCATTAACGTAACCGTAGTAAGGCATTGGCGTTGTGATTTACCGGAAAACAGCTGACATTATCTCGCCAAAGATAGCCGCCCGCTCCTCGTATCGCCAAACTAGCGGCGCCAGCCAACGAGCCACGAGGGCATTTTCGAAAAATTAATAACCAGTAAAAAGCCGCCAAATCAACGTATTAATGGCCCAAAATACCGTTGATCAGACCGGCGATCCTCTTTTTCGATAACCTTCGTACGGTTGCCGTCGTTATCTATATAATTTCTATAGATTTATATCTGTCATTTTACAACTACACTAACCCTACGTTGATCATGACACAGACCATAGTTGGCCAATTCGATACAGCCAGTGAAGCCCAAAGCGCCGTGTCGGGCCTCCTGAATGGCGGCTTCGAGCGTGAAAACATCGACTTGTCAACATACGAGAGCGATGCCACCGCCAGTGCTGACAGTGAAACCAATGACGGTGGCAGTGTCAGTGAATTCCTTGGGGCGCTGTTTGGCACAAACGACGATGACCCCAACCGGCCTGACGCTCCCGCTGGCCAACGTAACGCTGTCGTCACCGTGTACGCCCAGTCAGCTGATATGGCCGAACGTGCGGCCGACATTCTGGCTGCCTGCGGTGCTGTTGACATCGAGGAGAAAACACCTGAATCCAGCCCATACACCACGCAGGATTTTCCGGGCACCGTACCGCCCGTAACCGCTGATCCGGCAGGCGGCGTGGCTGGCTATACAACCGCAACTACACACAAGTACGCTGAAACCTCAGACAGGCGTACAGATACAGCAGCGTAAAGAAGCGACACGTTGTGGCCCCATTAATTGCTTTTCGGCCGCCTGGTCTGAAACAGCCAATGGGAATACTACGATTCAAGCTGGTAACGTTCGTATTTTACAGTGCCGGATTTCGTATCCAAACCGTAATGCAGCCGGTCTCTTCGTTGAGGCTGGCTGCTTTTTTTAGTGCACGCCGTACTGCCGCTCAAATTCATCGACATAGCTACTGCCGACAGGGATTTCCTGGGCACCAATGAAAAGCCGGGTACGTTGGAAAGCCGTGATTTTGGGTAAAGCCACGATAAACGACTTGTGAACGCGGCAGAATAGTTTCCCTGGCAGTCTGGCCTCAATAGCTTTCAGCGTCAAACGGCTCAGGATAGGACGTACCTGCTGCGTGGTGTAGATTTTTACGTAATCTTTTAACCCTTCGATGTAGAGAACGTCGTCGAAAAAGATGCGTATCTCCTGGTATTCAGAAAAAACGAAAAAGAAGGTTGGTTCCAGCGGGGGTACCGCCTCGGTCGGTACCTGGTCAATGGGGTCTGTAACTGGTACACGATCTGGTTGCTTATCTGGTAAGCGTTCTGGCTGGGTACGTCCCTGCCGTAACAAAAACAGATCGTAAGCCTTGGAAACCGCTTTCAGGAAGCGCTCAAAGGGAATTGGTTTCAGCAGGTAATCAACCACATCGAAGGTATATCCGTCGAGCGCATACTCCTCATAAGCGGTTGTGAGAATCACCATGGGCGGGTTGGTGAGCGTGCGCAGAAACTGAAGACCCGTCAGCGTGGGCATCTGAATATCCAGAAAGATCAGATCGACCTGCCCGCGCCGAATCAACTCATAGGCATCGAGTGGATTATTAAACTGACCCAGTAGTTCCAGAAACGGGATTTTCCGAATATCATCGGCGATCAGTTCCAACGCGAAAGGTTCATCATCAATAGCGATACAGCGCATGGGATAAAGGATTTGGGCTTCCGAATGGAGTGCCAACTCCATTCGGAAGCCCAAATCTGTTTGTTTACACAGCCAAAGCCGTTGGCGCGGTGTTTCTCACGGTTGGTAACTGCAAAACGATCTGCACGTTGAACTGCCCTGCCTTGGCCCCATACTCCAGTGTGTGCCTTTCCGGGTAGTGTAAGGCCAGTCTTTGTTTTACGTTGGCAATCCCGATACCTGAATCTTCAGAGGAAGCACCGGAAGCAGCAAAAAGCGGATTGGTCACGCTAAACGACAGCGTAGATTCGAGCACGGTCAACTGAATACGAATGTGACTCGCTTCCTGTCCGTGGAGGCCATATTTGAAAGCGTTCTCAACGAAAGGTATGAACAGTAACGGCTCGATAAGCAGCCCGTTTACCGGGCCTTCTACGTCGAAAGCAACAGTTTGCCGGTCGTTCAGGCGCATTTGCTGTAAGTCGATGTAGTGATGCAGGTGCTCGATTTCCTGAGTCAGTGGCACATGATCACGTTGCGCCTGGTAGAGCATGTAGCGGAGCAGCTGAGACAGCTTCAGAACTGCTTCTTCTGTCTGGTCGGCTTTTTTGCGCGCCAGCCACCGGATATTGTTCAACGTATTGAACAGAAAATGTGGACTAACCTGAAGCTTCAGCATAGCCAGTTCAGCCGAAACCTTTCCCAGCGCCATCTGCTGTTGCTGATCACGCACCCGGGCGTGGTGGCGCCCCAGTGCGATGAGTGAGCTGAGCAGGATAGCAAAGCCAAACGAGAGCGAGGCGCTCAATACACCCGGCCAGGGGGTGAATTGCCGGCGGTGTCCCTTCGGCGAAATATGCGTACCGGCCGGAAACCCGTAAAAACAGGCCAGCTTTACCAGCGCCACCACCAGCAGCATGCTCAGGAGCGTAATGATAAAGCGGTTCACTTCCTGATTGGTCAGCAGATCAGGCGTTAGTCGGCGCAGGTTATAATAGAAACAGGTAGCAATGACAATCCCCGTAAACAGTTGGGACACGCCTATGCTAATGAGCACCTGCTGGTTCCAGAAAAACGACGGTAGAGTTAGAAATGGCAGTCCGGCAAAAAAGGCCCAGCCTAGCGCGTGAAGCCATCCCTGGTGACGTTCGAGTACTTTCATAACGGAAGTTACGCGTTTGCGCTTACTTCTTGTCGAGCTGTCGACGTAGCAGATAGATGTGCCGACAAGGACGGCATTACCCGAGTCCATAGGGGCAGGACCGACGTGATTTGCACAATACACCGTATTTATTGCACTGTTTGTTGCTAGGGTGAGCCGCGTTGAGACCAATGCCTCCCTCGTCGGCACATACTGGCTTTGTCTCTACACTCATTTTAATGATTCAGGAGTCATTTTAACCTTTGCAATCAGATAATTACCTACTACGTTGACTATGAATCGTTTTGTACAGTCCCTGCTTCTTATCGGCCTCCTTTCGACTCCGATCTTATCTCATGCCCAGTTTGGCCCGGGTGGCGGCGGTGGCGGTATGGGAGGTGGCATGGGTGGCTGGGGCGGACCTGGTGGCCAGCGAGGCGGGCAGCAGGACGAACGCAAGAAAAAAGAGTTTGTTCCTGGCGTTGACGCACCGGAATCGCCCAAAGGCAGTGCCAAACTAAACGGCGTCCTGACCGACTCAACCACCGGAAAACCTGTTGAATTCGCTACCGTTGCCTTAATCAATGCCACCACGGGCAAGCCCGTTGATGGCGCAATCAGTGATGGTCGTGGTAAGTTTTCGCTGAAGAATCTGCCCGAGGGCGACTTCAAACTGCAGTATTCGTTTATCGGGTATCAGACCCGCACTTCAGCCCCTATAAAACTGGGGAAGAATGCCGATATCAGCCTGGGTGCTGTGGTGATGGCTCCCGACGTTCGGCTGTTGGGTGAGGTGACCGTTACGGGGCAGCGGGCCATGATTGAAGAGAAGGTTGACCGGCTGGTCTATAACGCCGAGAAAGATCTGACGGCCAAAGGAGGCGACGCGTCGGATATTCTGAAGAAAGTACCCATGCTGTCGATTGACCTGGACGGTAACGTAAGCCTGCGTGGTAGCAGCAACATTCGCGTGCTGATCAACAATAAGCCCAGCACCATTGTAGCCGCCAGCGTGGCCGACGCCCTGAAGCAATTACCTGCCGACCTGATCAAAACCGTTGAAGTGATCACCAGCCCTTCGGCCAAGTATGACGCAGAAGGCTCGGCCGGGATCATCAACATCGTAACCAAGAAAAACACGCTGCGGGGCCTGACGCTCAACGGCGACATTGGTGGCGGTACGCGTGGCTCTAACCTCGGCCTGAACGGAGCGTACCGGCAGGGTAAACTCGGCCTGACACTGGGTGCCTACGGCCGGGCTATGTATAACCGGGGCTCGATGAGCCTCGACCAAACTACGCAGACAGCGTCGGGCGCTCAGCACACGGTTCAGCAGTCCAGCTCCAACGACCGTCCGCTGTTTGGCACCTATACATTGGGGGGCGATTATGATCTTAAACAGAACGAATCGATCTCGGCGAGTGTCCGGTTCGGGACCCGCAATTTTGTGCAGCAGCAGAACCAGATCACCAACACGTACCTGAACAACCTGTTTCTGAGCACGACCAACCGCGATGTATCGAGCAAGAACCTCTCGAACAGCATTGACGCCAGTCTCGATTACCTGCATACCTACAAACCACAGCAGGAGCTGAGCCTGTCGGTACAGATGAGCCGGGCCAACGTGACCAACAATTTTACGGCCGACTACCTCAATGGGGGCAACGAGGTCCTGCGGCGGCAGAAGAACCTGAATGACAACACCAACCAGGAAATGGTATTTCAGGCCGATTACCAAACGCCGCTGGGCACCCGTCAGCTTATTGAAACGGGGGGTAAAGTAACCATGCGCCAGGTGAACAGCCAGTTTGAGTATTTGGCAGCGACCGGCAACAGCGACCTGTTTGTTACCGACCTTTCTAACCCATCAGGCTCACTCGATTATCAGCAGGGCATTCAGGCTGGTTATTTATCCTACACCTACGCCAGCCGCAGCAAATACACGATCAAGGCTGGTGCCCGCTATGAGCACACCAACATCGATGCTTTCGGTACCGATGGAAAACGGCTCGCCATTCCTGATTATGGCAACCTGGTACCCAGTCTGAACGTGTCGAAGTCGCTGAGCCAGACAACCACGCTGAAAGCGGCCTATAACCGGCGTATTCAGCGGCCTTTTCTGCAACAACTGAACCCGAACGTAAACGCGGCCAACCCGCAAAATATCAGTAAGGGTAACCCGCTGCTCAGCCCCGAACTGACAGACAATATTGAGCTTAGCCTCAGCACCACGATCAAAAAGGTTTACCTGAACACCAGCCTTTTTGCCCGGCAGACCAACAACGCGATTACGCAGGTACGTCTGCCATCTGATTCAATCCCGGGCGGCATTGTCACCACCTTCCGAAACGTTGGCTTTGAGCAAACAGTGGGCAGCAACATTTTTGCCAACGTACAACTCACGTCAAGATGGAGCATCAATGGCGGCGTAGATCTGTACTACCGTACCCTGGAAGGGCAGGTTGCCGGTCTGGATGGGAAAACGGCCACGCAGCGGAACACAGGCTTCGTCATTGGCGGGCGGCTTACCACCCAGCTTCAGTTCAACAAAGGCTGGGGCTTACAGGCCAACACGTTCGTTAGCGGGCCACGGGTGCAATTGCAGGGGCAGCAGGGCGGCATGTACATGTACTCCCTGGGTGTTCGGAAAGACATTGCCAATAAAGCAGGCAGCATTGGCCTGTCGGCCGAGAACTTCATCGGTGGTGTGCAGATGACGTCTACCTTCTCGTCAGCAACGCTGGAACAGGTAGCCGTGAACCGGATGTACAACCAGAACATCAAGCTGACGTTCAATTACCGCATTGGTAAGATGACGTTTGAACCCCGCAAGCGGAAGAAAAACAACGGAGGCGGTCAGGAAGAAGACATGGGGCAATAACCAACGTACCTGAGTAACGCCCGGCTACCCCGTCGATTACACTTTATCAGCAAGGCCCCTCTTACCGCACAACAACGCGGAAGAGGGGCCAACTTTTGGGTATCGGGCCACCCGCCTACTGCCTCACAATCGTTGTGAATTCGCAATAGACTTTTGTGGTGATGTGCCTGATCGAGCCGCGCTTACCGTCTTCTTCGTGAATGGTTACCAATGCGCCCGTAACCCGACAACTGACGGTTACGGGCTGTAATGTCGGCTGCCTGAATTGCTCGATTCACTTGCCCAACTGTTGGGTACGTTGCCTGAACTGTGTAGGGCCAGATCGACCCAGCGCCTGCCAGAGGGCACCGCTCCTTAGTAGGCTGACGGACAAAGCAATTAGGGTTTATTGCTTTTCGAGTAATTTGGTAGAACGGATGACTTACTGAGGCATGGCCCGATTGATCTACAGCCTTTTCATGGTGCTTTTACTCTGTCCGCTTTCAGCCACGGCCACGCACCAGGTGGGCGGCCAGTTAGCCATGCGGGCCGTAGGCGACATACCCGGCCATTTCACCATCACGGTTACCAACTACTTTGAGGATAATAACCGGGCGGCGGCTGTTCTGAGCGCTACCATCGGCATTTTCCGAAAGCGCGACAATGTGCAGATGACCACTGTCTTCGCGCCCGAGTCGGGGCGGCGGTCATCCATCATTTACGCCAATTCATTCTGTGCGACCCAGCGCAACCTGAATTTTATCACCGCCACGTTTACCGCCGATGTACAGCTATCGCCGGGGCAGTACACCGACTCAGAGGGGTATTATCTGTCTTACCAGACCCGTAACCGGAACGGGGGTATCAATAATCTGACGAATCCACTCCAGACCGGCTTCACGTTTTACCTGGAATTCCCCCCCTTGACCACAACGGGCAAGTACATCCATAATTCGTCGCCGCAGTTTTTGCCCGTCAACGGTGAATATGTGTGCATGGGCGAGGCGTTTACGTACGCGTTTGGTGGCACCGACCCCGACGGCGACGAACTCCGCTACAGCCTGATTACGCCCCTCAACGCAAAAAATAATAACGCCACCGCCGCCGCCCCCTATCCCGACGTATTCTTTGCCCCTGGCTATTCAGCTACGAACGCGATACCAGGCAGCCCGGCGCTGAGCGTGAACCCGCAAACAGGGCAGCTCTCCGTAACCGCCTCAGAAATAGGCCTGTTTGTCTTCGCTGTTCGGGTCGATGAATACCGTAATGGGCAAAAAATCGGTGAAGTGCGCCGCGATTTCCAACTGCTCGTCGTTGATTGTCCGTCTACGCAGAAGCCGAATCCGGCGGCGCAAATCAAGGATTTACCGGTAACGGCCACCAAAACGACCCTCTGCCCAGGCGAATCGGCCACGCTGGTCTCTACTATCAACCCAGACTGGAACTACCAGTGGCAACGCGATGGTGTCAACCTGGCCAACGCCGCCAGTAGCAGTCTGGTTGTTACGGAACAGGGCGAATACACGGTACAGGTGTCGCTAAAAAATGCCTGTACGCAGGTGGGCAGTACCCAGAGCCTGACAATCAACTCCCTGAACAGTAAACCAACGCTGACGGCGACTGGTCAGTTATGCGCTACTGACGGCGTGGCCAGTCTGCATGTTTCCAACGTACCTGACGTCAGTTACCAATGGTTTCGGGACGGCCAGCTTGTTACGGGTGCTTCCCTGGACTCTTTACTGACTACCCAGCCAGGCACTTTTCAGGCGTTGCTCACGCACCTTACGTTAGGTTGCCAGGTCAGGAGTGATCAGCTTAAATTAGCCCGGGCCCCCGCCGTACTGGCCACGCTTAAACCAGCCAGCGGATTCAACCGAATTTGCCCCGCCGATCCGCTGGTGCTGGTAGCCGATGGCGGCATCACCTACGTCTGGTCGCTGAATGGGGCGCCGATTGCGGGCCTGATCGAACCCTTGTACACCACCCGAACAACTGGCACTTACAACCTCACGGCCACTGATGCCAACGGCTGCAAAGGCACAACGTTACCGCTGTCGATCAGCGCCGTGCCGCCGGTTACCCCTACGCTCGACAGCCCGCCTCCGTTTTGTGGCACCACCGCACCTGTGTATACACTGATCGGAAAACCAGGTGGCGGTCTCTTTGACGGGCCAGGTACGTCGGCGGCCCTATTTACACCAGCCAGTGCAGGGCTTGGTCGGCATATGCTGACCTATACGGTGCGGCCTGCTCCGGAATGTAGTCCGGTCAGCGCCACTCAGGTAGCCGTTGTGTATCCGATTCCTACGATCAACCTGCCGGAGGAACTACTCACGTTCAGGGGCAACACTTTCACCTTGCAACCTGAGCTGACCGGCGACCCCACTGCCTTTCGCTGGTCGCCGGGAACGTACCTGAGCAACGCGCAAACGTCCGCCGCGCAGATCGAGAACATCCGGCAATCGATCACTTACACGCTCTGGATAGAGAACGCAGGCCATTGCACCGCCACCGACTCCATTTTCATCAGCG
Organism: Fibrella arboris; assembly: GCF_041321095.1. Classification (NCBI taxonomy): domain Bacteria; kingdom Pseudomonadati; phylum Bacteroidota; class Cytophagia; order Cytophagales; family Spirosomataceae; genus Fibrella; species Fibrella arboris. The sequence continues at coordinate 347,912 of NZ_JBGGWE010000007.1, read as the reverse complement.
TAGTCGACCATTTGTACGTACCTGATGCCTTCACGCCAAACGGAGATGGCAAAAACGACCGATGGACGCTGATCAACAAAGCCGCTTATCCCGCCATTGATGTGACCGTATTTAACCGGTGGGGAGCGGTCATTTTCCACGCCACGGGCCCCGATCAGGAAGGCTTCGACGGTAAACTCAACGGCATCGACGTACCCGACGGCGTGTATACCTACGTGGTGCGTCCTGATCCTAAACTCCCCCCCATGCAGGGCCGCTTGTTGCTGCTTCGGTAATGTAGCCTGCTTCGGTGTTGCAGGCCTATCTACAGGTTAATTCAGCAAGCGATACGCGTTGGGCGAGCAACCCACTTTCTGCTTGAAGAACCGCGTAAAGTGCTGCGGATAGTTGAAGCCTAACTCATAGGCAATTTCACTGACAGACTTGCGCGTGTCGAAAATGCGCTCTTTAGCCAGATCGATCAGGCGTATCTGAATGTATTCCAGGGCGGTTTTCCCTGTTTCTCGTTTAATCAGATCACCAAAATAATTAGGCGACAGGTTCAGTGCACTGGCGAAGTGCGCCACGGTTGGAACCCCATGGCTTTTCAGTTCGTCGCCCAACAGATAGTCGTTCAGGCGTTGGTCAAACTGCTCAACAATTCCCTGACAAACGTGCTCGCGGGTGATGAACTGGCGGTCGTAAAAACGGGCGCAATACTTCAGCAGTAGCTCCAGGTTGGCCACAATCAGCTTTTTGCTATGGCGGTCAATAGTCTGGCTGATCTCGGTAGCTATGTTTTGAAAGCACACATCCACCGTATCCCTTTCCTTATCCGACAGGTGCAACGCCTCATTCGACTGGTAGCTGAAAAACGAATACTCGTGCATCTGCCTACCCAAACTGGTGCCTTTGATGAGGTCGGGATGAACGATCAGGGCCTGCCCGAAGGGCTGATGCAGCTCGCCTTCCGGTTCATTGGTAACCACCTGCCCCGGCCCCAGGAAGACGACCGTCCCCTCGGCATAATCGTAATACTGGTTGCCGTACCGCAAATTGCCACAATGGGTTTCTTTGATGATGATGGCGTAAAAGCCCAGCGTAAATTTCACCCGTTCCAGCGGGGCCGATTTACCCAGATCCACCAGATTGATAAGCGGGTGCAGCGTCTTGTTGCCAAACGTATCGCTGTATTTCTTGATGGTACCGTAGACGACCATTTCCGTTCTGTTCAGGTCAAATCTATAAACGGGAATGGTGGAACGCCAGGGTATCTGTAAAAGTGGTAGGCAATACCGTGAAATGTATACAGGCCACGGTCTGAACACCCGATAATTTTGCGATACACCTAGTCAGCCGTAAGCACAAAGACCTGATAATAACGCATTTGGTTGATGCTGAATACGCCGACGGTCAAAATCAACAACCATGAAACGGCCTGTACATCTATTTCCACTCCTGTTATTTTTTAGTATGAGTATGGCCCGTAACACGGATAACCCGATAACAGCGAGCAAACCTTCTACACTGGTTCCTACCAGCACCGATACAGCTGATCGGCTGCGTATCAAAGCGGGCTCCAACACGTTCACCGCGACCCTGCTCGACCAGGCAGCGGTTACCGCTTTCAGGAAGCAGCTGCCCCTTACGCTTTCTATGAACGAATTGAACGGGAACGAAAAGTATGCGCAACTGCCAAACAGCCTGCCAATGAGTGCTTCCAATCCTGGCACGATCCAGGCGGGCGACCTGATGCTGTACGGTTCCAGTACGCTGGTTGTTTTTTACGAAACCTTTCAGACCTCATACAGCTATACCAAACTTGGCCGCATTGACAACCCCGCGAGACTGGCTGCCGCACTGGGTCCTGGAAACATAACCGTCTCCTTTGAGATTCAGTACTAAGTGGGTAAGCGTGCGTGCTAAAGTGAATCAACAACGTTAAAAATTTTTCTCCATGACCGATAACGAACAGGTCGGCGATGCATCAGAACCATCTGGTTCATCCCGACGATTTTTTTTAAAGCAGTCGTCCGCCCTGGCGGCCTGGGCCATGACGCCCCCGGCCGCCCTAGCAGCGGTTGATCAGGGCCTCCACGAGAAAGTGGCCGTTGCCGTCGAACAAATGCCGTTGCGGGTGACTATCAACGGGCAGAGCCAACAACTCAGCATCGAACCCCGCGTTACACTCCTCGATTTGCTGCGCGAACAACTCCACCTGACCGGCACCAAGAAAGGCTGCGACCACGGCCAATGTGGTGCCTGCACGGTCCATATCGATGGGCAGCGGGTCAACTCGTGCCTAACGCTGGCGATGACAACCGAAGGCAGTCAGGTAACAACGATTGAAGGCTTGAGCAACGGCGCAACGGGTCAACTGCACCCCATGCAGGAAGCCTTTATTAAACACGACGGTTTCCAGTGCGGTTACTGCACGCCGGGGCAGATCATGTCGGCGGTGGCCTGCATTCGTGAGGGCCACGCCGACACACCGGAGCAGATTCGGGAGTACATGAGCGGCAACATCTGCCGTTGTGGTGCTTATGCCAACATTGTCGATGCGATCGTAGACGTTAAAAAAGGAGGAAAGAAGGTATGAATCCGTTTCAATACACGCGGGTGACAACCCCCAAAGCGGCTATAACCGCCCTTTCCAGCGAAAGCGGAACCTACTTTCTGGCCGGTGGCACCAACCTGATCGATCTGGTTAAGCGGGAAGTCATCCTGCCCGAAAAGCTGATCGACGTCAACAAGCTCCCGCTGGCTACCCTTGAAAAAACAGCCTCCGGCCTGCGAATCGGGGCTATGGCTAAAAATTCGGCGGTGGCTGACCATGAGTTGGTGAAAAAGCATTTCCCGCTGTTGTCGCAGGCCCTCAACGCAGGAGCATCGGCCCAGCTTCGCAACATGGCAACCGTTGGTGGCAACATGATGCAACGTACCCGGTGCAGCTACTTCTACGATACGTCGATGCCCTGCAACAAGCGCAGCCCCGTGCAGGCTGGTCCCGACAAAGGCAGCCCGAACGGACCGACGGGTTGTGGAGCCATTGGCGGCTTTAACCGGATGCACGCCATTTTTGGTGGTTCCAGCAAGTGTATTGCCGTGCATCCCAGCGATATGTGCATTGCCCTTGCAGCCCTGGATGCACGGGTGAACGTGTCGGGCCCGAGGGGGGATCGCAGCATTCCCTTTGCCGAGTTCCACCGATTACCCGGCGACACGCCCCAGAAAGACAATACGCTGCAACCCGGCGAACTGATTATGTCGGTTGATCTGCCAACGAATCAATTTGCCGACAACTCCTACTACCTCAAGGTGCGGGACCGGGCCTCGTATGCCTTCGCACTGGTGTCGGTGGGTGTTGGTCTCGACCTGAAACGCAGCCGTGCGACGGACCGCACCATTCAGGACGTTCGGCTGGCGATGGGTGGCGTGGCCCACAAACCCTGGCGACTGATTGAGGCCGAACAATTCCTGAAAGGTAAAGAAGCCACCGAAGCCAATTTCAAACAGGCGGCAGCCCTGGCCATGCAGGGAGCGAAAGGCTACGGCGAGAATGATTTTAAACTGACACTGGCCCCCAACTCGATTGTCGACGCGCTGAAAACCGCCGCTAAACTCGCCTGATCATGATGAAAGACACAAAAAATCCGCCTATCGACCGGGTCGATGGACGGCTCAAAGTGACCGGCGGGGCAAATTACTTCGCTGATTTTGAGCTACCCAACATGGCCTATTGCGTCCTCGTCGGCAGCGAAATTGCCAAGGGTACCCTCACCAGCCTGGACACGAAACGCGCAAAGGCAGCACCCGGTGTGCTGGGTGTGTTCACGCATCAGAACATGCCACCCATTCCGGGATGGGATGCCCCCGTTGGCGGTGAAGCTGATGGGCCTGCCCCCAAACCCAAGACAGAAGAAACCTACCGCATCCTGAGCAGCCCTAAAATTCTGTTCGATGGGCAGCCAATTGCCATCGTAGTGGCCGACACCTTCGAGCGAGCGACCTACGCGGCTTCGCTGGTGAAAGCCACGTATAGCAAACAGGTCGCTCAAACCGATTTGGCCAAACACATTGCAGCGGGTATTGCCCCCAAAGGCGAAGAAGGCGGAAATTATTCGCGGGGAAAAGCCGACGCTTACCAAACGGCACCCGTTACGCTCGAAGCCAACTACACCATTCCCATTGAGGTGCATAACCCAATGGAGCTGCATGGTATTCTGGCCCACTGGACGGGCGATAAGCAGTTGATGATCTACGCCAAAACGCAGGGCGTCAACGCGACGCAGCAGGCCATGGCACAGGCGTTCAAAATAGACCCGAAGAACGTTCATGTACACACCGAGTTTATGGGGGGCGGTTTTGGCATGGGGCTACGTACCTGGCCGCAGGAGACGGCCGTTGTCGCGATTGCGCGCCAGCTTGGCCGACCCTTGAAGCTGGTGGTGCACCGCAGTCAGATGTTTACGCTGGTTGGTCACCGGCCTTATACCGTGCAGACCATCAACATGGGTGCCGATACGGATGGTAAACTGATCGGCATTGCCCACGCAGCCACGGCAGAAACGGCCAGTTACGAAGACTTCACCGAAGCCACCGTCAACATGACCAAGTTCATGTATGCCTGCCCCAACGTGAGCACGCGCTACCGCCTTGTCCGGCTCGACCGGAGTGTACCCATCTGGATGCGCGGACCGGGTGAAGCAACGGGCGCCTTTGCGCTCGAATCGGCTATGGATGAAATGGCCCACAAGCTCAATCTCGACCCGATCGAGTTTCGGTTGCGCAACTACACCGAGACCGACCCCGAACACAACCGCCCCTATTCGAGCAAGCACCTGAAAGAAGCCTATGAGAAAGGGGCCGAAGCTATTGGCTGGCGCAACCGCAAATCGCAGCCAGGGAGCCAGCGCGACGGGGAATGGCTGGTTGGTTATGGCATGAGCACCGGTGTCTTTAGTGCTTTCCGGTGGGAAGCCACAGCCCGCGCGTTGCTCAAAGCCGACGGCTCACTGACGATTCAGAGCGCTGTAACCGACATTGGCCCAGGAACGGGAACAGCCCTGACCATGATTGCGCACAACGTGCTGGGTGTACCGATTGATCGGATCAAGGTTGAGTACGGCGACACATCGCTCCCCAAAGCACCCACGCAGGGCGGCTCGGCCATTGTCTCGGCCGTAGGCTCAGCGGTATTCGATGCCTGTACGGCCATTAAGGAGACGCTGACCGACCTGGCCAGTAAAAACGGAAGCCCCCTGGCTGGCCGCGGGGCCGACGAGCTGACACTGGCCGATGGTGTGCTTTCGGTAGATAAAGAGCCGGGCAAAAAAGTAGCCGTTGCCGACCTGATGCGGGCGAATAACCTGCCCGTGATCGACAAAACGAAAGACTCGAAAGGCGGGCCGGAACAGGCGAAGTACTCGATGTATTCGTTCTCGGTGCATTTCGTGCAGGTACGTGTCAATCCCTTAACGGGCGTGGTACGTGTAGCCAAAGCGGTGAGCGTAGCTGATTCAGGCCGGATCGTCAGCCCCAAAACGGCGGCCAGCCAGATGATCGGTGGGGTGACGGGCGGTATCGGCATGGCCCTGACGGAGGAAGCCGTGATCGACCATCGCTTCGGCCGGTTCGTCAACAATAACCTGGGTGATTACCATGTGGCTGTCCACGCCGACGTACCGGCGATTGAAACGATTTTCATTGATAAGCCCGATCCTGTTATCAACCCGATGGGGGCCAAAGGCATGGGCGAAATTGCCTTGATCGGCTTTGCCGGGGCCGTTGCCAATGCGGTGTTCAACGCCACCGGCCAGCGCGTCCGCGACCTGCCCATCACCCCGGATAAAGTCATGCAAAAACGCGTCTAACAGGGCCAGACAACAAGAACAACCGAACGTATGGAAATTACTAGAAACGGAACCCAGCCATCGGCGAAAGGGCCCGAAGCCTGGTTCACAGGCGCTGTGCGAATAGACCCCTTATTCGCCAAGAAAGACGTTACGAAAGGGGCTGGCGCGCTCGTCACCTTCGAGCCCGGTGCCCGAACCGCATGGCATACGCACCCTGCGGGCCAAACCTTGATCGTTGTTTCTGGCCTAGGCTGGGTGCAGCGCGAAGGTGGCCCTGTTGACGAAATCCACCCTGGTGATGTCGTTTGGTTTGCCCCGGGCGAAAAGCACTGGCATGGCGCTTCGCCAACCAAAGCCATGAGCCACATCGCCATTCAGGAAGACGTAAACGGCGAGGTGGTAACCTGGCTGGAAAAGGTAAGCGACAGCGACTATTCGGACTAGAGCCAACCGGTATTAACGAAGTAATGAACGGACTGCGAACGGTTGATGCTGTCGCCGGCCGATAGCGAATAAGCTCATGTCGACCAGATGCAGTATCGAACGTCCGCAGTCCTGACCAGTAACGAACAATGAGTGAGACCGATAACAGACCGGATATTTTTGATCGCTTGCGGGCAGGCGGGCTTTTACGAAAGGATGATCCAGACTACTACAAATTCGCAGACGTGGTTGCCCGTACCATCCGGCTATGCGTGGAGATGAACGCCACCGCCACCAGTGTTGATCAGGTACGTAAGCAGCTGAGCACTATCATTGGGACCGAGATCGACGAATCGACGGCGATCTTCCCACCCTTTCACACCAATTTCGGCCGATTTACGAAGCTGGGCAAAAACGTGTTTATCAACCACGCCTGCTCCTTCCTGGACATTGGGGGTATTGCCATCGAAGACGACGTGCAGATGGGGCCACGCGTCAACCTCACCTCCGAAAATCACCCGTTAGATCCGACTGACCGTCAGACGCTGATTCCCCGGCCGATTGTCGTCAAACGCAACGCCTGGATAGGGGCTGGAGCCACCATTCTGCCCGGCGTCACGATTGGGGAGAATGCGGTTGTAGCCGCTGGTGCGGTCGTGAGTCGGGACGTACCGCCCAACACGGTCGTGGCCGGTATTCCCGCCAAAGTGGTTAAAACGTTATAACCAGTTCGAAGAAGCGAAAGCTACCTATAAACTATTCACTACTGATACCCACGCGCCTGTAGGGCGAATAACTCCGCGTATCGGCCGTTTTGCGCCAGCAATTGTTCGTGCGAGCCTATCTCGAGCAGCTTCCCGCCTTCCAGCACCAGAATCCGGTCGGCCATACGCACGGTACTGAACCGGTGCGAAATGATGACCGATGCTTTTCCGCGCGTCAGTTCGGCAAAGCGTTGAAAGACATCATATTCGGCACGGGCGTCGAGGGCGGCGGTGGGTTCGTCGAGAATGATCAGCTGGGCATCGCGCATGTAGGCCCGACCCAGCGCCACTTTCTGCCACTCCCCACCCGACAGCTCGACGCCTTTGTTGAAGCTCTTGCCCAACTGCTGCTGATACCCGCCCGACAACTTGGCAATGACCGTATCGGCCAGGCTCCGTTGCGCCGACGTTTCAATGCGCGGCTGATTGGTTCGCTCGTCAATGTCGCCCACGGCAATGTTCGTTCCCGCCGACATCTTGAAGCGGATATAGTCCTGAAAAATGACCCCGATGTTGCGCCGCAGGTCCGTCAGATCGTAGTCGCGGAGGTCGTGCCCATCGAGCAGGATGCGGCCTTCGGCGGGGTCATACAGGCGGGCCAGCAGTTTGACCAGCGTGGTTTTTCCGGCCCCGTTTTCACCAACCAGCGCCAGTTTTTCGCCCATAGTCAGCGTAAACGATAAGCCCCGTAAGGCCCAGCGGTCTGAATTGGTATACTTGAAGCCAACGTTCTCGAAGGTAAATCCGCGGCGTATCGGGTTCGGAAACGGCAGCGGTGTTCGGGGCGAATGAATGGCCGGCTCAATGGCAAAATAATCGAACAGATCCTGGAGGTAGATGGCCTCCTGCGTCAGGCTGCTGAACTGCAACAGAATACCTTCGAGCGACCCACGTACCTGCCGGAATGAACCCGCCAGAAAGGTCAGGTCACCGAGCGAAATTTGGCCCGTAACGGCCCGCTGCACAATCCAGACGTAGGCGCCGTAATACCCCGCCGTGCCCAGCGCCGTCAGCAACGTACCCCAGCCCGCCCGACTGATGGCAATGGCCTGGTTCTTTTTCAGGTATTCGTTCGACAGCGTTCGGAACCGATCGACCAGGAAGCCCGACAGGTTGAAAATCTTAACTTCCTTGGCCGTTTCGTCGCTCGCACCAACGTACCTGAGGTAATCCAGCTCGCGGCGTTCGGGCGTCCAGCTTCGGGATAATGAATAGCTCTTCCGGTTAAAATAATTATCGCCGATGAACGAAGGCGTCACGGCCACGGCGATCAGCAGCAACAGCCACGGGTTGTACACGGCCAGCCCGACCGCCAGAAAGCCGATGGAAATCACCTGCTGCACCTGTCCGAAAACGCCCGATAGCAGCACCGTGCGGCCGGTAGTCTGGCGGCGGGCGCGTTCGAGTTTATCATAAAAGGTGGCGTCTTCAAACTGCTCCAGATCCAGTTCGGCGGCGTGTTCCATAATCCGGACCGAGGTAGCATTGGCGAACTGATCACCCAGCAATCCGTCCATGAGCGACACCGCCCGACCAATGGCCGTTGAGATCACCGCCAACCCAAACTCCGCTGCTACCAGTTCCCACAGGTACGTTGTGTCGCCGCTGCTCCCCGCTTTGGTCAGCCCCACCACCTGATCGATAATCAGCTTGCCGACGTAAAGCGACAAGGCCGGGATCGACGCCTGGATGAGCCGCAGAAAGGCGTTGCCCACAAAGAGCGCGGGCGACGTTGCCCAGACCAGCCTGAAAAAGGCAGGTAGGTTACCCAGCGCAGCAAACCGTTCGCGCCACGAAATATCTTCTTTTTTCTCCGTTGGCACCACGCCCGCAGGCGGGCCAGAGGGAGGTGTATTTGTTGGTATCATTCCTAAAAAAGACAAGGCCTGTTCGCGATTGGTTCATCATGCGCTGCCGTGTCAACTGGCGAGTTGGTGGAGGACCTGCCAGGCCCCTTCAATCCATCGCGAACCAGTGATTATGGAGCTGATGGTCTGTTGATTCACCGCTCGACCAGGTATGAAACTAGCAAAGGCCTGCTGGCCGACGCTGACAAAGCAATAGACGCTGGACCATTGTGAAAGAAGCCGACCGCATCTTTCAGGCGGAACTCGACCAGGCGAAAACAGAGGCCGACCTCGATTGGCTGGTTAGCCTGCGACGACGCAGTAACAATCTTGTTTCTGACGGGAAAATCACCGCTGATAACGAGGCTTATCTGATCAGTCAACTGCGCATGAAGTGCTACGAGCGCACCAGAAACCAGGCCGGTTACCGTCCGTTGGCTTTGGCTGCTGGCAACCGGCGAAAACACCGCCGAGTACGAGAAGACGTTGGCACGCCTAAGCCAGTAGTTATAGGTACCGCTTAAAAAAATCGCCGATCAACTACATCATTAGTTAATCCATAACCGTTACATTGCCAACAGCTTATTCACGTCTAACCCTGTTGCCTCTATGAAACCTCTGCTCCGCCCCTTCGCCATCAGGCTGTCTTTACTGCTGGCTTTTGCCTTCGCTACCGGCCTAACCCGCGCCGACGTTCCCGGCAACGATGATCCAGTAGGCATCAACTTCTTCACCGGCTCCTGGAAAGACGTGCTGGCCGAAGCCAAAAAGCGGAACAAGCCTGTTTTCGTCGACATTTACACGACCTGGTGCGGCCCCTGCAAGCTCATGGCCAGGCAGGCGTTTCCCGACGCGAAAGTGGGCGAGAAGTTCAACACCAACTTCATCAGTTACCAGATCGACGCGGAGAAAGGCGAAGGCATCGACGTGGCCAGGAAATATGCGGTTACGGCCTACCCAACGTCGCTCTACGTGTCGGCCAGCGGCGATCTGATTCACCGGGCAATTGGCTACGGAGGCATCAAAGGCTTTCTGGATGAAGCCGATAAAGCCATCAGTGCGGCCAGCGACCCCAACCCGCTGTCGGTGATGGAAAAGCAGTACGAAGGCGGCCAGCGTGAGGCCGAGTTCCTGCGAACGTACCTGGCCAAACGAGCTAAAATTGGCATGCCCAACGCCGAAGCACTCGATGCTTTCCTGAAGGCGGCTCCGCAAAGCGAGTGGTTCTCGAACGATAACCTCGAGGCTATAACCGGTAACCTGACCACGGCCAAGTCACCGGCTTTTGAGCCGTTGCTGAACGAGATCAAAAGCATGCGCCTCAATCCGTCGCGGATGAAAGGTATGCAGAGCGCCATGCAGGCGGTGAGTCAGGCTGTTGGGCGCGACGAACGGCAGGCCAAAACAGAAGCTGAACTGGATCAGGCTATTGCCAATTCGCTAAAGATGCGTACCGCCTTGTCGATGAAAGCCGTGCCGGAAGCCGATCAGAAGACGGCCGCCAATGAGAGCCGGATGGCTTTTTACCGACGGACCAAGAACCTGACTAAATACGGGGAATACGCTACAGAATCGGCGTCGAGATTAATGGCCATCACCCCTGAAGAATTGGCTACAAAGGATAATGCGACCTACCAGAGCTTCCTGACAATGACTAGGTCTATGCCCGATTCGATTAAAGCAAGGCCACAATTCAAGCGCGATGAGCAACTGTTTAAAACGATGGAAACCCAACAGATAGGCACGAAACTGAACAGTCTTGCCTGGGCCTATTTCGAAACCATGACCAGTTCGGCCGACTTAAATAAGGCCCTATCCTGGTCGGCCCGGTCGCTCGAACTACAGCGCAACCCGGCTTATCTGGATACCTACGCACAGCTGCTGGGCAAGCTGGGCCGAAAGGCCGAGGCGGTAGCCGTTGAGCAGGAAGCCTTGGAAAAAGCGAAAGAAACAGGCGAAGACACCGCCGACTACGAGAAAACGCTGGCGACCCTGAAAAAGTAGCCTTGTCGTTGGCCGCGCCAACCCCGCCAACTGCCGCTTACACAATCTGTGCAACAGCAATGAACCGTTTAGCGTAGTGAATAGTTAACCGAGTTGACTATTCACTACGCTAAATGATTTCAATTCTACGGCACACTGCTTACTGGCTTGTCGTATCCACGCTGACAGCAGCGCCCATACGCGCTCAATCCCCCTCCGATAACGCTACCTCTTCCGAACAGGTCGACGCCTACGATCTGGCCAAGAAATGGGTTGGCCTATCAATCGCTCCGCGATCTGATTCAGGCCTGGGCACCAAACCACAATGGGCCATATTGCCTTCGTTGAATTACCAGCCTGCCACGGGCATTGCTGCCGGGGCCATTCTTACTTCCTCGTTTTATCCGAAACATACACCCCGTACCCGCCTGTCGACCGTACATCTGTATGCGGGTTATTCACAGTTCAATCAGGTACTGGCAACTGCCCTTAGTAACTTCTGGACGCCGGGGCACCGGTTCAACATTCAGGTCGACTGGCGATTCTATAATTTCCCGACAACGACTTATGGCCTGGGGGCTTACTCGCAACTAGCCAACGCCAGCGACGTCGACTATAACCATTTCCGGTTTCACCAGACGGTTTATAAAGCCCTTACCAACGATTACATGGTTGGAATCGGCTACATGATCGACCGCCATTTCGACATTATCAACGTAGCCCCCACTGGCCAAACTACGGATTTCGTCCGTTACGGGCTGAACCGGCAGTCGACCTCATCGGGTGTGGTGGTTGGTCTGTTGCGCGACCGGCGGGGCAATCCGAATAATCCGGAAGGCGGCTCGTATTTGCTGGCGCAGTACCGGGTTTATCTCAATGAGCTGGGAAGCACCACCAACTACCAGGCACTTTATTTCGACTATCGAAAATACATCCCACTCGGCGGGCGGCTGGAGAAACAGTTGGCCCTCTGGAGTTTCAACTGGGTCACCTTCGGCGGAACGGCCCCCTATCTTGACCTCCCTGCCACGGGTTGGGATACCTATAATAACACGGGCCGGGGCTATGCCATGGGGCGGTTACGCGGTCCGTCGCTTTATTATACCGAAGTGGAATACCGTACGCAACTCACCGCCAATGGCCTATTGGGTGGTGTTCTCTTTGCCAATGCGCAGACCATTGGCCTCTGGCATGGCAGCAACGTCCCTGCCGGATTCGAGACAGCGTCTCAGCCGCATACATTGCACGTCTGGCCCGGTTTCGGCGGTGGCCTTCGGGTAAAGGTCAATAAAAGCGCCCGCACCAATCTAGCCATTGACTACGGCTTCGGTGCGGGCGGGTCAAAAGGCCTTTATTTTAACCTGAACGAAGTTTTCTAGCAATTATTTACTGCGAACACGTGCCTGGGCTTCGTCTTTTTCACCCTGTGAATAGCCGTTGCCGGGAATAAAGCCGGTAGCAGGTTCGGCCACATCGAAGACCTGTGCCTTTAAGTCACCATCGGCCGAAGGGCGCCAGAACAGCTGAAGCGTGGCCGAGCCACCCGCTGGAATTGAGCTCAGAAACCCGTCGATTGTTTGCGTGTCTACCACCTGCCAGCCCGGCGTAACCTGAGCCGCCCCGTTTGGCAATTGTACCCGCACCACAACACCCGTTGCCGTGATGGCGCTCCGGTTACGAACCGTTAACGTAGCTGTAACGACCTCCTGCTGCGCTACTGATACCAGCAATTTGTTCAGGTTCATTTGCAGACTTAACTCAACCGACGACGAACTGGCTGCGGGCTGGTTACTGATCACCCGTGGCAATACGGCCGGATTCGGATTGGCCGACGTCATGATTGGCCCCTCCTCAGTGGTGCGTAAATCTACCTGCGCTTCATCATCCTGCCCGGCTCCAATGCCTGAATTTGGCTGGCTATCCGGGTCAGGGGTCTGTGAGCCAATGATTTGAGCATTGGTTAACATGACGCCGGGAATGGAAATAATTGTCTGGAACACAAACGTTGTAGGTATGCCGACAGGCAACGCACCTACCGCCACGTTCACAACCCCACTCCCACTCGTAATGGCTGGCGACTCGCTGCTGAGGAACGAAACACCCTGCGGTAACATACTCTGCACCTGCACCCCATTGGCTACTTCCGGACCAGCATTAGTCAGGATCAGCGAGTAGCTAACCATCTGACCCACCCGCGGCGTGCGTGAACTGACAATCATATCGAGCGATACATCGGCACTGCCCGATCCAACCGTAACCACGGCACTTCCTGACGACGTACCTGTGGCACAGGCATTTGCCACCTTGCCAATGGTGTAGGTAGTGGTTGCGCCGGGTGCTACCGGCATCAGGTATGGGTTCTGCGTAACGCCCGTGGCCGACTGCCCGTTGCTGAGCGTAACTGACCAGGGCGCAGGCCCGCTAAAGACAATAGGCAGGTACGTTGTTTGCCCCGCGCCAATCACCGCATCGCCTGCAATCGTAGCCGCCGTAGGTTCACCAATTTTCACATCCACGGGGTCGGATTCAGGCGATGTACAGTTTGAGTTAGTATATGAAAACGTGTATCGACCTGTCTGTGTAGCACTATATTCGTTGCGACTCGTAGTGGAAACAACTATCCCGTCGCGCTTCCAAATAGTTGTACCATACGAACCGGAACTAGCTGTCAGCTTAACGGCATTGTTGATGCATTTTTGCGAAGGCGCGTAATCGATAACAGGTTTAGGAGGTGATGGATGACTGTAGTACTCAGTTTTAGACACTCCACTACAGGTTCCTTTTGTCATGCGGAGCCTGTACAGTCCGGTAGAATTAGCATAGGTAGATGATAGCGTTTGGCCAGCTATATCCACACCATCCCGTTGCCATTGGTACGAAAAGCCTACTGGTTCGTTGCTATAGTCATTAGCTCGCTCGTACGTACTTATGTATAGGTTACCACACGATGTAACAGAGGTCCTGTCAGCTACGATTTTAGGCACAATTGTATTACCAAACGAGAACAAGCGACTATCCGACGAGCCAGAACAAGCATTCCCTCCAGCTGACACTCGCACGGTGTAGACGCCGCCCGCGCTCACGCTGTAAACAGACGATGTCTCACCAGCAATATCAACTCCATCTTTTTGCCATTGATAACTGACGTTCGACATTGCCTGCGTTCGCAGATAACGTGAGTCACCAATACACAAGCTTGTTGCCCCATTATAAGTGATCGTGACTGGAAGTTGCGAAGTTGCTTTTCGGATGAGTGTGTTCGTTGTTGTCTGGCAATTCCCCTGCCGGGCAACAACATGGTATGTACCCGGTTCCGAAGCATAGTAATAGCCGTTCGTTGCCCCTGAAATGAGCGTACCATTTTTATACCATTGCAAGGCACTGAACTTGCTATTGTTCTCGATGTACATGTAAGCCGACGAGTAATAGTTGGCATAATTAGCGCAAATCAATGTATCGGCTGCCCGGTCAAACCGAATTGTAGCACCGATAGCGGTACCAAATTCATAGGTAACACTACTTGTACTTGCTGAACAGTTAGCATCCTTTACCTGTACCGAATACCGACCAGATTGAGTAGCTGGAAAGGTTGAGCCGGTAACGCCATCTATAAGTACATCATTCTTATACCATTGATACGTTGCATTATCACCTGGGTAAGAGGCCGTCAGTGTAATCGTTTGACCTGTACATTGTGGTGTTTCAGCGCTGGGGTAACTTAATTGAGGGAATATAGAGTTGCTAACATTGAAAAAATGCGTCGTAGCTGCCTGCTTACAGCCTGCTTGAACAAGACTTCCTGAATATACTCCAGATTGAGTGACCACATATGATTGGCTGGTCGCACCGCTTATGGGCACACCATCTCTGGTCCATTGGTACCGGTCGATTGCGGTAGTGAAGCCAGAATTAGTTGACCCCTGAAACGACAATGTCGCACTGCCCCCGACACAGACTTGAGTATTACCAGTATATCCCAGCCGATTAAGGGTGTACGCATTGCTTAAATTACCAATGGCCAATGGCTCACTTACCGCACTTTCAACCTCCGGGGATAAAGCGACCACCTTCACTAAATAATTGGTGCCATATGGTAACACATCGATGCTGCTAGGCAAGGTTACAGCTATCGGATTACTCGTGCCAGTCCCAATTCGTCGTTGGCTGGAAAAGCTGCCTGAGGCGTCGGATATCCAGACCTCAAACCGATTCGAGAGATCGAACGTACCTGATGTGCTAAACGAAACAGTCATAGTGCTTCCAGCGCACAGTGTTTTATTGTCAATACCCGTCAGCGTCACGGTTGGCAGGGTATACGGTATGGCAAAGGCGTCAGTTGTCCAGATACCGCGTCCTACGGTGGTCGCAGCGACCTTTCCATCAGCAGCCCGGTAGCGCAGTTGATTGACGCGCAACAGCGGCAGCCCGCCATCCGATACTGTCCAGCCGGGGTTTGGAGCTGTGATGTTCGACGTAGTCCAGAGGCCCAGATCGGTACCTAACAATACCTGTTGCCGGTTTTGCGGATTGAACATACCCGTCCAGACAGGTATGTCGGGAAGGCCATAGTTTAACTGGTCTTTTGCCATCCACAACGCGCCCCCATCGGCTGTGTACCACACCGACTGTGAACCGTAATTGGAAAAGGTAACGAGCAACTCATTATCGGTAGCCCCCACGTCAATGCTGGAAAAGGCTACCTGACCAAACGCTCCGTTATCTATCCGGGTGAAGGTTGGCGTAGGCTGATTCAAGCCGGTAATCTTGTAAAGTTTACCATTATATCCACCCGCGAACAGCGTAGCCTGGTCGGCACTCAGCTTCAGGTACGTTAGTTGATCGCCAATAGCCGTGAGTGAGATCACCGTTGTTGTCAACGTACCTGAACCAATACCAGCGGTGCGGCGAATGACAGGTGCAGTAGTACTATACTCATAGATATACAGCGTATTCGACTGGCTATCGTAATCGCTTGGTATTGGCGCCACATAATTAGTGGAATAGATCGTTTGGTAGCTAGCTCCATCAAAGACATTCACTGCCGTGGCGCCCATAAACACTTGAATGTTTGATTCGTTGGTATCAATGTGGACATTATTTGTCGACGAGGTTCCCCATATGGATGAGTTGATCTTGCCAATACCGGGTGAGTTCATAGTAACGACGCCAGTGGGCTGCACATTTGCCAGAAAATAGTTGCTGCCAGGGCTGTTTTTCATCGCTATGGAGTAGACTGCCCCTGTTCGCAGGCCGTTGGTACGGGCCACTGCCGTTGGGCTAGCAACAGCATCACTAGCGGCATCGGCCAGCCAGTAGATTCCCTGTAGAGCCGCATTGACCATTCCGTCTGTACCCGGCACAACCTGTAGGGCTATCTGATAAGTCAATGGATTAGCGGTCGACGCCTCGGTGATGGCTGTCCAGGTAGCCCCACCATTCACGCTTCGGAACAGGCCAAGCCCACCCGCGAAGATGATGTTTGCATTGGTTGGGTGCGCAGTCAAGCTCATGTACCGATACCCATTACCACGCGTAAAGTGATCGCTGCCTATTAACGGAATAACTACGTCGGTCCAGGTTATCCCGGCGTCGGTACTCTTCTTAAACCACTTTATATCCTGGCTATAGACTGTATTATTATAAAACCTGGACACCGCATACAGAACCTGCCCGCTGCCACTAGTCGACTGCGCTACGGCAATTTCAGTACGATCACCCGTTACGCCTACCGGTGTAATTTCAGCCCACGACGTAGCCGCTGCGTTTGTTGATTTAAACACGCGACCAGGCGCAAAACTGACGAATACAACTCCGTCTGATGCAACCTCCAGATCATATACAGCGTCGTTACCGTAATTACCAGTCGACGTACCAAAACCAATTCCCTGATTGGGTGCCAGCACATTCTGCCAGCTTACTCCGCCATCTGCGGACTTTAGTACACCATATCGAGAGGCGACAAATACCTGCCCACTGCCGTTCACTACAATCCGCTGAATGTACTCAAATCCCCGCCCTATGGATGGATAACTACCACTGGGGATGGTACTACTTAGCCGCGTCCAGGTTGTCCCACCATTGGTCGTCTTCCAGATACCACGTCCAGTGGTATAACTTAACTCACCCGTTCCGGCATACATGATCTGGGCATTCGACGGGTCAGCAGCAAGCGCCGTAACTAATTGGCTTTCCCAGTTTTCACTGACTGGCGACCAGACAGGCGTCGAGTTGGTGATGTCGTTTGTGTACCACACACCGCCCGAAGCAGTGCCTACCCACACTTTCTTTTTAGCCGCGTCATTTGGGTCAACCAGTACTGATCGTACGTCAGCAAAATTGTTGGGGCCCCTCTCCTGCCAGGTAATACCCGGTATCCCACTTTGGGTAGCACTTGCGTTCTGCTGACTCTTTCCGTTGAGTATTTGCTGCCGTGCCTGGTCTAGCCGCTCATAGGGGATAACACCTGTTTGTGGATCAACCAGTCGGCGGCGTTCTTCGTCTACTTGTTGCCGGAGTGTATCGTGGGGATCAATGAATGTGCCGGGATCGGGTACATGCTGGGCTAAAGCAGATAACGAGATAAAACAAACCAGCAGGCTTATAAGGAGCCGGAAAGAGTCAGGAAAACGCATTAAAACAAGGGAAGGAGTGACAGTAATAATTTGCGGCGACAAAATAGTGTCATTATCCCAAAAAACAACTATGTATATATAAGCAAAGCTACCTAATATTTATACGCGAATACATATAAATACAGGTGGCTTCGACAGACCCTATGCAGCAGACTCATCCCTAGGCCATCACGTTCCAGAGGCGGGCGGGCTCCTGCTTGTTCTTGAGCTTGTACTCACCTACGCTCTCGCACTGAAACGACTCTTTCACTTTTTCGTAACATACCTCCGAGATCAAAATCTGACCAGCCTGGGCGGTTGATTGCAGGCGCGAGGCGGTATTGACCACATCGCCAATAACGGTGTAATCGAGGCGGCGCAGGGCTACGGAGCCAATGTTTCCCGATACCACTTCGCCGCTATTGATGCCGATTGAGACTTCGGGCTGGTAGGGCTTACCCGATAATTCTTCCTGGATGTTCTGGATCTGGTTCCGGATAGCCAGGCTGGTCTCAATGGCCCTGTCCAGGTGGTATTCGCCCTGAAAGACGGCCATCACGGCATCGCCCATGAATTTATCGACGTACCCCCCCTGCCCCAGAATTTCTTTTACCATTACATCGAAATACTTGTTGATCAGCGCAACTACAGTGGCCGGCGTTTCCCGTTCAGCGATTGCCGTGAAACTAACAATATCTACGAAAAGGATGGTAGCTGTTGTCGTTTCAGAAGCAGTCAGCGACTGCTCGAAGCCCGATTTGGTCATGAACTTCAGCACGCTCTCGTCGACGTACATGCGGAGAATATTGTTCTCTTTCACCGCCTGCACCGTCTGCCGCAGATCATGTACGTGCTGAATCGTCTTGAGCATCGTTAGCTCGAGGTCCTCAAAATTGACGGGTTTGCAAACGAAATCGTAGGCACCCCGGTTCATGGCCATCCGAATGTTCTCCATATCGCCATAAGCCGATACCATCACCGCTTTTAGGATCGGATTGAATTCGGCCATTTTGACCAGCAGCGTCAGCCCATCCATTTCGGGCATGTTAATATCGGCCAGCACCACGTCGATATCGGGTTCGCGCTGCAACACGGCAAGGGCTTCAACACCGTTATGGGCGAACGAAAACTCGTATTTCTGTTCGCGGATCTGCTTCCGAAATTTCTGCTTAATCAGCAACTCAAGATCCGGCTCATCATCAACGACAAGGATTTTTGCTTTCATGCAACGGGTGTATTCGTTTCGTTGATAAAGATAACGAGAAAAGGAGGAAAGGGAGAACGGAGAAAAGGAGAAAAGGGGGGTAAGAAGGAGGAAAGGGAGGAAAGGAGGAAGGGGAGAAGGGAGGAAAGGAAGAACGGGAGCATCCGCCAGTATATTCATGCGGCACCTTCCCTTCCCCCTTTCCTCCCTTCTCCCCTTTCTCCTTTCCTCCCCTTTCTCCTTTCCTCCCCTTCTTCTCTACAATCCTGCTACAGTGCGTTTCACGAAGGCAGTCAGGCTCGGGCCAGTCAGGCGGTTCTGCGCCAGCAGGGCCAGATCATACAGTTGCTTCGCCAAATTCTGCTGCGCTTCACCCTCCAGGCTCAACACTTTCTGCGCCAGGGCGTGGTTCGCGTTAACCACCACGTTGTATCCACCCGGCAGGTTACCAAACATATTGGCTTCGCCCGACAGTGCCGACATATCTTTCATCCGGCGCATGAACTCGGGCATCGTGATCGACACGGGCAACTCATCTGTTGGCAATGATTCCACGCTAACGGCCAATGTTTTATCGGCCAGTACCTGCTCGAACGTCTCTTTAAGCCTGGTCTTTTCGTCGTCAGACAACACGCTTTCACTGGCGACCCCGGTGTCGATCAGTTTATCGAGCGTATCGGCATCAACCCGCTTGAAGGTCGTTTTCTCGAGCTTCGACTCCAGGGTATTAATGAAGTGCGCGTCGATGATCGTGTCCATCAGCAGCACATCGTATCCCCGGCGTTTAGCCGATTCAACGTAGGCGTCCTGCTGGTTGCGGTCGGTCGTGTACAGCATCACTACCTGATCGCCCTTGTCGGTCTGGTTCGCCTGGACGTGCTCGCGATATTCGTTCAGTGTGAAATACTTGCCTTCGGTATTCTTCACCAGCGCAAAGTCTTTCGCCTTTTCGTAAAACTTCTCGTCGCTCAGGATACCGTATTTGACGAAAAGGCCAATATCGTCGAATTTGGCTTCAAAACCGGCCCGGTCTGCCTGGAACAGCTCGTTCAGCTTGTCGGCTACTTTCCGGGTAATATATCCGTTAATTTTCTTCACGTTGCCATCGGCCTGCAGGAAGCTCCGCGACACGTTCAACGGAATATCCGGCGAGTCGATTACACCGTGAAGCATCATCAGAAAGTCGGGCACCACGTCTTTCACCTCGTCGGTAATGAACACCTGCCGGCTATACAGCTGAATTTTCTCCCGCTTCATCTGGAACTTGTCGTTGTCCAGCTTGGGGAAATACAACACGCCCGTCAGGTTGAACGGATAGTCGACGTTGAGATGAATCCAGAACAGCGGTTCGGCCGACATCGGGTACAGCTCCCGGTAGAACGTTTTATAGTCCTCTTCGGTAAGGTCATTCGGCGATTTTGTCCAGATCGGCGTGGCGCTGTTGACCACACTGCCATCAAACTCTACCGGAATTGGCAGGAACCGGCCATATTTTTCCAGAATACCCCGCAGGCGGTACTTATCGAGAAACTCTTCTGAGTCGGCTGCGATATGCAGGATGATATCGGTACCCCGATCTTCTTTTTCGGCTTCGGTCAGTTCATAGTCGGTCGAGCCATCACAAAGCCAGCGAACGGCCTGAGCACCTTCCCGATACGATTTGGTGATGATCTCAACATTTTCGGCCACCATAAAGGCCGAGTAGAAGCCCAAGCCAAAATGACCGATAATGTTGGTTTCTTCGCCTGCTTTGTCTTTGTACTTCTCAATGAATTCAGTAGCGCCCGAGAAGGCAATCTGATTAATGTATTTCTTCACTTCATCGGCGGTCATACCAATACCCCGATCGCTGATGGTGATGGTTTTGGCGTCTGGATCAACCGAAACAGTGATTTTTAAGTCACCGATCTCCTGTCCGAATTCACCATAAGCAGCCAGCTTTTGAAGCTTCTGGCTGGCATCGACGGCATTGCTGACCAGTTCCCGCAGGAAAATCTCGTGATCGGAATACAGGAATTTTTTAATGATCGGAAAGATATTCTCGGTGTGAATCGAGATCTGCCCTTTTTCGTTTTGTACGGCTTCCATAAGCGAACAAGTGAAAGAGATAAAGAGTGATTAGTTGCTGGGTACGTTGTCTCCAAATGCCGTTCCAGTCAGACCGGGACTGTCAGATTGACAGACCCGGTCTGACTGTTAAAACGCCAAAAGCCGCAGCCAGTTTTCCTTGACGGGGCTGGCTGCGGCTTCTATAAAAAATAAGCTACCGACGGCTACTCTTTCGATGAGAGCGGAATGATCAGCTTCTCGCCACGGGTGGCAATGTCTTTGGTTTTGTGGTTAGCTTTCATCAGGGCTTCTTTGCTGACACCATACTTCTCGGCTACCACACGCAGCACATCACCAGCCCCAACGGTATGAATGGCTTTGACTTTGACCTTCAACTTAGTAACCCCTGATTTCACGCTGTTCTCGTCAACGCCAGGGTTCAAGGCTTTCAGGGTGCTCACCTTCATATTCAACCGGTTGGCCACCCCGTAAAACGTTTCACCGTTGCCCACGGTGTAGGTCGAACTCGCTCCGTTTACTTTAGGTACGTCCGGCTTTTTTTCCGGCTTCTCCGCCGGCTTTTCTTCTTCTTTTACCGGCTTGTCTGTCTCTTCGGCCACCTCACTCCTATCACTCGGTTTGGCGGCCGACTCATCCACTACATCTTCGTCGGGTGGGGCCGGTGCCTGCGACAAATCGACCGGGGCGGGCGTACTGCTGGAATCGGGCAGCAGGTTTTCGGGATCGTCGGTCTGCCCGGCCAATGCCTGATCGGTGGTATCGAGTGGTACGCTGGTCAGCTCACGGGCATTACCGGTATCATCGGCCAGACTATCGTAGCCGATATACAGCAGCGCTGCAATGAGGCCTACCAGCACCAGCAATGTAATCATCGGCAGCGAGGCATTCACCTTCTGGCGTTCATTATTGGTCGTTTCGGGCATAGTCGTATAATCAGATCATTTCAACTGCTCACTCATCTGAGCCACTTTCTCTTTCAATTCTTCTTTGTACTCGGCCAAACGCCGGGCCACCGCTTCGTCGGCCGTGGCAATGATTTGGGCCGCCAGGATGCCCGCATTTTTGGCTCCATTGAGGGCTACTGTTGCCACAGGTACGCCACCTGGCATCTGTAGGATAGACAACACAGAATCCCATCCGTCAATAGAGTTGCTCGATTTAACCGGAACGCCGATAACCGGTAGCACGGTGAGCGAGGCCACCATGCCAGGCAGGTGGGCAGCCCCACCAGCACCTGCCACAATCACGCGTAAACCCCGCTCGCGGGCCGATTTGGCGTAGTCGAGCATTTTTTCCGGTGTGCGGTGGGCCGAGACAATGTCCATCTCCCAGGCAACGCCTAATTCCGTCAGTGCATCGGCGGCTTCCTGCATTACCGGACGGTCGGAAATGCTACCCATGATAATTCCTACTTTCATTTACTGCGAAATAACGGACTTTACAGGCATGTAGGGTGTTGGTGCCTAAGTTTTTACTCAACGATCGGCGATCGATGACGAATTACCAGCAGACAGTGAACTGATAATTGCTCATCGTAAAAACCGCAAGGCTAAAACTGTGGTTTAGTTTGGCATGACAACAACTGAGTGGGGCTGGCTGCTCTATGGACTGCTGATCACAGTTCTTTCCTTTATTCATCTGCTACGAATCGAATACTGGTGGGTACGTATCTGGGATTTCCCGCACACACAACTGGCGGCGCTGGCGGCCATCGGCCTGGTTGGCTGGGCCGTTTTTGTGCAGGCATACAGTTGGCCCCACTGGCTGGCTCCAGCCGGACTAACGGCCGCACTTCTATACCAGAGCTGGCTTTTCTGGCCATACACCTACCTGCATCCGAGGCAGGTCATTCGCCAACGCTACCCGAAAGGCAGGAAAGGGCAGAAACAGGCCGACCCAAACACGATAACCTTACTGACCGCCAACGTGCTGATGACCAACACGCAATGCCCGAAGGTGCTTAGCCTGGTCCAGAAACATCAGCCCGACCTGATTATGGTGCTTGAGGCAAATGCTCGCTGGAAACAGCAACTGGCCGCCCTCGAGACCGAGTATCCACACCGGATCCTGTATCCGCAGGAGAACACATACGGTATGTTGTTTTACTCAAGGCTGCCATTCAAGCACCAGGAACTGCGTTTTCTGGTCGAAGACGATATCCCATCAATTTATGTTCAACTGGTCATGCAATCGGGCAAAACGCTCCATTTTTATGGTGTCCATCCGCAACCACCCAGCCCAACAGAACACTACCGCTCCACTGAACGCGACGCCGAGCTGGTGCTGATTGGCCGGGAAGCCCGCCAGCAAACAGGGCCAGTGATGGTAGCCGGTGACCTGAACGATGTGGCCTGGTCGCACACCACACGTTTATTCCAGCGAATCAGTGGTTTATTCGACCCCCGCATTGGCCGGGGCTTATACAGCACATTCCATGCGGGCTATTTCTTTCTTCGCTGGCCACTCGACCATGTCTTTGTCTCGCACCATTTCCGGCTTCGTACCTTACGCCGACTGCCCGCCTGCGGCTCCGATCATTTCCCGATCCTGGTATCGTTGACCTATAATCCCGACCCCAAGCGCATTGAGCATACCCCCCAGCCAGAGGGAGATGACTTGGAAGAAGCCCGGGAAATTGTAGCGAAAAGCCGGGAAGGGCAGGGATAAAAAATGGTTGTCGCGTTGAATTGCCTTAGGCAACGTACCTGACCAGTCTGGCTAATCCAATCGGCTATTGGCTATTTTTTAGCTCATTCAGGGCAGCGCGGGCTTTATTGTCGACACTGTTTTTGTATTCATGGTGCCTGTAGCTGATGGCCTTCTCGAACGCCTGCGTAGCCTTGGGTACGTTGTGCTGTTGCTGATACAGATAACCAAGCTGTAGCGCCGATGTAGCCCCAAACGACAGTTGCGCTGGATCGCTTAGTAGAACGGCTCGCTCAAACGCTCGAATAGCCGCAGGTACGTTGGCCTGCTTCTGACAGATCCGTCCCAGCCGATACTGGTATTCGGCCCGCTCAGGGATGGTCGGGAACGTATTTTCTGCATACGGCTTCAGTATGGCCAGTGCTTCATCCAGAAAACCACCGTCAGATGCCAGCCGTGCCTGCATCAGTACCCGCTGCCGTTGAGAGGGAAACGCGTTCAGGTACGTGCTGGCCGCTTTCTGGGCGGCTTTGTCGGCCTCTACGGTGGTGCGCCCCGTGCGAAGCACTTGGGGCAACTCGGCGCGGGCGTGCGCGTCATCATCGGCCAGCCAATAACACAGAAAGCGTTTATAGTGGGTATCTTTTACCAGGTTCTGACCACGGTAAGTCTTTAGAAACTGTTCATAATGGGCCAGCGCGGTTGTGTAGGCGCCTTTCTGAATATAGATGTCGCCCAGTAGGTTTTCGATCACCGGTAGCGAGACGTAGGCTGGCCCGTTGGGGCGTGTTATCAGCCAGGTTAGCGCCTGTTCCGAATGCGCGTTTTTCATGGCCGTTGTAGCAGCAAAGAAGCGAACCAGCAGGTTATCAGGCGAATCGGCCACAAACTGATTCAGATTGCGCTCGTCGATTGTGGTAAAACGCAGCACGTAGGCACGAATCAGTAAGTCGGCCAGGCGGGCTTCTGTGCCGAAAATCGGATCATGGCCAGCCCGTTGCAAATCTGACAGGCCTTCGCGAATGTTGCCGCGTAGCCCCAGCAATCGAGGCACCCAGGCGTAGCTGTCGGGCACTGACCCGATCATGACCCGCAGCACGCCCAGCGACTTATAGGTTGGCAAAAAATCGGGAAAGCGCCGTTGATTCTCGGCCAGCAGTTTATAGGCTTTGATAACATCCCAGCTGGCAGCCGCTTCTTTTCCGAACTTGAGTTTCACAAAGGCCCAATGCAGCCGCACTTCAGCCAGAAGCAACCGTTGATACGGCGATGTATCGTCGAGGTCATCCAGCTGGTCTAACCGTTCTGACTCACGGTCGGCTAACTGACCCAGCAGGCGGTCATCGTCTGAACTAAGCAGAGCCAGCATATCGGCATAGTCGGCCACGTAGATATGCAGCCCGTTCATGCCGGCAGGCTCAGCCGCCAGCAACTGCCGGGCCGTTTGAAGGCGGCCTTTGGTCAGGTCGGCGTAGGCGCGTTGCAGGCCTGATGTCCAGGTAAATCCCTGGGTATGGCCAGCCGTAGCCTGTGTCAGTAATAGTACAACCAGCAGATAGCGCATCATCGCACAAAGCTACACGCTTATCCGGCCCGGCGCGACGGAGCACTCCGCCATCGAAAAGCCTGGAAGGCGCATTGATGTGGAAAGTATGGTCATTGAACGAATCAATCTGTTTATTTAACATAACCGTAACCTGCAATCAATGTCGGCGTTTGACTGGGCTCTATATTCGTGCCCTGAATACACCGTAACCGTATCAGTTAGTCACTTATGAGTTTTTACCTGCTCTTCTACGGGTCTTTACTTTTTTTTTACGATTTCCTCGCGTTCATCGACTACTCGTCACTGGTTGGGCTTGACCAATTTAAGCGTATTCAGCAGCAGATAGGCGCCCGAAAAGCGCATTGGGCGCTTCGGGTTGTTGCTTTCTCGTTAGTCATTGCTGGTCTCAGCGTCCGGTAGATAGCGCGATCCGCCGGGGTTTATTTTCGCTCGTAGGTCATCCCCAGCGTCACCCGGAGATCGTTATTGACCCGGCCGGGTACCACAATACTTTCATACGAATTGGCCAGCGTACTTCTGAAACTCAGGTACGTGCTGAACTTATACTGCACACTGACACTACCGTTCCAGCGAACATTGCGCGGCTGCCCCCCCTGCCGACCAAGCGCAGGCTGATAATAAACGGTGTGCGAGATACTCCACCGATCATCGCCGAAGGTATATTCCCCAAACAGGCGCGCTGAATTACGCCAGAGGTTCACATCACTCAATTCAACGTAATCAGTGTATTCGCGAATCAGCACGTCGGTGATCGACATGTAGGCGCGTTTATGGGTCAATAGTTTAAACCCCAGGCCCGCCGCCGCCGTGTACCGGTTCAGAATCTGTCGCAGGTTGCTTCGCTCATACGAACCAAACGCCAGGTAATACAATCTATTTTCATAGAACATGGTCAGTCGTGCATCCCCGAAATATTCGCGTTCGGCCAGTAGTCCGCTCTGCCGGCCAAACACAAACGAGGGTGTTGTAGATAGCTTGGCGACCCTGCTCACCTCCACATCGACTGCGCTGACAAGCTGCAACAACGACCGGTTGACGTTACCGCTGGTGAACGTGCCGTCGGCCGTTAGCCGGCATCGATAGGCTGGCTTGAAAACCAGCCTGGCCGACTTCTTACCCTGTAATGAGTCCGTAACAGTTTTGACTGAATCAGCGGCGATCTGCGAACTGTCGCGCACCGATGGGCGTAGCGGGTCAGGTTGCTCTGTATTCTGTGCGTCGGTAGAGAAAGCGATCAGCAGGCACCCGAAAAGAAGGAGAAAGCGCATAACGTTGTATTTACTTAAGCGATAAATAACTTTCGCAAAAGTCGCTTCATTGCGCTAAAAATAGAATTATGTCAACCAAAACCCGTTGGGCCATTCTGGGCCTGGGCCGTATCGCCCACAAATTTGCGACCGATCTGATGACGCTGCCCGACGCTGATCTTGTAGCCGTTGCCTCGACCGACCAGGCACGCGCCGAGGCGTTTGCAGCGCATTACCCCCGCCCCGATGGTTCGTTGCCCCGTGCGTTGGGTACGTATGAAGCCCTGCTCCCACTGGCCGACGACATTGATGTGGTTTACATCGCCACCCGCCACGTATACCACCGCGCCAACACACTGCTTTGCCTGAATGGCGGGTTGGCCGTTCTTTGCGAGAAACCATTTGGTATGGACATTGGCGATGTCAACCAGATGCTCGATGTAGCCGAAGCCCGGCAGACATTCCTGATGGAAGCCTTATGGAGCCGGTTTATGCCGACAATCATCCAGGCCAAAAAATGGATCGATGAAGGGGCTATCGGGAAGGTGTTGACCATTAAAGCTGATTTTGGCTTCAAGGCTGACTATGACCCCGACAAACGACTATTTAACAAGGAGTTAGGCGGCGGTTCACTGCTCGACATCGGCATTTATCCACTCTTCATCAGCTACCTGATCAACGGGATGCCCGCAACCATCATCGCATCGGCAACGCTGGCCCCTACGGGTGCCGACGAGCAATGCGGTATGGTGTTGACCTATTCCAGTGGGGCCATGGCGGTTTTGAACAGCACGTTTATGGCCAATACCGAGAATCTGGCCCTCATTTATGGCACTGAAGGTACCATTCGTATTCAGGGTCGTTTCCACGAATCGACCGTAGTCACGCTCGAAAAACCCGATGCAGGACCTGTAACGAACACCTACGACCGAAGCACGCACGGCTACGACTATGAAGCCCAGCACGTGATGAATTGCCTCAACGAAGGGTTCACCGAAAGTCCGCTCTGGCGCCATGTCGATAGTCGCAACCTGATGACGCTGCTCGATGATGTGCGTAAGGCCGCTGGCATCAGTTACGAATAACCAGTCTTCTGTTTGCTGTTTGCTGTTGCTCCGCTAATCAGCAACTTGTGTTATTAGCGGAGCAACAGCAAGTAAACTGAGGATTGAGGATTGAGCGGGAAAGACATCGTAGTCAATGACAAACAGATTGGTCAACGACAGCCCTAATCGTATCCTGCGCGTAAGCTCAGGTACGTTAACAGGCGCCTGCCGTAACGACAGACCGTAGCTTCCCTTATCTTTGCGGGCATGACTGACCGCTATGCCCAACGGGGCGTTTCTGCCGACAAAGAAGACGTTCATAACGCCATTGCCCGCCTCGACAAAGGCCTGTTTCCCAAGGCTTTCTGCAAAATTGTACCTGATTCGCTAGCCGGTGATCCTGCTTACTGCACCATTATGCACGCCGACGGCGCGGGTACTAAATCGTCGCTGGCGTATCTGTATTGGCGCGAAACCGGCGACATGAGCGTCTGGAAAGGCATTGCGCAGGATGCCGTTGTCATGAATACCGACGATTTGTTGTGTGTGGGCGCCACTGGCCCCATGCTGCTCTCATCGACGATTGGGCGGAACAAAAACCTGATTCCTGGTGAGGTCATTGCTGCCCTGATCAACGGCACCGAAGAGGTACTTCAGCTGCTGCGCGACCACGGTATTGACATTCACAGTACCGGTGGCGAAACGGCCGACGTAGGCGACCTGGTGCGCACACTGATCGTGGATAGTACCGTGATTGCCCGCATGCCCCGCGCCGATGTCATCAGCAATGATCAGATCCGCCCCGGCGATGTAGTGGTTGGGCTGGCTTCTTACGGGCAGGCCAGCTACGAAACGGAGTACAACGGCGGCATGGGTAGTAACGGCCTCACCTCGGCGCGTCATGATGTGCTGGCCCACGGGCTGGCCGACCGTTACCCCGAGAGCTTCGACCCCGCCGTTGACCGCCGCCTGATTTATAGTGGAAGCCTGGATCTGCAATCACCAGTTGAGGTAGGGCCAGGGCAAACCGTTCCAACAGGCAAGCTGATCTTGTCGCCGACACGTACCTACGCCCCCGTAGTAAAAACATTGCTCGATCAACTACGCGGCCAGATTCACGGTATGGTTCACTGCTCGGGCGGCGCCCAGACCAAAGTGCTGCATTTTATTGATAACCTGCACATAATCAAAGATAACCTGTTGCCCATACCGCCACTCTTCACCCTGATTCAGCAGGAAAGCGGCACGTCGTGGCAGGAGATGTTCAAGGTATTCAATATGGGTCACCGGCTGGAAGTATACCTCGCGCCTGAACACGCACAAACTGTAATCGATGTTTCGCGCTCATTTGGTATTGATGCTCAAATTATTGGCCATGTAGAGGCTTTTTCTGGCAAGCGAGTCACGATTCAGCACAATTCGGAGACTTTTACCTACTGATCTATTTGTCAGTCTTCTGAAATTCAGTAGCTTGGCCACGAATTACCCCGCCGTGTGCCATGAAACTTACTATGCTTTTGTCTGTGCTTCTATCGAGTTCGTACGGCTTGTATGCACAAACTACCCTTTTTCAACAGAACTTTTCGGCAGGTGGAACACCAGCGAATTATGTAAGCAGCACGCCGGGCACAGGGCAATTCAACGCTATAAGCGGGGCAACAATCACGAACAACACCATTCAGTTCGACCGGTCGTCGGGCACGGGATCAGGGCATTTTTCACGCAGCACCGACCTGTCGCCCGTTCCTGGTTCGCTGTATATCCAGATGGATTTTGAAGTGGTGTCTGCCACCGCCGCCGCCGGCAACAATGTGGTCGATTTCTACGTAGGCAGTGGGTTCGACAATACCGTTCAGAACCCGGTCAATGCCGACGTATATGCACGATTCGGGTTCAATTTTACGAATACCGGCTACCAGTTCTCGGTACGCCATGTGCCGGCGGGCGGGGCAGGCGCTATCGATTCCCCCGTTTTCACCGGAAAGCAGACCCTTACGTTCGTCCTGAACAACACGGGCCGAACAGTCACGTACCTGCAACCCGGTGGCGGTCTTCAAACGCTTACCGATGACACCTACGATCTTTGGGTGGGCACTACCGAAGTATTCAATGGCTTGCCGGTGCTTACCGCAACCCAGACCATGACTGATTTCAAACTCAGGCTCACCAGCAACGTTTATGCGGCTGTTTTCCAGTTCGACAACTTTCTCATCCGCGACATAAACGGTTCCCTCCCCCTGTCGGCACTCGAGCTCAATGCTATCGTCAATAAACACGTTATCGAGCTGAAGTGGCAATCGTTTCAACAAACAGCATCACTTTTCACCATCGAGCGAAGCCCTGATGCTCAGGAGTTTGCATCAATTGGTTCCTTACCACCAATGCCCGGGCCGATGGAGCAACGTACCTACCAATTCTCAGACCAATCACCACGAAACGGGACAAACTATTACCGAATTCGCCAAACGAACGGTGACGGGTCAGTCATGACAAGCAAAATCGTACCGGCAACCTGGACCAATAACGTACCGGCCTTCACTCTGCTCGACAACCCAACTACAGGCAGGTCGATTAAGCTGCGTCCCGACAATTTACCCGATGCAACGTACCTGATCACTACCCTTACGGGGCAGCCTATCCACTGCCAGCAACGCGAAACGCCCGAAGGCGAAGTAACGCTGCTTCTACAACATCCTCTTCCTTCGGGCGTTTACCTGCTCACTGCCAGTACCGGAACCTTCCGGTTAACCCGCCGCGTGTTAGTTGATTGATTTCACATTGAACTTGGGCGTAATGAACATGTTCATACCACCTGCTTTCCGAGTCAGAGAGGTACCGACCACTGTTGTGTTGGCTGTGGTGCCTACACGCCCGCCCGATGTGAGCCCTTTCATGTGGTTGATTGCCGTTCCCAGCAAGGGGTCCCGCAGGTCGCCAAAAGGCACGAGCTGGTAGGATAACTCATTCACGGCAATCGTCGGCGTAAAGCCATTCCAGTAGTCCGACTCGTTGTTTTTGTTGTACGAGCGGAAAATAATGGGCTGCATGCCCCACAGGTTTTTCTGATTATCGGTATCGGTAATCGTAAACGAGCCTACATTCTTTCCATACGTAGTCTCGCCAATCGTATTGACGGTCATGAATGGGCGCAGGCCATTGATAATCAACTCACTGGCAGAGGCGGTACTTTCCGTTGTCAGCACATAAAGCCGGGTAAGCTGATTACCGATGTTATTGGGCCGTACTGTGAAGTAGTTATAAAACGCGTCTGTTCCTCCCTTCGGATCAGCCAGAATGTCTTTGGTTAGCTGCGCATTGTATTCTGTTCGCAGGTAAGGCACTTTTGTTTGCCCGTTTAGTCCTTTCACGATCAGGCTGGCCAGTTGTGTCGAAGACGCCACCGAACCGCCGCCATTATAGCGTAGATCAAGCACCAGTTCGTTTACGCCCTGTTGCTTGAACTTGCCGAAAACAGCGTTGACCTGATCGTCGTATTGCGCTGAATTTGAACTATTCGGACCAGGCACAAACTGGTTATACATCAGATAGCCAATTTTACGAGTTCCATCTGTGTAAACAGAATCTTTAAAAACCGGATTCTCCTGAAACACGACCGGTGTCACGGTTTTCGTCGTGGTTGAGTTCACCAGGGCTCCGTTTTGCACAGTGGCATAGCCGTAGGTCTGGGTAGCAGCCCCGTTGTTCAACGCCGTATTGTAGTTGCTGGTAGTCAGACTAACCCCGTTGACCGAGTAAAAATAATCACCGCGTTTCATGCCCGCTTTGTCGGCTGGCGATCCGGGCAACACATACAGCACCACGCCGATCACGTCTGTTGACCCCTGCGTCCGGAGCAACAGGTTGAAATCGAAGCCTGCGGTTGTCGTTTGCCCGTTCAGCAGGGCCGTTAACTCCGCCGAGCTCTCCTGAATCCAGGAAAAACGGTCGCCCTGCGGGTTCGTAGTGGCGTTGTACTTGTACAGAATTGAGTTAAAGAAATCGCCTGGTGCCAGCGTTGTGTCAGGTTTAGCGGGAATTTTATCGGCCCAGTAATACGCATACCGCATGTTGGCTAAAATCCAATTGTCGACGTACCCATTGCTGGCCGTTGTCGTACCGGTTGGATTAATCTCGACAGGATCTTTTTTACAACCCGTCAGCAGGAACGTACCCAGGGCGAAAAGCGCCAGACCAGTACGTAAATGTTGTGTTGATATGTTCATTGATTACGTTGTTGACTCTGTTTTCTATAACGCAAAAAACCCGGCGACTGTGGCGTTACCGGGCTTAAAAATTTATGAAAACCAGCGTATATGATCTTATTAATCAGCTCTTTTTTTAAAGTGCCAGATCAGGCCCAGATACGAGTAAAAAACGCCCGACTTGAAGTTAGATCGGGCCGAGGGCGATAACTCAAAGGCCACCCGCAGGTTGGGCAGACTGGCTACCGGGGCGGCCCGCACGCCAACGTGCAGGGAATACCCTTCCAGTACTTTATCGCCATTTACCGCATTCAACGCATTGATCTGTATCCCCGGCCCTACGTAATAGTTTACCCGTTCGGTACGCCTGACATTCACCATCGGGCAAAACGTGGTGCTCAGCTGCTCAAACAGCGAGTTGGTCTGCAACCGGCCATCCAGCCAAACCAGCTTCTCGGGGTTCGTACTGACGGTAAACAGCCCGAAGCTATTAAACGGATAATACCCCACCGACGCCTGGCAAAGAGCCGTTGCAGGTAAAGCGAGAAAAAGAAGAAAGGCGAGGTGCTTCATGTGGTGAAAGAGTGAATAGCGAGAGCGTGAATGCGTGAAAGGCGACAGAGCGAAAGGTTGCTTACGCAAGAACGGGATTCCGCGTAAGCAACCTTTCGCTCTGTCGCCTTTCACGCTTTATTTCATCATCTTCGCCAGCTTGCCCGACGATTGCATGTTATTCATTTTCTTCATCATCTTCCGCATCTCGTCGAATTGCTTCAACAGGTTGGTCACCTGCTGAACATCGGTGCCTGACCCGGCGGCGATGCGCTTTTTACGGCTCATGTCGATGAGTTCGGGACGAGCCCGTTCTTTCGGCGTCATGGAGCTGATGATCGCTTCGATTGGCGCAAACGACTTGTTATCCAGATCGAGATCTTTCACCATTTTTCCCATGCCCGGAATCATGCCAATCAGATCTTTGATGTTTCCCATCTTCTTGATCTGCTGCAACTGGCTCAGGAAGTCGTCGAAGTCGAACTGGTTCTTCCGCATCTTGGCATTGATGCGCCGTGCTTCGTCGTCGTCGAATGCCTGCTGAGCCCGTTCAACGAGCGAAATCACGTCGCCCATACCCAAAATCCGGCTGGCCATCCGGTCGGGATAGAATACGTCGAGCGCATCCATCTTCTCGCCGGTACTCATGAACTTGATCGGCTTGTTCACCACCGCCCGGATAGACAAAGCCGCTCCGCCCCGCGAGTCACCGTCGAGTTTGGTCAGCACTACCCCGTCGAAATTGAGGCGATCGTTGAAGGTTTTGGCGGTGTTCACCGCATCCTGACCAGTCATTGAGTCAACCACGAACAGGGTTTCGGCTGGATTGAGGGCGGCTTTCACCTGCTCAATCTCCTGCATCATCACCTCGTCGACGGCCAAGCGACCAGCCGTATCCACAATCATTACCTTCTTGCCTGTCTTCTTCGCGTGGGCAAGGGCATGCTGCACAATAGAAACGGCGTCTTTATTCTCGGGTTCAGCAAATACCTCAACACCAACCTGTTCGCCCAGCACTTTTAGCTGGTCAATGGCGGCAGGACGGTAAATGTCGGCGGCAACCAGCAACACACCTTTGCCCTGTTTTTTGATGTAGGAAGCCAGCTTGCCTGAAAACGTGGTTTTCCCGGATCCCTGCAAACCCGCAATCAGGATAACGGCAGGATCCCCTTTGAGGTTGATTGGCTTGGCCTCGGTGCCCATCAGGTCGGTCAGTTCTTCCTGCACGATCTTAACGAACAGTTGCCCCGGTTCAACGGCAATCAGCACTTTCCGGTCAAGGGCTTTCTCCTTTACCCGGTCGGTTACGTCTTTAGCTACTTTATAGTTAACGTCGGCATCTGTCAGCGCGCGTCGTACTTCTTTAATCGTAGCGGCAACATTGATTTCGGTAATACGGCCCTGACCCTTCAGGGTTTTGAAGGCCTTATCAAGTTTACTCTGTAGGTTCTCGAACATGATATTGTAATCGTAGTATCAGCAAAGATAACGGTTTCGTTCGCAGCCGCCTATAACTGGCTTAAAGGCATTTCATGATGAGCACCAGGTAGCCCAATCGAATAACTACTAACCCTATGGAACAAAATAAATATAAAAATAGTGACAATTTTAAGTCAATTAATTCGTCTAAAAGTCATAGATTGCTTTACCGTACCTGCAATTACTTAACCAACAAAGTCTTTAACAGCCGACTTATGAACAGAAATACACTCCTGGCGTGTTTCTTTTGCTTCCTGCTGACAGGCCCGTCCGTTTCATCTGTCGCTGTAGCCAATAGTGTCCAACAACCCGTTGATCGAACCGTTTCTGAGCCTGCGAAAGCCAACGCGCAAAAGTCCCGGGCCGTCACAAAACCCGTTTCTGGCAAGGTAGCATCGTCTAAATCGACCGCTACGGCGAAAGCCACAGACAAGCCTGGCAAACGCTTTTGGGGTCGAATTATGGGCGTTTTTCGTGACGTGCATTCGGCCGAAAAGAGGCCAAACAAATAATACACGAGTCGGCTGTATCACCGTACAAGTAGGCCAACCCTGCAATTTCACACAAAGGAGCCCATCGACATGTCGATGGGCTTCTTTGTGTGAAATTGCTTTAATCCGGGTACGTTCACCTATTTATCAAACGTATATTCTGTTGTTTGCGAATACGTTTGGCCCGGTTTCAGGATCGTGGTCGGGTAGGTCGGCTTATTGGGCGAATCGGGGTAGTGCTGTGCTTCCAGCGCAAAACCGCCACGATACTGGGTCACCTTACCATATTTACCCTTGTCGGTGCCCTTAAAGAAGTTACCTCCATAAAACTGCATAGCCGGTTCGGTGGTCAGCACGCTCATCTTGATTCCCGATTTGTCGCCAGTTATTTCAACCACTTTATCGAGCGAGCCCATTTTGTGGTTCAGCACCCAGTTGTGGTCATACCCGCCACCGAACGTAAGCTGCTCATCTTTTTCATCCACCCGGGCCCCAACAGCCGTTGGCTTCCGAAAATCGAATGGAGTGCCTTCTACCGAAGCGGGCTCGCCCTGCGGAATCAGCCCTTTATCAACCTTCGAATACTTGTCGGCCTTAATCATCAGCACGTGATTGTTGACCGTTCCGCTGCCATCCCCGTTGAGGTTAAAGAAGCCATGACTGGTTGGATTATACGGCGTAGCTTTGTCTGTCGTGGCTTTGTAATCAATCTTCAGGCCGTTATCACCATCGATCGAATACGTTACCGTCGTGGTCACGTTACCAGGAAAACCACCTT
Organism: Fibrella arboris; assembly: GCF_041321095.1. Lineage (NCBI taxonomy): Bacteria > Pseudomonadati > Bacteroidota > Cytophagia > Cytophagales > Spirosomataceae > Fibrella > Fibrella arboris. The sequence goes on along the minus strand of NZ_JBGGWE010000007.1, from coordinate 313,168 downwards.
CGCCGTCCTTCGACAGGTACGTTAGCTGCAGCGTTTTATCATCGATCTGTTTGGCATCCCACACTTGCCGGTGAAAACCCGTTGGCCCACCGTGCAATGTGTTTCCATTATTGTTCTGAGCGGTCTTATATGTCTTGCCATCCAGCGTAAACTGTGCTTTACCTATGCGGTTGCCAAACCGACCGACAACTGGCCCGAAGAACTCTGCACCATCGCTTTCATACTCTTTAATGCTACCGAAGCCCATGGCGACGTCGATCAGTTTACCCGTTTTATCGGGAACCAGTACGCTGACAATGCGGGCACCGTAGTTGGTAATAGCCGCCTGAATAGTGGCTCCTTTGAGTATATAAAGGGCTGTTTTCTTGCCGTTGATGGTACTCTCAAACGCTTTTGGGTCGGGTAACTTGTAATCGACAGATGTTGTATCAGACATAGATGTTGACTCAGTGGCCGCGGCTGCCGTGCTGTCGGACTCACCTGATTTAGTTGACGTTTGGCAACCGGCACCCGACAAAAGGGTCAACAGTGCGGCAGGAATAAGTAGGTTTTTCATGCAAAAATGGTGATAGGGGCCGTTTGAACAGACGTAACGTAAAGAAAAACGGTCGCTCGACTTACTACAAAAAAATACGTCGACCATGGGGCCGACGTATTTTCTCATTACTAACCTATGATGAAACAAGTTCATACTCCAGTAAAGGATATGAACAGGTATATCTCACCATTTTAACGATAACAGATAAATGGTAGCGGAAACGGCTCAGGCTGTACGCCAACCAGTATCGCTTACCAGAGAGTCATCTAGAGCGTTTTCAGCACTTCGTTCATGTTCCGAACGGCCTCGGCCGATTTGTTGAACGTAGCCTGTTCTTCTTCCGTCAGTTTGTAATCGATAATCTGCTCCCAGCCCGTCTTACCAATGACAACCGGTACGCCCAGGCAAATGTCTGACTGGCCATATTCGCCGTCGAGGGCTACGCAGCAAGGGAAGATGTGTTTCTGATCACGAACGATGCTTTCTACCAGTTCGGCCACCGCTGCCCCTGGTGCATACCAGGCCGACGTACCAATCAGCTTCGTCAGGGTAGCTCCGCCCACCATGGTATCGGCCGCCACTTTCTGTAGTGTTTCGGCATCAAGGAACTGGCTTACAGGCACACCATTACGCGTAGCCAGGCGAGTCAGCGGAATCATGGTTGTGTCGCCGTGACCGCCGATCACCGTTCCGTGAATGTCGTTGGGCGGGCAGTCCAGCGCCAGTGACAGGTACGTCTTGAAGCGGGCTGAATCGAGAATACCGCCCATACCGATGATCCGGTTTTTGGGGAGGCCTGATGCCTGTAGCGCCAGTTGGGTCATGGTATCCATCGGGTTCGACACGATGATGATGATGGCCTCTGGCGAGTGTTTCAGGATATTTTCGGTGACGCCTTTAACAATATTGGCATTGGTACCGATCAGTTCTTCGCGGGTCATGCCTGGCTTACGCGGAATGCCCGACGTGATCACCACCACGCCCGAACCAGCCGTTTTGGCGTAATCGTTGGTGCTACCCGTGATTTTGGTATCAAACCCACACAGGGTGGCTGTCTGGAACATATCCAGGGCTTTACCTTCGCTAAGCCCTTCTTTGATGTCTAGCAATACAACCTCTTCGGCCAGTTCGCGGCGGATAATGTTATCGGCACAGGTAGCCCCCACGGCTCCGGCTCCTACTACAGTAATTTTCATGCGATAATCAGAGTTAAAACGGGTCATTCGACAGGCGTAAAGTTCAGGTACGCCAATCAGCAAAACAAGGTATTAATGAGGCTGATCTGACTAGAAAGTCCAGAAGCGGCACGGAATAATCATTTAGGCCGTTTTTTTGTCAACTAATTCAGGCAGACATGAAAAGCACCTGTCCTATTCCCTTCGTCAATTATGCGTTTACTCCCCTTCGATTTTGCTCAGGACCCGTTTGTAGGGCTCGATTTTACCGCCAGCAACCCCGATCTGGCTATGCTCGACCTGACCGACACGGAAACGTTTGCCAGGTACGTAGCGGGCAAATTACGCGCAGCCGGAGCGGTAGTGGGCGTGGGTGGTTACAACGAAAACCGGGTCATTTACCGGGATAGTGGCCATTTTACACCCACCGATGAGGAGCCCCGCACCATTCACCTGGGCGTTGATTTCTGGGCTGAGGCCGGTACGCCGGTGTTTGTGCCGGTCGATGGCGAGGTGCACAGCTTCGCCGATAACGCCCGTTACGCCGACTACGGCCCCACCATTATTCTGGAACATCAGACCGAGGGGTTTCCGCGCTACAGCCTGTATGGGCATCTGTCACGGGCCTCGCTGGATGGTCTATATGAAGGAAAAAAAGTAAAAGCGGGCGAAAAGCTGGCCGAGCTTGGCCCCTACCCCGAAAATGGCGACTGGCCACCGCATCTGCATTTTCAATTGATGAACGATATGCTGGGCCTGCGCGGCGATTTCCCCGGTGTATGTCGTCTTTCCGAACGTACCTACTGGCTGGGTTTGTGCCCCGATCCAAACAACTATATCATATGAAAATCAATAAGTATTTACCGTTAAGTAAATCTAACAGTATTTAATTATATTAATCATTGTGTTTTCATGTTCAGCACCTGACAATATTTTAAACGAAAGCAATGTGCAGGATAAGTCTTACAACGCTTCAAAAGCATTATATTATTCAATTAAATTGGGCAGTACAACATCCATCTCTAGCTTGGCAGCTATTTACAAAGACGAAGTCCAGAGAAACTATGCCGATGATAACGAGGCAATATCTATTCTGAAACGTGACGATATAAGCCGATTATTAGGACAGTCTAATAGGAGGAATAGTAGGGGCGAAATAGAGACAGCGAAAGACGTTCTAAAGGATATGTATTCAAAGCTCGACCAGTCTAAAATATCAGGTAATTTTAAAAAATCTTTTTCGGATATGGTTCAAGGTATTAATAAAATTAAATCAAAAGACACCGTTGATGGATCCGAAGATTTAAAAAAAGCACTTGCCATCTATGAAGAGTCGATTCACAAAGACATATCATTGAGCAATTCAGAAAAAGACATTCTATACAAAACTACTATTAGCCTGAGCACTAATGCAGACAACGTTGAGGCTCTTGCTAACCAGTTTCAGAAAAGTGGTCGGTGTTGGTTCTGTTCTATTGTAAATGCTATTGTTACAATTGCAGTCTTTGCCGTTGCAGTCGTTGTTATCGCGGCTTTAGCTGTTACATTGGTAGCTGGTGCAGCGGCTTTTACAGTTGGTATGGCTTTATGGTTTGGTGGAGCAGGTGCAGTTGGCGGTGTAATATCTGTAGCAAATGATGACTGTTGGCAGGTTTGGAATTATGGTCAGTCACCACCATATCAGACTATTTTTGGGTTTTTTGATATTGGATCTTGTTAAGGAAAATAAGTTGAAAGTTTGATCGTTCCTACTTTTTGAAATCAAGCTTTCAACTTAAAATTAAATTTTCAGCTTAAAACATGATGAAGAAAATAATATTGCTAACACTATCAATATTTACGTTTGAATTGGCTTGGTCTAAAAATGAAAAAACTTTTGATACACTAAACGTTTCATCGAGAGTGGTGATTAAAGGTTCTTTCTGGCCCATCTTATTTGAAACATATGTTAGGGGGCGAATGAACTTTACTGAATCAAGTATGGAATATACTTCATTCCCTTGTCATCCTGATCAATTCCATATATTAGTACCTTGTAATAATAATCTTATACCACATATCACTTTAAATTTTTCAGACATCAAGAAAGTTAGTAGGAGAAATTATCTTTTCATTATACCAGATAGATTGTATGTAATTATGAAAAATAATGATCGATACCTGTTTACTGTTGCTCGCAGAAAAAAAGCTTTCAAGTATTTAAAAAAACATCTTCCGTCAATATCTATACCTGAATAGTCATTGACGGAAGATGCACTTTTACTGCAAGGCTGCTACGCCGGGCAGCACTTTGCCTTCCATGTATTCGAGCAGGGCACCGCCGCCGGTTGACACGTAGCTGACCCGATCGCCGTAGCCCGCGTTGTTAATGGCTGAAGCGGAGTCTCCGCCGCCAATAAGCGAGAACGCGCCGTTTTCTTCTGTGGCTTTCACTACCGCTTCGGCAATGGCGTTGGTGCCCGTTGCGAAGTTGGGAAATTCAAACACACCCATCGGTCCGTTCCAGAGGATAGTTTTTGAGTTGGCTACGATCTCTTTGAACAGTTCAACCGATTCAGGACCGATGTCGAGCCCTTCCCAGCCGTCGGGAATCTGGCCCGTAGCGACGATCTGACGGTTAGCCTCATTCGAGAATGCATCAGCACAAACGTTGTCAACGGGCATCACGATCTTCACGCCTTTGGCTTCTGCTTTTTTCAGGATCTCCAGCGCCAGTTCCTGCTTGTCGGCTTCGAGCAGCGATTTACCGATCTGGCCACCCTGGGCTTTCGTGAAGGTATACGTCATGCCACCACCAATGATGAGCGTGTCGACGGTATCGAGCAGGCGTTCGATGATCAGGATCTTGTCGGAGATCTTGGCTCCGCCCATGATCGCTGTGAACGGATGCTCAGCGTTGTTCAGTAGTTTATCAGCATTCTCGATTTCGGCCAGCATCACGTACCCACATACCCGATCCTGAAAGAACTGGCCAATAACGGCGGTAGAGGCGTGGGCACGGTGAGCCGTTCCGAAGGCGTCGTTCACCCAGACATCACCCAGCTTCGACAGTTTTTCGGCAAAAGCCACGTCGCCTTTTTCTTCCTCTTTGTAGAAACGCAGGTTTTCGAGCAGCAGCAGTTCGCCGGGTTTCAGGCTGGCCGCCAGCTCGGTTGCCTGTTCGCCAATGCAGTCGTCGGCAAATTTCACCTCGCGGCCAAACGTTTCCGACAGCGTGGGAATCAGGTGTTTTAGCGAATATTTCTCCGTAGGACCATCTTTCGGGCGACCCAGGTGCGACATCAGGATGGCAGAGCCACCATCGGCCAGAATTTTGGTGATCGTAGGAATCGTCGCTTTGATCCGGGTGTCGTCGGTAATGGTATATTCTTTGTCGAGCGGTACGTTGAAGTCTACCCGAACAAGGGCTTTTTTACCGGCAAAATTGTAGGAGTCTACGGTCTGCATGGAGCGTCAGAAGGTTATTTCTGGTTTGTATTTCGGCCCAAAAGTACGCGAATCCAAACGTGGGGTGGTTAATTGTGTGATAGTTTGCTTAAAATTCCCCTATTTCGGTATCAAATTACCAAACTGAAGTTTCACCTGCATGACTGGTATTGAAGAAGCGAACGTACAGACAGTCGTCGCTTATGTTGACGCGTACAACCGCAAAGATATTGATGGCATGATGGCCTGCCTGGCCGATGACGTCATTTTTGAACACCTGACCAATGGGCATCCAGTGATGACCCTGACCGGAAAAACTGCCTTCCGGGAGCAAGCGGAGAAAGCGGCTCAGTTGTTCAGTCAGCGGGAGCAGACCCTCCGCGACCGGACCGTGGCCGACGACGTAATTAGTGTAAAGATCGACTACACGGCTACGCTCGCCGTTGATTACAACGACCTGGCGGCTGGCGAAACCATCAATATGGAAAGCCACTCCGTTTTTGTGCTGCAAGACCGCCTGATCAGAAAACTGATTGATATTCAATAGGATGAGTCACGAATTTCGTGATCTTCTCTTTCTGGCAGCCATTGCCGGAGGTTGTGGTTGCCTTGCCTTTTTTCTGCCAGATGAGCTAACCGCCATTCAGGTATTCGATACGTACCTGGCCATCGGCAAATGGCGACTGTGGGTCCTGCTAAGCGTGTCGGTAGGCTTTCTTTTCTTTGCCAGCAAGCAGGCAGTAACCGGTTTCAGCAGTGCAATGGGCAATAGGCTCACGATTGCGCTGGGGTTTTCACTGGTTCCATTTCTCACTATCGTATCGCGGGAAGCGGCTACCCTGTGGGAATCTGAAAAAACGACGTTCGCTACCTACACCTTATTACAGCAACGTACCTGGCAAATCCAGTTTGCCATAGTGGCCTACCTTGTATACGTGGCTTATCAATGGGGAAGTAGGGAACGATAACCGCTGCTCTCCCAAAGTATAGCCACCCGGTTTCAGCTCGCCAGACGGGCGATGCCCAGCCTTTTAGGAAAGAAATAAGTTGTCAGCTTCTTCGTCATTGGCTTCTCTACAAATTGATACACGAAAAGGCTACCGACTGTACAGAACACCACAAGGAATAAAATATAGCTATCTGCGCTTAAATTTAATTTCAGAAATGTTGTACGTCCAAAACTAATCAGCAGTCCGTGAAGTAAGTAATTGGCGTACGATGCGTCGCCAATCCGGACTAGACTAGACGGTATGGAAAAGGAATAAGTACGCTCTGCTAAAGTTGAGCCTAAAAGGAACAGGGCACAAGGTATTCCCCAGATTATACCTCTCAGGTAAGCGAGATAATTGCTTTGCGTAACGGAACCAGCCTCTGACAGATCACCGTACTGCCAGAAGACAGAAGAGACCATACCCAGCAGGCCTACCATAAATAGCAATCCGCTCCATCTGCATAACGTACTGGTTACAGGGAGTTTATCATAAATCAATCCGCAGCCAATGCCCAACGCGAATTCAAACAAGAGCGGACTGGTAAGAAAACGAATGAGCACAACGGGCGAGTCAGAGAGTACACCAACCAGTGATAGGAGTATAAGTAAAAAGAATACAGATAACTCTATTTTTTTTACGTTAATCAATAAAAGAATTGTGATAAGTGAATAAAAATAGATCTCATAACTTAATGACCAGCCAACGCCTATTATTGGAAATTCGAATGTTGACTCAACGATTGGAAAGAACACTACTGTTTTAAGGATTGTGGCAAACCTGATGGGGTACGTCCTCATGATCAACAGACCCGCTATCAACGAGATTCCCCAATAAAGCGGCACAATGCGGAGAGCACGTTTCCCCGCAAACAGTCTCCAGCCATCATTGTGTTGATACGATTTAATTATTCTGGTCATTATAAAGCCACTGATCACAAAAAATAAGTCGAGACCAATGGCCCCCCAGTTGGCCAGATAATAGAATGAAGCCTGCCTGGAGGTACCGAAAATATCAGCTGAATAATCAATAGAATGGGTATAGACGACCAGGATAACAGCAATGGCTCTCAAGGCTTGAATTGAATCAATTTTATGGGTTAATAGCGCCATAGAAAATTAGTACACACCCGGTTATTTCATGAATAAGGGCGTTGATAAAGACTAGGTAGAATACTATACATGATTAGCGATCGTATATCGTTTTCTAAAATATGTTTGCTCATACTGTGAAAAAATAACCAATAAACTACTCCTTTTATTTAGTCAACAGGGCAATGCTGCTATCGACTACGGCTCATTAATTAATTAGTGATGAGCAACGAATGGGCAGTATATTTTAATGAGCTGATCAAGTATAGGGTCAATTCCAGCTCATTTGGGGTGGTGTAACTTATGTGCCATGCGTAACATGACACTGGCTAGTTACTCGAGAACCCTGACTGCATCAGCTAATTAGTATCGTTATGACCCAGGCTATGAAAGAGCATCGGAAAGAATACACAAATATTACCTATTAATTCTATAGGATTTGTATTAATTAGAGGCAACGGGCTAGCTTAGCGGTCATTTACCGCTATCAGGCAATACAAAAGCCAAACTATCCTATTTGACGCTACCGGCTAGAGTGGTCCATCAATAGCCGTCTCCGGCCCCACCCCCACTGAAATCGCCACCGCCGAAGCGCGGTCCCGTTGGTTGATTTTGTGCGTTGGCTGTTCCCTGCAAAGTGGTTAACAAACCCACGTGTTTGAGCAATTCAAGTGGCGGCTCTTCGTCGATGGCATCGGTAAAACCACGTTTCGGTGTATTCAGGTAACGAATCAGCAGCATCGCCAGCCCTATTACTACGCTGCCGTGTAAGGCCAGCGTAACCGATAGCGGCCACGTACCCACATAGTGATACACTGTTGCCATAGCCCCTGCAACACCCAGCGCCGCCACGATCAGTAGCATACGATTGCGCTGCCGAAAACCGACGATTCCGTAAACAGCTGGTATCATGAACGTAGTGGTCCAGAACAAACCCGGCAGGCCTATTTCAGGTGAGTTGATGTAGCGGGTAGGGAGCAACAAAGCATTCAGTTCGCGCACAACGTAATAGTTTCCAGCGGCCATACCAATCAGCAGCGACACCCATTGTACCAACGTGAACACATCGCTGTAATAAACCGAATTGACTGCTGATCTGCCCAGCCAGGTTACAAGCCCGAACAAGGCCGCCGATGCGCCCATCAGCACAAAGGGTAGCGCCGACTGTCCCCACTTAATGTCGAGGAGGCCATCAAAAATGAGCCCGTACAAGGCCGTGAGGGCAAAATAGGTCAGGATGGTATCGCCGGTGTAAATGATATAGGCCAGTAGGATGGGGAAGGCAATAAGACATACTTCCCAAAAAGGGGGGAAAGCCTCGTTTCGCTGAAAAAAAAGCAACACAAGCCCCCAAACCGCCGACAGTGCCGATACCAGCCACAAGGCATTGTCTATACCGTTACGGTAAAACTGGTTCGCCCGGATAGCAAATACCGCCGTGGCAAAGGTGCCGCCAGCCATAATCAGCGAGACAAGCCCCGATCCTTTCGAGTTGGTGTCGAACGTGATACTGACCAGCCCGTAGAGTGCCAGGGCTGCCAGCAGTGTGAAGACGAAAGAGCCGATTTCGAGCGCGGTGCCGGTTTGCTTGAACCGGACCGGGTATGTCCTCCTGATCGTCTCGATTTGCGGATCGGTCAGTACGCGCTGGATGTGCCAGCGATCGGCCTGCTGCCGAATATCGCGCTCTTCGAGCCAGGTCAAATTGTAGGCTTTCATAGATTTTTTCTGACAGGATCTATGGCAGACGCCATGAACGCCGTCAAGACAGATTTAGGTACGTTTGCGAGCGCTATTGATCAGATAAAAGACAGCAGCAGTACCCGTGACGATGAAATAGATCAGGTATACTTCCGCCGGGTAATTCATGCCGTCGAGCAACCGGAAGAGAAGATACGTTGCCCCGATATACGTATAGACCACGCCCATCAGTCGATAGAGAAATACCTGTTCGCGGCGCGATAGCCAGTCGAAGGCAGCACAAACGGCAAACAAGGGTATGCCATAGAACCAGCGTCGCCCATCGAAATTGAATACACCCGCCAGCAGAGCCAGCAGCAACAGGTTACCGGCGAAGGTTACGATAGTGTACGTAAAATGAGCTTTTACACGGCGCTGTTCCAGCAAAAGCGCCCCCCCGATCAACAACGTACCTAGCCCAATAGCCGCCAACACGGTAGTTTCGTCGAAAAAATTGGTCCGTAGCCGGAGCTCCAGCGGCCGAACAGTTACACCCACCCACGACGCCAGCGCGGTAAGCCCCATGCCCAGCACGCCCCGGTGATCGAACCGGTAGGCTATGCCTAGAAACAGCACCGCCGGCAGGAACGTGACCAGCCCGTAGCGCGCCCCAAACAGGTTGAACCGGTACTGCGCGTAGCCTTCCAGCGAGAGGAACAGTAAACACGACAGCAGCAGGGCATAATCACCGAAAACAGACCGGTTTCGCGCGGCTTCGGACGAAAATGGCGGGCGGTTTTTCCAGGCATAGACAAAGGCGATGAGGCACAAAGCGGCCATGCCACCAACAATGGCTACATCGCCAATCTCGTCGTAATGTTCATAGATCAGCAGCCCCAACCCTCCCGTTAACAAGAGTATACCCACGTAGAGCGCAGCCCTCAATTCATGGTGCAGCGAAACGGGGCGCTGCCGTTCAAAGTCAGCCAGCGCGTCGGCCTGTTTATCAGTGACCAGATCCCGTTGTTTCAGGGCCGCCAACACGTCGAATGGGGACATAAAGGGGACGAATTTTGTTAAAGAAATACAGTTTACTGTTTACTGTCTTCTGTTTTCAGTTGCTTCGCCAAGGCGTGTTGCTTAAATCGGCGAAGCAACTGAAAACAGAAGACAGTAAACGGTAAACTCTTTCAAGAGATGCAAAAAGTCATTCTTCAACCCCGCTACTACTGGCACAATTTCCGGTACGTACTCGACTTTGTGCGGCGGCTCTATGGCGGGCTGCTCAGCGAAGCCGAAACCGATTTTCTGGACCGATTTGATGCCCTAAGCGTCGATGCACAATGTCTATATGTGCGGGTGAGTAATCGCAAAGGTGTATTCTTTCGGGCCAATAAACTCAATTACCGCGAAATAAACGACCTACCGGCCGCCCTGGGTGAGCTGCTCACTACTGGCTTCATTGACCGGCTACAAGCCCGCCACGAAGGAATGGGCCATGAAGCCCTCGACGTTTTTACGAAGCCCGACCTGATGGACCTGCTCCCGCTGGAACCCGATGAAATTCGTGCGCTGAAACAGCTGAAAAAAGAAGACATCGTTCGGTACGCCCTCAATGAACTGGATTTTGGTGAGATCGTGACCAGCCTCACCACGCGCGAAACGGTTGTCAAGGTAAATTTCGAGGCGGAGGTAATGATGGTCAAATTCCTGTTTTTCGGCAATCGCGGGTCTGACATGACCGAGTTCGTGATGCGCGATATGGGTATGATGAACTTCGAGCAACACGACGAAAGCAAGATGACGGCCCGGTTTCGTACGCGTAAGGAGGTGGAAGATAAGCTGCTTATCTCGCTCACCAACGAAGCATTTTACGAACAGAAAGAAGCTGAAACGCCACCCGAAGCCATTTACAACTGGTTTCTAAACTGGAACGAAACACGCCCCGAATTAACAGAGATCGCTTTTCCGGGCTACCAGAAGCTGGTGTGTCGCGTTGGTGCGTACCTGGAGCGGCAAAAACTGCCTGACCAGGCGCTGGCGGTATACGAGTTGTCTGACCACGTACCTGCCCGCGAACGTCGGGTACGTCTGCTAGTCAAAAACGGGCTGGTCGATGAAGCCCTGGCGCTGATCGATGAGATTGCCGTCACGCCACAGAACGCTGAAGAACGGTATTTCGCCAACGATTTTCGGGAGAAAATTCTGGGTACAGCGGCCAAAAAACGTACCCGGAAAGCCACCACGCGGTTTTTGTCCGATGCCGAAAGCGTCGACATTCCGGCGGCCTACCGGCACCACGTTGAGGCCGGCGTCATGAATTATTATCTGGAGGAAGGGTACGACGCTGCTTTTACCGAAAATTATCCCTGGCGCGGGCTGTTTGGACTGGTATTCTGGGATGTGATCTACGACGCCAATGTAGCCGCTATCCACCACCCCTTGCAACGCGCTCCGTCCGACTTTTACCTACCCGATTTCTACGTCCGTCGCGAAGAATTATTAAAAAAACGGTTAACCGAGCTGTCCAGCAAAGACGAGTGGCGGCGGCATGTGGGACGTACCTACAATGCCAAATACGGTATCACCAATGTGCTGGTCGACTGGAATGACGAGCTACTGGGCCTCGTCAATCAGATTATTGACCTGCTGGATATGGAACAGTTACGACTGATTTTGCTTGAAATGGCCCGTAACGTCCGCGAGCACACACGCGGTTTCCCCGATCTGCTGATCTGGAACGAAGCCGGAGAGTATAGCTTCGTAGAAGTGAAATCCCCTACTGACCATCTGGGTCCGCAGCAGCTCCACTGGCTCGAATATTTCCAGACCATTGGCGTACAGGGGAAAGTGGTGCGGGTGATCTGGTCCATGTGATCAGTTGGTTACCATGTTCTTAAGCTGAGCAGGCTTGATGGCCATGGGTGCAGTGGCGCTATCAGACACACCCACTCCATTAAAAATTGTACCGCTCGTTGTAAATTGGCTTGAAATTGCTCTTTATGGACATCCCGGAAGGCTTCGAGCCTATTTTTCGTACTAGCCCGTTCCTGGAAACGGCAGGCCCTTTATACAGTCAACACGTCGGTGATGAACTGATTATCGGCATGATGGTGCTCGATAAGCACGTGAACGGACGCGGCTTTGCCCACACAGGCGTCTACACCACTCTGGTCGACGTGGCGATGGGCTACGCCGCTGCTTTCTCGCAAAAACCACCCGTACCGCTTGTGACCGTCAGCCTGTCGACCGACTTTGTAGGCAACTCCAAAGTGGGCGACTGGCTGGAGGTACATACCGATATTCAGCTGATTGGCGAGGCCGTAGCGTTCGTGAACGCCTTCATTATGAAAGACGACGAACGCATTGTTCGCGCCAGCGCCGTGTTCAACGTGCAGCGGAAAAAAGCTTAGGGCAAGGGGCTTGAGCCCACTTGTCCTAAGCACGACGCCCTAGCCGTAGAAAGATCGGGAAACGCACTTCGCGGTGGATAGGCCCCCACAACCGGCGAAAGTCGCTGTCGAACTGGTCGATGGGATCATAACCGTGCAATTTGCGAAAACCCTGCACCGCCGACCAGGTACGTAGGTAGTTCATGTACCATTCAACCAGCCACTCGCGGCGGGCTGTAATCCGCGTCTGCTTCACGTCGGCAAAATCGAACGGTAGGTTGGCGTATTCATTCTCGATGTGTCGGCGTTGAGGGTCCCAGAATGGCCCAACTACTTCGCGATAGATGAACCGGACCAGCGCATCGATCGGCGCATTGACTTCGTTGAGGCCATACCCCCATTCGGCAATGATGCCCTTCGGTTTCAGCACACGATGGGCCTCGGCATGAAACGCAGGTACGTCGAACCAGTGCAGCGCCTGCCCTACCGTGACCAGATCAAAGCTCTCGTCGGCAAAGGGGGCCGCTTCGGCGGTGGCTACCTGATAGGTGATATTCGGACGTTTCAGGGCATTCTCAAGCTGGCGCTCGCTTAGATCCGTTGCGTCAATCTGCTCAAAATAATTGGCCAAGGCTACGGCTGCCTGCCCATTCCCTGTAGCACAATCCCAGGCAGCCTGTCGACTGGGCACATAGTTGAGTATGTAATCATAGAGTTCGCCGGGATAGTCGATCCGGTAGCGGGCATAATCGGCAGCATGGCCAGAAAAACGGTCGAGGGGGACAGACATAGCTTCGGGTCGGTATGCGTATCGTGGTAGGTTAGTTAGTAGTCAAGCTTCGTTTCGTCGTAAATTTCGGGTCTGTTTGCATCGGTATTCACTTCCAGGGTAGCGTGTTCAATACCCAGATGCTCCAGCTTATGACGCACTTCCTTCTTCACCATCACAACCTGGTTATTCGTTAGATCAGGCCTTACGGTCAGGTGGGCCGTCAGGGCGTTTTCGGTGGTACTCATGGCCCAGATGTGTACATGATCTACGGCCAGCACACCGGGCACCGCTCCCACCATTCGTTGCACGTCGGCCAAATCGATCCCGACCGGAACGCCATCCAGCGTCAGGCGAAGGCTGTCGGACAAAAGACTCCATGTTCCTGACAGAATCACTATGGCCACCACAATGCCCATGGCCGGGTCGAGCCAGAACCAGCCGGTATACCCAATAACCAACCCCGACACCACCACGCCAACTGATACCAGCGCATCGGCCAGCAGGTGCAGGTAAGCACCTTTCATGTTGAGGTCGTGTTCTTTGTTCCTGAAAAAAAGCAGAGCCGACGCCGCGTTGACAACGATGCCAACCCCCGCTACCCAGGCCACAATTCCGCCCGCTACCGGTTCGGGATGGCGGAACCGCTGAACACTTTCCAGCAAAATACCGCCAACGGCCAGCAACAACAGCACTGCATTGACCAGCGACGCCAAAACCGTACTTTTCCGAAGTCCGTACGTAAATCGCTGGTTCGATTTCACCTTTGCCAGCCGAAAAGCCAGCAAGGACAGCAGCAGCCCCGCCACGTCGGACAGGTTATGCCCCGCGTCGGCCACCAGGGCCAGCGATTTGGTTTGCAGCCCCATCACAAATTCGACCACCACATATACGATGTTCAGCACGGCCCCGATAATCAGGGTGCGGGTTATGGCCGTAACCGTAGGCGAATGGGCGTGCGAATGTTCGTGTTCGTGGGTATGCATTGTTGTATCTTTAGTCGGTAAGTCTACAAAGCAACGCAGTATTTTCAGAGGGCATGAAAAAATCAAGCAAAACCTATGTTACACCCGATGGCCGCGTAGTAAGCTGGCGATGGTTCCGCGTGCCGGCGGTTCTTTGGCTGATTGTGGCAGGCTCAACCTTAACGGCGTTGGCCCTGCTTGGCCGGATCGGTTATTTGCTGGCTCGGCAAGGTCCCGTTCTCCCCGGCGATGATTTTAACCTGACCGTTTTCACGCTTTTGCTCAGTGGCACAGGGGCATTGGTATTTAGCCTGGTCATATACCTGCTGGCCCGGCCCGAACAGCCGGATGTCCAGCTCTGACAAAGGCACCGGCCGTCTTAACCATAAGCCCAGCCGGGGGTGATGGTTTTACTACCACCATCACCCCCGGCTGGGCTTATAGATGCACCAACTTAGGCTGGCTTACTTTGTAAACGTGGCTTTCAACTGCTGGGTTGCCAGATCCTGCGCCTGCCCAGCCTTGCCTACGATAGCTTCCATCCCGAAAAATTCATGCGTGGTACCCGTGTATAACTGGTAGGTAACGGGCACACCGGCAGCCTGAAGTTTATCGGCCAGCGACTTACCCTCTGTTTGCAGCGGATCAATCTCGGCGGCAATGATCGTTGCTGGTGGCAGGCCCGACAGATTAGCCACATCGACCAGCGAAATCAGGCGATTGTCACCATCGGCCATCGACGTGAAATAGTTGGTCGTGAAATAGACAATGTTGGCCCTGTTGAGCGGCTGGGCATTGGCGTACTGATTATACGATGCTGTGTTCAGGTTATTGTCGGCGACCGGATATACCAGCAGCTGGTGCACAGGCAAGGCCACGCCACGCTCTTTAGCCAGCAACGACACACCAACGGCCATATTACCGCCTGCACTTTCGCCTGCTACAGCAATTTTCGCTGAGTTACCGCCGATAGCCGCCGTGTTGTTACGTACCCAGACGTAGGCCGAGTACGCATCTTCATGGGCTGCCGGAAACTTGGCCTCGGGCGAGAGCCGATAATCAACTGAAACAACAATGGCCCCTGCTTTCTCGGCCAAGGCTTTACACGACGGTTCGTATTGGTCGAGGCTACCGATTACCCAGCCACCACCATGATAATACACGATGACCGGAAAGCCACCCGCCACGCTGGCGCTGGTTGGCGTGTAAATGCGAAGCAACGTACCATCGGGCGCCGAACTTGGAATAACCCGCTGGCTAACAGTAACCTTACGTTCAGACACCTGAATTTTATTTTTCATGAGCAGCGTCTTCACCGCATCGGTTGGCGAAGGTGTCATCCGCGCCTGCCGGGGTGTCAGTGTTGGCAATGGAGGTGTGCCAAAGGCGATCAGTTGTTCAATGACCGCCTGGTTTTGCGGATCAATAGTTGGTCCCCAGTCGGGTTTGGTGCCGGTTGGCTGAATGCCGGTTCCATCGGCCGGTGAAGCGTCTTTGTCTTTACAAGCCGTGAAAGTGAGGCCCGTTAGTAGCAGAAAGCCGTAAGCAACCGCTGAGATACGTGATTTTTGATTCATAACGTTGTTGGAGTAAATCTGCCGAATAACCTATCAGGTTTCCCTATTGTTTAAGTAGACAATGGTTTGCCAGTACCTTCTTTGCGGGACGGTTTTGGCTGACAATTCGATTTTATTCGCTCCCATTTGTACAACCGACGCGTATGTGCTTATACCTTTGCGGTTAGTTTTTCAGTCACACGATGGGTCGCCAACTGCTGACATACACGATTATTACCTCACTGGTGCTGCAATTATTCAGCCGTGAGGTGATTGTAATGTCCTTTGAGTTGAACCGTGACTTCATTGCCAAAAACCTCTGCGAGAACCGCAACCGGCCTCAGCTGAACTGCGACGGAAAGTGTTATCTGGCCAAAAAATTGAAGGCGCGGCAGGATCGCGAAGATCAGGACACTACCGAACGGATCCAGAACCTGCCCGTACTCTCACTGTTTTGCGCCGATTTGTTTTCATTCGATTTCGCTAACGGCAGCCCCCACGCAACTTCCAGCCTTCCGGCGCCGTACTATCAGCGATCGCCTTATGCCGCGCCCCTGCACGGTATCTTCCAGCCTCCCCGCATTGGGTAAGTCATTCGTTTAGTGGCAGTTGGCGATCCAGTACGCCTTTTTCTGCCTATGCGTCTGCTGAAGACGGCATAGGCTCACTGCTGAACTCAACCTTTTCTTATCCTCATTCCGGGCAATTCGGGCTCGAACGAATCTTCATGCATAGAATCTATTTTATGCTCCTGTGGCTGCTTGCCAGCGCAGGGGCTGTGGCTCAGTCTGTTATAACGGGTCAGGTATACGACGCGCAGACCAAAGAACCGCTACCCGGCGTCACGCTCTCCTGGGCGGATGGCAAATCGGGGGTTACGACCGATGCAACTGGCCACTTTCCTGTTACCAGTACGACCACAACAATCACCGTATCGGCCGTTGGGTATCGCACCCGGGAAATCACGATAACACCGGGGCAGGTCGTTCGGGTATCGCTCGAGCCGGCCATTGAAGACCTTCAGACGGTAGTGGTGACGGGCAACCGCGAGGCGGCGCTACGTACCCAGACACCCATCGCCATTTCTAAACTCTCTCCCCGGCTGATCGAGGAGACCAAACCGACGAGCATTTACGAGGTCATCAATAAAACGCCGGGGGTGCTCATGGTGAACCTCAACAACGAGCAACATATGATGGCAATTCGGCAGCCAATGACCACCAATGCCTATTTCCTGTATTTGGAAGATGGCGTTCCCATTCGACCGATGGGCGTGTTTAACCATAATGCCCTGCTCGAGTTAAATCAGTTTACGGTTAGCTCCATTGAAGTGGTGAAAGGGCCGGTATCTTCCATTTACGGCCCGGAGGCGGTGGGTGGTGCGGTCAATTTCATTACCCAGCGTCCAACGGCAGTACCCACGGCCCGCGTTGGTATTCAGGCCGACCAGTGGGGTTATCAACGCCTCCAGTTCGGGGCAGGGGCGCGACAAGGCAAGTTCGGTATCTATGTGGGGGGCCTTGTCTCTCGTCAGAAAAACGCGTGGCTAGCCAGCTCCGACTATACCAAATCCTCTTATTTCGCCCGGCTCGACTATGCGTTTACGGCTAAAACCCGACTCACAGGTACGTTGTCATACAACGATTATGATTCGCAGACGAGTGGTAGCGTAGACAGCACCGCCTTTTTCGCCCGGCAGTACGTCAGCACTACCGATTTCACCTACCGCAAAACGTTCTCGCTGCGCAGTCGTCTTACCCTTGAACACGACTGGAAAAACGGCTCTCAGTCGTTCGTCACGGCTTTCGTCAGAAACAATAGTGTTGGTCAGAATCCGGCGTATTCCATCCGATGGGTCAGCGGAGCGGCCACCGCAACGGGACAAATCAATAGCAACGATTTCAAGAGCTACGGCGCCATTGCCCAGCACACACAGCGGCTGGCTTTCCTGAACAGCAAACTCACCATTGGCGCTACCGTCGATCTGTCGCCTAATTCCTATTACGCTTACCAGACTGATTTGACCACTGAACTACGGGCCGATAAAAGGTCGGTCATAAAATACACGCAAGTAAAAGAACGCCCAGACGTTCAGCTAGCTAACTATCAGGCCGATATTCACAATATAGCCGCTTACGCTCAGTATGATTTTGAACCCGTGTCGAAACTGCGCCTATCGGCCGGGCTTCGCTACGACCGCATGGCCTTCGATTATACCAATGCGCTGGATAACGCGTCGGGAGGGAAAGACTACAGCCAGGTGACGCCCAAAATTGGCGCAACCTACGACCTGGGCGGCGGCAAAGGCCTGTACGCCAACTACGCCAAAGGCTTTTCTCCCCCGGCGCTTACGTCCATTTTCCTGAAACGCACTACCCCAACCGCTTCAGGCGATCTGTTTTATTACAACCTGCAACCCGCCAAATTCGATAATATGGAGCTAGGTGGCTGGGCTTCGCTATTGGCCAATAAAGTGTATGTCGACGCGGCGCTGTACCAGATGAATGGCACCAACGAACTGCTTACTATTCGCCAGCCCGATAACTCGACAGACTACCAGTCAGCGGGGAAAACGCTGCATCGGGGCGTAGAAATTGGGCTGACTTACCGGCCGTCGAAACAGCTATTCTTCCGGTTTGGTGGCACACACGCCGTTCATCGGTTTGTTGAATTCACCCTCAGCCAACGTACCTCCGACGCGATTCAGAATGTAAACGGAAAAGACATGCCGTCGGCCCCGCGCACGCTTTGGAACACAGAGATCAGCTATTATCCGTCGTGGCTGACCAACTTCCGCACGTCGGTCGAATGGCAGCATGTAGCAAGCTGGTACCAGAACCAGATCAATACAGTTGGCTATGGTGGCTATAATTTTGCCAATGTTCGGTTCGGCTACCAATGGCACGGTATTGAACTCTACACCAATGTGTTGAATGTCACCAACGCACTGTTTGCCACCAACGCCACACGCGGCAATAACGCGACTGATCGCACCACCTATACACCCGCCGCACCCCGCACGTTTGTTATCGGACTACAATACAGTTTTACAGGAAAATAACCTGTAACGCCGAAGCTCCAGCTTCGGTAGTGTGAATCATACCGTTCTGACTACCGAAGCTGGAGCTTCGGCATTGCTACATATGAAAACGATACTATCCCTTCTGCTCCTTGGCATCGCTTTTCTGGATCAGCCTATTCGCGAAACAGGCATATCGAACCCGCAGCATGTGGGTACCACTGCACGCTTCACTACCGACCAGCGGGGCAACCCGGTGCTGACCTGGGCCGAAAAAACTGGCGAAAAAGCCGCTACGTTTTTTTACGCCGTCTCGACAGATGGCGGCGAAACGTTCGGTCCGAAAATGCACGTACCCGTACCGACCGATATATCGACACATGCTGAAGGGATGCCCAAGCTGGCCATAAAAGGCAACGGTACCTTGGTTGTGCTGTTTGAAGTGGCCCGTCCAACCGCCGAATCACCCTTCGCCGGCAATCTGTATACCATGACGTCGATGAATAACGGACAATCCTGGACAGACCCAAAGCCTGTTCATAGCGATGTTACGCCCGGCAAGAGCCACTCGTTTGGCGACCTGACCCGCCTACCAAACGGCGAAGTTGGCTTGGTCTGGATCGATGAGAAGCTGGCCGGGCTGGAAGGCCGAACCATCAAATTTGTGCAGACCCGGCCCCAGGGCGGTTTCAGCCCCGAAGTGCTTGTCGATAGTAGTGCCTGCCAGTGCTGCCGCACCAACGTATTTGTCGACGCAAAAAATCGGATACACCTGACCTACCGCGATCTGATCCCAACGGGCAACGGCACGCCCGCCGCCCGCGACATGAGCCACGTGGTATCGGCCGATGGGGGTAAAACATTCAGCAAGCCACAACGGGTCTATGCCGACGACTGGCGGGTGGCGGCCTGTCCGCACGCTGGGTCGAGCGTGGCACAGGTGGGCAACGCCCTGTATACAAGCTGGTTTTCGGGTAAAGAAGGCGCGGCCGGCCTGCGGCTGGCCAGGGATGGCCAAACCGATCTGGAAGCCACCATCCCATCGAGTCGCGCCAAACACCCACAGTTGGTGGCCTATCAGCATCAGCTCGCCTGGCTCTGGGATGAGTCGGTGAGACTACCCAACCAACCCGCCGATGAGCCCATGCCGAAGTTCACGCAGCGCATTGCCCTCCGCTATGGACCAACCGCCGAAACAACGTACCTGACGGCCGAAACGGTGAATGCAACGTACCCGGCTGCTATCTCGACCGCGAAAGGCCTCCTGGTTGCTTTTGAGCAAAAAGCAGGCAATGGCAATACGCAGATTGTGACCCAGCTTATTGCTCGTCCACAGTAAGGATTTGTTTCCTCAGCGCGTGTCATCGAACGCCATGATCTGCTCGCCGAAAAATACGTTCAGCACCCAATAAACCTCTGGTTTGCCGATAGATAAAGAAATTTGTAACGCGTCACCCTTTCCTGCGTCACAATTTGAACGACCTGATCCCATTTTCAGCCATATAGTTCACTGGTATAACCTGCTTATGAAACAGCTATTTCTGCTCTTTTTCCTTCTGCCTGTAGCGGCAGTCGCGCAGTATTCGTATGGTGAAAAAATCAGCATTCGTTCGGGCGGCGTGCTGAACGAGAATGCCAATGGCAGCAGTTATAATGTGGCGGCGGCGGGCGTACTGGTCTACGTTGGCTCAGAAGAATATTTTGGCGCTCGCGGAGACATTGTACCCACCACAGCCCGGATCAACTACCGGATACGCGAAAGCAGCAATCCGGGCAGTGGTACAGATACGCAGTTGCCCGTTTCTACCCTGACAACGTCTGGCGATGTCTGGTTTTATCGGGGTGCAGCAGGTAATGGCTGCAACTGCCCGATCAATATCGATCTGTACGATGCAGCCCCCGGCAACGGCACGTTCACCCTGGAGGCTTATATCAGTGTGCAACGGACAGATGGCAGCACGTTCAGCGGCGGCACACCTTCGATCGTCTTTACCGTAACGGGTAAAGCCCCCCAACCGGTGTCGCTGGTGTCTTTCACCGTGCAGAAAGAAAACGCCATCGTGGCGCTTAGCTGGACCACCGCTACCGAACAGAACAATAGCTATTTCGAGGTAGAACGCAGCCGGGATTTACTGACCTGGCAACGCGTTACAACTACGGAAGGCAGTGGTACCACGTCAACCGCACGCACTTACACGGCGCAGGATCTGAGCCCATTGCGCGGCACAAGCTATTACCGGCTCAAGCAGGTAGATAGCGACGGCAAGGCAACTTTTTTTCGGCCGCAGAGCGTAACAATAGATGTAAATCCATCCATCACGTTGTTGCCAACTATCACCGATCGCGATCTCACCATCAGCGGGATCGATGGCGATGTTCAGCTTAGCATTTATGATCTGAAAGGCGCGCTGCAACAGCGTCACTCCTTACAAACGACCACTATCCTCGACGTTTCCGCCCTGCGGAGTGGTCTGTACATCGTCCGCACCACCGACGCAACGTCCACCCGCTCGCAACGTATTCTGATTCAGCATTAACAGAACTACCCTTCGCGGCGCAGCACTAAGTTGTTGTGCTGCGCCGCGAAGGGTAGTTCTGTTACCGCAGATTTGGCGAAGGCAGTACGGGGATGCTTTCGTTGCCGTCGTCAGAAACGGCCTGGACGGCGTAGAAATAATTGTCTTTCGAGTAGGGCAGCGTCATGCCGAGTTTGGTTGTGAAGAACTTCTTCTGCCAGTAGGGCATGTGGGTTTCGCGCATGAGCACATAATAGCCCTTCGTTTTGCGGCTTGCGTCGGTTTTAGGTGCCTGCCAATACAGCGCCGTTGAGTTGGTCAGGTTACGTACCTCAATGGTCACCTGCTGCGGCGGCGCGGGTGCTTTGGCCAGGTTAGCCAGCGTTGCAAGGTTTACGGCCGTGTTCTTCTTCAGGTAAGCAAAATCCATGAACTTGGCATAATCACCAAACTCGACGGCTTTTGCGCCTGTACTTTCTGTACGCAGATCCTGGTGCTGATGGTCGTAGTTTTCGTTCATCTCCGTCAGGCGCACAGCGGCAAAACCACGTTGCACATAAGGCGTGTGGTCACCACCGCGCAGGTATCGGTCATTGCGGTACACGGTGATAATCTCCAGGTTATCGACATAGCGTTCGCCGAGTTCTTTAACGTACCTGGCCAGGGTACGCGCTTTGCCGTCATTTTCCGAACCAAACTGCCGAATGTTAGCGGCCCGGTCGCTCAACTGATAGGCGGGCAGCCCTTCGCTGAAGACCCGTAGCCGCGTGTTGTCGATGATATTCGTTTCGTTGGAATGGTTGCTGCCCATAATGTCGTTGTTCAGCACAGCCTCTACGTTCCATTTTTCCTGCACGGCGCGCTCGCTGAGGTGTTCGGCCCCCAGCAGCCCCTGCTCTTCGCCCGTCAGTGTCACGAAGATGATTGTGGCCGGAAAGGGCGTTTTGCTCATCACGCGGCACAGCTCAATTACGGCCGCCGTACCCGATCCATCATCGTTAGCGCCGGGCGCGTCGCTCTCGCGGTTCATCACGTTGGTGACGCGGCTATCCATATGTCCCTGCACAATGAACACCCGGTCATCGTTGGGGTCGGTCCCTTTCAGGGTAGCCATTACGTTCGCTATTTCCGACGCTTTGTCGATCCGTCGCCCATCAGCGGCGAGCGTCCAGGAGTCTATTCCTGTCGTCATTCGGCCGCCCGACTGTTTGGCGTACTGTTGAAACTTACCCAGAATCCAGTTACGGGCTGCTCCAGTACCTTTTTTAGGGTCGGTTGTCGTAGACAGGGTATGCCGGGTACCGAACCGGACCAGTCCGTCGACGTGAGCCCGCAGGCTATCGGCCGACACCTGGCTGATCAGATCGGCAATGACCGGGTCGCGCTGCATAATGGTCTGGGCCGACGAATTCAGGTACGTTAGCGACGCCGCAAGGCAGGTAGCTAGTCCGGCCAGCCGGGCCGGACGCAGGTATTGGTGTAACATATTGGTCTGTTGATTGAGCAAACGAAACTACAATAAAGCAGTTATTATGCACACTCTGTCCTGTTTCCTCCACCGTCTTTGTAATTAACTGTGTATTCTTGTTTTATGAAACTCCTTTCCTTCATTCTCGTAGTGGCGACCATATGGGCCTGCCAGCCTGCTAAAAAAAAGCAGGCCGAAACCACTGGTCAAGCGGTAGTCAATACACCAATTCCCTATGATCTGGCTAGCCCTGTGGCACAGCACAAACTCCCCAACGACCTGCGCGAACTGTCGGGGCTCAGCTATTATAAACCCAACCGCCTGGCCTGCGTACAGGATGAACTGGGCGTCGTGTTTATCTATGACCTAAATCGGAAAGAGATCGTTGACGAGCACGTGTTTGGTAAAAATGACGATTATGAAGGTGTAGAGTACGTGGGCAAGAAATTGTACATCCTCCGCAGCGATGGCGAGCTCTACGAAATGGAACCGACCGATGGGGTCAAGATTATAGGCGGCAGCCCGGCAACGCGACATATCAAGATTGGTCTCCCCGGACGCGGGACCGCCGGCAAAAACGGCAGCGGCCGACCGGACATGGAAGGGCTGGGATATGACCCGCAACTCGACGCGCTCCTGCTCCTGACCAAGGATGGCAAGGGCTCCGATAAGATCATCTATTACTACAGTCTGAAAAACAAGACGCTTTTCCAGGGCCTCGTTCTGAAACAAGCCGATTTACAAGTGCTAGATGGAGCTATGAAAGCCTTCAAACCATCGGGTATCGCTGTGCATCCCAAAACGCGTGACTACTATGTGCTGTCGAGCGCGGCACATCGCCTGGCGGTGCTGACTCCGAATGGCAAGGTGAAATCGCTGGTACCCCTCGACGAAAAAGCGCTTCCACAACCAGAAGGGATTTGCTTCGCCCCCAATGGAACGCTCTATATCGGCAGTGAAGGCAATGGCAAAAAAGGAATTATCCTGGAATTTAGAGCAAAGTAAAGAGTTTCAGGTTTCAGGCGCTCCGCTGGCTTACCATTTGGTAACTAGCGAAGCCCCTGAAACCTGAAACCCTACTTAATTACATACGCACCACCGACGCCGACCACCGACGTACCCATCGGGGTAGGTGTATATACAGCCCCGACGCGGATAAAGCCTGTTGGTACCTGACGGAGCATGGTGTTATAGCGGGCTACCGCCTTGCTCACCTGTGTGTTGGCGATAATAATTGTCCCAAAAGCGAGGGCTACGCTGCCTCCATACACTGTCCAGTACTGGCCGTTTCTGTTACTACTCGTTCCGGTAGTTATAAAATAAGCCAGCGACGCTACTCCTGTAAGGCGGCTGATAGTGGTCCAGGTGCGGAAACTCCGAAAGTGCTGATTAACCTGCGGATCGTTGAGTTCAATGAAAGGGACTTCCAGGGAAAAAGGTGAGTTCAGCTTTTTGCCGCCGTAGAAATAAACGCTTCCCAACGCCGAGGAGCCAATGGCCCGTTCAATCGGACGGAGATGCGAAGGCACGGGAATCTGCCGGTAAAACGACGTGTCGCGCTGAGCGTAACCAGCCAATGCAGACAAGAGCAGGAGCAGGCCGAGGGTAAAACGTACGATCAAGGTGATGGGTGAACTAGTGGTGTAACTGTTTCTCAACGTACTAACGGGTACGTTTGTTATCCGGTACTTTTTTGGTGTTCCCCTTGTTATAGCGTCAGGTGCTTCTGCTATTTCTTCATGCTGCATAAAACCCGGGGCATTTCCCTCAGCTACATCCGCTACCGCGAATCGTCGATTATTGCCCGCGTGTATACCGAAGATTTTGGGCTGCAAAGCTATATTATCAACGGGGTACGTTCGGCTAAAAGTAAGACCAACAGGATTGCGCTCTTTCAGCCACTCACGCTGCTCGACATGGTGGTGTATTACCGCGACGACCGTGACCTGCACCGAATTTCGGAGGTAAAAACGCCTTACCCGTTCCAGCATATCCCTTTCGAGGTGGCCAAATCGAGCATGGCGCTGTTTATGACCGAGATGTTGAGTAAAACGTTGAAAGAAGAAGCGGGCAACCTGCATCTTTTCCGGTTCCTGCTCACATCGATCGTTTATCTGGAAGAAGCCACCGAACATTACGAAAACCTGCATCTGGCCTTTTTACTGCAACTGGCAACGTACCTGGGTTTTGGCCCCGAGAATGCGCAGGAGTTTGAAAACCAGCTCCGTGAGCGGTCGGTACCCTACCTGGCCGACGACGCCATGAACGACGCGCTCAATACGCTAATGAGCCAACCCATCGACACACCCGTTCGGCTGACACGTACCCAGCGCGCCGACCTGCTTGATGCACTCGTTTCCTATTACCGCATTCATTTCGATAATCTCGGTGAGGTGAAATCACTTGCTGTTCTCCGGGAAGTACTCGGTTAGTTCTTCTTAGCCCTATTTAATATCTAAATTAATAGCGATTAGCAACGATCGGCCATCCTGCCCGCGTATATAGCAACAAGAGCAATTGCCTGCTCAATAAACCATTCGCTATTATGCGCCTATTCATCTTATTAGTCTCGTTGTTAACCGCAACACTTACTTACGCCCAGGACAACATCATTCTCCGTAGTGGGGATGAGATTTCAGCGAAGGTGCTGGAAGTAAATCAGACCGACCTGAAATACCGAAAGGCTGCCAATCCCGATGGCCCCATCTACACGTCACCGCTGCGCGATGTGCTGCTGATCAAATACGCCAACGGTACCAAAGACACCTTCGGTAATGACCGGAGCATTATGCGCAACAGACCAGCCCGCCCCATACCCACCGAACCGGGAATGCCTGCCGAAGCCGCCAGGTCTGTACCCACTCAGGGGCTTGATGGCTTACGGTATCACCGAGGTTTATTTAACCGCTATTATGTTGGAAACAATGGGCAGCAAATTGGCTTGAAAGTGGCGAACTCGCTGTTCTACAGTCAGCCCGATGCCATAGCGGCCCTCGAACGGGGACGGTCACTACGTACCTGGTCGGTCGTTACAGCCCTATCGGCTGGTGCGCTGATTGGTACAGGCGTAGGCCTCGCTATTGGCCGGGATGGCCGAGGGGGACGTGGTAACGGACCAATGAGCTTAAATAGTACCGGATTTGACGGTCACCGCAATGGACACCAGATTGGCGCGGCGCTGGTAGGTGGAGGTGTGCTACTGGGCGTAGCCTCGCTCTGGCTCGATCACCGCGCCAGCATCCAGTTTCGCCGGGCAGCCGATCGCTACAACAACCGTCAGCCAGCTACCCTCCGCTTCGCTCCCGGTCAAAGCGGCGTTGGTGCCGTGTTGACGTTTTAAATAAACCATAGGTGCTGGGTCTGTTGGGTTCACTAACGTACCCAGCACTTACACAAATTTCCGCTTCAGCTCGAAATTCTGGCCAAGGTAGAGGCGACGTACCTGCTCGTCGCTGGCGAGTTCTTCGGCGGTGCCCTGTTTCAGGATTTTACCTTCAAACAGCAGATAGGCCCGGTCGGTGATCGACAGGGTTTCGTTTACGTTGTGGTCGGTGATCAGAATACCGATGTTGCGGTGTTTCAGCGTGGCCACAATACTTTGAATGTCTTCAACGGCAATGGGGTCAACCCCCGCGAAGGGCTCATCGAGCAGAATAAATTTCGGGTCAACGGCCAGGGCACGGGCAATCTCGGTACGCCGACGTTCACCACCCGACAATACCTTCCCTGGATTCTTCCGAACGTGGCCAAGGTTAAACTCCTCAATCAGATCTTCGACCCGCTGCTTTTGTTCGGCTTTGGGTTTATTGGTCATTTCGAGCACCGCCAGAATATTTTCTTCTACCGTCAGGTCCCGAAAAATAGAGGCTTCCTGGGCCAGATAGCCCAGCCCCAGTCGGGCACGCCTATACATGGGCAGGTCGGTAATATCGGTGTCATCGATATAGACCTTCCCGCTGTTAGGCTTTACCAGCCCCACGGCCATGTAAAATGACGTCGTTTTACCCGCGCCGTTCGGCCCCAACAGCCCCACAATTTCGCCCTGCGCCACTTGATACGACACGTCGCTGTTAACGAATCGGCTGCCGTATTTTTTTACTAAATGTTCGGTTCTAAGAATCATGCGTTCGTGTTACCAGGCAGTTGAGCCTGTACCATGTGTACAAAATCAGTTGTCACACCAAGCGCATTCGCAATCTGATCAACGGTTAAAACACCTAAGCGCAGTAAGCCCCTAACATCTTCCTGCTTAGCCTCCTGGCGACCTTCCTGGCGACCTTCCTGGCGACCTTCCTGGCGACCTTCCTGGCGACCTTCTTGGCGACCTTCCTGGCGACCTTCCTGAAGCCCCTTCATCATTCCGCTGATCAACGCTTCTTCGGCACCTTTTTGCTTACCCTGCAGATAGCGGATATCTGTTTCCAGGTCATAAATGATTGGCATACGTTCTATCTGATTAATTACCTCTTCCTGTGCGTCACGCAATTTTGCCAGCACCTCTAATTGCCGAAAAAACCGGCCCAGCGCGAGGCTATCGTCAGTTAAAGCCCTCAACGTTTGTAAAATACGCCTTACAACCACGTCGAGTGGATTACCTGATAAGTTACCTAAAATAGCCAAAACGGCCTCCTCCGGTTTATCTGTATCTAAAAATAGGGTATAGTCAACGTCGATCACGTTACGTACCTGAAACCGAAACGTTAAATCATCCTGTATCAATTCCCGGCGCATTCGGGCAGGGCGCCCGCCAACGAAAAAAACGTATTGCCTGACCGGTAATTTGTATTTACCGTATAACTGGGCAGCGTAAAACAACATTCTCGACAACATGTCTGGCTCATCACGAGTTTGAAATTCGAGTTGAAGTATATGCTGCCCAACACCAGAGGCATTCGTTACCAGTTTTAAAAAGTCCGGTTTACGTTCAATCGTATATTGAACATCATCGGGTATCTCAATCAAGCCCTCGGGCTCTGGTATACCGAGTACCTTTCGAGCCAGCGGAAGGATAATCGATTCAATATTCTCCTTGATGATCTTATCGTAATCCTGTCCCATCTATTCTGCTAAGCGAATGTCTTTCAACATAAGCTGAATGGTTGACTGGTCGCGGAAATGGTTTATTTCTATGGAATAGCAGATCGAGAAAGGCTCATTCTGGTGCAGGTGATCGGCCCAGACCGACATGCCGAAACCAATTGCCGTGAACGTACGGCCAGTTCCCACTTGTTTGCAGGTGAACTTCAGGTGCTTTTCTTTCATAATAATCGGTTCACCAACCAGGACCACGTCTTCTGTACAAAAAACCGGGGCCAGGTTTTGCGGACCAAACGGCGACATTTGCTTCATGATCCGGTAGAATTTGGCATCGATCTCACTAAAGTCGAGCGGAATATCAATCTCCACCATTGGCGTCAGGTACTCTTCCTGAATCGTAGCTGAAACAACCTGCTCGAATTTTTCCTGAAACGCCTTGATGTTCTCAACCGGCAGGGTTAACCCGGCGGCGAAGGTGTGCCCACCAAACTGTTCCAGCAGTTCAGAACAAGCCTCAATAGCTTCGTACACATCAAACCCCGGCACCGATCTTGCCGACCCCGCCGCTTTATCGTTCGACTGGGTCAGAATGATTGTTGGCCGATAGAACCGCTCAATGCAGCGCGACGCCACTATACCCACAACGCCTTTATTCCAGGAAGCGTCATAGAGAACAGTCGATTTAGCGTTTTTTAACCATTCGTCGGCCTCAATCATGGCCAGTGCCTGCTCGGTCATGTTCTTGTCGAAATCCTGTCGGTCGCGGTTGTGCTGGTTTAGCCCGTAGGCAAACCCTTCCGCTTCGTCGTGGTGCTTGGCCAGTAATAGATCTACCGCAGCACGGGCATGCTTGATACGTCCGGCGGCGTTGATTCGTGGCCCCAGGCCAAATACAACGTTGGTCACATCGAGGTGTTTGGCAGGTGGCGGACAGCTTTCATCGGGCGCCACAAAACCGGCAATGCGGAGTAATGCACACAGACCAGTTCGCGGCGCTGAGTTCAGTTGTTTCAGGCCATAATAAGCCAGCACCCGATTTTCGCCCGTAACGGGCACAATATCGCAGGAGATACTGACAGCCACCAGGTCCAGGTAGGGCCAGAGCGTGTCGGCGGGTATTCCCTGCGTCATGCATAGCGCCTGAAGTAGTTTAAAGCCCACACCGCAGCCCGTCAATTCATCGTATGGGTACGTGCAATCAGCACGTTTAGGGTCCAGCACGGCCACGGCATCGGGAATTTCGTCGCCCGGCCGGTGGTGATCGCAGATGATAAAGTCGACCCCCAGCGCTTTTGCATCGGTTACCCGGTCAATGGATTTAATGCCGCAGTCGAGGGCGATGATCAGCGAGAAGCCATTTTCGGCGGCGTAGGCAACGCCCGCCTTCGAAATGCCGTATCCTTCTTTATAGCGATCAGGAATGTAGTGTTCGAGTTTGTCGTAAATGGTGCTCAGGAAGCCATACAGGAGAGCGACCGAGGTAGTACCATCAACGTCGTAATCACCGTAGACCAATATTTTTTCACCATTGGCCATCGCCCGTGTTAATCGATCAACAGCCCGGTCCATATCCTTCATCAGAAAGGGATGGTGGAGATGACCAAGTTCAGGGCGAAAAAAAGTGCGGGCCTCCTCGAAGGTGGTTACCTTGCGTTGTACGAGCAAACTAGCCAGAAATGGACTGAGGTTCAGCGTCTGTACCAGCAATTCGATCGCCTCTTTTTGGAGAGGTGCATCGGGAAATGGCTTGTATAGCCAGCGTTTGGCAACAGGGGAAGAACGAACAATCATACGGTCGGTTAGCAAAGCATCAGTACGCAAGTTAATTTCGTTTCAAAGAAAACAGTTTCGCTTATGCTCATTTTCCTGCCGTTACTGCACCTGTTAGCAACCTGCGCGCTACCTCCTGCCCGCAAAACTCAGGTTACGGTAGAGGTACAAAACGTACAGGCCGCCACAGGCAGCGTTGAGATAGGTTTTTTCAGACCCTGCGATGGTTTCCCCAACAAGTGTAGACCTGCCGAATCCAAACAGGTAAAAGCTACGAAAGGTAGCATTCATGCCATTTTCGAGGTTGATCCCGGCGATTATGCGCTGGCTGTTTTTCATGACCTGAACAACAACGGCAAGATCGATACCCGCTTTCTGATTCCACGTGAACCCTACGGATTCAGCAATAATATTCGCCCCCGTTTTTCAGCGCCCAACTTCAACGAGTGTCGAGTACAGGTTGGCCACGACCCCAGAACATTCATTGTACGAATTGAATAAGGTAGCGCCGGAGCTCCAGCTTCGGTAGTGAACAACTCAATGACTTCCGAAGCTGGAGCCGTGCGGCGGACCGTTTCGACGTTACAAGTTTATGAAACACATCTTCTTTTTGTTGATAAACGGGCTGCTGCTGACAGCCACCTATGCCCAAACCGATCAGTTGGGAGCCGACGTTTGTGCCGAGGGTAAGGTGCGCTATTTCGGTAAGCTTTTCCAGACAGGGCAGGCGTCGGGTCGGCAACTGGCGCCTACGGTACAGGCCATCGGCGATTCCACGATCGACGTCACTTATTATGGGCTTGATCTGCGCGTAACCACCTCACCCAATTACCTGCGCGGCGTTAACAACGTGACCTTAAAAGCCAATAGCGCCACGCTCTCGCAGTTTTACCTCGACTTCAATACGTCAATGAAAGTGGACTCGGTGAAGTCGGGCCTGCAGAAACTGACGTATACGCACCAGAGCAACCGGCTGACCATTACGTTGCCGCAGACGATTACCAAAGGCCAAACTGGCCGCGTCACGGTGTATTACCAGGGGTTGCCCGTTACGCCCAACGCCAGCCTGACCGACCAGGCGTTTGTGTTCAGTACCCACGAAACCACAAGCGACCCCCTGATTTATACGCTTAGCGAACCCTATGGGGCGTCTGACTGGTTTCCCTGCAAAGACACCCCCGCCGATAAAGTAGACTCGTCGGCGGTGAACATCACCATGGCACCGTTCTTTGTGTCGGTGTCTAACGGCCTGTTGCAGGGTGTAACAACCAATAGCGATGGCACCAAGACATACCGCTGGAAAAACAGCTACCCCATTGCGCAGTACCTCATCTCGATTGCCTGCTCGAACTACACGCTGTACGACAATCCGCTGACGTACCAGGGCGTGACCATGCCCGTGTCGCACTACGTTTTTCCGGAAGATCTGGCCAGCGTGAAAACAGCCCTGACCGAAACCAACAACATGATTACGGTCTTCTCTGACCTGTTCGGAACGTACCCGTTCATCCGCGAGAAATACGGGCACGCCCAGTTCCGTTGGGGTGGTGGTATGGAGCACCAGACCGCCACATCGATCATTAAGAGCGCCATGACCCGCACGACCATTTCGCACGAACTGATGCACCAATGGTTTGGCGACAAAATCACCTGCCGTAATTGGCAGAACATCTGGCTCAATGAAGGGTTCGCGTCGTATGGAGAAGCCATTTATCAGGAAGCGTTGGGCGGTTCGGCCAGCTATAGAAGCTACATGGGCAGCTTTATTTCGCGGGCGCGGGCAGCATCAGGTACGTTGTATGTGCAAAATGTAGCCGATATCAACCAGATTTTCGACAGTAACCGCACCTACTCGAAAGGAGCCGTGGTGTTGCATATGTTACGGGGCGTTTTGGGCGATACCGACTTTTTCAAGGGCATGAAAGCCTACGCCAGTTCGCCATCGGCCTACAGCACAGCCGTCACCGAAGACTTTCAGAAAGTGATGGAAACCGCGTCGGGCAAGAACCTGGGCTATTTCTTCCGCGAGTGGTTCTATGGCGAGGGCTACCCAATCTACAGCTATTCGGTGGCCCCGGTTGCTGGTACAAACCGGGCTGTGGTACGGCTTAGCCAAACGGCAACCAGCTCCAACCCGGCTTCATTTACCATGCCGGTGCAAATCACGGTGCAATCATCGGCTGGCGACAGCACGATTACGGTCTTTAACGATCAGTCGGTGCAGTCGTTTACCGTTACGGGAAAAGGCACGGTGACCAACGTGGTCATTGACCCGAACACCTGGATTCTGCGCGGGACTACGGTTACGCAAACCACGGCCCCCGTTGAACCGGTCGTGCTGGCTACCGAAGAGGCAATTCAGTTGCGTGTTTTTCCAAACCCCGGTAACGAACTGCTCACTGCCGAGTTCACCACACAAACAGCAGGACCGCTGACGGTCTCGCTCGTTAACCTGCTAGGGCAACCTGTATCCACACAGGCCGATAGCAACGTACCTGCAGGCAAACAGGTACGTACCCTTTCGCTCAAGTCACTTCCGGCAGGCAGGTACGTCCTCCGCCTCCAAACCGCCGACGGACCCAAAAGCACAGCCGTATTGGTGAAGTAGAACGGAACACCGAGGCTCCAGCTTCGGTAGTAGTGAACAGCTCAATGACTACCGAAGCTGGAGCCTCGGCGTTACAGAACCTACCCTTATGCGAGTCCCTTTCGACCAACTGAAAGCTGAGTTAAAACGGGTGTTAGTAGATCTTTCTTTCGAGGAATCGAAAGCGGAACTGTGTGCCCGGATTTTTGCCGAAAACAGCCGCGACGGCGTCGAAACGCACGGCCTCAACCGATTTCCGGTTTTCGTGAAATTCGTACAGGAGGGACTGATCAAACCCGATGCGGAGCCTATCATTGTGTCGGCTACGGGCGCCATTGAACGATGGGACGGCCATCTGGCTCCGGGCATGTACAACGCCACCCTGTGCATGGATCGCGCCATAAAACTTGCCAACGAAAACGGGATCGGCTGCGTGGCCATCAAGAATACGAACCATTGGATGCGTGGTGGCACCTACGGCTGGCAGGCAGCCGAGGCGGGCTACATTGGCATCTGTTTCACCAATACCATCGCCAACATTCCGCCGTGGGGCGGCACCCAGCCCAGACTTGGCAATAACCCCTTTGTGATTGCCGTGCCCAAACAGGGCGGACATATTGTACTCGATATGGCCGTGTCGCAGTATTCATACGGGAAAATTGGTCAGTATGCTGCTGACAAGAAGCAGTTGCCGCTTCCGGGTGGGTACGATATGGACGGCAACTTAACAACAGACCCGGAAGCGATTCGTCAGACGCAACGAGCTCTGCCAGTTGGGTTCTGGAAGGGCTCGGGCCTTTCCATGCTGCTCGATGTGTTGCTGACCGCCCTGAGCGGTGGACAATCGGTTGCCGCCATCACCAACAGCGGCAACGAATCTGGCGTTTCGCAGTGCTTTATCTGCATCAAAAACCCGGAGATGCATACTTCCCTGATTGATGAAATCATTGCGTACACCAGATCAAGTGCGTTGGTAAAGCCCGGCGACTCGATTTCGTATCCCGGCGAGAACACGTTGGCCCGCCGCACAGAGAGCCTGGAAAAAGGTGTTCACGTCAATGAACGCTTCTGGCAGGAATTGCTGGCGATGTAGACGCGATCAGTAGTTGATCAACAACTCGCTCCGGTTGGCTGGCTGTGCTTTCGCCTGCTTCAGCTCGTTTTTCAGCCAACTGGCTTCACGGAAAGCATTATTGGTTCAGGGTAAGCTTCTTTTCGCTACGCCAGCTTTTTTCGCAACCACGCTCTTACCGGTTCATCATACACCGTTAAACTGGCATAAGCCAGCACGATAGCGCCGGAGAAGGTGAGTAGCGCACGGGGCCAGGCCTGCCCTACTGTAATGCCGCTGTGATTGCTTACCCATGCCACGTAGAAATAGACAAGCACGTAATGCGTCATGTATAAGGGATACGACAGGTTGCCAAGAAACTGACAAATTCTCTCTTCCGTTTGATTCTGCACCACCCCGCTGGCACCGATGTAGACAATGAGCGGAAAGACAATGATGATGCAAAAAGCTTCGTACAAACCATTCAGCCAAAGATGCGTTGCACCCCCTATTCTGGGCATAAACAAAACAGCCGCCACCAGCAGGCTACACCATAAGAACGCATTTTTGATATAGGCAGGCCGCGATACCCGTGATAAGAGCAAACCGGCAAAAAAGGGAAATAAGGTGCGCGTTATCCCGATGCGCATGTGTTCAGCATTTAGTGTCCAGCCACCGGTAACGTCTCCATTTGGGCTAGTAACCGCAACTTGCAAAAGCAAGGCGCCTGCCAGTACGACGAAACAAGCCAGCGCTTTATTCGGCAATTTTCGTAAGCCCAGCGCGTAGAGGATATTCACGATATACTCGAAAAATAAGGACCAGCCAACACTATTGAGCGGGTGCATTTCTTGCCAGCCGCGTATGTCCATAGAAATAGGTATGGGTATAAGCGTGTAGCCGATCAGCATAACGACGATCAGCTTCCATACAGGCACTGTGTGAATAAGCGGCCATATGGTTGAGTCGGTCAAGTAAAAGCCCACGGCGCCGAGCGTCATGCCCAGGACAACAAGTGGTTGCAACCGCTCGAGGCGCCGCCGAAGAAAACCGCCGACGGTTAATTTGTCCCAGCGGTCGTCGTAGGCATACCCAATAACGAAGCCGGATAAAAGAAAGAAAAAATCAACGGCCAGGTAACCATGGTTGACAACATTGTCGAGGTGGGTTTTGGCCAGCGGCTCGGCAAGGTGAAAGCATACTACGATGATAGCGGCTACCCCCCGAAGGCCATCCAGTATTTGATAATGCGGCTTTGTGCCCAGTTCATTATGGTTCATTAACAGCAGGAAATTTAGTATTACACGATGGCTCAGCCAGGGAATGCATGGATTGTAGTGTTTGGCTCTTCCCCGCCCTGCCTCCGACCTGGAACATTACGTTTTCTCGAGTGCCGTCTAATATATCTGGTTTTCTGTTTACCGTTCGTTTCATTGTCAGCGATAAGAAGTGTTGACAAGCGCAAAAGTGGGGTAAAGCGCTGTGAGTGAAGTCCTGATGGCCGGTAAACGCCTTCGTTGATTTAGTTGATTCGCTTCACGGTCAAGAGTCGACTTTATGAGCCCGGGTTTGTAGTACACGCGTTATGGCTGTTTACTCTGTTTCCAGTAGGAAAGCAGGGCCCGGCAGTTTATTAGTTGATATAGTTTTAGAACATAGCAATACCACTTCGAATGAAATCATCCATGCGTTTTTTGCTTCCTCTTCTGTTGCTGGCTCAGTTTGCTGTGGCGCAGGATAAACTGGGTATCGTTGGCCACAATCACCTGGCTTTACACGTAAAAGACATGGCAGTCAGCACCGCGTTCTTCCGCGATGTGATGGGCCTTAAACCGATTCCTGTACCCGAAAACCTGAAGGCTATCCGGTCGTGGTTTGACCTGGGCAATGGGCAGCAGATTCACCTTATGGCCGGGCGTACCGAAGAGATCATCCACGACAAAAATGCCAGTCATATTGCCTTGTTCGTCGATAATATCGACAAATCGGAAGCGTACCTGAAAGCCCATAACCTGACGTTCCATAAACAAACCCGTTTTGATGGGGTCGTTCAGATCTATTTCTCTGATCCTGACGGGTATCTGTGGGAATTAAACCAGGGGAAGGTACTTACGAAGGCCTACTAAGTCACCATTCGTAACCAATTAGCGAGGACCATTGCCTAAGTATCTCTCGGGCGGGTTAACATTGTCTGTATCTCCCGGTTTTTGTTGTACACGCCGCCGTCAGGCCGTTTGTCAATCAATACGTTTTCAGGTGTCATTACTAACTCTACGAGAAATTGACTCGCTATGGTTAGGCGTGTGCCCTGCTCAAACGGGTTTGGCCTTTTGTTAACCGTTTTCGTCGCCTTCTCATGAAACTTAGTGATTACTCATCGTCTCCATCAGACGTATCAACAAACGAACATCTGTCGAAAAACACATCAGTGAACAATTTGCTGACGACGACAGACCTGAATAAAACCAGCAATCCAGGGCGCGTAGCTGATGCAACTGGAGACCAGGCGGCACTGCCCGAGCATCTGATTTGTTTCTCCCATCTACGGTGGAATTTCGTTTATCAACGCCCCCAGCATCTGTTGAGCCGGGCCAGTGAGCAAATGACCGTCTGGTTCCTGGAAGAACCAATCTGGGGTCATGAGTTGCGGGTCGAGGTACGTTCAGAAGGTGACCGGCTTAAAGTGATCGTACCACACATTCCGCACGGAACCCCGCATCAGGATGTGCTGGCCTATCAGCGCCGGATGGTCGATCAGCTCATTGAATCAGAACGTATAACCAGCTACGTTGCCTGGTACTATACGCCGATGGCCCTGTTATTCAGCGACCACCTGACACCCGACCGTATTGTCTATGACTGCATGGATGAGCTATCGGCGTTTTTGGGTGCTCCCCGTGAGCTGATCAACCTGGAGACCATGCTGATGAGTCGTGCCGACCAGGTATTTACCGGCGGGTATAGCCTGTACGAAGCCAAACGCACACGCCATCCGCATGCGCATGCCTTTCCGAGCAGTATTGATTTTGTGCATTTCTCAAAAGCCCGCCGCCGCCAGGCCGACCCGGCCGATCAGGCTCAGATTCCGCAGCCACGCATTGGTTTTTCAGGTGTGATTGACGAGCGTTTCGACGTTGATTTGCTTCGCGATCTGGCTCAGCGCCGCCCCGACTGGCAATTCGTCATTCTGGGGCCGATCGTAAAAATCAACCCGGCTACGCTGCCTCATTCGTCTAACGTGCACTATCTGGGCATGAAGTCGTATAAAGAGTTGCCCGCTTATTTCAGTGGGTGGGATGTAGCCATGCTTCCTTTTGCGCTGAATGAGTCGACGAAGTTTATCAGCCCGACTAAAACACCTGAATACCTGGCTGCCGGCCTACCGACCGTGTCGACGCCTATCCGGGATGTGGTACGTACCTACGGTGCGAAGGGATTCACCCAGATCGCTTCTACCGCCGCTGAGTTTGAAGCCGCCATTGATAAAGCCCTGAAACAGGAACACCCCAAAAGCTGGGAAGCCATTGACCAGTTCCTGAACGCAAACTCATGGGACAAGACATGGCAGGACATGAGTAAGTGTATCGCGAAAGAGCGATAGAGTGATAGAGTGAAAGGTTGCTTACGCCAGTAGGTGATTCCGCGTAAGCAACCTTTCACCCTTTCGCCATTCACTCTTTCACTCTCTCTCGCTCTTTCGCCATTCATTCTCCCCTCGGGACAACCAATACTACGTCTTCTTTTTCAACCACGACCTGGCCCTCAGCCAGGCCTTTTGGTTTACGGACGAACTTTTTGGGGGTTACAATAACCGGGCACAGGCTATCCGTTCGCCGTTTCGAGTACCAGGCTGCCAGCTCTGCCGCGCGTTCGATGACCGTTTTTGGAAAGGGCTTCCCCGCCCGGTACTTCACCACCACGTGCGAGCCGGTTACGTCGCGGGCGTGGAGCCAGAGATCATCTTTGTATGTATAGCGCTGGGTTAACAGATCGTTGTTTTTGGCATTGCGCCCAATCCGAATTACGAAGCCTTCAAACAGCACTTCCTTGAACAGCTCGGCCGGGTCGGTGCTGGCGGGGGCGTCTCCCAGCAAGCCGTGCTGTTTCACATACCTGCGCAACTCTTTCAACGACACCATTGGCTCGATCGTGGCCCGGTGCGCCTGCAACTCGTCGATCTCCTTCTCGCGGTACTCGATCTGCTGCGTCAGGTGCTCACTTTCTATTCGCTCGTTTTTCGCTTTTCGGTAATACCCTTCCGCATTACGCTGTGGCGACAAATCAACCTTAAGCCGGATCGTGACCGGA
This sequence comes from Fibrella arboris, assembly GCF_041321095.1. Taxonomy (NCBI): domain Bacteria; kingdom Pseudomonadati; phylum Bacteroidota; class Cytophagia; order Cytophagales; family Spirosomataceae; genus Fibrella; species Fibrella arboris. Next base: position 275,831 of record NZ_JBGGWE010000007.1, on the reverse strand, counting down.
CGATTATCCCGGTAAAAATCCTCGACGGTAATTGTTTCGGGCGATCGGCCGCCGGGCAGCGCAGGTACGTTGTGCAGATTGGCCATCAGCAGGTTGCCCAGTTCTTCATGGCTCGGTCCGTCGTCGCGGCTGATGAGGCGTTGTAGGTTGGCATCGAGTAGGGAGCGGGCGCGTTTCAGTCGCTTATCGATCAGGCGAAGTACCTCGGCTCGTTCGCGCTCAACAACGTTCTGGCCATTATAGGCAATGAAAAAACCGTTGGTCGCGTCGATCGGGTCCGCCCAGGTACGTATCGGCTCGGCCAGGGGCACCAGCGATAATGCCGGGTGATGCTCAAACCGGATCAGGGAGTAGGTGGGCTGGTCGAGTTTGCGCAGCACATCCTGCAAAATGGCCCAGGTGAAACTGGTGCCAGCTTCCTGCGCTCGTTTTTCTACATATGCCCGAACCAACTTGCCAAACGTAGGAAATAGCTTTCGGTAATCACCTCCAGCGGCATTGAATGCAGCTTCCGTCTGGTCGATCGGCCGATCAATGCTGTCGAGCGTCAGGTTCTTATCGGCAACGAGTTTGCTGTTGAACAGATCCTCAACCGCGTTTCCATTGAATATCAACAGGTTTGGTCGGTTGCCGAAAAACTTGAACAGCAGGGTATAATCGTCGGCAAGCTGAATGGCGAGGCAGCGTTCGTTCAGAAAGGAACGTACCCCCAGCACGGCTTTGCCGGGTGTTTCCATACCGGGCCGGTCGGGATCATCGCCCCCTTCGTTGCCCGTCAGGTTATTGAACAGGTCAACACTGTTGGTTCGCGCCCGCCGCACGTCGTCGGAGACGAGTATGCCTGAAAAATCGGGGCGAAGGGTAACCTTGATGAAAACCGGCTTGTAGTAGTTGGCTTTCCCCCGCGCCTGCGCAAACGCCAGCACCACTTCGTCGCGGTCCTGGCTGAAGCATTCCATGAAATAAAGCCCCTGCAAGCGGGCCTCAAGCACAGGAGCCAGTTGACGAAGAAAATAATAGTTGGTGTGCATAAAGAGAGACGGACCGATGAATCGCTAAAGGTAAACAACAGGCCGGGGATAGGGGTTTTAACGGAGTAGCAGTTGGCGGGTGCAGCAGGCAGGCCTCGCGGTATAGAACGTACCTGAGTGAGGTCTGCCTGCTGCACCCGCCAACTGCTACCCCATTAACCAACAAACGTTATGAGCAAGCAAACAACCCAGCCGACTGTCCGCGATACCGCCGACAACACCAAGAAGCACGAACTGAACACGAACCTGCCCGGACGCGGGACCGCTGACGAAGACCAGGGTAAAACGTCGCGGGGCGTTCACAAAAGCAAACAAAGTACCGAAGATGACCACGCACCAGCGGGCCGTCAGCAAACGCCAGGCGGCAAAACCAAAACAGAATTAGCCGATGAGCGTGGCCCCAAGGGGCATGGGCACAAGGATCATAGTGATAACGAGTAAAAGGGTTAAATACAGAGGCACTGAGAACACAGAATTTATAGTATTTTTCTCTGTGTCCTCAGTGCCTCTGTGTTAACCTTTTTTTTATTTCACTTGCCCGTTCGTATTCCCTACGAAGCGTTCGAAGAATTCGTAGATGCGGAGCAAGCGGTCGATGCGCTGGCGAACGTTGCCCGAGCGGCTAAGCTCATGGGTAGCGCCCGGCATACGGACATACTCGACGGGGCGGCCCAGTATTTTCAAACTCTTGTACATCATCTCCGACTGAATAATGCCCGTTCGCAGATCATTTTCGCCGTGCTTAATCAGCAACGGCGTCTTGATATTCTGAACGAACGAGTACGGCGAATTGGCGTCCAGAATGGCTTTCGCACCCGCTTCCCACGGTAAACCGAAGTAGTTTGGCACCAGTGCCCAGGCATTACCCTCGCCCATGAAGGTGGTCAGATCATACACGCCCCGTTGCGCGAAGGCGGCTTTAAACCGGTTGTCGTGCCCAACGATCCAGGCCGTCAGGTAACCCGCGTAAGAGCCGCCAGTAATGACTTGCCGGCTGGTATCAACCCAGGGCTCGCGGGCAGCGGCGGTGGCAGCCGCCAGCACATCCTCGGCCGGACCGGTGCCCCAGTCGCGGTAGTTGGCCCGTTGGAAGGCCTGCCCGTAGCCGCCCGACCCACGCGGATTGGCGTACACAACCCCGTATCCCTGCGCACATAAGTATTGCAGTTCATGCCACATCGACTGCTCGCCGGGCCCCCACATGGCCGTTGGTCCGCCGTGCATATTCAGCACCAGCGGGTACGTCTTCCCCTCGACAAAGCGGGCCGGTTTCATGATCCAGTACTCCACAGACTGACCGGCCGAATTCCTGTACACCCCTTTTTTAGGATAACTAAGCACTTTGCCAGCTAGCCAATCGGCGTTGGGTGCCAGCAGTTTTTTGGGCGCCGTGGCGTCCAGCGAAGCTACATATAGGGCCGACGGGTCGGCCACTTCCGTTTTAGCAAAGATGATCTCGCTGCCATTTACATCGAAATTGGTCACGCCCGATTCCGGCGTTGTCAGGCGGTCGATGGTGTTGGTACGGGTGTTGAGGCGATACAGCGGAATACCACCATCGGCGTTGGCCGTGAAGTAGAGCACCCACTCAGCCGATGTCGTCTGCTTGCTGCTCCGGCTGGCGCGTGAGCCGACCGGCGCTCCGGCCGGTACGTTAGCCCAAACCAGATTGCCGGCGGCCCGGTCGAAGTCAATAGTTTTGGCATTGCTGACGATTGTGCCGTTCAAGTCGGCCAGGGCCAGACCAGGGAAACCGACACCCCGCGAGTTGCCAGCCATGTAGGCCAGTTTCAGCCCGTTGGGCGATGGAGTGGGCGCACCAAACGATTTGCCCGCTTCGCTCAACAGGTACGTTACCGTACCCGGCGTAGTAGCATCGGCCGGAATAGCCACAATGGCGTTGTCGACTTCACGGTCAGGATGCTGAGCCGGGTCTCGATCGGTCACCGCCAGTACCGACTGGCCGTTGGGTAACCAGGTAGCCGCCTGGTACGACGCAAAGCCGCGTGTGATGGGTTTAGGGGTAGCCCCTTCGCGCACATCAATCACGTAGAGGTGCTGGAAACTCATCATTGGCTCGGTGGTCGATTCACCCTGGAAATTCAGCCGGTTAATCACCTTTGCCTTCTTATCATCAACGTCTTTGGCCAGATAGGCCCTGATTTCGGCGAGTGATCCATCCGGATTAGGCTTCGGGCCATCTTTCTTCGGCAGTACCTCAGCCGCCGAAATCCCCGGTTTTTCGACTGACCACAGCGGTCCTTTCCGGCCTGGATTCAATAGCGTGTCGGCCAGTAAGTCAGCAAACGTGGCTGAGCTGCTAAACAGGACTCGTTTACCATCGGGCGAAAAAACGGGGTTCCCAGCGCCATAGGCCAGGGTTGTCAGTTGATAGGCTTCGCCCCCATCGAGCGGCATGACAAATACCTGCGATTTGCCTTTCACGGTTCGGGCAAACGCAATCTGTTTTCCATCGGGCGACCAAACAGCCTGCCGGGCGCTTTCGGCACCTCGCGTCAGGGCCTTTACCTCGCCCGATTGGCGGTTTAGCAGGTAGATGTGCGTCCGATACTCGTACTCGAGTGGCTGGTCGGGCTGAGGCTCAATCGTTGTCAGCGTGTAGAGCGCCTGTTGCCCGTTTGGAGCGGCCTGAATACCGCCTACCTGCTTAATGCGGGTCAGGTCGGTAACCAGTACGTTGGTTGACGATTGGGCCACGGCAAAGGCAGCCCAGAACAAAAAAAGCGGAATCAGGAGGTGTTGACGGTGTTGCATCCTGCAAGATAGACGCAAACAGCCTGCTGATTAACCGGATTCAAGCTGATACATGCAGATTTTACCCGCCAGCGAACCTCAGCAACGTACCTACCGCAATGGTTGCAGATCAGGATTGCTGATAAACGAGTAGTCGGTCAGGGTAAGCAGAAACGTGATGATATCGTTCTGCTCCTGCTGCGTCATCGGGATACCCAGCTGACCACTCTGTTTCAGCAGCGGATCGAGTTGGGGACTATCCTGCACGCCCGTGGCGTAATGTTTCAACACCTGTTGCAAGGTGCTAAACCGGCCGTCGTGCATGTAAGGCGGCGTGAACTCGATATTCCGCAGGCTGGGTACCCGGAATTTGTAGTTATCTACGGCATTACCTGTGATAGCGCCCCGGCCCAGATCGTCGAATTTGGCGGTGGTTAGTTTGGGCAGGCCGTTATTCCGAAAGCTTTGGTCGGTAAAAAACGGCTCTTTATGACAACCCGCGCATTTAGCCTGGAACAGCGTCAGTCCACGTTGGGCAGCGTCGGGTAGCGCTGCGTCAGACTCCTTCCGAACGTACTTGTCATACCCCGAATTGGCCGAGACCATGGTGAGCATGAACTGCGACAATGACTTCAGAAAACGCTCCGACGTGATCGAATCCGTACCGTAGGCCGCTTTGAAGAGGGGACGATACCGGCCACTGGCGCGCACTTTTTTCAGGACATTCCCCAGCGAATCGCCCATTTCGACAGGATTTTGAATAGGCGCGATGGGCAGCAGATCAAGATCGAAAATGCCGCCGTCCCAGAAGAACGTTTCCCGCCAGGCCAGGTTGAAAATGCCAGGTACGTTGCGCGTGCCTATCTGGTCTTTGATACCGTGGCTGAGTGGATGATCGGTATGCGAAAAAGCGGTGAACGGCGAGTGACAAAATGCACAGGTGATGGTGCCGTCTTTCGACAGGGTGGCATCATAAAACAGCGTTCGACCCAGCGCCACGCCTTCTTTGGTTAGCGGGTTATTCTCGAAATCATAGACCGGCTCGGGGAAGTTAGCGGGCGTTTTCCAGGCATAAGGCGTACCGACGGCCGTGGGCGGCTTGGGATCTACACCATCCGTGTTTGTTTTTGGTCCGCACGATGCCACCCAGCCCCAAAGGGCTGCGCTGCACAGCAAGACCAACCAGCGGATAGACTTCACGAATAAGTAGGACTTAAGTGCATCTACCTCGACACGAACGAAGACGCTTTCAGTGAAAACATAGTGGCGTAATTGGTGGCAATGGTGGCCGAAATAGGTGACACCATCACATCCGGGTACGTGGCAATGCTGATCGGCGTAGGGCCATCGAACAGTTTACCTGCATCCACATTAACCGTAACCAACGCAGCGACAGAAAAGTCATTACCAATTTGAACGCCTTTTCCAATGCCACTTAACGGTACGCGAACAGTGCGCAGGTTGTTGAGCGTTGGGGTCTGGTAGCCGCCAAACAGGCCGATATGATACCGAAAATTCCGGCTACCCGTGGCATCGAGCGGAGCCTGGGGCGACGTTCCTTCCAGTTTCAGGTGAATGTAGCCCGTATTCCAATCCCAGTACATACCGCTGGTGTGGCTACCGGCCGGATCAAGAACCCCTGTTCGTTTGCCCACATCGGCCGTATTACGCAGACTGTCGACACCCACCATGAACTCGAGCTGCGTGTATTCGCCCGCAGGTACGTTGTTGAGGGTGACGGTCTGGGATGCTGGGTCTGCTTCACGAATCAGAAAATAGCTATCATCCTGTGGAACGGTGTAGGCAGACCCGTCGGCGCGAAGCAGTCGGATATTGCTGATAAAGTAATCGAACCGGGTAACAGTGAACGTTTCGCCCGACTTATTCTGATACGTACCTGTGCCCAACGCCAGATCGCTATTTCCCACCCGGTTATCCAAGGCAAGTTGCAAGGCTCCAGCCGACGTATCGACGGTCTTTTTCTGGCAGGCCGTCAATGCCAACAACGCAATGACAAGTACGAGTATAGATCGCATACTAGGGGGCAGCTATTCGTCGATAAGGATGCTTTATTAACGGTAAGGACGTCCGGTATGTTGTCAGACGATTGATTGTTAAGTGCACTTTAATTGGCCTCATTACTTATTAATACTCAGCCATCTATTTAGTAAACGGCTTATAAGTTACCCCATCCGGGGTATTGACTATCAACTGGTTTTGCTTGAACTTGCAGCACTTCTTTTATCTATCCACATTTACTATTTTTCACATCATGACTGCGAACAGATTCTCATCTGTCTGCTCGGGCATTACACCCGAGGCACTCACCCGTTTATTCGACCTGTCGGACCTTACGCTGCCTTTCTGGGGGTACCGGAAATCGATGCCCATGCATCAGATTGTCCGGCTGGAAGGAGAAGGCAATTACACCATGTTTCACTTCAGTGATGGCTCCCGGCTCATGGTATCGCTGACACTGAAAAAAATGGCTACCCGGCTGGCACCCGGTGTATTTGCGCGCCCCCACAAAAAGAATATCGTTAATTTGCTGTATCTGGATGAGGCGCATCCCAGCCGCCATCAGCTTTCTGTTCAGCTAACCAATGGCGACCGCATTGATGTCTCCCGCCGGAAAGCCAGCCTGTTTTTTCAGCAATTCGAGGGTTTTCAGCAAAAAGTACAGACACTGGTAAATTAGCATCAAGCCAGCCGACAGTCGGTCTTTATTACTGCCTTTACTCTTTCAGACACAGCCCTGCGCAGGGCTGTGTCTGTTTTTTTAGGGCGTACCCAGTCAAGGCGTTTGGGTACAGCTTAGCTTTGTAGCCAATGACACCTGCTCACCTAAGACCCGATTATCAATGAAATTCATTCTTCTATCAGCCATGTTGATCGTTGGCCAGTTTGTCTGGGCTCAACCGGTGGCGGTCGATACGTTTGCCAGCCTGCTCAATCAACGTAAACAGGCACAGCTTATCGACGTACGGACACCCGCTGAGTATGCCGACGGTCATTTGCCCAACGCGGTCAACATCAATTCGCAGCGAGATGATTTCCGGCAGGCGCTGGCTGAACTCGACAAAAGCAAACCAGTATTCGTGTACTGTCTGTCGGGAGGCCGCAGCAAAGGGGCCGCAGAGAAGCTGCGCGAACTGGGCTACCCGACGGTGTATGAACTGCAGGGCGGCTACCTGAAATGGTCGTCAAAGATGATGCCTGTAGCTGGTGTGACGCGCTCAGAGGAATCGGCGCAGTGGCCCGTTGCCCGCTTTGATAGTCTGCTTCGGGTTCAGCCGGTGGTACTGGTGGATGTGTATGCAACCTGGTGTGCTCCCTGCAAAAAAATGGCGCCCGTTATCGACAAGCTTACGACCGAACTGGCCGGACAGGTGACTATTATCAAGGCGAATGCAGATATCGAAAAAGCGTTGCTGGCCATGTATCAGGTCAATGAGTTACCCACGCTCCTTCTTTTCCGTAAGGGCAAGCTAGCAAACCGCCAACTTGGCTATTGCGATGAAGCGACCTTGCGGGGGTTGCTGAAATAGCCGTGTAGCACCGAGCCGCAACGGACACCGCGTCCCTATTGATGGCGACGCGGTGTTCTTGCGGCTCGGTGCTACACGGCTATTTCCCTGTTGTTTTACTTCTGCTTTGCCATTTCCTCATCGCGGAGGGGCCGGCGAAGAATCTTCCCTACGTTCGATTTAGGTAGTTCCGTGCGGAACTCGATCTGTTTCGGCACTTTGTAGCCCGTCAGGTTCTCTTTGCAGAATGCCCGGATTTGCTCTTCGGTCAGCGCAGGATCTTTTTTCACGACGAACACCTTCACAATCTCGGTCGATTTAGCGTCGGGCACACCAATACAAGCGGCCTCCAGCACGCCCGGACACTGCGACACGACATCTTCGATCTCGTTGGGGTACACGTTGAAACCAGATACCAGGATCATGTCTTTCTTACGGTCCACGATTTTAAAGAAACCGTCTTCGTTCTCCACGCCGATGTCGCCGGTTTTAAACCACTCACCGGCCATCACGTTGGCTGTTTCTTCCGGCCGGTTATAATACCCCTGAAATACCTGCGGCCCTTTCGCCCATATTTCGCCGGGTTGCCCCAACGGGGCTTCAGTGCCATCTTCCTGCATGCATTTCATGTCGGTACTGGGCCAGGGCACCCCGATCGTACCCACCCGCGACGTGCCATCGACCGGGTTTGAACACAGCACCGGCGAGGTTTCCGACAGGCCATACCCTTCGGCAGGTACGTTGCCTGTTAGTTTCTGCCACCGATCAGCTACCGACGTTTGCAAGGCCATACCCCCCGCCGACGTCACTTTCAGATGACTCCAGTCGACCTCGTTGATGCGGGGATGGTTCAGCAGTCCGTTATAGAGCGTATTCACCCCCGTAAACGCGGTGATCTTGTACTTCTTCAGGTCATCGATAAACGCGTTAAGGTCGCGGGGATTGGTGATCAGCAGGTTCATGTCGCCCGTCTTCAGCGCGGCCATGGCATTGGTTGTCAACGCATATACGTGGTAGAGTGGTAGCGCGGCCACAATAACGCCCTGCCCCACCGGAATACCGGCCGGTGCCATCCAGACCGCCTGTCCTTCTACGTTCGACAGGATATTCCGGTGTGATAGCACCGCGCCTTTCGACACGCCAGTTGTACCACCCGTATACTGAATAAAGGCCCGGTCGGTGCCTTTGATCGCCACGGGGGTCATTGGTTGGCGGCTACCCCGGCTCAGTGCTTCATTGAAGGAAATGGCCTTGGGCAGGCTGTAGGCGGGCACCATCTTCTTCACGTATTTCACCACGGCATTGACGATCTGCTTCTTGGGAAAACCCAAGCGGTCGCCAATCTCCGTTACGATCACGTGCTGAATATCGGTCTGGTCGATGATCTTCTCCAGGTTAGTAGCGAAGTTGGCCAGGATCACGATGGCTTTGGCCCCCGAATCCTTGAACTGATGCTGCATTTCGCGCGGTGTATACAGCGGGTTTGTGTTCACGACCGTCATGCCAGCCCGCAGGATACCAAACATGGCAATGGGGTATTGCAGTAGATTGGGCATCTGAATCACCACCTGATCACCGGGTTTCAGGCCAAGCTCATGCTGAAGAAATGACGCGAATTGCTTCGACTGCTCATCGATCTCCCGATAGGTTAGCAGCTTGCCCATACAGGCGTAGGCGGGCCGGTCGGCGAAGCGGCTACAGCCATCCTCGATGAGAGCAGCCAGCGAGGTATACGCATCAGGGTTGATGTCGGCAGGTACACCTTTAGGATAAAACTTAGTCCAGGGATGGGTGTTTGTCGTTGATTCCATGTTGGTTAGGCGGTAGCAAATCGCGTAGCAATCTGTCTTACGATTCGTGAGATTGTAAGTAATATAGCAAAAATACGATTTAAGCCAGAATGGTTTTCGCAAAAGAAAGAAAAGAGTGTGGTTAATCAGTGGAAGTTATAGGCCATAAGCATTCTGCTCCGCTCAACCGCAACCCAGCGATACGCCATGTACGGCTCCCGGATCATCGACTATCGATCGCTGGCAGTATATTCGTCTTGTATTATACGAAACCACGATGGAGCAGACACATCGGAAAATCATACACGTGGACATGGACGCTTTTTACGCGTCGGTGGAGCAGCGCGATAACCCTGATTGGCGGGGCAAACCCATTGCCGTGGGTGGTTCGCGCGAGCGGGGTGTGGTGGCCGCCGCCAGCTACGAAGCCCGTGTGTTTGGGGTACGTTCGGCGATGCCCTCCAGCACAGCCCGCCGCAAATGCCCGGAGCTGATCTTTGTGAAACCTCGTTTTGAGGTATACAAAGCCGTTTCGCAGCAGATCAGGGCCGTTTTTGCCGAATACACCCCGCTGATCGAACCACTCTCCCTCGACGAAGCCTACCTGGACGTAACCGAAAACCTGAAGCAGATGGCGTCGGCTACCCAGATTGCGCAGCAGATCAAAACGTCGATCAAAGAGGCCACCGGCCTGACGGCGTCGGCGGGGGTATCGTACAACAAGTTCCTCGCCAAACTGGCCTCCGATTATCGGAAACCCGACGGACTATTTGTGATCAAACCTAATCAGGGACTGTCCTTTGTGGAGACACTGACGGTTGGGCAGTTTCACGGCATTGGGCCAGCCACGGCGGCCAAGATGAATCAACTGGGCATTGCCACCGGTCTTGATCTGCGTCGGCAGACGGAGGCCTTTCTGGTGCGTCATTTTGGCAAAGCGGGTCATTTCTACCACGCCATTGCCAACGCTATTGATGATCGGCCCGTCAGACCCGACCGTGAGCGAAAATCAATTGGATCAGAAACGACATTCAGTACCGATCTCAGCGAATGGCCCGACCTGGTGGAGGGGCTTCAAGGCCCAATCGGCGATCTTTGGCAGGACTGCCAGCGATTGAAAACCATTGGTCGCACGCTGACCCTCAAAGTAAAATATGCCGATTTCCAGCAGATCACCCGCAGTCGGTCTTTCGGCTCGCCCATTGCCGATGAAGCGCGGCTAACGTACCTGGCGCATGAACTGATGCGGGCGTTGCTGCCCTTACCCAAAGGCGTTCGACTGCTGGGCGTTTCCCTGTCAAACCTGGAATCGACCGACGGATCGGTAGACCGGAACGAGATCGGCAAACAGCTGGAGATTGGCTTTTGAAGGGAGCGCCCGAGTTCGTTACTGCCCAAGAAAAGGAGCATCGATCGTACCCTCTGCCGTTGGTAACTGATAGGGCGCTAAACGGCTCATTCGCTGCCGAACGGTCTGGAAAAAAAACCGATACGATGGCGGTGCCGGGTTACTGGCCCAGGCCTGACAAACAGCCAGCGTGAGGGGTCCAAATGCCTGCCCGCTGGCATCCGTATATTCAAAACTCGGCTGCCCATCTGCCGTTGCGGCCAGTAAAACGTATTGCCCCAGCCGACTGGGCACTGCTGCTGTCGTTTTTTCGTCAAACCAACCCGACGTACCTGCTACGACACGCTTATTCAGGGCGACTGCCGGCGAGGCGATTCCCCGGCTCAAGCGGCCGTCGGACTGGTTCTGACGCAGAATACTACCCGAATGGCACGAATCGAAGAGGAAAAGCAGATGCCCGTAGGGGCCAATCCGTTTGCGGAGGCGGGCCAGCCACTGTGCCAGAAGGTCGTCGCGGATCATCGTGGTGGGTCGCTTCAACTGTCCGTCGACAGGGAAAATAGCCTCATCAAGTCCGTCTGTCTCGTCATGGTTATCGTCGGGTAGCTGTAAACCGTGCCCGGAAAAGTGTACCACGACCCGGCTGCCTGTGGGAAGCGCGCGCGCCAATGAATCGAAAACCTGCGCAATCGCTTGTCGGGTAGCCTGCTGGTCGGCCAGCATTCGGATGTGGCTGGCCGGGAAACCTTGTTTTCGGAGTGTTTCCGACAATAACAGCAGATCATTACGGGCATGAAGCGACTCAGCCCCACTTCCCGATGGGTATTGCCCGATACCTATCAGGAGTGCATACCGGTTGCCCAACGATGGGTGATCCATTCCGGTAAAGCTGGCTATACCTGCCAGGAAGGCCATCATCAGGAATCGCACCATTGGTTTCATGCCTGGCAGTCAGCTATTCCACAAGCACAAAAGCGGCCCAGACCGCAGGCGGGTACTGCTGCCGAAAGTCCCGTTGCGTGCTGGCAAAAGCTGTGTGGAGGTCTTTGTATTTCGTCCAGTTCCGGTAGAACAGGGTCATAAAATCGCTGGTTGGCAAATCAGCTACGGGCCAGATACTCGTTATGACGGCCCCGGCGCCAGCCAGTTGAAACGCCCGTCGTAGCCCGATCACCCCTTCACTCCCCAATGTGCTGCCAAGGCCGGTTTCGCAGGCCGACAAGACTACCAGCTTCGTGCGCCGAAGATTCATGACCGACACTTCGTAGGCGGTTAGCAGCCCATCGTCAGCCGAAGTGGCGTAGTCATGCTGGTTGGCCCCAGCCATCACCAGGCCCGACTGTAACAGCAATGAGCCAGCGTGTCGATGGAGCTCGGTTGGGCTTTGCCGCACAAAGCCATGGGTGGCGATGTGCAGGATATCCGGCGCTCGATCTGATAAACTTTTCAGTTGTTTTTCGGTAGCCTGGTTGCCGGTGACCAGGGTTGTATTGCTACCTAACTGCGGCCGAATGGCCCGTATTTCCCGCTCTGTTCCCGGCAGAAAAGCCCAGCTGGCACCGGGCGTGGCTACACTGCGAAAGCGTTGTCTGGCGGCTGGCGAATCAGCAGGTCGGGCAGCCGACTGGTCATTGTACTGAATACCGCCATATAATACTGCCGACCAATTTGTCTGGTACGTACTGGCGGCGCGCTTCCGAACAGTGGCTATCTGTTGAGTGCTTCCAACGTACCTGAGCTCATACCGATTGGCCAGATACGGGTATCGGGCCGCAGCCGTACCCGGCGGTTGCAGGGCCGAAAAGGCCACCTGGTGCAGCAGCCCATCGGGCGAGAGCCAGATCGTGTGGCTGTTGGTCAGCAACGAATCGAGCGGTTGCCAGATGAGGCTATACAGCGAGTCGGCATCGGGCAATGCCTTGTTTCGTTGCTGGTACCGACTCGCTCGCAGCGACAGTCCCTCGGGGCTGTTCAGCCCAGGCCGGGTAAGCAGCCGTCGCAAAGGCGTTTCGTGGGTTAGGTAGACCAGGTGAGGGCGGGTATCCCGATGGCGCAATACCAGCGCCACATACAGGAGGCTGTCGGTCTGTTGGCGACCCGTATGATACGGGAAGCGAACAAACTCAACGGCTGCCTCACCGGGCTTCAACGCATCCCGAACGGCCGTCCATCCGGTCTGTTGTACAAGAATCGTAGCCTCTCGAAATGCCGCCGACTGCCGGGCCAGTGTTTTGGCCAATGCCTCGGCCTGATGGATCAGGGTATCGAGGCCACCTTGCTGCTGCTGCTCAATGGGTTTACCCGCCAGCGCGGCAACGCGTTGCCGCAGGCTGGTAAGCTGGCCCAGCGCCTGCCTCACAACCGGGTCCGGGTGTTGGCTGGCCGTTGTGAGCAGGTCACGTATTTCGGTCAGCAGCCGCTGATTGGCATACGTTCGCACGGAGTAGGCCAGCGCAGCAGCTGTAGAGTCGGTCTGCGCCTGGCGCAACGCGTAGCTATAGTGCAGGGGCAGCAGTTCACTCTGTTCAGCAAAAAAACCTTCCTGCTGTTCGGCCGAGAGATACATCAGGTTACGCTCGACGGTTTGCCGCATCAAGTCAAACGTTTGCCAGAGTAGCTGACGCGCCTCGGCCCATCGATCACTCAGAAACAAGGCCCGCACAAGTTTATACTGTGCCACCTGTGTAGCAGGGTGATGAGTGCCATACAAGGTTGTGCGCAGGTGTAGCAGCTGCCGGGCCAGCGAATCGGCAAGCCGACTGTTTCCGCCCCTCAGGTGCCTGTTTGTCCATACGTTCAAGGTGTTACTGACTTCGCGGCTTTGTGCGCCAACCAAGGCAATCTGGCTGGTCATAGCCGTCTGAAAAAGCGAATCAACCCCCGTGAACTGCTTCCGTTTCACCAGAAAATCAGCCCAGTTCCCTACCATTGATGCGTAGGCCAGATGCGTTGTTCCGGTGGTGTTGCGCACTACGCTGATCCCTTGCCGATAAGCCCTGTCGGCCTGCTCGAGGCTATCGAGTTGCTCGTAGTTGATCGCCAGCTCGCCCAGTAGCCGACCCAGCAGTGAGGTTTGTCCATTCTGGCTGGATTCGATAGCCAGGGCCTGCTTCAGTCTCACCACGGCCTGTTCCGACAGCCCCATTGTCCGGTACAGCGACGCCATATTCAATAGATTTTGTACCAGGTCGACATGGTTAGCGCCATACCAGCTGATTTTTCTTGCCAGCAGCTCTTCCTGTAACGCTTCGGCACGGGCATATTGACCAGTGGTCCGGTATAAGCTGGCCAGGTAGCTGACAAAGAGAGAGTACTGGGTATTGGTGCGGTCCATTGGCTGACGGCGAGCCAATTCTATCGACCGCTGAAAGTATACGCCGGCACTATCATATTGCCCCATCGACTCGAAACAATCGCCGATATCGAATACCCGGCGGGCATACTGCTTACTGGCTGGCCCGTAGCTTTTTTCTGACGCCAGCAACGCACGGCGATACAGCGGCATAGCCAGATCGAACTGGTAGCGGGTCATGTAAACACCAGCCAGGTTGCTCAGGTACGTGTCGTAGTTATCGGGCACCTCGTCAGGGGCATTGGCTTCGCAGAGCTGAACGGCCCTGCTGTAATCGGCAATGGCGCTGGCATACCGGTTCATGGCTTCGTGCAAGACGCCAACCTGATTATACTGGCGGGCCAGGTCAAGGCTTTTGGGTCCCCAGGCCTGTTCAAGAACGGGCAGACTTTTCCTGAATAGTGAGTCAGCTTCCTGGTAATGGCCCCGTACGCGGCACAAATTGGCCAGATCGCTCTGGTAGTCAGCCCGCTCGGCGGGGTCCGGGCTCACTTGCCAGTCGACGCTTACGATGGCGTACCGATACAGGCTATCGGCTTTTATGAAGTCGCGCAGTTGTTCATAGCTATTCGCCAGTTTACTGATATGGTAAGCGTAATTGGGGCTGCTTTTTCCGGGCGCCAGTGCCTGCTGCGTCAGGCCTTTCTCATACCAGTAGATGGCCTGCTGGAGTTGCCTGTTGAACCGGAGATACACCGCCCGATTGATCAGGTACGTTCCGTAGCTGTCGAGGCTGGTGTAGCTGGGTACGTTGGTCACTTTTTGTAAAAGGAGGGCAAAACAGGAATCGGCACGGGCATATTTCCGCTGATTCCCATAGGTAATGGCCAGCGAATTATAGGCGTCGCAGTAATCGATGGTCAGCGTATCGCCCAGGCTTTCCTGACGGGCGATAGCTTCGGTGAGCAGGGTTATGCGTTCCGGGTAGGCCTTTGCACCCTTCAATGAGGTGGCTAATGACCGTAGCGCACCCGCATAGTCGGGGTGATTTTTGCCCGGCACGCTGGCCAGTTGTGCCACGGCTTCCCGGTACCAGTAAACGGCCCTCTCCGGTTGGGTGCCTTCGGCCAGGAAAGTGGCCCGATTGATCAGGTACGCTCCATAATCACTGTGCTGGTTATACCGGGGAACCCACTTGACAGCCCGCATAAGCGCATCGTAACAGGAATCGGCACGGGCATATTGCGCCTGCCCGCCATAGGCGAGCCCCAGCAGATTAAGGCCATTCGTGTAGTGAATCGTAGTTGTATCGCCCGTACGCCTAAAGCCGTCGATGGCGGTCTTCAACGTCGATACGGCCTCGGCGTAGCTGCCTAGATCGTATTGGCACTGGCCCAGAATGACCTGTGTCTGAACAGTCTGCTTGTGGTTGACCCCGACCAGTGCCACCTGCTGTGGAATGGTCTGCTGCGCCCAGTCGACGGTTTTATGAAACCAGGCGTTGGCCAGATCACGCTTACCCATCGACCGATACAACACCGCCTGTATGCGCTGGTATACCCCATATTCGGGGAGGCGGGAGTAACCTGCCAGGCGCCGAACCACGCGCAACGCCACTTGCAGACAAGAATCGGCCCGGGTAAATTGACGGCGACTTTTATACAGCCAAACCAGGTGCTCGATTAGCTGAGTGTAGTCGGTAGTAGTGGTATCGCCGCTGCGTATTCGTGCTGTAAGCAACTGGCGCACAAGCGGCTCTGCCTCCGTATACTGTTCAGCAACCAGTAGCGAATCCATCCGGTTTTCGGCCAGCTGCTGCGCCTGCACGGAAAGGCTCATCAGCCAGCCAGCCAGGAACCAGATTACCTGCCTGCATGAGCCCGTAGTCCTTTTTCTTGTCATAGGTGTGGTAGCGGATCAAAACACCGTTAGTGGTCTAGTTGGTCTAGTGCTTTTCTGGCCACATTGCCAAAGGGATGAGTGGCGCTCTGCTGACTGATCAGCCGGAGTTGCCTGCGCCCGGCCTCCTGCGCCCCGTTATGCAGGTAGGCCAGGGCCAGATACCAGTCGGCCCGCTGCTGCAACGGGCCGCGGCTCATTTGCCGGGCGGTTTCAAGCGCTTCCACAGCCCTTGCCGGTCGATGTAACGCCAGCAGGCACAGGCCCTGATAGTATAGCGTACAGGGGTCGTTAGCGGGCCTTGTCTGACTTAACGTGAGGGCACGCCCATATTCCTCCGCCCGGTAAGCGCCAATAACAGGGGTAAAGTCGGCGAGGCAATCGGTTTGCCCGCGAATGGCCGGTTCGGGCCGGTAGAAAGCCGCAAACACGGCCTGACTTCGGGCATCGGCGCTCTTTTTGGTGTATACCCCCCACCCGGCCCAGAAGCACAGGAGCAGGAGTACCGATGCGGCGGCCACCCATCGCCACAGCCCCGGTCGGCTTTGCGGGGCGGCAAAAGGGTTCGCCGGCGCTTGCATCAGCGTGCCACTGTCTTCCAGCCGGTGGTGCAGGTCGTTGAGTTGCTGTTTCAGCTTCACGGCTTCCAGACTATGCCGAAACAAGCGGTAGTCGAGCAGCGCATTGTTCAGCGCCGGATCGCTTCGTAGCTGTTGCTCAAACTGGTGGCGTTGCGCCCTGGTCAGCCGGTTTTCCTCGTAGGCTTCAATCGTGTCAAAATAATCGTCGGCTGGTATCATAGCAGCATGGCCAGTTTAGCTCGTAACGAAGAAAGGCAGCGGCTTTTCTCTTTGCGCGCCACCGCCTCATTGGCCCAGCCCAGCCTCCGCGCAATTTCCTGCATAGACAGGCGCTGCCAATAGTAGAGCTGAATGGCCTGCCGGCATTTCTCGCCCAGCTGCGTCAGGCCCTTCTCCATGGCCACCCGCCGGTTTTCAAACGAAGGATCTTCTTCGTCCGGCAACGTATCGGCGAGTGAACTGGCTGGCAGGTTACTCATCTGTAGCTGTTTTTTTCGTTGCTGGTAGCGCCAGATATTGTGCGCAATCGCGGTTATGTAGGTAGTCAGTTCCGCTTCATCGCGCCATTGATACTGCTTGTTTCTCAGCCGGAACAAGAAGGCAATAATCGTTTCGTGGACCAGCTCGCGCGCCTGTTCAGTTGTGCCGCTGTTCTGCCAGACGTACCCGGCCAGCCGCCCGTACATCAGCTGGTACAAATACGTAAACGCTGCTTCATCACTCCGCAGTAACGCTTCATAGAGTAATCGCTGGGTGGTAAAGACAAACATGGCTGGTGGAAACGTCGACGGCGAAAAATAGTAAGCTATCGGCTGCCAACCAAGCTTTATAGCCAGAGGCACAATTGATCATCAATACTTTATCGGCCGGCAGGGCTCTCCTTCGTTGGTCCTGCCAGGGGTTTTGTCAAGCCAGAGACGCCGTTGCCTGGCATTCCATTCACGATTCATCTGATCAGCTACATATTTCTCAAAAAAAAGCGCCGTGGTGGGTGGTAACGTTTCAGGGAATCTGTCATTAACCCCTGTTTTTCATCAACTCCGCTTATGTCCACATCATTTTCTGAGGCTGTGTTGCTAGATCAGTGTGTATTCATTCCCGTGCGCGTGCAGCAGTATGAGCGTGTGCTGAAAGAGCAGATCCAGTTCTTTCAGGCCGAAGGCAGCTGGGTTGACCTGTTCACTACGCTACGTACCTACCGACTGTCGACCAACATCGGTCAGGTTGCCCTGCAAGTAGACCCTACCCAGTTTGTGCGCGTGTCGCGGCGGCATATCGTCAACATACAGCGTGTCAGGGCCCTGAGCGGCAATGAACTCTTCGTAGATGACACACCCCTCCTGGTTGGCAAACAGTACCGCGCCGGGCTGATCGAACGGCTCCCCATCATTCGTATGAAAGCGACCTCCTCAATGGCCGCTCCCTGATTCACCACATAGCCAACCAACAATGCTGTCCATGTTTCTCATCAAGTCCCCACGATTTATGACTTACCCCAACGTACTGGCTGTTGCGCTGCTTTTTCTGATCACCTCACCCGGCTGGGCGCAACTGGGAGGCTCTGCCCCTAAATATGACGAGCGAGTCAGGAAGGTGCTTGACGCTATTCCGTTAAAATATGAGATTACCGCAAAGGGAAATTTCAAAGTATTGCTGCGTCTCAAAAGCAATCGCACACAACTCATCCTGATCAGTAGTACTACCTCAACCTTTGGCAGTCTCGACGTTCGAAAAGTGTATTCATACGGAGCTACGTCAACCGATGGCTTCTCAGCATCCGTCCAGAAAAAACTACTTGAATACAACGATACCATCAAGTTTGGCGGCTGGTACACCACTGAAGAGGAAGGTAAAAGCTATGCCATTTTCAAGGTGTTGATCGGTGCCGACGCTGATGGCATCACCCTGAATAATGTGGTTGAGCTGGTGGCGCTGGCGGCCGATGAGATTGAACTGGACTTAACCAGCAAAGACGACTATTGATCCGCCAAACCATGCTGACGATGAACACCATGTCGATGGCGCAGGGGCGCCGGGCCACCGTTTTCCTCTTGCTCTCTGCCCTGCTGACGCTGACCGGGTGCACGGCCTACCGGCCAGTTGCCTACAACATACGGCAGACCCACTCGGGGGCGGCTCTGGTAACGCCCGGCTGGAACGGACGCATCACGTTTTGGGGAAAGGCCTGGCCCTTTTTTATTGGGCCTGCCCTGGCCGGCGGTGCCAGTGCCATTTACTACCAGCGTGACCCCAATTCGTTCATAAACAGCCAGACTGGTCAACGCCAGTCTATGGGAGGTTCCATTTTTATTGGGTCGGCACTGGGAGCGTTTGCGCCCGGCTATATCCCGTTTTCTTTCCTGCGCAAGAAACGGGTAAAACCACGCGACTACACAGCCGCGCAGGCGCACCAGTGGGCCAGCCAGTACCCCGGTCGCTGGGAAGTGTATGAAACGATGGGCACCGACCTGCTGATTGGCCCCCGGGGTGGTCGGAACCGCTATATTGCCGAACAGAAGGCGATTCTTGACCGGGCCGAGAAAGCCCGGCTTGATGCGGAAGAACGCGCCCGGCAGGCCGAAATTGCCCGCGAACTGGCCGCTTATGACGCTTTCCGAACGAACGAAAGCTGGAGCGCCTACCTGGATACGTTTCCAACGGGTACGCACATTGCCGAAGTACGTCGGGAGGGTGAGCGCCTGGCATTCCAGGCCATACGGAAAGGCGAACGGCGCGCATCTGCAACGTACCTGAGGTATTTTCCCAATGGCGAGCACAGCGCCATTGTCAGACAGGTGGATAACGACTACCGGCTGCTCGATGGCCTTTGGGATACCTACTACCCCACCGACACCTACGATGGCTATAAACAGCTCATCGAACGCTGCGAACAACAGCGCGAAACGTTCCTTAAAATTCGCGCCGAGATTGCTGATGAGAAGCGGGAGTTACGGCCGATTTACGGGGCACTGATCGAAGCTACCGAAACGATCAAACGCCGGTCGGAGGGCTATTTCCAGCAAAAAGTCAGCCTACGCGCCACGCGTCAGGAGCGCATGGCCACGTGGGTAGTGGGCGACAATCTGTGCTGGAAGCCAGCGAGCTATTCCAGTGACGCCGATGGGAAGCGGATTCCCGGCACTGAGAGCGAAACGGCTATCCGGGTTACCATAGAAGAGATCAATGCCGACAGAACCCGCTTCAAAATCAGGGTCAAAGAGCTTTATAACGTCAAAAAAGGCCGCAACTCCGATTCATTCCGAATGGCTGACGCAAACCGCATCTGGGAACTGGAAGAACTGGACTGGATTGATCCGCTAAGTGAAGACATGGATTTCAGAAAATGCCTGTAACCGATCCATCTCCGTTGACCGACGTGCCCTTTTGCCGGCTGGCTCCTTCTTATATCTATGCACACCATTATCAATCACCCTATGCATTCTCCGCTCTATTCCCGACCAGTACAGGCGCTGCTTGTTACTTTTCTGGTGATTCTAAGTAGCCTGACTGGCTGCAAAAAAGCCAGTGAAGACCCCGACCCTGCTCCAGCCGTCACCAAAGAAACACTCACGGGCAACTGGCAACTGAAGACGGCCAAAGTCTACATCAAGGCCACCAGAAGCGGCAAGGTGGAAACAACTGACCAAACCCGTACTGGCACCGCCAGTGATTTTGTTAATTTCCTGGCACCGCCATCGAAGCTGATGCTCGACCCAGCTGATTTGTTTGGCACCAGCACCTACAGTTGGTATACATCGGTTTCGGGGAGTGAATTGACCTTACGAAAAGGCTCTTCAACCGCCCGCAACGTAGGCTACTTTACGGTTCGGCTCAGCGGAAACACCATGACCTGGACCATGAACAAAGAACAGGCCACCCGCAGCTCGGCCGATTCAGACGGATTTTCGTCGGTGTTAAACGGCAGTACCGACACTTTCGATACGCTTCAGGAGCTAAACCTAACCATTACGTTCACCAGATAACCGCACTACCCAAACAACCGGGCTACGCCAAAGGCAGCGGTGGCAGCGAGCGCACCGATCAGCATCACTTTTATGGCTCCGCTAAACGGGGGCTGCCCCGTTACTTTGCTTTTAAAGTAGCCAAACACGAACAGACAGATCAGGGTGACGCCACAGGAATACAGCAAGGCCTGATGGGGCGCATTGATCAGGAAATAAGGCAGTAATGGAACCAGCCCGCCGGCCGCATACGATGCCCCGATGGTCAATGCGCTTTTTGTGGCCCGGTTTGGATCGGGTTCATCAAGACCCAGTTCATACTTCATCATGAAGTCGACCCACTTGGTTTTGTCTTTCGCCAGTTCATCGGCAATAACGTTCTGCACATCGACGCTCAGCCCCATTTCGGCAAATACATCACGTACCTCCTGCTTTTCGCGCTCGGGTACCCGTTCTACCTCCTCTACCTCGCGCCGTCGTTCCGATTCGTAGTGGTCGGCTTCGGTGCGGCCGGCCAGGTACCCACCCAGCCCCATTGCAATAGACCCGGCCACGATCTCGGCAATACCCGCCGTAACAACCAGCGACGAACTGGCCACGGCCCCACTTAAACCCGCTGCCAGCGCAAAAGGTACGGTGAGCCCATCGGCCATGCCGATGACGATGTCGGAAATGAAAGCGGAGCTCTGTAGATGCTCTTCGTGGTGTAGCTGACCGGTATCTGTCATGGGGACTGGGGGAGTTAGCCGCCTGGATTGGCGAAACGGCTGGGGATACGGCTACGCGTTACGTACTACACCGCCGCTGATTCGCAGACGTAAGTGGGAATGATGCCCGTGGCTTTGATGCGCAGGTCTACATCTTCGGCGGGCGTATTACCGGTCAATACGAGGGCCGTGTCGAAGCCGAATTTATTGCCGCCAAGGATATCGCTTTTCAGCGTATCGCCCACCATCAGGATCTCGTTCTTGCCAATCGTCATCTTTTCGCGCAGGAGGTCATAGGCAAACATGAACAACTGGGCATCAGGCTTCCCGAAGCGGATAAACTGTTTCCCCACAATGCGCTCCAGCATATCGGCCACGGCACCGATGGCCACGGCTACCCGGTTTCCCGACACAGGGTACGTGGCGTCGGTATTGGCTACGATCACCGGAATATTCCGCAGCCGTAACAGGTTCACGGTTTTATTCAGATCGGTATTCCAATCGAAGCCTTCATCATCGAGTAATACCAGGGCCGTGATATCAGCAGCATCGTTCAGGTCTACGTCACGGATCGGCAGAGCATGCAAATCGGCATTTTCGATATAGTGAGCCGAGGTGTCGGTACCCAGATAGGCCACCGTGCCGTGACTCACCTTCAGTTGCAGATACTCTCGCGCCAGCATCCCCGACGATACGATCCGGTCGGCAGTGACCAGCGGCAAACCTAGCCGGGTATAAGAGTCGGCCAGTTGCTCCGGACTACGCGACGCATCGTTGGTCAGTACGTAAAATGGCTTCTCTGTCTGAATCAGCGCGTTAATGGTTCTGTCAACACCGGGAATCAGCCCATGTGCGTTTTTCAACACGCCATACGCATCGAAGAAAACGGCTTTATACTGGTCAATCAGGTCGGCGAATGGAGTCATAGTATGCGTTTCTAAAATGCAATCACGATTACAAATAAAATTTTTCTATTTTTTCATACTTAAAGAGATTTGGTGAGCTATTTTTATAGCTCACCAAATCTCTTTAAGTATGAAAAAGATATCCGTATTGGAAAAAAGGGTACTATTACTTCTTTTATTCGTAGTAGGTTCAGCACAAGCTGACACAACGGGATCTAGCACTCCAGACGATTTTGAGTTATTCGTGAAGTTCTGGGGATCGGAATGTACTACTATCATCCAAGGAAGTATCGTGAACGAAGGACAGTGTGCAAGTTACACGACTTGCACGAAGTACCGTCTCTGGATTCCTGTGGGTACTACAAACACATGGGAAGTTGATAAACCTTGTGGTCCTGGTAAAGCTTTCTAATTACTAACAAATCTGTGTGGACAAGCATTAGATTACTTATCTGCACAGATTTTACTAAAAAATGAAACTAATTTATTCCATCATTATTATTCTCAGCGTTAGTTATAACTGTTTATGTCAACGTATAACAACTGGCATTATAATCGACAAGTATGCCAAGCCTATTAGGTTTGCTACAATAACGGACGTCCAAAGAAAACATGGAGTAAATTCTGATACAAACGGGTATTTTTCTTTCAAAAGTACTGACGGATTAGATACACTGATTGTATCAGCAATAGGTTATAAGAAAAAGAGATTTATTGGCAATCAGGCTAATATCAGAATTTCTTTAGACGAAGACACCTTACAGCTTAATCCAATTCAAGTAAAAAGAGGTAGGCCCGATATAACCGTTTATGGCAATATTAACAAAAGGTCAACTGGATCGTTCAAGAACTGTATGGAAACTAATTTAGAATTAAGCTATCAACTTCCTGAATGTGATCGACCAAATAGTTATATTCAAAAGGTTCTGGTTTACATTACAAATGAGGTAAAATATGATTCACCTTTTAGAATAAGAGTTTATACAGATAAAAACGATTTACCCTACCAAGTTTTATCAAACAATAATATAATATTTAAGGCTTACAAAGCAAATAGTTGGACACTGATAGACCTAACATCTTACCAAATAAAAATACCAGATAATCAAAAATATCATGTTTCTATAGAATGGTTATATTCAGATGATCCTACCGAGCAATTATCCTATTCTGATGGTAGATGTTATGGAATAGCTTTAGGAATGAGTAAATCCGGCCGAGAAGTAATGTCTTCTATGAGAACAAATACAGGAGAGTGGTCAAAATGCAATTTTTATAAACTACCCAACGGAAACATTCACAACCCTATGATTCAAGTAGTGTTGGAATCATTTAACTAACTTCCCCATATGTCTTTTAAAGTCCCAGCCGCGTCAGAATCGGCGTTACGTCGAAGGTGTCGATGGAGGGAAAATAGATATCGTAGGCTTCGCGTTGCAGTTTAGTGGCGTAGGTGCGGTGGAAGAAGTATCGACCGTACTTGATCACGTAGTTCAGAATGAAGAACCGGTATGCTTCGGGCAGAAAGCGGATTTCACGCTCGGTCAGGGGATACACCTTGTGGTATTCTTCCAGAAACCAGCCAAAGCGTTCTTCGGCCAACGGGCCAATGTAGTACGAAAATACCGTTCGATCGCCCGCATCAGAGCAAACGCGGCTAAAAAAGTAGAAATCCATGACCCGGTAACTGATCCTGAACCAGTCATAATCCCAGCGGGAAAACAGTTTCTGCTCGTCTGTCACCGAGAAATTCCCGATGTTCCAGTCAACGAAAACGGGCATGGTTTCAACGGTCTTGTCAACCAGCTTCTTTCTGTTTTCCAGGAACAACTGGCACTGTTTCCGCAGGGTATCTTCGTGCATGCGGTGCTCAAACTTACCGGCGTCGGTATCCAGCAGATCGAGTAATCCCTGCACATCAGACCGAAGCGTTTTTGAATACTTCGGCAGTACCGACGACGCCCGCGCACAAGCCAGATGAAAGCGGGCAATCTCGGTGCCCAGCTTACGAATGTGCGTTTCGTCGAGGCGGCGGGGCATTCGCTCCTGGGTACGTATCGGGTTGTAGAAAACCACCCACGCGTCGACCGCTTCGCTCTGATGACGGTACACGAAGACCTGTCCGTTCTTCATCAGTGACTTGGCCAGCACATTCTCGAAAGGGTATAACAGGTTGTTGGCCAGCGCATGAATGATGCGATGATCTTCTTTAAAATGCTCGAATTTGCCGAAGTAGGATAATTTGGCAATCACGCGGTCGCCCGAATCGAGCGTTATTCGGAAGACGTGATTCGTAGACACTTTGGCACTGATGTCTTCCACGGTCTGCACCGTCTGACTGGGGTCAAACGCCGCCCAGGCCTGGCGAATTATAGAAGGATAATCAATGAGGCGCATAAGGTCAGTTTACTGTTTACAGGTTGCTGCTTACTGTTGCTCCGCTCACCTACAGCGCAACAGTAAACAGCAACCTGTAAACAGTAAACTCTTTTCAAATGAGTTCAAAATAGCGTTTCAATTCCCAGTCGCTTACCTGACGGGCATACTGCCGGTATTCCCAGTCGCGGGTTTGGCAGAAATGTGTAACAAAGCCCTCTCCGAAAAGTTCAGCGGCAATGGCCGAGTCGCGCATCAGGTACGTTGCCTCGCGAAGGTTTGGTGCCAGGCGGCCGTTGGTTTCGTTCTCGTAGCCGTTACCCGTGGTAGCCGGCACATCGAGCGAAAGGCCATGCCGAATACCGTATAAACCCGACGCCAGGGCCGCCCCCATAGCCAGGTACGGATTGGTGTCGGAACCTGGCACACGCATTTCCACACGGGTATAGTTTTCGGCATGGTTCAGCACCCGCATGGCCACCGTCCGGTTATCGAATCCCCAGGTTAGTGTAGTGGGGGCCCAGGCCCCTTCGACCAGCCGTTTGTAGCTATTGATCGTGGGCGCATACATGGGCAAAATGTGCGGCAGGCAGTGCAATTGACCAGCTATGTATTGGCGGGCCAGCGTGCTCAGCTTATCAGGTGCGGCGGCATCGAAAAACAGGTTCTGCGCCTCATCCGGCGACCAGAGGCTCTGGTGAATATGGCCGCTGCATCCGGGCAGTTCGGCGTTCCATTTAGCCATAAATGTAGCCAGTATGCCATGCCGATAGCCAATTTCTTTCACCGCTGTTTTAAACAAAACAGCCTTATCGGCGGCTTGCAGGGCCGAATCGTGGTGAATAGCGGCTTCGTAGACGCCCGGCCCGGTTTCGGTATGTAGTCCTTCAAGGGGAATGCCGAATTGGCCCAGTTGAGTGAACAGATCATTGACGAAGCTGCTTTCCATAGACGGACGCAGGATGGAATACCCAAACATGCCCGGCGTCAGTGGCGTCAGGTTTCGGAAGCCTTTCTGCTCAACGGTCTGGGGGGTTTCGCGAAAATTGAACCACTCAAACTCCTGCGCCATTTCGGCCCGGTACCCCATCGCCGTTGCCTGTGCAGCTACCCGCTTCATCAGTGAACGCGGGCAGGCGGGTACGTCCTGGCGGCCGGTATCACCCCCACTGAAATCGGCCAGGAAAAACGGCAGGTCACCCTCCCACGGTAGCTGCCGGAACGTACCCAGGTCAATGCGTACCGGTCGGTCGGGGTAGCCCGTATGCCAACCCGTTATGGTGCCGTTGTCATAAGCTACGTCGTGGCTGTCCCAGCCAAAAACAACGTCGCAGAAGCCGTATCCATCACGTAAACCAGCCCGGAATTTCTCCCGGCTGATGATTTTTCCGCGCAGGATACCGTCGATATCGGCAAAGGCGAATTTGATTTTCGGGATGTCGTGTTCGTCGAGGTAGGCGAGAAGTTGCGTAGCGTCCATGCGCGTTGAGCAAGGTTGGTCGGAGCGCTAAAGTAAGTTAATTCGCCAGACAAATATGGCCTTTTATGCACATGGGCTTCCTTTTCAGCCTTCATAAAGAAAGACAACGTATGGGTAGCGCCCTTGCCAAAAAGCGGTAAACAGTGAAGTTCATCACTGCCGTAGTCAGGGCTCTCTCACCTTGCTCTTTACTGCTCTGCCGCGCTAGGCATCGTATTTTTAGGGTCAGCCCTAGCCCAACTGCCTTGCCCAAAGCGGATGGAGCCATCCTTGATCCGCCTTTTACGAAGGGGACAGCGGTATCCTGCGTCGAGCAGGATGAGCACGTTATCCCAAAAGTCACTCAGGAGTGCCACCAACACAGCCGGTCGCTTTTGCTGGTAGCTGTTCGGATCTCCACCGCTTTCGAGCAGGATTTTGAGGTGTTTGTTTTGATCGCTGACGCCAGCAGCCAGCGCCACAGGCTGCGTGTTTTCTGAATCCTTCAGATTAGGATCGGCCCCCAACCGAAGCAACAACCGAAACGCGGCCGCCTGTTTTTGCATCATGGCCCAAATCAGCAGGGTCATATCCTGCTCGTAAAACTGATTGAGTTTCACAGAAGGGGCCAGGGTAGTGATCTGATCCAGATCGTTAGCCCGAATAGCCCGGGCCAGCTGCAGGGCGCTGCCTTCAAAGAAAAGTTCAGGTTCCAGTTTATTCTGACTGAGGCGTAGACACTAAGCAGTATGCCCACATCAATGACTGATAATAGCAGCCAGCAACTTGAACGGTTCATCCATTAGGATCGATAAACTGGGGCTTGGTCTGGCCTGGCTCGGCGATACGGTTCGTTTTCATCCACGCTTTAAAGGCAGCCCAGGCCTTCCGGTCTAACTCTACCCATTTTGCGCCAAAGCCCGTAGGATCAAGGCCTAATTCGGTTAATTGCTTATTCCACTGTTGTCCTTCCGGCGTTTGATGCCAACGTGCCAATAAAGCCGTGTAGGGTTTGTATGACGGATGGAAAATGGGAAAGTGAACACCCCGGCTTATGAGCAGTTGGCGGAGTTGAGCCTGTTCCTGGTAAGTTTTTGAGCCAATTTTAGGCGTCGCCTGTTGCACTTCAAGGGCAATACCCCCTCCTTCCGAAGAGGCATTTATATCTGCCCCCCGCTGAATCAGGGCAGCGGCGCGAGCGAACTTTTCCTGATAACCTGCTTTGATCAGAATGGTATCATCATGCTCATCACGGATATTGATGTCTGCTTTCGCATTAAGTAACAACTCAACGTTCGTGTAGTATTCACTATCGAAGGCAATGTGCAAAGCTGGTTCTCCACGACTTTTGCTATTGGGATCTCCCCCGTGCCTAAGCAACACTTTCAGATTGGGGTTATCTTCTTTGGCTCCTGCCGCCAGTGCGACCGGCTGAATACCATCATCGCTTGTCAGGTTAGGGTTTGCTCCTGCCCTTAATAGTAGATCCAGTGCCTCCTGACGATCGGCCAGTATGGCCCAAATCAGCAGGGTCATGTTTTCGCGATAAAACTGATTCAGCTCCGCTTGCCCGGCTAGGCGTTCGACCTCATCGAGCCGGTTTTGCTGGATGGCCTGAGCCAGTTGCAGGGCTATACCTTCGAAATAACGCTCGGGGTCCATTTTGTTTCTGCTCTGTTGAGCACATGATGCAAGCAACGTAAATAAACTGGCCAATAGCCAGACAACAACTATTTTAAAAAGTCTATTGACAACCCATATAGCTGGCAAGTGTCTCGAGATCATCCTTTTTCTGTTTCTCCATAGAGTCAACCAGGTACGGCATTCCGTGGTAAGCGAAACGGCGCCATTGTCTAATTATGGGGTTACCAATCGTTTTTCCATTGATATCTTGTGCTGGTACAACGTGTCTGACGCCTGCAGCTGGTGGAGCCGTACTGTTTAGAAGCAAGCCAGCTCCAGCTGCTTTCGCCCAGGGATTTGGGGTTCCCAGCAGTGCGCCCTCCAAAGCAGGCATGGCTACATCCTGAAGATTACTTAAAAAGTCGTGAGGAAAATGGAAGGCGTCAACTACAGGCCGACCATCAGGCCGAATCACTGTAGCATCTGCCAGCACCCGGCCGTCTTCCGCACGGCTGAGCGTACGTGGATGCACTCCGGCTGCGTTGAATGTGTAGGCTTTGGAACCACTCAGGACTGCGGCTGCCGCTGCCTGCCCACCGGCTTTTGAGTGGCCTGCAATGTCGATTCCGCCTTTTCCCTCATATTTTTTGGCAAGCCTTTTGGCAACGTTAATAGATCCGTTATACTGTTTTGTTTCCATTCCACCACCCTGTGCAAAATCGGTTCCCCAGTCGCCCCAAAAATTAGCTACGTTGTCAGTACCACGGAATACCAGTACAGGTTTAGCGTCCCGTTCAAAAGTGGACTGGTAAACAGCATATACAGGCTCTACGCCTTCTTTCGAATGCTCAAGCATTCCCCATCCTTCAGGCAGACCGTTTTCGTCAGCAGGCCAGGTCTGCTCATCGAGCATCTCCTGAAATTTCTCAGGCTGCGGAGGCACTTTACTTTCGAACAGTTTCTTTTTCCCTAGCAGGTAGATGGCATTCGACAGCTTAGCCCGTTCGATGGCACGATTGTTCAGTTCAAACCGTTTGTTGGCTGCTGCGGCTTCGACGTACATTGCATCGGCTGACTGCCCATTGCCAGGTCGCGCCGACGTAGCTACCCCTGTTGCGTCGGTAGGCATAACCAGCGACGAAGGGCTGAGGTTTGTTTTTTTCAACTTGGCCGACGACGCATCAATAACCGACAATCGCGCCGCATACCGCTCCTGTTTTGACTTCTTCATATCTGTAGAAGCCGCAATATCGTCGCAGATGGGTGGTTTGCGGGGCTTGGGCGGGGTCGTTACGGCTCCGTTACGCTGGTAGTTGGCCAGTTGGAAGGTCTCACCCGCGCCGTGTGAGGCCATTGGCCAGTTGTTATCGAGAACAATAGCCCCTACCGCTACACGTTGCGGTGAAATACGGATCGTATTCACAAAACTTCCTGCGCCATTGGCCCCGGGCTGGTATCGGATGGTCAATCCAATGCAGTAGGCATTGAAAAAGGAGATGGTCTTCAGCGTAGCCTCCGGCGATTCCTGCATCAGAACGAGCTTACCACTGGCCTGCATGGTGGGCGAA
This sequence comes from Fibrella arboris, assembly GCF_041321095.1. NCBI lineage: Bacteria > Pseudomonadati > Bacteroidota > Cytophagia > Cytophagales > Spirosomataceae > Fibrella > Fibrella arboris. The sequence continues at coordinate 247,009 of NZ_JBGGWE010000007.1, read as the reverse complement.
AACATCCATTGGTGCAGGAAGCCGTCATTGGGCGAATCGAGCGTGCAGGTGATAAGTCCGCCTTGCGTAGGCGATGCAGGCCGCCCCAGCGAGTCCGTTTCCTGACGAATTGCCAGATCGTATGAGTACAGTCGGTACGTGTTCGAGCCAACACTGAGGTATGCTGCAAACGAAGCCATCGGCAGAATAAATCGAGCTTAGATCCTACTAGTTAACACCATTTACCCTATATAACTATACACAGCTTATCCTACGAACCAAAAAGGCCCATACAATGTGTATGGGCCTTTTTCTATGGATGGGAACCGCACTTAACGGATGTCCATCTCGAAGGGTAACCGTGCCTGAACGCCTTGCAGGCTTTGCAGTTTCTTCATCTGCTTTACCACCGGGGCCAGCGGCCCCAGTGCTGTCTGCACACGGGCATTATCGCTATCATCGTTGCCGAAGAACTTCATCACCTTCTGGATGGCATCTTCTTTGGCCGGATAATAGCGTAGGCGGTAATCGTCATCTTTGAGCTTCGCTTCGGTAGCCGCTACTTTCACGGCCTCATCCAGTCCACCCAGCTGATCAACCAGCCCGATTGATTTGCCCTGAATACCGGTCCATACGCGGCCACCGGCAATGGCTTTCACGCTGTCGATGGGCAGCTTACGGCCATCGGCCACTTTCTTGGTGAAACTGGCGTAGATGCGGTTCACGCTGGTCTGCAACACCTGCCGGTCAAAATCAGACAGGGGTTTGGTGGCGCTGGGGAAATCGGCGTGGGGATTGGTCAGTACGCGGTCGAAGGTAACGCCGAGCTTGTCTTTAAACAGGTTCTCGGTGTTGAACAGCAGGGCAAACACGCCGATCGAACCGGTGATGGTATTGGGCTGTGCCACGATCTTGTTGCAACCCATGGCCATGAAGTAGCCGCCTGAAGCCGCATAATCGGAGAACGAAGCGATGATGGGCTTCACCTTGCGGGTCAGTTGCACTTCGCGCCACATCACATCGGAAGCCAGGGCACTACCGCCACCCGAATTGATCCGCAGCACCACCGCTTTGATGCTCTCGTTCAGGCGAGCCTTCCGAATTTCAGCGGCAATCTTGTCTGACCCGATGCTATTCTCGTCGCCATCGCCCGTGTTGATATCGCCATTGGCAATAATGACGGCAATCCGGTTGCTGCTCGTCACTTTTTCGGCATCGTCGTCTTTTTCACTATCAGAAGAACTGTCTTTGTATTTGCCAAGACCCACGAATTCGATCTTTTTCTTTTCGTCGACTTTCATGGCCCGCTTCATCTCGCTTTCTACTTCGTCGAAATAGCCGGTATTGGTTACCAGTTTATAGCGCAGGGCATCAGCCGGTGTTTGAATACGGAGGCTATCGGCATACCCACGCAGCATACTGGTTGGGATACCCCGGCTTTTGGATACGCCCACCAGGAAATGGTCATTGATCGAATTCAGGAACGAAGCCGTTTGCAGCCGGTTGGGATCGCTCATCTTATCGAGCAGGAAAGGCTCAACGGCGCTCTTGAACGTACCTACACGAAAGATCTCAGGCTTCAGACCCAGTTTATCGAGCGTGCCTTTGAAGAACGTCAGTTCGGCGGCAATCCCGTTCCATTCCATATCACCAGCCGGGTTCAGGTACACTTTATCGGCCACCGACGCCACGTAGTAGGCTTTCTCGGTCATGGCTTCGGCGTAGGAATACACGAATTTCTTCGACTTCTTGAAATCGATCAGTGCATTCCGCACTTCTTCAAGGGTAGCCCAGCCTGCCTGCGGGTTTTGCGCATCGATGTAGACACCCAGGATGTTATCGTCGTCTTTTGCTTTTTTCAGCGCTTCCTTGATCTCGATCAGCCCCAGCACATTCGCGTCACCACCGCCACCGAAGGCAGCAAACGGATTCTCGCTGCTGCGCTCGCGGATAGGCTCGTTCAGGTCTAGCTTTAGCACCGAGTTTTTGGTAACGGTCGTCTCTTTTTTCGACGAAGCCGCGCCGATTATACCTGCAAAAATAATGATGCCCAGAAAGGTGAAGATGAATAGCCCCAGCAAGGTAGCCAGGAGGTATTTCAAAAATTGGCGCATAGGTTCGTTTACATGTTATTGTATATACACCAAAAATAAAGGCTCACTGTTTAAGAGTGAGCCACTTTTTGTTGAATGCGCAATACGTAGGATGGAAGGGTAAATGCCTGTAGAGACGCCATCAGGCTTGTAATGTTCCATGGCGATACGGCTGACGCATGCTAAGACGCAATTAGGCGTCTCTACAACGTCTTGTAATCTTCCATGGCGGTACGAATGACCTCATAGGCCTCTTCTCGGCCGTAGATACTGGCCAGTTCCATCACGGTAGGCTGGTCGGGCAGGTTTTTGTAGGTCAGGAAATAATGTTGAAGGCGATCAACCACGCTTTCGGGCAGTTCAGACAGGTCGTTGAAGGCATCGTACATGGCATCACCTTTCAACACGGCAATGATCTTATCGTCAGCTTCTCCCTTGTCGATCAGCCGGAAACCACCGATGGGGCGGGCCTGCAACAGGATGTCGCCGTGTGTGATCGTCGACTCGGTCAGCACGCAGATATCGAGGGGGTCGCCGTCGCCTTCAGGAATAGTACGGCCTGTTTTTTCAGACGCCAGGTTAGCAATCCCTTCACCACAATAGGTCTGCGGAATGAAGCCATACAGCGACGGGATGATGTTCGAATATTTCTGCGGACGGTCGATTTTCAGGTAGCCCGTCTGCTTGTCGATTTCGTACTTGACCGTGTCTGACGGAACAATCTCGATGAAGGCAGTCAGCATTTCGGGGGCAGCGTCGCCGGGGGTAATGCCATGCCAGGGGTGAGCTTTCGACTGCGCCTTGACAACGGTGTCAATTTCTTTGGTTGAGAATTCAGCTTCCATAATTGGTAATTGAAAAATTTGTATTATTCCGCGAAACGGAATTGATATAAATGACACATCCCGGTATTCGGCATCCTATTCCAGCCATAAGCTGAACGGATACCAGATACCGGGACGACTCTAGGCAGCACACCAAATATGGCCCTGCCGAAGTGATAACACAAAGATAAGACGGTAGTTAGGCTAAACCGTCACTGTCTCCGAAAAACCTATCTTTCGGGCAATTTGGTACTCCGTGGTCTTCCCCGACGACTGCCGGATATACAGTTCGGCCAGGAAGCCGGCCAGGAACAGTTGAACCCCTAAGATAATGGCAATCAGGCCGAAATAGAACAGCGGATTATCCGTCGCATTCCGGTAAGGCAACCCTTGCAGGATATTGTACTTTTTCTGACCGACGATCACCAGCGCCATCACCATGCCAAAGAAGAACGACAACGTACCCAGCCCACCGAAGAAGTGCATTGGCCGCTTGCTGAACTTGTTAACGAAGGCAATGACCAGGATGTCGAGGAAGCCGTTCACGAATCGTTCGAGGCCAAACTTGGTGGTACCATACTTGCGGGCCCGGTGCTGCACCACCTTCTCGCCAATGCGGCTGTACCCGTTCCAGTTGGCGATGATCGGGATGTTGCGATGCATGTCGCCATAGAGGTTCAGCGACTTTACCACCTCCTGCCGGTACGCTTTCAGGCCGCAGTTGAAATCATGCAGCTTAACGCCCGACACCCAGCGGGCCACGCCATTGAACAGCTTGGTAGGCAGGGTTTTAGTAATGGGGTCATACCGTTTTTCTTTCCAGCCCGACACCAGATCGTACCCCTCTTCGGTGATCATCCGGTAGAGTTCAGGAATCTCATCGGGACTATCCTGCAAATCGGCGTCCATCGTGATAACGACCCGGCCACGCGCAGCCTGAAAGCCCGTTTGCAGCGCGGCTGTTTTTCCCGAGTTACGCGCAAACCGGATGGCCCGCACATGGGGATTCCGCGCAGCCAGCCCTTCGATCACGTCCCAGGAATGATCGGTGCTGCCATCATCCATGAAGAGCAATTCATACGAATAAGTGTGTTCCGTCACGACCCGAACAATCCAGTCGTGCAGTTCGGGCAGCGACTCGTCTTCATTATAGAGCGGAATCAATATAGTCAGTTGCATGGGGTACTATGCTTGACGTTCAATAGTTACTGGTTATCAGTCAATAGTATCTGCCTAAAAAACAGCCCGTTGGCCATTCATCTTCGACAGCAAGATTGCCTGTTACACGTTGAACGTTTTCAAAGGTCGTAAGATTTCAGAATATCAGGTAGTAAGGCTGCAATAAGGCACGGAATTCGGGGGTATAGGTACGTCCATCGAGTTCGTGGATAGCCAGTTGCTCAGGCACGAAGTCAATGGGTGAATCAGCAAAACGAAAAGCCGTTACATGCCGGAACACGGGCTTTTCTGCATGATGACGCAACTGCAGTTGTCGGCATGGCTGCAACGTACCTGACACCACTGCTTGGTTCGCCAGGTTGATCAACGCATCTGATTCTGGCGGGGGCAGCAATACCCACCACGTACCTGTCGGCCGGAGCAATCGCCGGACCGCTGTGAGTAACTCGGCAAACGGCAGATCATCCGTATGCAAGGCACGATTCACGGCCTTGTCGGGCGAGCGTAGTGAATTGGTATAGAAGGGTGGATTGGTCAGCATGCAATCATACACCGGCTCAGGTACGTTGTTCGCTTCGCCAGTTAGGTACGTTTGAATCGGCGTATGCCAGACACGTACCTGCTTGGCAAACGGGCTGGCAGCCACATTCTCCGCCGCCTGCCCAGCCGCCACCTCATCGAGTTCAACGGCATCGATCCGCGCATCGGGGTTTCGCTGGGCGGCCATCAGGGCCAACAGGCCGGTGCCGGTGCCGATATCGAGCAATCGCTCGCCAGCTACATCGGCCCAGGCACCCAGCACACAGGCGTCGGTACAGACCTTCATGGCCGTTCGGTCTTGCTGGATGGTAAATTGTTTGAAACGAAACATAAGGGCGTTCGAGCAACGGAAGTACGCGGAGTTTTCTGCTAAAAAAACGAATAATCTCTGTGCAACTTCGTGTTCCCTCCGTGAATCGCTTCGACCCATTCAATAAATGAACATTCTTGGCCTATCCGGTAGCCTGCGTTCCGGCTCAACTAACGCACAGGTGTTACTGGCTGTGGGGCGCTTGCTGCCCCCTTCAGTCCAACTCACGATTTATGAGGGGCTGGACGCGTTACCGCACTTCAGCCCGGAGCGCGACAACGAGACCATACCCATGAGCGTTCGGGCGCTGCGCCAGGCCATCGGGCAGGCGCAGGCAGTTATTATCTGTACGCCTGAGTATGCGTTTGGTATTCCCGGTGTGCTGAAAAATGCCCTCGACTGGTGCGTATCTACCGTTCTGTTCGATCAAAAACCAGTGGCTGCTATCAGCGCCTCGCCCGGCTACGCCGGTGGCGAACGCGCCATGGCCTCGCTTTTACCCACGCTTACCGCCCTTAACACGCACATTCCCGGCGGTTGTTCACTAGTGCTTTCCTCCATCCGAACCAAGATGAACGCGAGCGGTGAAATCATCGATCCAGCTACCGAGCAGGCTTTGCAGCGGTTGGCAGATGAGTTGGTTGCTGATGCTAACTAAATTGCGTTTGCTAGTGTGAAGCAACACACCTACATGTTCCGTCGGTATTGCCCGCCCACGGCGTAGAGGGCTTGTGAGAGTTGACCCAGTGAGCAGACTTTAGCAGCGTCCATCAGGCTGGCGAATAGGTTGCCACCGGTTAAGGCCGTTTTCTGAAGTTGTTGCAACGCTACCTCGGCGGCACCGGCATTGCGCTCCCGGAACTGGCGGACATTATCTACCTGGGCGCGTTTCTCCTCGTCGGTGCTGCGAATCACTTCGGTCGGCGTGATGGTGGGCGAGCCATTCGGGTCAAGGAACGTGTTGACACCAACGATGGGCAACTGACCGTTGTGTTTCAGTGTCTCGTAATACATCGATTCTTCCTGAATTTTGCTTCGCTGGTACATCCGTTCCATGGCTCCCAACACACCTCCCCGCTCGTTGATGGCCAGGAATTCTTGATACACCGCTTCTTCCACCAGGTCGGTCAGTTCTTCCACCACGAATGATCCCTGCAACGGATTTTCATTTTTGGTCAGGCCAAATTCGCGGTTGATCACCAGTTGAATGGCCATAGCCCGCCGCACCGATTCCTCCGTTGGCGTGGTGATCGCTTCGTCGTAGGCGTTGGTGTGCAGTGAATTGGTATTATCGTAAATGGCCAGCAACGCCTGCAACGTGGTACGGATATCGTTGAAGGCAATTTCCTGCGCGTGCAAGCTCCGTCCCGACGTCTGAATATGGTATTTTAGCTTCTGGCTCCGGTCATTGCCGTTGTATTTGTGCTTGATCGCCTTGGCCCATATGCGCCGCGCCACCCGGCCCAACACCGTGTATTCGGGGTCCATGCCGTTCGAGAAGAAGAACGACAGGTTGGGGGCGAAGTCGTCGATAGGCAGGCCACGGCTCAGGTAATATTCTACGAACGTGAAGCCATTCGAGAGCGTAAACGCCAGCTGACTGATCGGATTGGCCCCTGCTTCGGCAATGTGGTAGCCCGAAATAGACACCGAATAGAAGTTCTGAACGCGGTGCTGCGTGAAATATTCCTGAATGTCGCCCATCATGCGCAGGGCAAATTCGGTAGAGAAAATGCAGGTATTCTGCGCCTGATCTTCCTTCAGAATATCGGCCTGCACGGTGCCACGTACTTTGCGCAGCGTATCGGCTTTGATCTGCTCATACACCTCGGCCGGCATAATCTTATCGCCGGTAGTCCCTAGCAGCGCCAGCCCCAGGCCGTTATTACCGTCGGGTAGCGAACCCTGGTAGGGGGAGGAAGGGAAGAACGGCAGAACGGAGGAAGGAGTCCTGGACAGCTCCCCTTCTCCTTTTCCTCCGTTCTCCCTTTCCTCCTTCCCTTCCAACCACTTCTCCACCTGCTGATCAATGGCCGCGTTCAGAAAGAAGGCCAGCAGCATGGGCGCGGGGCCGTTGATGGTCATCGACACGCTGGTGGCAGGGTCGCAGAGGTCGAAGCCGGAATAGAGTTTTTTGGCGTCATCGAGCGTAGCGATGCTAACGCCCGAGTTGCCCACTTTACCGAAAATATCGGGGCGCAGGGCGGGGTCTTCGCCGTAGAGGGTCACCGAATCGAAGGCAGTAGACAGTCGTTTGGCAGGCATGCCTTTCGAGACGTAGTGGAACCGGCGATTGGTTCGTTCGGGCCCGCCTTCACCGGCAAACATCCGCGTCGGGTCTTCGCCTTCACGCTTCAGGGGAAATACACCGGCCGTGTAGGGAAACTCGCCGGGTACGTTCTCACGCATGAGCCAGCGTAGCACATCGCCCCAGTCGGAATATTTCGGCAACGCTACTTTCGGAATTCGGAGGTGCGATAACGTTTCGGTGTACAGCGGCTGGCGAATTACCTTGTCGCGGACTTTAAACTCGTACTGATCGGCCGTGTAGCGTTGCTGCATGTCGGGCCACTGCTGCAACAAGGCGCGGGCTTCCGGGTGCAGTTGCGCCGCGAACTGACCGTAGAGGGCCTGGACCTCACCCCCCAGCCCCCTCTCCTCGTTCTGAGGAGAGGGGGGGGTATTCCTGCCTTCCGGTATATTTTCAGAATTTGGTTCAAGAGAACTGTTGTCTACGCGATCATTCTCCTGAACACTGGAACGTAGAAGTGCCCCCCCCTCTCCTCGTTTTGAGGAGAGGGGGCTGGGGGGTGAGGTCATCGCCAAGACACCATCCAGTTGGTACAACTTCGTCGCCAGCGTAGCCTGTTCCGTCACGAACCGGTCGTAACGGCGGCTTTCCTCCACAATCTCGGCCAGGTAACGTACCCGGTCGGGCGGGATTATTGAGGAGGAACGGAGGAACGGAAGAGAAGAGGAAGGGGGGCTGTCAGAAACTCCTTCCTCCTTTCCTCCGTTCCCCCTTTCCTCCAGCAATGCCATCGCTCGGCTAAACAACTCGTTCATACCGGCGTCGTTGAACTGGGCGGCCATGGTGCCCAGGATGGGCAGTTGCTCGTCGGGGGTGTCCCAGTCGTTATGGTTGCGGCGATACTGCTTGCGTACGTCGCGCAGGGCATCGAGCGAACCGCGCTTGTCGAATTTGTTGATGGCGATGAGGTCGGCGAAATCGAGCATATCGATCTTTTCCAGCTGCGTGGCTGCGCCATACTCGGCCGTCATCACATAAAGCGTTTTGTCGGCATGTTCAGTGATTTCGGTATCTGACTGGCCAATGCCCGACGTTTCCACGATGACCAGATCGAAACCTGCGCTTTTGCAAATGTCGATCGCATCCTGCACGTGCCGACTGAGCGCCAGATTAGCCTGCCGCGTGGCCAGCGACCGCATGTATACCCGTCCCTGACTGACGGCCGGATTCAGCGTATTCATCCTGATCCGGTCACCCAGCAAAGCGCCGCCCGTTTTCCGTTTTGACGGATCGACCGAGATGATCGCCATGGTCTTGTCTGGGTACGTTCGCAGGAAGCGCAGAATCAGTTCATCGACCAGCGACGATTTGCCCGCGCCACCCGTACCGGTAATACCGAGAACGGGTGGAGAACTGAGCAAGGGGCGAGCGGCGTAGGGCTGGCCATTTTCGGCCAGGGTAATAAGCCGGGCAATAGTCGAAAAGTCAGTAAGATCAGGCTGAATCGTGGATCCGGCTCCGGGCCCCCGGCCCCCCGGCCCCTGCTCCCGGCATCGCGCCAGCAGGTCATCGATCATGCCCTGCAGGCCGAGCGTACGACCATCATCGGGGCTGTAGAGGCGGGCAATGCCGTAGGCGTGTAATTCCTCTATTTCGCGGGGAAGAATAGTGCCGCCGCCACCGCCGAATAGTTTGATATGCCCTGCGCCGCGTTCCTGAAGCAGGTCGTACATGTATTTAAAAAACTCAAGATGCCCGCCCTGGTAGCTGGTGATGGCAATGCCCTGCACGTCTTCCTGAATGGCGCAATCAACGATCTCGGCCACCGACCGGTTATGACCCAGGTGAATCACCTCCGCTCCCGACGATTGCAACAGTCGCCGCATGAGGTTAATGGCGGCATCATGTCCGTCGAAGAGTGACGCGGCAGTCACCAGCCGAAGCCGGGTCGGAGTGACAATGGCGGCCGACGTTTGGGGTTGTTCGGATGAAGTAATCATAGGTCAAAGATACCGGTTTCGTCCCATCCTTTCTGCCGTTTATCCCAAAGTCTGAGCCAGTGAAACGTGCAAGTGGCTGGCGAGATTACCTTTGTGTACCGACAGACGGCAGTCAATAAACCCAGTCTATATGAAAGCTTACCTAGCGCTTGCCACGGCCTTCGTTGCGCTGGCTACCAACGCGTTTTGCCAGACAGACAATTCGCTGCTCTATGAAGTGACGGGCAAAAGCCTCACCGCTCCCTCCTATCTCTACGGCACATTCCACCTCGTTTGCCCCACCGATCTGGTCATCACCGACGCCATGAAAAAAGCCGTTTCTGATACGAAACAGCTGTATCTGGAAATCGACATGGACGACCCGACCCTGCAGGCGACCATGATGCAGGGGCTGATGTTTACCAACGGCAAAACGCTTAAAGACTACCTGTCGGCCGATGACTATACGATGCTGGATACGTACCTGAAAAAAAACTCGGGCATGAGCATGGCAGCACTATCGGCCATTAAACCCATCGGCATGTACTCGTTTCTGGCCATGAGCGCACTGGGTTGTCAGCCCGCCTCCTACGACCTGACGCTGATGCAACTGGCCAGCAAAGACAAAAAAGAGATACTTGGTCTGGAAACGATTGGCGATCAGATGGCTGTGTTCGACAAAATCCCGATGGATAAGCAGGTAGCCATGCTGGTCGATATGGCACGGAAGCCCGACGAGGCTAAACAGGAGCTTACCAAGCTGCTGGACGCCTACAAATCGCAGGATATTACGGCGATGATGCAGCAGATGAAAGACAGCAAGTACGACGGACTAGACGATTTTGAGGCCGATCTGCTGGAAAAACGTAACCAGAACTGGATTCCGGTCATCGAAAAAGCGGCCGCCAGCAAGCCTACCTTCTTCGCCTTTGGAGCCGGTCACCTCGGCGGTGAGAAAGGCGTGATCGCGCTATTACGGAAACAAGGATATAGCGTGAAAGAAGTTAAGAATTGAACATTTCCTAGCGCAATGGCCCAGGCTAAAAAATTAGCGGTCAGTATAGTTACCCGATTATCAAGTCACCAATTGAAAATCAAATAAAATGGAAACGAAATCGACAAACAGAAAGACCTTTCAGCTAACTGAAAACAGCCAGCAGTTAGGTGAACTGATTTACGAGCACTTATTTTCCTTTAAAGCGAAAATCAAGCTACAGAATTCAGAATTCATTAGCATACAACCAGTTGGCTTTTTCAAAACAGGCGTTTCAGTCACAAAGAATGGAGCTGAATTAGCCAACTTAACTATGAATTGGCGTGGACACATTTCGATTAGTTTTCGGGATGGGCAAGAATATATGCTGAAACCAACAGGCATGTTTTACAATAAATTCGTAATTGAAAATAAGGCTGGAGAAAGGTTGATTCAACTAGACCCAAAATTTAGCTGGAGTAAATTCGACTATAATTACGATATCCAATCTGACAAAAAATCGCAGGATATTTTATTGATTTTGCTCGGTGTTTATGCGTCGAACTATTTTATCTCTTTTATGTCGGGCATGGCATAACTATTAGCCTGGCTACCGGTTGCGGATAACAAGCTCATGATTCAGCAGCAGGGGTATACGGTAACTTCTTAACTCATTTCTTAAACACCAGCGCTTTCACGGGGTCGATGCGGTTGACGATGAGGGTGGGAATCCAGAGTGCTACGGCGATGAGCACGATGATGACCAGGTTAATGAGGCCGATAACGGGCCAGTCCCAGACGATGGGTACGTAGGTCATGTAGTAGTTTTTGGCGTCGAGCGGAATGAGTTTGTACTGGTACTGAAGCCAGCACAGGCCTAGCCCGACCGCGTTTCCGATGAACAGGCCCCAGCCAACGATGTTCAGGCCCACGACCACAAACATGCGCCGGAGCAGGGCGTTGGGGCTTCCGAGGGCTTTTAAGAGGCCAATCATCGGGGTACGTTCCATCATGAGCACCAGCAGCACGGAGCCCATGTTGAAGCAGGCCACGAACATGATCAGGATAATGAACACGGCGGTGTTTCGGTCGAGCAGCACCATCCAGTCGAACAGCATACCATATTGATCGGTAACCTTGACAACCCGCATCTCAGGGGGAATCTGGTTCAGCACACGTGCAAACGTTTGGTTGAGCTGAGAAAAATCTCGGACGAACACTTCGTAGCTTCCTACCGAATCGGCTCCCCAGTTATTCAGGCGCTGCACCAGTCGGCGGTCGCCGATTACGAACGTTTTGTCGCCTTCTTCCAGGCCCGTTTCGTAGATACCAACAATGGTCATTTTGCGCGGCCGAAGCCCCGTTGCCCCCTCGCCCAGCCCCGTGAAGTTCAAGATCGCCGATTGGCCCACCGCCAGCCGAAGCTGATTGGCAATGGTTTGGCTGATGAGCAGTTGAGTGGAATAGCCATTTGTAGCCGCCGAATCGAAATTCGGCAGTTTACCCGCCACCAGCGATTCGCCAAAGAGTTGCCAGTCATAATCGGGGCCAACGCCTTTCATCACTACGCCCGACAGGTCGTCGCTGGTTTGTAGAATCCCCGCTTTAGTGGCCACTCCCTGAATATGTCGTACATCGGGCAGTGCCTTGATACGGGCAAAAGCGGGATCTGAGCTGGAAATAGGGGGCGCATCGTAGGAGACATTGCCCGAAAATTTGACCACCTGCAAATGAGCACCGAAGGCAAAAATTTTCTGCTGAATAGTCCGTTTGAAGCCAAACAGAATACTAAAGGCCACGATCAATACGGCCAGACCAATGGCTACACTGGCAATGCCCACGCGCGTAACCGTGGCCGAGAAGCTACCCAGTGGCGCATTACGCACCCGGCTGGCAAGAAAAACAGGGAGGTTCAAGAATGACGATCGTTTAACCACACAAAGCTACAAGGCCAGGCGGCGTTCTGATAGAGTAACGCAAATTAGAACCCAGCGTCAGCAATACACCACCTACCAATCACATTAACGGCCCCTCAACTCGATCAAAATAACGCAAAAACCCCGCCTCGATCGAGGCGGGGTTTCAAACTTATTGCTTCAGTAGTTAGCCGCGTATCTGCGGGAACTGCTCCACGATGCGTTCAACCTGCTTGGCCAGGTTCTGGCTAATCTTGGTCGGGTCACTCACGGCATTCTGTACAGCACCACGCCAGATCAACCGTTTCGTGCGGGCATCGACCATATCGACAACCACAGTACCGGCATCATACTTTTCCTGCGTGTATTGCGTACCGCCAAAGCCATTCCAGCCGGGTCCCCAGCCAGCATAGCCCCAACGACCCCAGCCCGTGTATGGACCATAAAAGCCGTAAGGGCTTGTATTGTTGGCTACGGTACGGGTTTTTTCTTCAACAAAGAAGTGATAGCCTAGCAGCAGATCGGGACGGCGGGGAACTTCTTTCAGGCCTTTTTTGGCCAACTCGGCGGCTACCGTATTCTCCACCTGTTCGGTAGCCAGCTGGTTATAGTATACCGGATTCTGTGAGCCTTTCACATCGGAGTTCATCCAGGCGAACGTGCGGTATTTCGAGAAATCGACGTTGGCCTTGTCAACCGCCACACGCGGGGCACAGGCGCTAAAGCCCACCACAAAGGCAAGCAACAAAAGGGCATTTTTCATCAGTATGTTGAGTCTTGTTGTTTTATAGACTAACAAGAATTTGATCGAAAAAGTTAGTCGTTTGTAAGGCAGGGGGCGTTATACGGGGCGCTTAGACCGGTCTATTCCCGACCCAACCAGGGCTTGCTCCCAGCAACCACGCAGGTACGTTGCCTCGACTTGCGGTTTTTTCGCGTACTTCGCTTTATGCAATTTCGCCTCCTTGCCGCTGCCCTTTTGGCAACCTTGACCGCTACGGCCCAAACGCTGCCGATTCTGAGCCAGAACCCCACCTCGCTCCGCTGGTACCGGATCGAAACGCCGCATTTCAAGGTGCTGTACCCCGAAGGATTTGACCAACCGGCGAAACGAACGGCCCAGCGTCTCGAACAGGTCTACGAACCGGTCAGCGCCGGGCTGGACCGGCGACCCCGCCCGGTATCGGTCATTTTGCAAAATCAGACCAGTGTCAGCAATGCGTTTGCTACGCTGTATCCACGTCGGGCCGAATTTTTTACGTCGCCGCCGCAAGACCCGGCCCTGCTGGGTACGTTGACCTGGACCGACCTGCTGGCCGTGCATGAATACCGCCATATTGTGCAGTACGAAAAAGCGTTGCAAGGCTACGGGCGAATCCTGTACACGCTGCTGGGTGCCCAGGGGCTGGGGTTTCCGTCGCAGGTGGTGACGCCGGGCTGGTTTCTGGAGGGCGATGCGGTGGGCACCGAAACCATTCTGACCCGCAGTGGCCGGGGACGGATCCCGGCTTTTGAACTGGCCACCCGAACCAACCTCCTGACCCGCCCGCCGTTTAGCTACGCCAAAGCCGTTGGCGGCTCGTTCCGCGATAACGTACCTAACCACTATGAGTTAGGCTACTTCCTCACCACCAAACTGAAACGTACCTACGGCCCCGATGCCTGGAGCAAAGCCCTGAACCGGATCTACACCCAGTTTCCTTTTTACCCGTTTTCGTTCTCGAACGGGCTGAAGCAGGTCACAAAATCAGGCGAAAACCCGACAGGAACCCGCGTTGACGATCTGTACAATGAATCGGTGGCAGACCTGATCGAAACATGGAAAAAGAGACAGGCTTCGCTGACCATTACGCCCGCAACACTATACCCGGTTTCGGCCGAAAAAGCGCACACATCCCGGCCCGTTTTCACCAATTATCGCAACCCGCAGTATCTGAGCGACAGCACCATTCTATGCCTGAAAAGCGGCCTTGGCGACATTCCGAAGCTGGTGATGCTAACCCGCAATGGCGTTGAAAAACGGGTGTACACGCAGGGGCTCATTCTGGAAAATCCCGATCACTTTTCGGCAACCTCACAAAAAGCCTGCTGGATCGAAAACCGGTACGACCCGCGCTGGGGCCAGCAACTTTTCGCCGAAATCCGGGTGCTCGATCTGGCTTCCGGCAAGCTCACCCGCCTGACGCGACGCAGCCGTTACAAAGCCGTGGCCCTCTCGCCCGACAACAGCAAGCTCATTGCCGTTCGCAACGACACCGATAACCAGAATCGCCTGGTGGTGCTCGACACCAAAACTGGCCGCGAACTGACCGTGTTGCCTAATCCCACCAATGATCTGTACATTCATCCACGCTGGTTCAACCTCGACGCCATTGTGACGGTGACGCTGTCGAAGGCCGGAAAAACCATTGAACTGATCGATACGCGGAACGGGCAGAAACGGGCTTTACTGCCTGTGTCAACCGAAAACCTGAGCCACCCGCAACCGTACACCAACGCCTTTGTTCTCTTCAATTCGCCCCGCTCAGGCATCGACAATATCTACGGGGTCGATGTGGCGTCGGGGCAGGTGGTACAGGTAACGTCGCGGCCATTCGGGGCTTATCATGCGGCTATGTCAGCCGGCAGTGCACGCGGTCAGTGGATTGCATTTCAGGACTACGACACGCATGGATTCCGCATCGCCGAAATGCCGCTCGACCCCGCTGCCTGGACACCCGTTGAACCGTCGGACCGTACCAAGCCCGGCACCGTTACCGACCAGGCTACTCGTTATTTTGGGCCACTGCTCAACGCTGGAGCGCAAACGATCGCACCCATTGCCAATGACTCGGTTGCTCCTTCACCAGTTTCGGCACCTGAACGTTATCGTCGGCTGGCGCATCCGCTGACTATTTATAGCTGGGGCCCCGTGTTTTCGTCGAACGGGCAGGCGCTGAATGTGGGTATCCAGTCACAGGATTTGCTGGCTACTACGCAGATCACGGCGGCCTATACGTATAATCAGAGTGAGCAGGTGGGTGGCTTTGCGGCCAATCTGAGCTATCAGGGCCTGTATCCGGTGCTCGACCTGGGTTTCCAGACCGGCAACCGGCGGACCTCCTATTACCTCGATCGCTACAACCCGCTCGACAGCCTCCGTACCGACACGTGGCGGTACAATCAGGTAACGGCGGGTATTCGGCTGCCTTTTCAGTTAACCCAATCGCGGTTCAACCAAAGCGCTAATCTGTCGGCTTACTACGGATTTTTGCAGGTCAGCGGCTACGATTTGCCGGGCCGTTTGTTCACTGAAACGGGTAATGGCTCCCTGCACACAATGACCTACGGGGCCAATTACGCGCTGACATTACGCCAGAATCGCCGCGACGTGGGGCCACGGCTGGGGGTCGCGGTAAGCACGCAGGTACGCAGCACACCGTTCGCGAAGGCAGGCAGCCTGACAGGTTTACAGTGGGGTACGTCGATGAACGTGTTCTTGCCGGGCATTGGCAAGCATCATTACATCACGTTGCGGGGTGCCTATCAATACCAGTGGGGCACACCCGACGCCAACAAGTTGTACCGGTTCCAGGCCAGCGTACTCTATCCACGCGGTGCCGCCTATATTCCGTTCGACAATCTGGCGGTATTCGGTGGTGACTACCGCCTCCCCCTCGCCGACATGCATCTGTCGCTTACCCGGCTCCTTTACATTCAGCGCCTTAAAGGCGGGGTTTTCTCCGATTACGCCCGGGGTACCAGCAGGTTAGTACAGTATGACAGCCGGGGTGTTCCGCGCGCTATCGTTCCATCCAGTTCCTACGATTGGACAGTCGGGGCTGATCTCTCGGTCGTCTTCAATCCGCTCCGGCTCCGTACCCCGCTGGAACTAGGCCTCCGCACCACCTACAGCATCCGCACGGGCCAATACCTCCTGCAACCGCTGGTGCTGGATATTGGTTTTTGAAAAGCTCTGTTTACTGTTGCTCCGCGTATCCGCGACCTATTTCATTAGAAGTTGTTTGAGTTAATTTTCCGTCGCGTAGCCGCACCGGCGGACCGGACCTAACAATCTAGCGTTTTGTTGGGTCCGGTCCGCCGGTGCGGCTACGCGACGATTTTGCTAACTCAAACAGCTTCTTAGCAGCGCAACAGAAGACAGTAAACAGAAGACACAGGGCAGGCTTTCACTTCACCATCAGCGCCACAACGGGTTCGATGAGTTTTCGGGAAGCAGTGGCATCCAGATGAAGGCCGTCGGCGGTCATGGTTTCGATGTCGAGACCAGGCGTTCGGAAGCCGTCGACGAAGAGGCAACCATGTTGCCGCGCTACTTTTTTGAAGGCCTTCGACATGGCTTTTACGCGTTGGCTACCACCAGCATATTTCGCCGTGGCTTCCGCTTTCATTCCGTAGGGCGGGGGCGAAATAATGATTATTCTGGCCTTCTGAATGACTGTGTACGGGCAATGTTTGATCAGCTCGATCAGCTTTCCCAGATTAACAGGGACGTCTGCCTGACGGTCAGCAAAAATAGCTTTACCATCGTTGGTACCCAGTTCGATCACAATGAAATCGTAGGGTTGGGAGCCCGTCAGTTCGGCGGCTTTTTTCAGGTTTTGCCCAGTAACCAACAGGGCATTCAGTGTGCTGTCGCCATTGTTGACAAACCCGATCGTTCGCCCCGATTGGCTGATGTTATGCACCACCGCATTCGGAAGCGCGAGCCTGAGTTGCTGTGGCCAACTGTGCGGAAATGTACCGTTGCTATCCCCAAAGGTCAGCAGGGTAAGCCGTTTCTCCGACAGACTGGCAGGCTGGGCAAAAACAGCAGTTGACACGAGCAGTTGAAGTGCAAAAAGGCACTGAAGGATGGGCTTTTTCATTGAGCCAAGTTCACGGATTAGGCGCTAATTCCCTAACAAATCGCAATCTAAACAGCGCGTTTATTGATTGGCTTAGGCAAAGCCATTACAGCATAGCTAATTTACTTATCATCAGTTAGTTAGCCAGTGAATAACACGCTATTTATCACCGCCTCGCGGTCAGGCACAAGCGCATGAAAACGAATTTGGCTCAACTAAATTGTTCATCAAAAATTAATCTAAACGGCTGCAACGTCCCGGAATATATCGTCGTAATCAGGGCTATAATAAACACAAAATAGCAAATGAAAACGACGTATTTCCTGGGCTTCATCGCCCTCTTTAGCCTAACTCTCTGGGGTTGCAACAACTCGCAACAGGTGGTTCCTGATACCACGACCGCATCGGCCCGCTTATCGGGCGATACCACTGGCTTCTACTGCAAGAAGAACATCACCAAGATTGCCGTTACTGACCTGCCTGCCACGATCACCTCGGCCATTAGCGCGTCGTATGCCGGTGCTACGATCGATTATGCAGCCAAAGATGACGCAGGGAATTTCCTGGTTGCCCTTACGCAGAATTCGACCCGGACAACGTTGCTCTTCAATGCCGATGGCACTTTCAACAAAGAACTCGCCTTGCGCGACGGACCGGGTGGTGGCAAAGGCCCCGGCGGGCATGGTCCCGGTGGGCATGGTCGTGATAGCCTGAGCCAGGTAGCTGTTGCCGATCTGCCAGCCGCCATCACATCAGCTATCAGTGCTTCGTATGCGGGATCAACGATTAATTCAGCCGGTAAAGATGCTACGCGTGGCTACATCGTGATGATCACGCTGGCCGACGGCACAACCCGTAAAGCCCTGTTGTTCAACATCGACGGCACGTTTGCGCAGGAAGTAGTGCGGGGGATCAAAGGCAATTACAGTGTCATTGATGCCGCTACGCTGCCCGCCCCTATTACCTCCTACATCAGTACCAACTATGCTGGGTCAACCATTAAAGTAGCCGGTAAAAACCCAACGGGCCAGTTCAAGGTAATCATTCAGCAAAGCAACAATCAGCTGGCTGAACTGACGTTTGCCACCGACGGAACCTTTATTCAGGTGCAGAAAGGTCGTCATTGATCAATACCCTTTCTCAGCTAAAAAGAGGCACTGCCGGGTACGTACCCGGCAGCGCCTCTTTGCCATCTATAAAGTAAGGTGAACGTCATTCATCCCATGAGGATGTATCAACATGCAGTTGGATTACCTCGTCAAGAATCAATTCGTTCCGGTCGTTCTGATTCAGTTTAATCTCAAATGTAAACGGAAAACTATCGTCGCTTAATGATGCATCATTGGTTGGACCGTATTGAAGTTCAATTTCTACAGTTCCGGTTCCCTTTGCTTCAAACCCACCTTCCTCCAGCAAGGTTAACTCATCAACAATAGTGTCAACTACATTTTCTATCCGAGTAAGAGAAGAAAGAGAGTTTAGTTCATCAGGAAAATGATCGACTATATACTCATAGAGAAGTTCATCTAAATTGGGAATAGCGATTTTCTTCGGTTTGGGAGGCGTAGCTACAACCACTAAAAATTTATAGTTTTTCTGTGCGCGCACATAATCACCTAGACCAACAATCTGCGCCCGCTTTTGTGGTGTCATCTTCCCCACTTTCACTTCAAAAACAACCACCTCATCCGCTTTTCTAGCCACAAGGTCAGCCCTATACTCGCCAACCTTTTCTTCTTTAGCAACTTGATAGCCTTTAGCCTGATAATCAGCCATTAACTGTTCTACAGCAATATCGTGCATATAGCGCTGCAGGTATTGAGGTCTAATTTGCATTTTGTGCAATGTTTAGTTGAATCATAGCAGGCGAGAAGGTACCACACTCAACATAAAGTAAATGGTCTTCGGTTTCCAATGCGTCGAGCAACTCGGCTATCAACTTACCAGAAAGGCCTGAAGATCCAATAACAGTAATGTAATCAGTGGTCATTTCAAAACTGCCGACGATCCGCATTTTAACACGTTTATCATCATCGTACAGAATTCCTCTCAAACAATCCCAAACTGGCTTACTTATATTGTCAGCATCATGTCCTCCAGATTCTTTATAAAAATGATAAACTAGGCCATATAGATCTTTATTAAGGGGGATATGTCCGGGGTAAGAAGTGGAAAATGCCTTCTCAATACGTTGTATATAGCTCTTCTTCTTCGCAACCGTAGTACTCCCCCAGCTATTGTATGATTTAGGTCTAGTTTTAATCACGAAGCTATACACAGCTGTATCTTTTGAATTGTAGATGATCCATCGGCTTACTCGTACACTTCGCGCCGGGCGGCCTTGACGGTGTTCTGCATGAGTGAGCAGATCGTCATGAGGCCTACGCCGCCGGGAACGGGGGTGATGTAGCTGGTTTTGGGCGCTACTTCGTCGAATTTCACGTCACCCTTGAGGGCAAATCCACTTTTCTTGCTGGCGTCGGGCACGCGTTCGAGGCCTACATCGATCACCACGGCACCGTCTTTCACCATGTCGGCAGTAACGAATTCGGGTTTACCGAGGGCGGCGATCAGGATATCAGCGGTACGGCAGATCTCGGCCAGATTCTGCGTTTTCGAGTGGGTGAGCGTTACCGTGCAATTGCCGGGGTAGCCGTTGCGCTGCATCAGAATGCTCATGGGCAGCCCCACAATCTGACTGCGACCCACCACCACGCAATGCTTGCCGCTGGTGGGAATATCGTAGCGTTTCAGCATCTCCAGAATGCCCTGCGGCGTAGCCGACACGTAGGCCGGTAAGCCTTTTGTCATGCGCCCCACGTTGGTTGGATGGAACCCGTCAACATCTTTGGCGGGGTTGATCGCCTCCATCACCAGATCCGTATTGACGTGTTTTGGTAGCGGAAGCTGAACGATCAGCCCATCCATGTCGGGGTTGTTGTTCACGTCTTCTACAGCAGCGAGCAGTTCAGCTTCAGTCACGTCATCATCGAAACGGATCAGCGTCGAGTGCATACCAACTTCTTCGCAACTTTTCATTTTGCTGGCCACGTAGGTTTCCGAGCGGCCTGCCGTGCCGACAAGAATAGCGACAAGGTGCGGAATCTTGCCGCCCTCGGCCTTGATCTGGGCGACCTCGGCCGCGATTTCCTGCTTGATCTGCGCAGAAAGGAGTTTACCGTCTAAAAGAATCATGGAATGTTGTCTGCCGGTTGAAGCCGCAAAGGTCGCAAAGAATCAGCGCAAACAATAGGTCAGGCCACGATCCGCCCGCTATCGAGGCGAAGGGTATGGGTAATGGCAGCCGGCAGCTCGTCGGTGTAGTGGGTTACGTAGATCAGCGTCTGGGCCGGGTTCACGGCGCAAAGCTGCTCCACCAATTGCCGGAACTGTGCTGTTTGAGTAGCATCGAGCCCCTGCGTAGGCTCATCGAGGACCAGCAAGGGTGGTCTTTTGACCAGCGCCCGGGCCAGCAATACCCACCGTTGCTGGCCTACCGGCAGGGCGGCTAATAGCTCGTCGCGTAGTTCATTAAGCCCAAGTTGCCGAAGTTGTTCATCGATCCGGGTACGTTGCTCGGGCGTCAGTTTTCGGAACAGGCCCATCGTATCGAACAGGCCAGACGCCACCACGTCCCACACGTTTAGCTGCCGGGGGAAATACAGATGGAGTTCGGGCGAGACAAACCCGATGTGCGCCTTGATCGACCAGATGCTTTCACCAGTGCCGCGTTTTCGGTCGAACAGGTCAAAATCATTGGCGTAGGCCTGCGGATTGTCGGCGGTGATCAGACTCAGCAGCGTACTTTTCCCCGATCCGTTGGCACCCAGCAACGCCCATTTTTCGCCCCGCCGCACAGCCCAGTCGATGCCATGCAGCACCGTTTTTTCACCATACCGGATGGTCACGTTCCGCATCTGTACGGCATAAGTGAAGGGGGTAGGGGACGCAGTAGGGCCTGGGGCTAAAAGCCCAGGCCCTACTGCGTCCCCCGCCCCTTCCAGCACCAGCCGGTTGGTAATACACGCCGGTACGTCGCGCTCATCGACAACCATCACCAGCGACACGCCCGCTTGCGCTACCCGGTTCACGGTCTCGTGTAACTGGGCGCGACTGTCGGCGTCTAAGCCCACAAATGGATTGTCGAGCAGCAATATGCGGGGACGTTTCAGCAGCGAGCGGGCCAGCAGTGTCCGGCGGGTTTCGCCATTGGATAGTGACGTCAACCGCCGGTCGAGCAGGTACGTTATGTTGAGTTGAGTTGCCACCTCGATCAGCCAGGCCTCGGTATAGGCCGGTGGGGGAACGGGGGCTGATGCCAGATCGATCGTGCCGGGGGGACGTACCTGACCTTGCAGGACATCACGAACGGTCGGCGCCGTATCGACGGTTTGGGTATTGTACCGTTGCTGATAGAATTGCGCCGCGCTGGCAATCCGCCAGTCGAACGAGTAATCACGCGCGACCAGCTCAACTGAGGTTTTCAGCGGTCCAACCGGATGCAGTAGCTGGCCGCTCTGCAACGTAGTACGCCCCGCCAGCACGTCCAGCAACAAGCTTTTCCCTGAACCCGATGGCCCCATAATAGCCCAATGTTCCCCGGCATTCAGGGTAAAACTGAGGGGTGGGTACGTCTTATTTCCTGTTTGTCGGAAGGTAGCGTTAACGAGTTGAAGGAGCATGGGGTACAAAGTGAGGGCGTTTTACAGAATTAACTACGTTGCCTCGTTCTCCGTTGTCACTCGCCACAGGCAGGCGACAACGGAGAACGAGGCAGGCGACAACGGTCACAACAGTGTGAAGCATCGTAGCCACTGCAAACTTCGCTCACATCACCCATATTTCTCCTGCCATTCCTTTTTCTGACGTTTGTACTCCGGGTCTTCGCGGGCTTCAAGGTATTTGGCGTAGAAAATCCGGGCCGACGCTGCTTTCACGGGATCTTCTTCACTGCGCGGCAACTGCGCCCGGCCATGCGCACCCGACTGGCCTTTTTTATCGGCGGGAACGGGACCATCATATTTCTTGCCGCCTTTGTGGTTGGCGTAGCGCCGCGACCGGGTGTAGCCCATTTGCAGGAATTTGCGGGCCATGTCCATGCCAATGAAATCGTGGTTGGCCTTGTAATCCAGAAAGAGCTGGTAGATTTTCTCCGACGATTCGCGGGCGGCGTCTGGATCTTTGAATCGCCAAAATGGCAATATCTCAGCCTTGTAGGGCATTGCGGTGAGCACCCCCATTTCGCCCACGCTTACCCGATATTTCTCGGGATGCTCACGAAAGTCAATACCATAATAATCTGGTTTAGGCGTAGCCATACGATTCGTGTTGAGTTGATGAGTCAGCTACTAACACAACTAGAGGCCAACCGGTTGGGTTGTTCGCCTGTATGGCCCATTCCATATTATTTTATTGATGTATCGACACCATTATTCCCGATAATTAGTTTGACTTCTAGTTGTTAAGTCTATCGGCTTGTCGAGTCAGCGAATAGATTATTCCTCAGAAAGCTCAATCCGCTCACTTTATCGATTCTATGCAGTTACAGTCAGTAATTACCGCGCTGGCCGATGCCTTTCACCAGGTACGCGACCAGTCAGTACGGCTATGTTCGGGCCTGGAAACCGAAGATTTTGTGGTGCAGCCCATGCCCGATGCCAGCCCGCCCAAATGGCACCTGGGCCATACCAGCTGGTTTTGGGAAACGTTTGTCCTTATCCCGAACGTACCTGACTACCGGGTGTTCAACGACCAGTTCAACTACGTCTTCAACAGCTATTACGAAACCGTTGGTCGCCGCACACTGCGTACCATGCGCGGTAACCTGAGCCGCCCCACGGTGGCAGACGTATATCGCTACCGCGATTATGTGGACGAACACATGAACCGGTTCCTGACCGAGAACGAGTTGGCTGATGACCTGCATGCGCTGGTTGTGCTGGGGCTCGAACACGAAAAACAACACCAGGAACTACTGATCACTGACATCAAATATACACTGGGGCATAACCCGCTGTTCCCGGCGTTGGCGATACCCGTTACCGAGCATACGCCCGAACAGCCAGGTACATCGGTCTTGGTTCCGGAGGGCCTATATACCATTGGCTATCAGGGAAATGGCTTTTCGTTCGACAACGAACTGGGTGTGCACAAGGTGTATCTAAACGACACTAGGCTGGCGGGTAATCTGGTGACCAATGCCGAGTACCTGGACTTTATGGAAGCAGGCGGCTACCAGCAGTTTCAGCACTGGCTGGCCGACGGATGGGCCTGGGTGAATGCCACTAAAGCCGAAGCGCCGCTGTACTGGCATAAGCTAGACGGGCAGTGGCACCACTACACCTTTGGCGGCCTGGAACCCATTGCCCCCGACGCGCCGGTTTGCCATGTCAATTTCTACGAAGCCGACGCCTATGCCCGCTGGCGGGGGATGCGCCTGCCTACCGAATTCGAGTGGGAAACAGCCGCCACGCCAGGTAACCTGAACTGGGGCCAACGGTGGGAATGGACGGCCTCGGCCTATCTCCCCTACCCTGGTTTCAAAACCGTTCCGGGGGCCGTGGGCGAATACAACGGCAAATTCATGAGCGGGCAGATGGTTTTGCGGGGTGCTTCCGTAGCTACCCCACCCGATTCGGTTCGTGCCACGTACCGCAACTTTTTCCAACCCGACAAGCAGTGGCAATACACCGGCATTCGACTGGTTCACTAGTCAGTTGGCTTTACCCTAACGAATATGCTTCCAGACCATACCGACACAACGTACCTGATTAGCACCGCCCTGGCCGACGAGGTACGTTCAGGATTGACCCAGCATCCTAAACGCCTGTCGTCGCGCTTTTTCTATGATGCCGAAGGGAGCCGTCTGTTCAGTGAGATCATGCACTTGCCCGAGTATTACCTCACCCGCAGCGAATACGAAATCATTGACAACTACAAAGACCAGTGGCTCAACCTGTTCGCTGCCGATGACCGTCCTTTTGATCTGATCGAACTGGGGGCGGGCGATGGGCTAAAAACCAAGGTGCTGCTCACCCATTTCGTGGGGCACAACGCCCGGTTCAGCTACTCGCCCGTCGATATTTCGGAAACGGCGCTGGATGAGTTGACCGATGATCTGACCCGGAAACTGCCGACCCTCACGGTGAGTCCCCAACATGGCGACTACACGGATGCGCTGGCCCGGATTGCCGAACGTACCTACGACGGGGCCGACACACCCCGGCAGGTGGTGCTCTTTCTGGGATCGAACATCGGCAATTTCACGCCCGAAGGCGCCCTCGAATTTTATACCCAGTTGTCGGCATTGCTGCGTCCGGGTGATCTGCTACTGACGGGGTTCGACCTGCAAAAGCACCCCGCCGTAATCCACGCCGCCTACAACGACCGGCAGGGCTTGACGAAAGCCTTCAACCTGAACCTGCTTCGCCGCATCAACCGCGAACTCGACGCCGACTTTAACCTGGCCGCTTTTGATCATTACGAAATCTACAGCCCCGAAACGGGTGAAGCACGTAGCTATCTGGTAAGTCAAACAAAACAGACCGTCAACATTAGGGCACTCGATCGGCGTGTGGCGTTCGATTACGGCGAGATTATCCACACCGAGATTTCCCGAAAATTTACCCGTGAGGGAATTCAGCACCTGGCCAACCAGACCGGGTTTACGCAGACACACTGGTTCACCGACTGCCGCCACTATTTTGCCGACGTGGTATACACGAAGCTGTAAGGGGCCACTCCGTCAGTTCCCGCGCCGCCCTGCGCCAGCCGTTGTTTTGTTGTAAACAACTCAGTTATGGCAAAGCAAACGTTACTCTGGAGTATAGTTGGCGTGGGGGCTCTGGTTGCTTTCCGGGCCGTCCAACGCCGCAATCGGAAAATCGATTTCCGGGAAAAAGTCGTCGTTATCACGGGCGGTTCGCGCGGTCTGGGGCTGGTTATGGCCAGACAGTTAGCCCGGGAAGGAGCCCGTCTGGCTATCTGCGCCCGCACACAGGAAACGCTCGACACTGCCGCATCGGAGCTACATACCTATGGCGGGGAAGTATACACCCACGCCTGCGATCTGACCAGCAAAACAGCGCTGGCTGGTTTCTTCGAGGCGGTCAATCAGCAGTTAGGTCCGGTCGATGTGTTGATCAATAACGCGGGAGTGATCATGGCGGGACCATACGCCAACACCACCGACGATGATTTCCACGACGCCATGAACACCAATTTCTGGGCCGCTTATCACGCCACCAATGCCGTATTACCCGATATGCAGCAGCGGAAATCCGGGCGGATTGTCAACGTAGCTTCGTTTGGCGGCAAGGTATCGGTGCCGCACCTGCTGCCTTATTCGGCCAGTAAGTTTGCCCTGGTTGGGTACTCGGAAGGGCTTCGGGCCGAGGTGGCTCGCGATAACGTATTTGTCACGACCATCTGTCCCGGCCTGATCCGCACGGGTAGCCCCCGACAGGCACAGGTACGTGGTCAGCACGAAAAAGAATATGCCTGGTTCAAAATCGGCGATTCGTTGCCGGGTCTGTCGGTCAGTGCCGAGCATGTTGCCAATGAGATCATTGAGGCCACCCGCTACGGTGATGCCGAGCGGATCATTTCGCTTCCGGCCAAGTTTGCCGGGGCAATTCATGGCCTTTTTCCGGGCCTCGTTGTCGATACCCTTGCGTTTATCAATACCCTTTTGCCTGATCCGTCGCCAACAGGCAAAAACAGCCCACGCCAAGAAGGAAAAGAGCTGGAAACGTCGCTTACCCAGAACGCGCTGACAACCCTTACTGACGAAGCCGCCCTACAAAACAACGAACTGATCTGACGTTAGTGAGTCAACACGCCTAGTTCGGCAATAGATACAGTGGCGTCTGTAGCGCTGGCAGTTTCGAGGGCATCGAACTTAATGTAGCGCGCTGACGAAGGCTTCTCAAACCGAATGGACTGAAGCACCGGGTTGTTGTTGATGTTGCTAAACGCGCCCTGACTCACCGGGGCCGACCAGCTTTTACCGTCCTGACTCACCGAAACGGCATACCGATACACGATGCCTTCTTTGCGCCCATCCTGCCGGGGTAGGTACGTCATGCCGTGTAAAGGCACCGTTTCGCCCAGATCCACTACCACGGACAGGGGGGAATCGTCCTTTTTTCGCTGCTGCCAAAACGTATCACCGGTACCGTCAATCAGGCGGTCAGCGGTTTTGCTTTCGGCCGGCATCCCGGCCGAAACAACCGTCCATTTGGCCGCGCTGATATCGAATTCGGTAGCTACCGGGCTGCTGGCCTGCTTCATGTTGTCGATGAACGCCCGTGCTTTGATGGTCCCGCCTTTGGGTAAGGGAAATGGCTGACTAAAACGAGTGCTGCTGGCGGTCGGTTCGGTCCCGTCGACGGTGTACGTAATCACCGGATCGGTCGTTCGGGGGCTCACAATCGTCACCAGGCCGTCTTTGCTGCGTCTGATCACCGGCGTAACCATCAGTTCAGGTGCGTTGTATAGTTCGACGTGGCGAATCAATGGGCTGGCTTTGGCCTCCTCGAAGGTGATGCGCAGTTTATTGGTCGTGACGGCAGAGAAACGTAGTATACGCCGGTTTCCGATGGTTGTTCCGGTAGCGATGGGTTGGTACCGACCGTCCAGAAAAGCCGCGACAGTGAATTTTTTTACCCGCTGCCCCAGGGCAATGTACTCCTCGATCAGCAACCGGTTCAGCGTGGTCTGTTTGCCCAGGTCGATCGCCAGCGCAGCCTGTTTGTCGGTTGCGGCAGCAGCCCAGTAGGTGTTCCGGTTGCCATCCAGCACGTTGCCCGCACCAAACATCGACGTTTTTCGGAAGACACTGCTGCTGGTAATCTTTTTACCGCCTGCCAGATTGTGGGTCGCTTTGTCGGTATAGGCTTTCAGTTCCATAAGGCGCTTTTCATCGTTCTCATGCACCAGCCCCCGCCGGTCGACGGGCAGGTTCAGCAGCCAGTTACCGTTGCGTCCGATGGAGCTGTAGTAAATATCGACCAGGTGTTCCAGCGACTTCACCTTGTTGTCTTCGCTGGCATGATAATACCAGCCGGGCCGGATCGAGCAGTTTACTTCCGTAGGCACCCAATGGGTCCCATCCTCATGCCCCAGCGTCAGCTCCCAGTAATTGGGATAGGCCGGGTACACCTTGTCACGGTTGAGGGTACTCCAGTTCGTTTCGCCGGCATAGCCATCTTCATTGCCTACCCAGCGAATGTCGGGGCCGGCATCGCTGAAAATAACGGCGTTGGGCTGATACTGCCGCACGGTGGCGACGAAGCCCGGCCAGTCGTACACCTGTTTTTTTCCGTTTGGTCCTTCCCCGTTAGCCCCGTCGAACCAGACTTCATACACATCGCCGTACTGGGTGAGCACCTCTTTCAGCGTATTCTTGAACACCTCGTTGTAGGCAGGCGTACCATAAGCGGGATGGTTCCGGTCCCAGGGCGACAGGTAAACGCCGAATTTCAGGCCATACTCTTTGCAGGCTGCCGAGAGGTCTTTCAACACATCGCCCTTCCCATTGCGCCATTTACTGTTCTTTACCGAATGCTCGGTGTATTGGCTGGGCCACAGACAAAATCCGTCGTGGTGTTTGGCCGTGATAATGATGCCTTCCATTCCGGCAGCTTTCGCTACCCGCGCCCACTGCCGACAGTCGAGCTGCGAGGGATTGAACATATCGGGCGTTTCGGTGCCATGCCCCCACTCTTCATTGGTGAAGGTGTTCATGTTGAAATGGACAAAAGCGTAGTATTTCAGCTGGTGCCACTGCAATTGCCGCGACGACGGGACGGCGCCAAAAGGGGCTGGAGTCTGGGCCTGAAGCGTGCTATACAGGCCTAAACAGACCAGGAAAAGAAGAGAAGAACGCATGATGGACTTGGAGTAGCCACAAAGTTATTTGTTATCCTCTTGCGGCATAAACCAACTTGCTTTATTCCAACTCCTTCCCGTTCATGCGCTATCGCGTGTTGTTCCGTCAGTCGCCTGGCTACTGTGTCTTAATCGGCTACCAGTAACTACGGGTTACTAACGGGCAGGCTCAGTGCGCCGGGTCGACGTGCTCCAGTACCTGTTTGATTTGCCGATCGGTTAAAGCCGGGAACGACAGCATCTGGATTTTACCGTTTTCGTTAAAAATTTCACGGCACAGGCCTCGCCGCTGGCGCTTTGATAAACAATGTGGCGCTGGTGTAGTATAATGGGTTCATGACATGCTGATTCAGGTCAGTACCTACTTATCTCTTTACGAACTGATATGGAAGCGCCAACAAGACAACCCTTCGGCGAGCTTATCAATGGGGAGACGCCCGTTCTCGTCGATTTTTTCGCAGCATGGTGCGGGCCCTGCAAAACGATGGCTCCTGTACTGAAAGACTTTGCTACGCGTATGGGCAACCGCGTGCGAGTGCTGAAAATAGACATTGATAAAAGCCCGGCGACAGCCGCTAACTACCGCATTCAGGGCGTGCCCACGTTGATTCTGTTCCGGAAAGGGCAGATCGTCTGGCGGCAGTCGGGTGTGGTGCCGCTCAGGCAGTTAGAGCAAGCGCTTGTGCAGGCAGAAACAACCGCCTGACGCTGGTTGATCTTTCGTACTGAAAAACGCCATAGTATACCGCTATGGCGTTTTTGCGTTATTCACGTCGCGGCGACGCGGTACGGCGGCCGCTTATTGATACCGTAAATTTCACCTATCTTGCTGAATCAATGGTTGTTCCTACATTGCCTGTGTCAGGCAAGTAAAGCCCTGATGGTGAGCTATGCATGCAGAAAAAGCCGATAACAGACCAACCCGAAGTCAACAGCCAGCCTTAAGGCTGCTGGCCGGTCTGCTGGTACTAACAGGTACGGCCAGCTTTATGTCGGACGCTGCACAAACGGGGCCGGCGGCAACCCGGCAGGACACTACAAAAGCCAGCACGGCCCTGATCAGCTACGGAAAAGAGCTGATTGCGCACACGGCAACGTACCTGGGTCCAAAAGGAAAAGTGGCGGCCTTGTCTAACGGCATGAATTGTCAGAATTGCCATTTGGAGGCCGGCACCAAACCCTGGGGCAATAACTACCGTGCTGTGGCGGCCAACTACCCTAAATTCCGCGAACGGTCAGGTACGGTTGAGTCCGTTCAGAAACGGGTGAACGACTGTATTGAACGAAGCCTGAACGGTAGAGCACTCGATAGCAACAGCCGGGAAATGAAAGCCATCGTGGCCTATATCCTGTCTGTTGGCGGCAACGTACCCAAAGGCGAAACGCCCACCGGAGCAGGTATCTGGAAGCTGGCGTACCTCGACCGGGCGGCTGACCCTGGCAAGGGGAAACTGGCCTATGCGCAGAAATGTGTCGCCTGCCATGGTCTAACCGGTCAGGGCGTGGCTAATGCGGGCAAAACGGGCTATACATTTCCGCCACTGTGGGGCCGGCATAGCTTTAATCAGGGGGCGGGTCTGTTCCGCATTTCCCGTCTGGCCGGCTACATCAAAACAAACATGCCCCAGGGCACCACCTGGGAAAACCCGGCGCTGACCGATGAAGAAGCCTGGGATATTGCCGCTTACATCGAGTCAATGCCACGACCCGCCAGGGATCTCAGCCGCGATTGGCCCAACATTGCCGGTAAACCAATAGACCATCCGTTTGGTCCATATGCCGATTCTTTTCCCGAAAAACAGCATAAATTCGGTCCGTTCAAGCCAATAAAGAATTGGCAGGATCAGCAGATCCCCAGTCGTTCACCTAATCGATAAACAGCCGAGTTATGAAAACAGTACTGTTCGTTTTTTCGCTCCTGACCGCTACCCTCGGTATTGACCAGACCATGCTGGCGCAGGACACAGGCAAAGGCCATAAGGTTGTTTTTCAGTTTGTAGCGTCTGATACCCTGTCGCAGCGATCACTTATTACTAACCTGCGCAACCTGCGCGAAAGCTGGCCCGATGCCGAGGTCGAAGTGGTTTTACACGGCGGTGGCCTGGCTATGGTCCTGACCGAAAAGGCCAGATACGCCAGTATACTTCAGGAGCTGGTGCAGAAAAAGAACGTTAAGATGGTCGCTTGCGAGAACACGATGCGCATGCAGAAAGTGACGGAAGCGGATCTTCTCCCGTTTATCGGCACAGTACCGATGGCCATGGCTGAGCTCATCCTGAAGCAGGAACAGGGCTGGGCCTACCTCAGGGCAGGTCTATAGATTCGGCTGCGTCACTTATCGCAGGTGTGGTGAAATGCCGGTACTTCTGTCGGTTCCGCACTACTGGTTGCCCCTATCTACACCAGATCGGCCAGTTGCTGGACGGCCCGGTCAATATCGGCGCGTTTGGTAGCGGGCTGGTCGAATCGGTTGAACGGACGTAACTCGATCACATACGTTTGGTCAACGCTTTCGCCGTCGATGGGGGTAAATAATTTATAGCCGATCACTGTCACAGGCATAAGGCTGTAGCGGTTTTTGAAACGGGCCAGCAACGTACCCAGCCATTGCTCCAAATCTGTATCAGCCGTTGAACCGGGGCTGGCCGAACCTGACGCAGGCAGAAAACGAACTTCTGCCTGATTCCGGTCACGCATTTGTTGCTCATCAGGGGCGAAGTGCCCCTCACAACTTGAAAACGTCTGCACCCGGCCGGTTCGGTTCAGCGCGTTGACCAATGGCAAAATACCGGCTTCTATATCGTGTACATGGGTATTCATTGTCATCAGGTGGTCGTTGCATGTAAAAGACAACCAATGACCACCCGATGCCCGAGCAGCCTACTGGCATGGCTCTTAATTGGCGCTGCCACCGAGTGAGGTTTTACGGCTCACGATCCGGCCGGGGCCACTGTGGCTAACGCTACCGCCCGTCGATGCTTTCAGGAACAGTTCGTTCTCGGCATAAACCCGCACGCTGGCGCCGCTGGTAGCCTCAGCCTGGGTGGTGTTGGCAGTCAGCGATTTGGCATCGATGGTAGCCCCACCCGACGCCGCAGCCGTGACCGTTTTAGCCGTGCCTTTTACGGCAGCCGTGGCGCCTGCGCCTGCGCTTAGCTCAACGTCGGTGGCGTTCAGGTTCATGGTCAGTTCAGCGCCCGATTTGGCAGACAAGCTGATTTTATCGGCCTTAAACGGCGCATCACCGGTTAACTGCGCCCCCGCCGACACCGTAATTTCGTTGAGCTGACGAGCTGTCAGGTACGCTTTCACGTAGCGGCTGTTGTTCTTGTTCGCTTTGTTATTACCCAACCAGCCTTGCAGACGGATGCTGATCTTCAACTCACGACCCTCTACTTCAGCAACAATGTCTTTGGCATCGAAACCGCGGGCGTCAATTCTCAACGATTCCGTATCGCCCTGGGTCAGAAAAACCTGAACACCCGTGCTGACTTTCAAAACAGAAAAGTTGGCCACAGCGGGATTCAACGTACTATCCTGCGCCCAAAGCGGGCTTGTCATCAAGGCAAAAAAGGCTATTAATAGCCGCATACTGTTCGTTTTCATAGGTTGTCTTGTTTAATCTCGATTAATGTCTCCTCCCCCGGAGGTCTTCCTGCTTACTAACTGACCGGGGCCCCGATAGGTTACGTCGCCACCACCCGATGCCCGCAGGTACAGCTCTTTCTGCCCGTATACGCGTGCATCGCCCCCGCCCGACGCCTCGGCGTAGCAAATGTCGCTCTTCAGCTTATCGGCGTTCAGATCGGCCCCGCTCGATGCCGACGCGGTTAGTTTGGTGGCCGAACCACTCAGCGTTACGTCTGCCCCGCTGCTAACCGATACGGTCATGCGATTTACCTGTACTTCCAGATCCACATCGGCGCCGCTGCTGGTGCTCAGCGTCAGTTCGTCGGCCGTGAGGCGGGTTTCGCCTTCCAGATCAGCCCCCGACGAAACCTCGATACTGTTCAGGTTCTTCACCGTTACGTAGGCTTTCACCGAGTTTTTACTGCCAAAAATACCTTTCCAGCCGTTACGTCGATGAATACCCAGCACCAGCTTATTGCCGCGCTGTTCAGCAATCACTTCATCGTCGTCGAAGCCTTTGGCGTCAATGCGTACCGACTCAGTGGTTCCCTGTGTCAGGTACACGTTGATCCCGGCGCTTACATCGAGAGCGGAGATGCCGGAGAACGTCTTGGTTTGTTTCACATCCTGTGCGGAGAGGCAGGACGTCAGACTGAGGCTCAGGGCCAGGTACGTTAGTAACGAAGCGGTTTTCATGTAGTCTCCAGAGTTGTGTTTCTGAAAGATGCAGATTCGCGCGTAAAGGTTGCAGCCCTTTTATGACGAACGGCCTGTTGCGCTGAATAAGGTCTTCTCAGCGGGATTGCCCAGTTGGTTATGTCCATGACAAGCGTCGAGAGGACCTTTTCGCCCGGCTATATCAAAAAAATGCTTGTCAGCGCATTGTTGCGTTAGGGCTGTACCTTTGCAGAGTTGTCATGTCGGCGCTTCGACATGACGCATCAGCCCTCTTACACTCAATGACACTGTCGCGCAACACCAAAATCGGCCTCTACATTGCCTTTACGGTACTGTTCGTTTCATTTACCTTCTACGCCTGGCAACTGGCCAAGACGCCCAACATCAACGCCCATACCGACGATGCCAAGCCGTTTTCGCTGTACATTCCTAAGGGAGCCACCTTCGAATCCGTTATCGATACCCTGCAGAAGCATCAGGTGCTGGAGAATGAGATGACGTTCCGGTTTGTTTCTAAACTGATGAAATACCCTGAACGCGTGAAGGCGGGCCATTACCGCATGAAACCCGGCATGGGCAATTACGAAGCCATTAAAAAGCTTCGCAGTGGCAGCCAGGACCCCATCGAGCTGACCTTCAATAGCAGTATCCGCCTGAAAAGCGAGCTCATCGACAAGGTAGGCAGCAAATTCGCCTTTGGCCCCGAACCCCTCCGCGAGCTGCTCAACAACCCCGATACCTGCAAACGCTACGGTCTCGACACTACCACCATCATCTGCCTGTTCATTCCGAACACCTACGAGCTGTTCTGGACGGCTAAACCGACCGCCCTGCTGGCCCGCATGGCCGACGAATACAAGAAGTTCTGGACACCCGCGCGCAAAGCCAAAGCGGCTGCCCTGGGCCTGAGCCAGACAGACGTGCAAACGCTGGCCTCGATTGTCAGGGCCGAAACGATCAAGTCAGACGAGCAGCCCCGTGTAGCCGGTGTGTACCTGAACCGGCTGAAGCGTGGCATCAAACTGGAAGCCGACCCGACGGTGGTGTTTGCCAACAATGACTTCACGATCCGGCGCGTACTGAACAGACACCTCGCTTTCGATAGTCCGTACAATACGTACCTCCATGCCGGCCTGCCACCTGGCCCTATCAACCTGCCACCACCCACTGCTATCGACGCCGTGTTGAATCCGGAACAGCACGATTACCTGTTTTTTGTGGCCAAAGCCGACTTCTCGGGCTACCACACCTTCTCGCGTAACATGACCGAACACATGGCCAACGCCCGAATTTACCAGCGCGCCCTGAGCGAGCGAAAAATCATGAAATAAAAAAGAGTTGTCGGTCAGCCGACGTTGTCAGTCGGATAGCCCGTCTAGTGTGCCTTCCCTGACGGATGCCTTCGGCTGACTGACGACCTCGCCCTGTATGTTTACCTTCCTTGTTCCTCCATTCCGGGTACGTTATGCCGATACCGACCAGATGGGCTACGTGTATTACGGCAACTACGCCCGCTTTTATGAGATCGGACGCGTGGAGGCATTGCGTAGTCTCGGTTTTTCGTACAAAGAGATGGAGGCATCGGGGATTATGATGCCGGTGTATGAGAATACATCGCGTTACCTGAAGCCCGCCCGCTACGACGACCTGCTTGCCGTCACCGTCACCATTCCCGAAATCCCCCGCGCCCGGATCTTGTTCCGGTACGCCATCCGCAATGAGGCCGGCGACCTGCTGCATACCGGCCAAACCACGCTGGTGTTTCAGCGCGCTGATACGGGGCGGCTAACGGCGGCCCCACCCGCCCTCCTCGACCACCTGAAACCTTTTTTTGAGCCGGAAGTTGGCATAGTATAAAGGATGCTGGATGGGAACTCACCATCCGGGCTCCCGCATCCAGCATCCTTTATGATACCCTGCTGTCAATCGTATGTTCCAAAAACTAATGAGCGTAAAAGCGCTATCGGGGGCGCGGGTCTGGCTACGCACACACAACGCCTTTAACTCAAAAAACGACTGGTACAGTTTCCTGAGCAGAATCACCGACAAGCTGTTCGACAACGACCTGAGCGAACGTGCCGCTTCGGTAGCCTATAACCTGATCCTGGCCATTTTCCCGACGGTCATCTTCCTGTTCACGCTCATTCCATTCATCAAATTCATACCAGATCTGGAAGGGCAGATCATGCAGTTTTTTGCCCTGGCACTGCCCGTTGGCGCTTTTGCCACGGTCAATACAACCATTAAAGACATTATTAGCCAGCCACGGGGCGGCGTCTTATCCTTTGGGTTTCTACTAGCCCTGTATTCGGCCACCAGCGGTATGGTGGCGCTGATGAATGCCTTCAATGCATCGCACGAACTACCCGAACGACGCAGCTATTTAGCCAAGCGCGGTATTGCCGTAGTGCTGACGGTGGCTCTCGCCATTTCGCTCTTTCTCGCTATCGGCCTGCTCGTGATTGGGGGCGTGGTAATCGACTACCTGCTCAGGTTCGGCGTTTTCAACAACATCGTTTTCTATTACCTGCTCAAAATTGCCCGGTACCTGCTGGTGTTTGCCGTTTTTGTGGGCGTCGTATCCGTCATCTACAAATTTGGACCAGACGTGAACCTGAAATGGCCGTTCATTATGCCTGGTTCCGTAACGGCCTCCGTACTCATTGTACTGACCACCCTTGCCTTTTCCTATTACGTATCCAATTTCAGTTCCTACAACAAGGTCTACGGATCTATCGGCACGCTGATCGCCCTGATGATCTGGACCAACCTGATCTGTCTACTGCTGGTGCTGGGCTACGAGATGAATGTCATACTTTTCAACCTGGAAGGCGATAAAAATCCGTCGGTTGCCCGGAAAACAACAAATGCCACCTCCAACATGTGAAGTGGCATTTGCGAACCCTAACCCATAAATGTGATAGCGGTCGGGTGGCAGGCACTTTGGCACGCCCTCCGATTCGCGTACTATCCAGTATCGAAAAACTGTGCCAAACATTAGTCCGACTTTAAAAATAAGTTGGATTATTCCGGTTACTCAATAAAAAGTGCCTGTCCATCAGTAACCTGTTACTTTCATATCATATAGTATTCTAAGGACTTTCTCCAACATGAATCGCCAATATGGATCGCCAACGGATTATCCAGGCAAGCGCCACTGTTCCCATGGCGCCATTCCTGAATAAACATAAACCCTGGGTATCAGTTATCTGCACCTGTTATAACCATGCTGCCTTCGTTCAGGAGAGCCTGCAATCGGTTATTGACCAGACATACCCCAACATTGAGCTGATTGTTATCGACAATGCCAGCAGCGACGGATCAGCCACTGTCATCACCGCTTTCTGCGCGCATCATCCTACTACCCGCTTCATTCGCAACACCAGCAACCGCGGTCTGTGCCGGGCCTTTAACCAGGGGCTGGCCATCGCCATCGGCGATTACGTGATCGATCTGTCGGCCGACGACCTGCTGTTACCGCAGCGGGTAGCCCGGCAGGTAGAGCAGTTCCTTTCGCTCCCCCTCTACTATGGCGTCGTCTTCTCCAACGCCACCTATATCGACGCCCAGGGCGAATTCCTGCGGCACCATCACCCGATCCGTCCCGACGGCCGAACCACCGAACGTGTGCCCACCGGCGATGTTTTTCTGGACGTGTTGACCCGCTACTTCATCAATACACCAACCATGATGATGCGGCGCGCTATGTTGACCGCACTGGGTGGCTATGACGAAACGCTGGCTTACGAAGATTTTGATTTCTGGGTACGTTCGGCCCGCGACTACCGCTACGCCTACATCGATGAGGTGTTGACCAGCAAGCGGGTGCTGGCCAACTCACTTGGCCAGCAGATAGTAAAAGTCGATAACGCCCTGCTCGACTCTTCCTGGCGGGTCTGTTACAAAGCCTATGCCCTCTGCCAGACGGCCGACGAATACAAGGCGCTGGCGAATCGCATCCGGCAGTTTATCCGCAAGTGCTTCTACGCCGAACAGTACACGTTGGCTCAGCAATTTGGCAACCTCCTGATGCAGATAGAACCACCAGGCCTCACTGCCCGCGCCATGCTGCTGCTCTGCCGCATGCACCTGCCCGTCAACAGTGTGTACCGCCGCTACCGATTGGCCACAAAATGAGGAACAGGTAGCAGTAAACAAGTATCAATCACCCGTTATCCATTGTTGTATGGACGATTGGCTAACGTACCTGAGCAACGTTGCTACCTGCGCATTGATACTAAACTGATAACTGTTTATTGCTATATGCCTGCTGAGTTCATTAAGCTTTATCCAAAAAACCCGGATCTGACCCGGATCAGACAGATAGCCAAAGCCCTCAGTGAAGGTGCCGTGGTGATTTACCCCACCGATACAATCTACGGCCTCGGCTGCGACATTCATCATGCGCGGGCCGTGGAGCGGGTAGCCCGCATCAAAGGCATCAAACCGCAGAAGAACGACTTCTCGTTTATCTGCTACGACCTGAGCCATATTGCCGACTATGCCCGCGTGAGTAATTCGGTGTTCAAACTGATGAAGCGGCTACTGCCCGGCCCCTACACCTTTATTCTTGACGCCAACAACAACGTACCCAGGCTACTCAATTCCAGCCGGAGAACGGTAGGTATACGGGTGCCCGACCATACTATTCCGCGCCTGATCGTGCAGGAATTGGGCAACCCGATCATTACCACAACGCTACGTGAAGGCGGCCCCGAAGAACTGCCCGAAGGCATCGCCTACAGCACCGACCCCGAGCTGATCTACGAAACGTACCGCCACGACGTCGACATTGTGATCGACGGGGGGTATGGCGGCTACGTTCCCTCTACCATTATCAACGCCACCAGCGACGATTTCGAGGTTGTCCGGCAGGGCCTGGGCGAAGTAGACTGGGAATAAATCCAGCACAGGCTACGCCAAAACACGGCCTATCAGCTAGTGACACATCTAACAAAATGCTTCACATTGAGGAGACTGAGTTGAAGA
Source organism: Fibrella arboris (assembly GCF_041321095.1). NCBI lineage: Bacteria > Pseudomonadati > Bacteroidota > Cytophagia > Cytophagales > Spirosomataceae > Fibrella > Fibrella arboris. The sequence goes on along the minus strand of NZ_JBGGWE010000007.1, from coordinate 209,931 downwards.
AACTTAACTTTTTTGAGCTGTCTTATGACGAATTACCAGACATTATAGCATACAGCGAAAAGAATAACTGGTTATGCTTGATCGAGGCAGTACATAGCTCAGGGCCTATGTCTGAAATTAGGGTTCACGAGCTTAAAAAGCGGCTGAAATATGGCAAGGCTAAGTTAATTTTTGTGACCGCTTTTTTGACAAAAGCTGATTTCTGTAAGTGGGTCATCAACATTGCTTGAGAGACAGAAGTCTGGATTGCAGATAATCCCGACCATATGATTCACTTCAATGGACACAAGTTTTTAGGGGCTTATTAAATCCTGCGATAGGAAGCAGGCCGCAGGGTCAGCGTTTTCAGCCCGACGTAGGCAGGGGTGTACCAAACAAATAGTGCTTTCGGGACAGGTTTTGGCCGGCAGGTCACACTTGACAGCAGAGTTGATTTGTAGACATTTCGGAGACTTTGACTAACAAGCCGTGCGGCTCAGTAGTCGAGCTTTCGCTTGTTAAGTAAGTTACAGGTAACAGTGCGAAAGCCCCGATGAGAAAGGTCACTTGTGAAGCCGAAATCTTACCGACCACACAAAATTGATCTTTCCTGCAACATATTATTTTTCGTTGAGTCTTTGTGTAAAACACGCTGATGAAGATAGTACTTCCCCGATTCCTGCTCGCCGTTATTGCTTATATAATTTCTTGTGAGGTTGTCCTTGCTACCCGGCAACCCGCCATTGATACGCTGATAGAAGTAGGTAGCTACACGCTTCATGTTAAGGTAATTTCGGGTAAGGGAACCCCTATTTTACTGGAAGCCGGGGGAGGAGAGGCCGCTACGGTTTGGACTAATCTTATTCAGCCCCTTGCCGATATTACCCAAGCTCCCGTCATTGTCTATGATCGAATGGGGCTGGGCAGTAGTAGTAGAAGTGCATCCCCAATCAGTATTGGCCAGGAAGTCACCGGGCTTGCCACTGCTCTTAATAAATTGGGTTTTACTGGGCCCCTAATGCTGGTCACCCATTCATTGGGAGGCTTCTACAGTACCCTATATGCTCACCGATACCCACAACAGGTGAAAGCTATGGTGTTTATTGATGCCAACTTACCCTGTTTTTTTACCGAAGAACACCTCCAGAAGATACAGGCATCGGAAGAGTTTCGACAAACTATTCAGTTTATGAAGCAACATCCTTTACCGGCTACTATCCCGGTGGTGGATATGGTAGCCGAAAAAACGCTATTTGTAGGAACGCCAAATGATCAGCGATGGAAAAACTGTCATTTAGACTTTGTTTCAGCGTCGCCCCACCGGAAGTATCTACTGGCTTATGAATGCGGTCATTATATCTTTTTCTCCAATCGTCAATTGGTCCTTAATACAATCGTGACCCTATATGCGCAACAAGTGGAGCCGACCACAAAAACGGCTCTTTTCGAGAGAGGGTATGTGCAGGAACAGGTCGCTTCTAATGAAAACCGCCGGGATCTGATGCGGTATTGGCACTCCGTCAATGATTTAAATGAGTGGGGTTACTCTTTTTTGAAGCAGGGAGAGCCAGCCAAAGCCATAGAGGTTTTTAGACTCAACGTGGCACTACATCCAGACAACGCCAACACCTATGATAGTTTGGGAGAAGCCTATTTAAAGGCAAATCAGAAGGCGTTAGCTATTGAAAACTACCAAAAATCATTACAACTCAATCCTAAAAATGAAAATGCACGGAAAGTATTAAACAGCCTGGAGAAATAGCATCATCTCAGATACGCTTTGACGGACAGGCCAAGCTTTTCAGCAAAGCTGACCATCAACAGACTCTAGTATCTGCACGCTTAGTAGGAAAAGCGGGGTTCGCATAATTGTAGTTCACTCCGCGTGAGTGGTTCTCCGGCAACAAGTTCAATACTTTCTCAGCCCAACCTTCCGTGTATGTAAAGGCTCGTTCCTCGCTATCAGCCCCTGTGGCGGTGGGTTATCGCTCGTCAAGTGCTTGTGTGCCAGCGTATCGGCGACAGGATGCACCCTACAGAGGCCAGGTTTTTGACCTCCATTTCGGCGTTTCGCTCGACAGGCCAAACGCCCCAGGTGCATGGGTTTTTGGTTCGTTGCCGTCTTTCCGCCAACAGTCCTCACGCCTGTCAGTCGGGGATTAAGCGCAACAATGGCAGGTGTGTAAAGGTGCAGGTCGTTCGCGTTCAGCCAAATAACTTGCTCACCATCAATACCTGCGGGCGTTGGGCGCAAGTCCGTAATATGTCTTAAAAAATACAACGATTTACTGTTTGCCTACTTAAGCAAAAAGTTTGGTAACTAATGGGTGCATGCTGTCAGAAAAGATGTATGGTAGCAACGCAGCAGGCATTGTTGACATTACGTACGCTGGATAGAATGTCTTAGCAGCTGTTTGAGTGAGCCAAATCGTCGCGTAGCGACATAATGTTTATAGTTATGTGTCTTTCTATAAGCTTTTCCGTCGCATAGCGACATAACTGATCTGCTTTTGTCAGGTCGCTATGCGACGGAAGGAGATTCAATCAACTCAATTTTCTACCGACGTTAAGTCGCTACGCGACGATTTGGCTCACCCAAACAGCTGCTTACAGTTAATCGACGTACCTGCCGACAGGGCAATCACCTGTGGACGGAACGTCGACAAACGCGTTTCAGCCGACAAGGCAATGTACCAAGGCGGCGGACCGTCTGAGCGTCACCGCCTGACAGCCTCGGCTGAGTTAATAAGGCCATTTTCATCGAAACTGACACGGGCATGAGAATAACGTTTCTTTTTTTGTTGCTGTGGCCATTGTCAGGTTGGGCATGTGAGTGTGCTATTGGTACCATACAAGCTGATGTACAGTCCACATCCTTTATTGCGGTGGGTATAGCTATCGAGTTAGTAGACACCGATCAAGATCGCGAAAATTACGTCTGGCGACAGCCCGGCCATGCACACCGTGTACGTTTTGAGGTCCAGGAAGCCTTTAAAGGAGTAAGTCCCGGCCAGGTTATCACCATCGAATCGACTTTCAGCGATTGTGCCTTTTACTTTAAGTACAACGCCCAGTACGTCTTATTCGTCAATAAATTCAGAGGGCAGCACATGGCCCATATCTGTACATATAGTGGACTTACGGCGTCATCACAAGACATGATTCGATACCTCCGCCATAGTTTACCCGCTGTAAAACCTAAAGAGTAACGCTGCTTGGTCCCCTTCCCTGTGCGAGGCAGCACCCGGAGCGGTCAACGCGGCATCCCGGCGAAGACAAGATGAAACGCCCCGGCTCTTGCGGCTCGACACAAGCACGTAACTGGATTTTGAGTAGCTTCGCCTGTTGACGTAGAAATAGGACGATGCGACTTGAGCAGCGACAAATTCAAGAAATTGCCGAGCAATTAGATTGCGGCTTTCGGGCCTTTTGGCATAAGACAACGGGCAAACTGGTCTTTATTATTGATAGCTCGAAGTTTCCTGCCGCCGATTGGGAGGAGGAAGAAGAACAGGCCCAGGAAGAGATTGATGCCAATCGGGATGAGTATATCGAGATTGAAGCGATGGGGTCGAATGATTCGTATCGGGTGATGGTCGATTTTGCCGACCAACTAACCAACCCCCGTTTACAAAAGCAGCTATTTCGGGCGTTAGACAAACGCGGCCCCTTCCGGGAGTTCAAGTATGTGATTGACAACTCAGGGGATTACCGGGAGGCTTGGTTCGCCTTCAAGAATCAGCGGTACTTGGATTGGGTCAGCCAGCAAGTACAGGTCAGTGAGTAAGGGCAGCTTTCTGGCGACAGGCAGCCCGTCCCGAAGGCGGGGATTTAGCCCAATAAAGGAAAGGGGGTAAAATTCCCAGGTACGTGTGTTCAGTTGAGTTTCGTGCCCACCATCAACACCCATCTAGTGGGGGCGCTCGTCGCCCCAGTAGCGAGTTTAGCAGGTCACCAGTAATGGGTTGTATTTTGCCGACAGACAATACTTATACCATGTACCAATCAACGTATTCGTTATGCGATTCTCTTCCTCTCGCTGGGCGCTACTATTTCTCCCTGCATGTTGGTTCGGTTGCCAAGAACCGATGCCACCTGCTCAGCCGACATCGTTTCTAAAGACAGTATCGGAAGCCCGCTACACACCTGATGATAGCCTGACCATCACCTATCAGTATGATCAGGCTGGGCGCTTGCAGCAGGAAGAACAGCGGATCTCAGGCCGGTCGATTCGGATCGCCGATCTGTACGACATCAGGGAGTTGGCTCAGGTGTATGCAGATCAGTATCGGCTCCACAGTTACAATGCACAGCAACAGGAAATAGCCGTGAAGCATTATTTTCGCACGGGTAATACCTGGCTGATTTATGATGCGGACTCGTTACGGTACACAGGAAATCAGCTGGTTCGTCAGTTACATTACGATCATTTTTTTATTGTTGACGGGGGGCAGTATTCAACTACTTTTCCGCTTTGGCTCACTACGCAGACGAAGACATACGACGATCAGGGGCATATTCTTTCTGAAATCGATTCAGTGTTCATCACCCACGATATACCGGCTGGGAGTTCAGTATTAACGAAAACACCTGCCCACTATCTCCACAGCAACAAAACCACGTATTCGTACAATGAAAGGGGAGTGCTAACCCAACTGGTTGCGGTTTCCGGTGAAGCAGTAAAGCCGATGTTCTACAGTAATGGCTGGCCCGTTCTTAGCACAAACGGCAGCGGGTATGCGGCATCAATACGGCAGCGCTTTATGCCCGGTACAACGACCTATACGTATGCATACAAGTCAACCGGCCAATTAAGTGCGAAAACTGCTGCGTACGCAGACGGAAAAACCGCGCAGACGTATGTCAGTCGGTTTACGTATGCGTATAACACGCAGGCGCCATAACGCTCGCTTAACAACGATTCCTGTTTGCAGAGCATCTGGCTGACAGGCAACTGCCCCGGTTGAGCCAGCCTGAGTGTTCGGATAGGTTTCGTTTGACAGACTGCCCCCGCAACAAAGTCAGCCTGACAGAGCAGGTGCCCACCAACACAACGTACCTGTACCGACTTGGCTTGCCTACTTCATCGCGACGAGAATCAGGCTGACAATCAACATTCCCGTAAGGTGATAGGCGCCACTGATCAGTCCGTAGAGGAGTGGGCGGGGTATGTTTGGGTTAATGGCCATGTTGACGGTATTGGCAAACAGATAACCGAAGCCAATCAGGCCCGTAAATAGTAACGCATTGGCATATGACTCTATTTTTAGTGCATACAGGAGCACCGCGCTGGCCACCGTGATCACCAGCGAACACAAAGCCGGGCCAACAATGAAAATGGGGGCCGGTTTCTGCTGCACCGCCTGCCCTCTGCCCAGCGATATCCGGTAAGGCCTATTAAACAACACCGTGAACCACAGGGCTCCCAACAGGAAATAAGCAACAAATGCAACCAGCACACTTAACCAGTTAATAGCAGTGAGGACATTGAACATAAATTGGACGGTTTTAATGATCGACCTGTTTGAACAACACAAAGAAAAAGGGATGCAGTGACAGCCCTATGTCAGCAGTCAGCCAGAGCAGCCAGCAATAAATCAGCCTGCATTCGGGACTGGCAACGGATCATCGGGCTTTCGCAGCGCAGGGGTGATAACGCAAACAGTAATAGTCTGATGTCGTACGCTTTGGTAACTTCATAAGCCACCCCGTTAGGGTTGGTCATCACCACCTGCATCCTATTCGTTATGACACCGATCAACCGACAGACTTTTCTAAAAGAAGTATCCCTGCTGGCGGGGGCATCGCTATTGCCTTATAATGGCTGGGCCAATTCAACTGACATCGATAGATCGGCGATCAAGCTGGGGTTTGTCACCTACCTGTGGGGGAAAGACTGGGACGTACCTACACTGATCCAGCACTGCGCCGATACAAACATCCTGGGTGTTGAGCTGCGCGTAGAGCATGCCCACGGGGTGATGCCCGAGCTAAACGCGACCCAGCGACGTGAAGTGAGAAAGAAATTCGCCGATAGCCCGGTAAAGGTGGTGGGCCTTGGTACCAACCAGCAGTTCGACTTCGTTGATCAGGCGCAGGTACGGGCTTCGATCGAACGAACCAAAGAATTTATCCGGCTGAGTGCCGACGTGGGCGGGTCAGGAGTCAAGGTGAAACCAAATGGTCTGCACAAAGACGTACCGGTGGCAAAAACACTTACCCAGATCGGCGAATCGCTGAATGAACTGGCTCAGTATGGGGCTAGCCTGGGGCAGCAGATCAGGCTGGAAGTACACGGCGAACAAACGCAGGAATTGCCCGCCATTAAACAGATCATGGATGTGGCTACCCATCCCAACGCCACCATCTGCTGGAATTGCAATCCACAGGATTTAAACGGCAACGGTTTCCAGGCCAACTTCGATCTGGTCAAAAACCGGTTTGGGGCTACCTGCCATGTGCGCGAACTCGACCGAACCGATTACCCCTACCAGCAACTGCTCACGGACCTGGTTAAAATGGATTACAAGGGCTGGGTGCTGCTCGAATGCCACACCAACCCGCCCGATAAAGTGGCGTCGATGCGCGCGCAACGGGCTGTTTTCGACAGAATGCTGGCGAGAGCATAGTGCCGCTTCGTAGTTGAAGCGGCACACGATATTCTTCTCATAGAGCCTCTTCTACATTAGCCACCAGGTTGAAATCATCCCAGAACGAAGGGTATGATTTGGCGACTACGCCCGGCTCGTCGATGATCACGGGGCGTAGCATGGCAATGGGGGCAAAGGCCATGGCCATCCGGTGATCATCGTAAGTGTGAATCCGAACCGGTTCAGCACTGGCTGGCGTAGTGACCACCCGTACCTCATACCGCTCGTTGGGTACCACCTCGACCAGATCGGCGCCAAACTTGCGCAGCTCATTCTGAATCGCCACCACCCGATCGGTCTCCTTGATCTTCAGGCTTTCGATACCGGTAAACGTAGCCGGAATGCCTTTCAGCGCGCAACAGACGGCAACAGTCTGCGCCAAATCGGGGCAGTTGGTAAAATCGACGGAGATGTGGTCGGCGGCCTCTTTTTTGGTGAGCCTGAACCCTCGACCCGTATAGGTTGCGGCCACGCCAAGCTGATCCATAATGCCCACAATAGCGCTGTCGCCCTGCAACGACTGCTCCTTCAAGCCCAGTAAATGAATATCAGCGGTTTCGGCCAGAGCAACGGTGCTAAACCAGTAACTGGCGCCCGACCAGTCCGATTCAATGGCATAGGCAGTCGGCTGATACGCACCGGCGGGAATCTGGATGGTCTGCGCCGTCCAGTCGGCCGTGGCGGTTACGCCAAAGACAGCCATCTGTTGCAGCGTCATGGTCATGTATGGCACCGAGCCCAACGTACCTGTGAGGTTCAGCGTGAGGCCGGTGGGCAGGTACGGGGCCAGCATAGCCAGCGCCGAAATGTATTGGCTGCTCACATCGCCCCGAATACTCAGTTCAGTAAGGCCCGTTGGCGTGAAACCTGTCGTTTGTAACGGTGGGTACCCTTCCTGCCCCAGGTACGTTATGCTGGCGCCAAGCGTGCGCAGGGCGTCGACTAGCAGTCCAATGGGGCGTTCACACATACGGGGCGTCCCGGTCATCACCTTTGTCTGGCCGGTCAGCGCGAAATAAGCGGTCAGGAAACGCATGGTCGTTCCCGCATCGAGCACATCGGCGGTTGGCGAAGCCGTTTCGCGGAGCAACCGGATCATGGTCTGCGTATCGCGAGCCGTCGACAGGTTATCGAGCTGGCAACGAAATCCGGTCAGTGCGTCGAGAATCAACGCACGGTTGCTTTCGCTTTTTGAAGAGGCAAGGGCAATAGTAGCCTGAACAGGCTGGGTGGGGGGCGTCAGTAAAAGGGCATTCATGCCGCAAAAGAACGCAATTTTCTGTCGAATGCCCACTTAAGTGCCTGGGCAGCCCTGATAAGGAAATCAAGTACCTGGCTAACAGGCTGTCAGATAGCGCCTTTCTACAGGTCTGAAAAAAGCGAAAGCAAGGCTGGGAAGGGGCGCGACGACGCCTAGACTGGGGTATTTTTTGGCTTGTTGGGCTGAGGAATACTGGCTGTTGCGAGCCAGAACTGCTGAAGTTGATTGACTGCACGCGTCAGGTCAGCATATTGGTGCGGCTTGGTGATAAAGGAGTTAGCGCCTAGCGAATAAGCCCGAGTCACATCTTCGCGCTGGCTCGACGTGGTCAGTACCAATACGGGCATGGTGCGGTAGGCTTCCTGGTTACGCAGATGGGCGAGCGTCTGAAAACCGTCCATGATCGGCATGTTCAGATCGAGCAGCACCAGCGTAGGACGTGCCTCCGAAACAGCCAACTGGCTGATTAACTCTTCGCCGTTGGTAAAAAAGACAAGATCACACGCCATGCCCGTGGAGGCAAATGCCGTTCGGAGAAGAAATTGATCATCCTCGTCGTCTTCTGCTACAAAGATGGTATGCTGGCTCATCTCCTCCTGCTTGATCGGTTAACTAACTACGTATAAAGGTACCGTCACCTGTCAATAAAACCAAATACTATCTCATGGCTTTTAGGCAATTTCACGAACGTTTAATATACGAACGGGTTTGTACGCTACATATAGTCTAGTTTACCTAAGGCACTGAAAAACAAACCACTAGTTTACGTCCACTTACGCCGGGCAGGTACGCTCGTTGGTGTAGTTTTCGGCCCCGTCGGCTTACTTGGTCCACAAGACCTTAAGCCTGTGTTTTTCACTCACGTTATAGCTTCGGTGCGATACTTTGTAGCACAAGGCACCGCCCAGCAGCAACAGACCACCCGGCACCAACGACTTACGGTCGAATTGAAACCGACCCGTCTGCCCATCCAGGCTGCGGGGATTCACAAAGTCGGCGATCACGAAGACGGCCGCCGCAGCAGGCAACAAATAGCCTAACTCGGTCACAAACGGAATGCGGTGGGTCAGGTAAACGCGCTTCACATCAGTCAGTGGAAACGACAAGGGCTGAGGTTGGTCATATAATTCGTTCTGGAAGGCGATGGTAAACGCCGTATCACTCACCACCGTAAGGGGGTATCGGTATTTTTCTCCGTCAGACTTCGTTCGAAACGCCATGGTTTCGCCGGGAAAGATCCGGTAACGCCGAAACCGCCCGAACGTACCGGTTACGTCGATAGCCAGGTAACGACTTTTGTCTGTAAGCTTCAACGCCCCGTCAATAGTCGGCAGTGTATCGGCCGAGGGCTGATATGCCGCCGGTTTTTGCGGCGGCTCCTGCATACGTACTCCCGGAACGCTACCAGGTTGAGCCAGACAAAGAGCTGTACTGAGCCAGGTAACCGTGATTACCATCAGACATCGCAGCATAGACATAGGAATTAACTGTTATAGATGCTCAACGTTCAGCACAGACGAAAGGTTATTGCATTGACTCCGTGAACAAGCCGCTATTTACTGACGCCCCCCGACACGATCAGTTTCATGGCCTCGGCGCTCGACAGGTTCAACAGCTTCACATTGTCGGTCGGCACAATGAACAATTCGCCCGAGAACGCATAGGAATGTGGACAGTAGACCATTATGGCGTCGGAAAGGTTGAAATGACTCAGGTCTGTTTGGGTAATAAATCCGATTTTCCGAATGCCCGACTCCCGGTTAATGGTCACCAGCACCGGCTGATTGAACTTCTTTTTATCGCCAACGAAGGCTGAGATCAGGTCTTTTACCGAAAAATAGATCAGACTCACCAGTGGTAAATGCCGGATAGACCCCTCAAACAACGATGCAACGGACTGCGGAATAACGGTGGAGATCAACAACCCTGAACCGAGAATAATACCGGTCATGATCAGGAAACCAATACCCGGAATGTCGATAGGCACTAGCCCATCGACCCAGACGAACACGCTATAGATGACGTAGATGGTCAGGCCCAGCGGCGCAATAGCCAGTAAACCCCGGCCGAAATAAGCTACCAGTCGACTGATAAATTTGTTAGTCATAGGGCAAAAATAAGTGTCAGGGTTCAGGTTTCAAGGTTCAGTTTGTTGGCCGTGCGCGGCCAGTCCCCCGACAGACCGGTTGACACTTGAAACCTGAACCCTGAAACTTATTTTTGCCCCATGATTCATGCCAAGCAGTTACGCTCGTTTACCGAGCAGATTTTTCAGGCTATCGGTTGTTCGGTAGCCGACGCCCAATTAGCCGCTGATGTATTGGTGTCGGCCGATCTTCGCGGCGTTGATTCGCACGGGGTTGCCCGCCTGGCTGGGTACGTTCGCCTCTACGACCATGGCCGCCTCAACCCGACACCAGCCATCAGTATCGTACACGAAACACCCTCTACCGCCGTGGTTGATGGCGACCGGGGCCTGGGCCTGGTGGTGGGGCCGTGGGCTATGCGGGTCGCCATTGACAAAGCACGGGTGGCCGGAACAGGCTGGGTGGCGGTGCGCAACTCGAACCACTTCGGCATTGCGGGCTACCATGCCCTGCTGGCCGCCGACCATGACATGATCGGGCAGGCCATGACCCACGCGGCACCACTGGTAGCCCCTACGTTCTCGCTCGATAAGATGCTGGGCACCAATCCAGTTGCCGTCGCTATTCCGGCGGCTACCGAACCAACGTTCCTGGCAGATTTTGCCTCAACGGCGGTGGCTTATGGCAAGCTGGAAATTTTGCAGCGCAAAGGCCAGGACATTCCCGTTGGCTGGGCGCAGGATGCTGACGGCAACCCAACTACCGATGCCAACGCCGTGAAGAGTGGGGGCGCCCTCCTACCTCTCGGGTCCGACCGCGAGCATGGCAGCCACAAAGGGTATGGCCTGGGCGCTATTGTCGATATTTTCTCGGGCGTGCTGTCGGGGGCGAACTATGGGCCGTGGGTGCCTCCATTTGCCACGGCAGGTTTCATGCAGGCCAATGAAGGCGTCGGCGCTGGTACCGGCCATTTCTTCGGGGCCATGCGCATCGACGCGTTCCGGCCCGCTGATGAGTTTAAACAGCACATGGACACCTGGATTCAGCGTTTCCGGTCGGCTAAAGCGGTGGAGGGGCAGCAGGTACTGGTTCCCGGAGATCCAGAACGTATGCTCGAAGCTGATCGCCTGCAACACGGTATTCCCGTACACGAATCGGTGATTAAAACTCTACAGGAATTAGGGGATCGGTTTGGTATACCATTGGGTACGTAGACGGTTCGCCTCTGACTGGTTTAATACTATATTATCAGGGTTAGATTCCATTTTATTTTGGTCCGTTCACTCAACTTTTGAGCTGTACCCATTTTTCAAAAACAAGCTATTAAGAAGCGAAAAACAGCCTGTACAGGCTGTTTTTCGCTTTTCTTATTTAGTATACAGATTTTATAGATAATCGCAATATCGCAACGCGCTAAACCTGACCAAACACAACAAATCATTCGTCCTCCTGTTAGTATACCAAACGAGTCTGCTAATCGGCAGACCAATCACTATATCACTCATTTGTCATGAAAAAGTCATTTTTCGTCGCCGCTTTAGCCTGTTTAGTGGCATCGCAGGCAGGATTCGCTCAGGCTGTTCAGAAGGCCAAGGAAGTGAAAAAAGAGATGAAGGCTGAAAAGAAAATGGAGAAGGCCCAGGAGTACCGGCAAGAAGCTGCTACGGGAAAAGGCGTAGAAATAGCGGGCATCTCTGACAAAAAAACCCGAATGGCCAAAGCCGACCGGAAGGAGAAAAAAGCAGAAAAGAAAGCCATAAAAAGTGATGCGAAAGCGCTAAAAGTTGTTGCCAAGAAGAAAACAAAAGAAGCCGCTGGCGTTAACTAACCAGTACAAAAACCACCATTCAGGAAGTAGAAAAGGTAGCCTGGGCGCAGTGTTCAGGCTACCTTTTTAGTTACGCCTACATCAGGCTCCACATGCAGCCAGTAAACGATTTCCCAAGTCGATCATATCGCCTTTCCTGACCAACGCAGTCAGCCAATCCGACGGAATCGAATCGATCCTATAATACAAGCCGGCGAGTCCGCCAGTTACGCAGCCGGTCGTATCGGTGTCGCTACCGAGATTAACTGCTTTGAGCACCGCTTCAGCATAGGTATCTGTTGTCAGAAAACACCAGAAACTCGCTTCCAGCGTATGCAGAACGTACCCTGAAGAAGCAATCTCGGGTTCTGAACAGTTATAAATAGGCCGAATTTCGTAATCACCAACGGGCGTCTCCAGCAGCCGGTGAAAATGATCAGCCTCGTTGCCAGGCAAAACGCTATGCTGCTTCATGAAGCTGGTAACGCGTTGTTGCATGGCCCGAAATGCCGCGTATTTCTCCATTCCTTCCAGCAATAGCAAAGCATATTCGCCGTAAACAAAACAGGCAAAAACAGATCGGATGTGTCTGTGGGTCAGGCCCGACACCTCCTTGATAAGCCGGAAGCGCTCCAGTATAGGCTGGTTTTTGCTGTAAAAAATGAGCGGCAGTATGCGCATCAGCGACCCATTACCGTTGTCTTGTTCACCGGCTCCGCCAGCCAGCAACGGACTGGTGCCGGTAGCCAGTTTGTGAAGGGCCGTTGAGGTGGCAATGCCGATGTCGAAGACGTGGCCGTGGGGCGTCCAGTAGCCATGTTCATACCAGTCAACAAATCGATTGGCGATGTCTTGCAGGTTGTAGCCGGCGCAAAGGCTTTCGGCCAGGCAGAAGGCCAGTGAACTGTCATCAGACCAGGTACCGGGTGGCTGCTGGTGCGTGCCGTAGCCCTGCATGGTCGTTACAGGCTGGCCTTTCAGCGTAGTGCGGGCCATAAATTCAACGGGTACGCCGAGCGCATCGCCCACAGCCATGCCCAGTAGCGCCTCCGTAACTCGGTTTCGTTTCATGCTCCTCCTCCTCAGTAGGTTGATTTATTGACCCTCAAATTTTTACAACTCCTTTGTAGCTCTTTTCCTGGTTGTAAACCGGTAGCCCGAGTAATCGCCATCTGATATAACCGCTCACCCTGTAAACCAGTTGTTGATCTACCAAAACACGCACTGATGTGTTTTGAGGTATCCATTGAAGACCGGGCATGATGTCTGTTGCCTTAATCAACAGCGTAGTCTGAATTGCGTCGGGCGATAGGCCCGACCCCGGCTCGGTTGGCTGGGAGGCATTGGGGAGCCTGATAGGCCACACAGCCACATGACTCTTGATACTAAAGGTGGGGCTGTTCAACAATACACCATCGTGATAAGCCTGATTCGTTAGGGGAACCATAAGTTGGGGTTGCTGAAATACGAACGTATATTCACCACCGTGCGCCATGATTGCCGATCGTCCCGTAAGCGTAGCCACTCCTGCCAGTATGAACAGGGCACTAACTACATACAGCTTGTTTTTACTGAAGTGGGAAACATAGCGTATCAATGAGCCCCAGCCGCCAATAAACAGTAGCAGGTTCAGGAAGGGCCAGATGGTGAGGAGAACGGTTTGCATGTCTCAAATAAGCACCAAATGGTAGACAAACCAAATCACTACTGCTACGGTGTTTGCTTCGCGCACGGTGTGGCTTCGCGCGAAGCCACACCGTGCTGCTGAAACCGCCGCCAACACGCTGATTACGGCCTGAGCAGCATCTTTGTTTCCGTGACCTGGTCTACTCGTTTTCGGGAGAAAAAGACCGGAAAATAGCCGTTTTCGGCCCAAAGCGGAAACAGATCGCGATAGTGCGTACTACCTGGATCGGCTGACTGGCCGGGGCTGTTGATACCCATGGTCCGATCCCAATCCTGGGTATCGACCACAATGCGGAAGGTCGCGCCATGTTCCTGATTCAGGCTGTTTCCCGTAGCATTAACGGTTTCGGCGTATCCTCCCCGCGCTACCGGTCCAACGTTTATGCGCCGCCGCTGTTCATCACTCACCCATTCACTCAGGGCGTGGGTGAGCGCACTGTACTTAAGTGCTCGCTGCCCATACACCCAGGTTTCCATATCGGGGCCAAGCGCCCTGGTCAGATCGGCCACGGCCAGGGTCACACAAGCCAACAGCAAACTATCCCGGTTGATTGGCCGGTTGGTCGCCAGTTGCGGCGATACGGCCCAATCGAGCAGGCGTTTGGTGGAAAGGCTTTTTACGTAGGGGCGGGCGTCGGCGGGGATGGTCAGGTTCATGAACGCCCGCCGAAGCTGCGCCTCGTAGCCTACATAAATCGCCGCTGCAACCGACGACGTACCCAGTTCATAATTCCATTTCCGCAGGTACGTCAGGGCCTGTTCTGTAGGTACGTCCTCCGACGAAAGCGGCTCCAGCAAGGGCACCAGCGTTCGGGCGGGCAAGGCTACGTAATCGGCCTGTAAGCGCATGAAATCGCTAACTGTCTTGCGCTTACCATCAGCCAATACTTCCTCGATCCGGTGCGCGCGGGAAGGCGACGCCCACACCCAGCCAATGGCGTTGCGATGCGGAAAGCCGGGGGGCGTCAGGTTGTTGTTGGCCGTGACAATATAGCCCGAAGACGGATTTTCGCTGTGTGGCAGTTGGGCAATGGGCAGGTAACCAGCCCATTCGTAACGGCCATCGCCGGGTACCGGCACCAGACCCGTCCAGTTTTTGCGAATGGGCGCCAGCCCTACGGCCTGCCAGCCGATGGTCCCTTTAGGATCGGCCCACACCATGTTTTCGCCGGGGATCCGGCTGTACAGACAAGCCTGTCGAAACTCGGTCCACGACCGGGCCTGGTTCATGCGGAGACTAGCCAGATACGGTGAGCAACCCATTTCGCGCCAGCCCGCCCGCACGGCATAGGCCCGATGCGCCCGGGCATCGTCAAACACCACGGGGCCGTGGCGCGTGTATTTCAGCGTAACGGTCTGCGCGGCGCGACCTTTGACCGGAATCGTTTCGCGCAGCGTCCGCATTGTTTCCCAACGGCCTTTATACCGGTACTGATTCGGATTGGCAGGGTTGGTTTCGTACACATACAGGTCTTCGTTGTCGGTATCGAAAATGGTCAGCCCCCACGCTCCGTAGTCGTTATGCCCAACCGAGATGCCGGGCAACGTTGGCTCACCGGCACCGATCACGTTCCAGCCGGGGGCATTCAGGTGCGCCCAGTAGCGAAGCGACGGCACCGACACGGCCCGGTGTGGGTCATTGGCCAACATGGGATAACCACTCGCCGATTTGCCGCCCGACACCACCCAGTTGTTCGAGCCAACAAACTGTTTCTCAGCCTCAAACCACTCATCGATCTCCGCTCGTTTTTGGGAACGTTGCCAGGCCTCTTCCTCATCGGTAGCGCCCAGGCCTACATTGGCTTTGCTAAATTTAACAGGCAGGCGAAAGGCTTCGTACAGTTCCAGAATGTTCTGCATCAGCCCCGCTCCGTCAACATGAAGCGTTAGATCGGGGTCGCCAGGTTGGCTGACGGGATGGAACCATTGCAAGGCCCGCAGGCTGTCGGTCCCGATCAGGTGCACCAGCCGCCCGTAGTTTAGTTCGTCGCGAATATTGCTAAGCAACCCCTGGTGACGGCTAATGACGATTTCCGGCGTCCATAGTCCGGGTTTGGTGTTGAGCGTTTTAAACTCGAATGGCAGCTTATCGGGCGTCTGGTTGATCTCCGTCACGTAGGCGTTGATACCCGCCACAAACGCACGGATGATCAGGCTACCGTGCGGATGGTAGAAGTTGAGTTCAGCGTCCAGATTCTGGGGACGGAACTTGAACAGCCGGGTGCCGATATCGCGCTTTAGCTCCTGCGGACCGAGCAGTTCAGCTACGGTACCGGTTGCCTGCCTTCGCCACATCTCGAACTGGAACAGCCGATCCTGTGCGGCCATATAGCCCTGCGCAAAGAAGAGGTCATGCTCATTTTTGGCGTAAATATGGTTCACGCCCCACTGATCGCGCAGCACCTCCACTGGTTGCTCCAGGCCCGTTACACGTAAATTCTGGGTACAGGCAGTCGTAGTGAGTAGCAGAAAGAGCAGGATGAGGCGCATTGGATCGGGACTTGGTTATGGTACAATTTGCCCCGAAACATGGCCAAAACCAACCCGAATACCGTCTTTTTCGGCATAACCCCGGAATGTTATCGTATCGCCATCTTCCAGAAATGTGCGTGTTTCGCCCGTGTCGAGCGTAACTGGCTCGGCCCCACCCCACGACAGCTCGAGCAGTGACCCCCACGACGACCGGTCGGGACCGGAAATAGTGCCGGACGCCATCAGATCACCCACCCGAATAGTGCAGCCATTTACCGTATGGTGCGCCAGCTGCTGTGCCTGCGACCAGTACAAAAACCGCTGGTTCGACCGCGAAATAATGGTTTCGGAGCCGCCTGCGGGCATGATACTAACTTCCAGCTGAATGTCAAGATTAGGCGTTGCGCTGGGCTCGTGCAGGTACGGTAAGGGCGTAGGCTCCTGAACGTACCCAGCCACGCGAAACGGGGCGAGGGCATCCATGGTCACTACCCAGGGCGACATCGACGAGCCGAAGCTCTTGCCCAGAAACGGACCCAGCGGCACGTATTCCCACTGCTGAATATCCCGCGCCGACCAGTCGTTGAACAGCACCATACCAAATACGTACTCGTCGAAATCGGCTGGGCGCACTGACGTACCCAGCGGCGTATCTTTCCCGACGATGAATGCCGTTTCCAACTCAAAATCAAGGCGTTGCGACGGACCGAAAATGGGCTGAGTCTCTCCTTTCGGTAACCGCTGCCCGTTTGGCCGCCTGATTGGTGTACCTGAACTTACCACCGACGACGCCCGCCCGTGGTAGCCAACGGGCAAATGACGCCAGTTGGCTAACAGCGCGTTGGCCGGGTCACGAAACATCGTTCCAACATTGGTGGCGTGGTCGATGCTGGAATAAAAATCGGTGTAGTCGCCAATCTGCACAGGGAGATGCAGGGCAGCATCTGCCTGCCGAACCAGCACCTGGTTGGCCAGGCTGCTGAGCAGTGAGGTATCATCAATTAATTCGGCCTGCAACGTGACACGTACCTGCTGCCAGACCGGACGGCCCAGCCGAATAAAGTCATTCAGGAAACTACTTCGGAAAACGTATCGCTGCTGGTAGGGCAGGAAGGCATCAAAAATGGCGCTGTCGGCGGCAGCGGCCAGATCGATGATATATTCGCCAATAGCCACACCCACACGGCGTTCGGGTGCCTGGCTAGTAGAGAAAATACCAAAAGGCAGGTTGTGAATCGAAAAATCGGAATCGGGAGCAACAGGAAGCCAGGGCATTAGTGAAAGAGCGAAAGAGTGAATGGCGGACAGAGTGAAAGAGCGACTGAGCGGATGGATGCTCGCTCATCCACTCAGTCGCTCTTTCACTCTGTCGCTTCTCGCCAGGATTGGAAATACACACCATCGTCGATACCGAGGGCCTGTTTCGTTAGCTGAAGCGGCCGGAATGTATCGACCATAACGGCCAGTTCGTCGGTGCCGGTTTTGCCGATGCTCCGTTCCATGGCACCAGGGTGCGGCCCATGTGGAATACCACCAGGGTGCAGCGTCAGGATGCCGGGCGAGATGCCGTTGCGGCTCATGAAGTTGCCATCTACATAGTACAGTACTTCGTCGGAATCGATGTTGCTGTGGTTGTACGGAGCCGGAACAGCCTCGGGGTGGTAATCGTACAGGCGTGGTACGAATGAGCAAACCACACACGATTTGGTCTCGAAGGTCTGGTGAACCGGTGGCGGCTGATGAATACGCCCGGTAATAGGCTCGAAGTTATGGATCGAGAAACCGTACGGAAAGTTGTAACCGTCCCAACCCACCACATCGAATGGGTGTGTATCATACACCAACGTGTGCAGAATGCCCTCCTTCTTGATCTTCACGACAAAATCGCCGCGTTCGTCGTGTGTTTCCAGATTTTGTGGCAGCTTGAAATCGCGTTCGCTGTAGGGAGAATGTTCCAGCTGCTGGCCAAAGTGGTTTCGGTACCGTTTGGGCGTATAGATGGGTGAAGTCGATTCGAGATAAAACAGGCGGGTGCCAACCGGATCGGCTTCAGGTACGTTGGTTTCGCCGCCCATTGGGTCGAACGTAAGCTGGTAGATCATCCCACGTGGAATGAGCAGGTAATCGCCGGGAACAAACGCAATCGTGCCCAACAACGTCCGCAACGTACCTGCGCCCCGATGCACAAACAGCAGCTCATCAGCATCGGCATTTTTATAAAAATAGTCGGTAAGCGACTGGCGCGGAGCAGCCACGCCAATCACCACATCGCTATTGACCAGCAGCGGTGTGCGGCTCGCCAGGAAATCGTTGGCGGGTGGCACGTCGAACCCGACGAGCTTCCGCGACATGATGTTATGGGC
Source organism: Fibrella arboris (assembly GCF_041321095.1). NCBI lineage: Bacteria > Pseudomonadati > Bacteroidota > Cytophagia > Cytophagales > Spirosomataceae > Fibrella > Fibrella arboris. The sequence goes on along the minus strand of NZ_JBGGWE010000007.1, from coordinate 191,626 downwards.
AACGGCAATAGCGGGGCGCAGATCGACCGGGTCGAGTACGGCTTTAACCTGCGTGGGGCGGTGCAGGTGATACAGAAGCGACGACATGCCATCGAAGCCGACAGTACCAAACAACTGCTCGTAATAGAATGCCCCCTGTGGACTCCGGAAGATGGTGTGTCGCTTAGGCGGCAGCTGACCGAGATGATGATAAAGTGGCATAGCTGATTCGTGGCTGATTTAGTTGTCAAAGCAACAAATTTATCTGCCTTTTGTCATACTACAACAAGGCATTGCCCAATTTTCTGGCAAGATACTATCCTAAGGGCTTTTGGTAGCCAGCGGCAGTTCGCCGCGTTCGGGCATTTATCAGCTCTTCCCTGCCCATGACATGAAGGGCAGTAGATAGGCATGGTTTATGATGTAGGGAGGGTGGTCTGTACTAGATCATCTTGCCCAGCCCATGTCCATTCATATCAACCGTATATCATTCGTTATCGGTCTGTTAGCCCTGTTCAGCAGTGCAGTTTATGCCCAGCGACAGGCCCGCAGCCGAGTGCCCGGGCCCGTAGAAGCGGAGGCTAAAAAAGCCTGTTTACCGGCACAGATTACCGTCAGCAAAACTGTTTTGTGCGCAGGCGAGTCGCTCGATCTTCGCTCGAACATCCTGCCCGAGTACCGGTATCGATGGTTCAAAGATGGCGCTGTACTCGTTGGCGAATCCACGTACCTGCTCACCATCGACATGCCAGGTATGTATAAGCTGGAGGTGACCAACACGGCCCTGGCTAACTGCGTGCAAACCACAACCGTCGTTATTCGGCAAAGTCCGCTCAGGAAGTTGTCCTTGCTGCCATTAACGCAACAGGTCCCCTGCGAAGGCGAACCGTTAGTAGCGGCCATCGACGTTGGCTCGACCAACCCTGCGTCGGTCAGCCTGACCTACCACTGGCAGCGCAACGGGTTCACGCTACCTCAAACCAGCCCCACGATTCGAGCCGATGCGCCGGGCGTGTATAGCGTGTTCGTTCTCGACGGCGACTGCGAAGTGAGCGCCGGGCCGCTGGAGGTCTTTACTAAACCCAAACCAGACTTTCCCGTCATTCCTGCCATATGCGCCAATTCAGTTGATCGGGTAGGGCTGGTCGCCACACCAGCAGGCGGTATGTTTTCTGGAAATGGGGTGCAGAACGGCCAGTTTTACCCCAAACTCGTTGGGGCGGGTCAGCAAACAGTGACATATTCTGTCACCAATACCAACGGCTGTCCGGCGCTGGTCAACCAGACCATTGACGTCATCAGCGTACCGCAGCCCGACCTGGGGCCCAGCCAGACCATCATTGCCGGTACACAGGTGGTGTTGCAAGGCCCGTCTGGTCCTGATCTGTCGTATACCTGGGACCCGATCAACGGCCTGTTGACCGAAGGAAATTCAGCCCCCAGCGGCGGGCGCCTCAACCTGCCCCGCGTAATAGCCCAGCCAGTGGCCACCACAACCTATCGCCTCACGGTCAGCCAGGATAGCCAATGTCCGTTGAGTAGTAGTGTCGTCATCACCGTGTTACCGGGCTTATTCTTCCCATCGGCCTTTACGCCCAACGGCGATGGCCAGAACGATACCTGGACACTTATTGGTATTGAGGCGTTTCCGCTCTGTTCGGTACGGATCTACAATCGCTGGGGCGAACTTATTCTCCATGAATCGCCCTACCGCGAGCCCTGGGATGGCCGTGTTCGGGGCGAACGCGTAGCACCCGGCCCCTACCGATACGTCATTAGCCCTGCCCCTTTCCTGCCCGAACGCGCAGGTACGTTGACGGTGCTGGAATAGCCCAATCCGCGTGCTATTCCTATCGTTCTTATACAGGCAGGTTGGCTAGTTTTTCTTTCAGTGAATTGAAATCCAGCGGCTTTGCCAGGAAATCATCGGCACCGAGGTCCATTGCCTGCTGGTGGCTCTCGGCATCGCCATAAGCCGTAATCATCATTACTACCGGAGGGCGCTGCGGCGTAACCGTGCGAATGTGACGTAGCAGTTCCAGCCCGCTCATACCCGGCATATTGATATCCGACAGGATCAGGACGGCTTCGTGCGGGCGATCGTTGAAAATCTGTAGCGCCTCTTCGCCCGACGAGGCGAAGGTCATGTGAACGGCACCACTACGGATTTCCCGCCGGAAACGCTGCTCAAACAGCGGCTGAACATCGGGTTCGTCGTCGACAACAAGAATGTGAGTCATGGGAAAAGAGGTTTCAAGTTTCAGGTGTCAGGTTTCAGGTTTCAGGTTTCAGGTTTCAGGTTTCAGGTGCGCTGCTTGTCTACGATGGGTGAATGAGCAGCGCATCTGAAACCTGAAACTTGAAACTGTTTTTAAGTGGCTGGTAATAAGATCGTAAAAGTTGTGCCGACACCTTCTTTGCTGTCGAGCAAGAGCGTGCCGCCGTGGCCTTTGGTGATAATTTCGTAACTCAGACTGAGCCCCAATCCCGTTCCGGAACCAGACGGTTTGGTGGTGAAAAAGGGCTGGAAAATTTTCTGCTGCACCTCGTCAGACATGCCGGTTCCGTTGTCACGTACCTGGATCTCAACGCCTACGGGTGTTTGCGTGGTTGTGACCACCACCGTTGGCTGGTAGGCAAAGCCCTTCAACGTACCTGACTCCCGCTCGGCGATCTGTCGCTGCTGCACGGCGTAGAAGGCATTGTTGAAGAGGTTGAGCAGCACCCGGCCGATGTCCTGCGAGACCAGCTTCACCAGCGGCAGGGACCCATCCAGCTCGGTGCGGAAACTGGCGTTGAAACTCTTGTCTTTGGCCCGCAAGCCGTGGTAGCTCAGCCGCAGGTACTCGTCGGCCAGCGCGTTGAGGTCGGTGGCCTCGCGCTGGCCCGTGCTGGTGCGGCTGTGCTGGAGCATGTTGCGCACGATGCCCGACGCCCGCTGGCCGTGGTGACTGATCTTGGTGAGGTTCTGGCTGAGGTCCTGCAACAGCTCCTCTTCCAGGGCGGCATCGCGCTGGTCGGCGGGGCGCTGGCGTTCTTCGAGCAGTTCGCCGACCAGGTCCACCGAGACGTCCGAGAAGTTGTTGACGAAGTTGAGGGGGTTCTGGATCTCGTGGGCGATGCCCGCCGTCAGCTCCCCCAGCGAGGCCAGTTTTTCGCGTTGTACCAGTTGATCCTGCGTGGCTCTTAATTCACTGAGCGCCAGTTCCAACTCCTCTTTTTGCCGGGTGATTTCAGCTTTTTGTTGCGTCAGTTCCAGCGTTCGTTCCTGCACCAGTCCTTCGAGCATCTGCCGTTCGCGCCGTTCTGCCTCTTCGCGGTCTATGCGGGCCTGGTGCTCTTTACTGTATGATTTGCGTTGCCTGGCGGCGTAGCCAAACAGCGAGAACACCCAGACATAGGCGAAGCCAACCGATGTTTCAAACAGATCTTTATTCGGGTCGTAGAGCGATGTCGGCAAAAAGCTGCGGACAAAGGAAGTAAACGCCAGTACCACCAGGAAGGGAATCAGCGAGAGCAGCAAGGCGCGGGCCGGCGGGTATCGTTTCGACGCCACATAGACCACATAGCTATTGACGGCCAGCGCTACGTAACAAACCCAGGTCGCCTTCAGCTCGAAAGCACCATTCGTGTCGAGTATTTTATCAAGTACAAACAGGCTACCCAATGCTATCACCGCGCCCAGTAGCCATCGATCCCAGGCCGGCATCCTTTCCCTGGTAGACAGGAAACTGCGCGTCTGGAGCAGAAAAAAAATGGTGACGACTAAAACAGGAACATTCATAGCATCGGTAGTGGCTTAGGCAACCTGCATAGGCAAGGTAATACGAAACTCGGTAAACTGACCTGCTTCTGATTCAACATCGAGCGTGCCACCGTGGCCCTTCGTGACAATATCGTAGCTCAGGCTCAGCCCCAGTCCGGTACCGGAGCCCGTTGGCTTGGTGGTAAAGAAGGGCTGGAAAATCTTACTGCGCACCTCATCAGGAATCCCGGTCCCATTGTCGCGAACAACTATCTCTACGTTCCTGCCCGCTAGTTTGGTTGTCACGGTCACGGTGGGCTGGTAGTTGGCCTCGCCTTGCTGAACGCGCTGCTGCACGGCGTAGAAGGCATTGTTGAAGAGGTTGAGCAGCACCCGGCCGATGTCCTGCGAGACCAGCTTCACCAGCGGCAGGGACCCATCCAGCTCGGTGCGGAAACTGGCGTTGAAACTCTTGTCTTTGGCCCGCAAGCCGTGGTAGCTCAGCCGCAGGTACTCGTCGGCCAGCGCGTTGAGGTCGGTGGCCTCGCGCTGGCCCGTGCTGGTGCGGCTGTGCTGGAGCATGTTGCGCACGATACCCGACGCCCGCTGGCCGTGGTGACTGATCTTGGTGAGGTTCTGGCTGAGGTCCTGCAACAGCTCCTCTTCCAGGGCGGCATCGCGCTGGTCGGCGGGGCGCTGGCGTTCTTCGAGCAGTTCGCCGACCAGGTCCACCGAGACGTCCGAGAAGTTGTTGACGAAGTTGAGGGGGTTCTGGATCTCGTGGGCGATGCCCGCCGTCAGCTCCCCCAATGAGGCCATTTTCTCTTTCTGAACAAGCTGTTTCTGGGTGGTTCGCAGTTCATCCAGCGACTCCTGCAGTTGGGCAGTCCGTTCGGCTACCTGTTTTTCCAGGGTCTCTTTCTGCCGCGCCAGAATGGTTTGCCGATCTTTTTCCTGCTCGAACGACTGTTTCGATAACCGCTGCACCTCAAGCAGTTGCCCCTCCATCCGACGTTGTGTAAACACAAACGAACGGGCGATATAGAGTGAGATCGAAAGCGGAATGAACAAGACGGCGAGGTAGTAGATGAGCTGATGCGCAAAACCCGAGAGCGGAATGATCCGTAATGGAGTCAGCTCGTCGAACGTATAGATGCAGAAGATAGAGAACAGCACCAGCGCACTGAGCATACCGCCGGTGATGAATTCGCCGCCCCACTGCCGCCGGGCCGATAGTGTGATCCGGCTGCATTCGGCAGTGCATAGTAAAGCAGGCCCGAATTCAGTCCAGGTCGCACCGGTAGCGGGCCAGAGAAACAGCGGCAGCCCGCAACTGATCATGACGGCAACGAGCCCCAGATACAGGGGGCCGAACGGCTTTTTGTAGATCGTGTAGATGGCCGTCATGAGAGCAATATAACCAACGGGATAGGCCAACGTACCCAGCATCGACCAGTGGGCGTAGGTGTCGTGCAGTTCAATGACGCCCAGTATCAGGGTGATCGAAAAAAACGCGGTCGCGAACGCAGTGCAGGCCAGCGCCATGGCCCCGTTGGCCCGATCTTCGGTGTTATAGGCGAAGAACAGGCCGTGCAACAACGCCAGCATGACGAACAGACCAGCCGTGAAGGTAGCCACCAGCCGTTGCCAGCGTATCGTAAACGGCTCCACTACCGGGCGGCTCCCGTCCAGCAGGCTTGCCCAGAACAGGGACCGGCCGGGTGGCTGGTAGTTACCCAGGTACGTATCCCGGCTCACCGCAAACCGAACGGCCAGCACAATAGAACCCGCTGAGTCGGGCTGAACAACTGTTGTATACCGGGCGGTGGAATGCGTTAATTCAGCGGGTTTGCCATCGGCGGGGAACGTACCTGTCTGGCGAACCAGCCGTCCGTTGACATACAGATCGGTAGCGGCTGTCTGTCGCCAGAACAGCAGCAGGCCCTGCTGGCGTAGAGCAGGCGGTATGCGTAAGCGGAGTCGTAGCCAGCCTATGTTGTCGGGAATCAGGGGCAGGAGCTCAGCAACGGGTAGCGCCGGGTCAATACGTTGCCAGGCGGCCTCGTTCAGGTTGGCACGGCTCCAGTCTGGATCATCACCCGCCCGAAATGCCCAGGTTGCAGGGGGTGTATCTGAGCGCCCGGTGGCCTTAACATTGGATTTTGCTGTATTGTATGCCCAGCTGCCAGTGAGCTGAAAGCCCGCTTCGGGTAGACTGTCAACGACAATAACCTGACCCACTGCCAGCGAAGCCAGTAGCCAGCCAGTCAATACAAACACTAAGCGGGACATAATAAGGTAGTTCAAACCCTTAAAGAAACGTCTTTCGGCTGAAACCGACAAGTGTTGCCGTTGCCGGGTACGTTGCTCAAGGTAGAACAGATGGATTGGAAGCCGTTGATAGTTGGCCAATTTGTCCACATAGCGTCGCAATCGTCACGATGCCTGAGTCGCCACACCAGTGTATGATCAACTAAGTAATCGTCGAAACAGGCGCCCACAAAACTGTCTGACCGCGATTCAAAGTAAGGTACCGTCAGCCCTGGCTGGTAATTGCACAAATACCTGTACTGGTCACTACAGGTTAAAGCCAGCCTGGCGGCATAGCCTGCTTAGGTCGTTTCGTTCACCCGCCCTACGGGCTGTTTACTCCGCTTTTCCAATAGGGATACCGCTTGCCGCATGGCAGCAACACCCCCAGGCAAAGAGCGCTCATCGGTAGGGTGTATCAGCCAATCGGCGAGAGTTGGCATTAAAAATACTGACTGTCAAGGCTTTGAGTGCCTCCAGGTTTTACGAAATAGAAGCCAGAAGCGTAGTACTTAGTAAAAACATATCCACAAAAATGCTCGATTATTAAATTATAATTATCTGTAAATCAACGATTAAAACGACTGTATGAACGTAATATCGACACAAATGAATGAAAATACCTAGTTAACTCTGACACTGGCATTGGATTTGTATACTACCCAAAAATAGTCGGATTACCAACTAAGTCTTTCCCGCTATTCATACAGGTTAGTACCAATTTTCTCGTATCCATGAAGGGTAATACCACGTCAACTAGCTGGCTTCCCAAGCGGGTGTCTCCGGGTAGCCTTAATAGCTCTGTAGGTCATTCCGTGCAGCGCGGGCTATGCATCATGCTGCTGCTTTTGGCGGGCCACCTGGCACAGGCGCAGTTGTATATTCTGACCAGCAACAGCGCCAACAACTTCCAGAACCTGCTTCTCACGCCAACCAATTCGCTGACCAATCTGGCCACCTGGCCCCGAACCTCCAATGGCGGTTCAGGTGCGCCGGTGATCTGTGGCGTGGGCAATTATATGTATGTCGGGCAGACCAATTCCAATACGCTCACCCGGTACGATATTGCCCTCAATACCTGGGCGACTCTTGGGAATACGATGCCAGCTCAGGGCGCTGATCTTGTTACCGACGGGACAAACTTATATCAGCGGTTAGGCACAAATGCCTTGACTGCCGCCGGTGTTTCGCTCTACAACCCGGGCACTGATACCTGGAGCACGGTGACAGCCCTGGCCAACGTCAATCAGATCATATCGGCAGTAGGCTCGGTGTATGTACTTCAGTCGAACTTTTTGAAGCGCTATGATCCGGGAGCCGGTGCGCTGGTTCAACTGGCAGCGAAACCTGCTGCAGTACCCAACAACCCCTTTTCCTGTGCCGATGCCAATAAAGTGTTTTGCACCGCCAACGTCAGCGGGGCAGCCGCCTTACACGTCTACACGATCAGCACCAACACCTGGTCGACGGAAACCAGTACGCCCACCAATTTTCCGAATGGGTTTGCCTCTGATGGAACGTACCTGTATGGTAAAAATGGAGCGACCATCTATCGCTACCTCATTGGTAGTAATGGGGCCTGGGTCAATACGGGCTTAACCGCTTTTACGGGCGGCTCTACCCCAACGGCTTCGCTGGCTGGCTCGTACTACGCCGCTGCGGCACCGGCCTGTGCGGCTCCGGTGGTCACAGCCACCCTCTCGCAGGCGACCTGTACGGGGTCTACGGCCAACAGCAACGGTACGATTACGCTCACTGCCTTCGATGCCAACGCCCAGAAGGTTCACTACACCATTGGCAGCACCTACACCGGAGCCGGTTTTGCTTCGGCAACAACCCTCTCGGGACCGGCCCCTTACACGGTAGTTAGTTCCCTGGCCAATCCGACGGTGAACCAGCCGTATACCATCCGGGTATTCTGCGATGCCACGACCTATACCGATAAAACGGTGATTCTAGCGCCCAAACAGTGCCAGACGGCCGATTTGAGTTTATCGGTAAGTCCAGCCACACAAACGGGCAATGCGGGTGAATTTCTGACCTATACCGTCACCCTGACCAATGGCGGCCCCAGCACTGCCACCAATGTAGTCGTCGACGTACCCATGCCCGACCCGAAGGCCTCGCTCCTCTCGGCGGCGGCGGCCAGTGGCAGTTACAGCAGCGTGACGAAAGAGTGGGTCATACCCAGCCTGCCCGTTGGGAGCACTACGCTCACCTTCACGGTAAAAGTTAACTGATCATCACAGCGTCTGCGTAAGGCTCTCCCGTAACGAATTGGCTACCTGTCAACTTCCACCCAATGAACGTCTTTACCTCTTCGAATCCGGCCTGGGGGCACCGCCACCCGTCAGCCAGTTTAGTTAACGGGATGGCCATAAAGCGGTTATCCCTCTTGTCGTTGGTTCTGCTGCTGGCTCCTGCGCTGTCGGGCTGGTTTGGCGGGGCCAGTGCAGCGTTGTATGCCCAGTGCAGTACGTCAACACCGACCGTGCTGGCGAAGTGGGATTTCAATTCGCTGACGACCCAATGTAACGGGGCTGTATCGAAGGGAGACGGCGTGTTAACGTCGCCTTTTATGAAGCAGGGAACAAATTCCTACTGCCCCAACACCAACAGTGGCTGCGGGGAGGCCTTGCTCGGTACGCGGGGATTTGGCAACACCAATGATTTTAAAAGTGCTATCTGTCTGGCCGGTTTCTGGCGGAATGACGGTGGTATCTACGCCTCAGCGCCCGGCTGGTCGGCCACCGACGTTACCTTCCACCCTGACATTGCCGCTAACCTGTTTGTGACCTATGACCTGCCCGCCGGGAAAGCGGGTAATCTGAGTGGCTTTTCGCTACAGGTCATTCAGAAACAATATGACGGGGTAAACCCATCCTTCGAGAAGCAGGGCGTGGGTGTATACCGGAACGGCGTACTGATCTATAGCCAGACGCAGGCCATCACGGCCACCGCCGTGAATGGGTCAGCCATGACCTTCACCTTTCCCACCACCCCGGAATTTGCCTCCGACGGGTCGGCGGCCGTACACTTCGAGATCGTGTTTGGCCTGGTTCACCGCCTGATCAAAATATCGACCGGCTACGACAACATCTGCGTGCTGGGTAGCTGCGGAGGAAGCCCCGCGCCCACCGCTTCAATTAGCCCGGCCACCTGCGGCGCCAGCAGTGCCAACAGCGACGGAAAAATTACCCTGAGCAATGTGGGAGGCACCGACCATTACGACATCAGTATTGGCGGTTCATACACCGGCACGCAAACCTACGCCACCTCGACACTTGTTCCAGGCGGGGGGGTCATCACCAGCACCTTACCCAATCCGGCTACGCCGCAGGTGTATACGGTACGGGTATTTACGGCGGCGGGCTGTACGACCGATCTGTCGGTGACGCTCAACCCTACTGCCTGTATAACGGCTTCCTGTACCCCTCCGGTGGCCACCGTAGCAGCCACGGCGGCAACCTGTACTGGCACGAGTGCCGGCAACAACGCCATGATTGCCATTACGGGCGTAACGGGCGGCGACCGGGTGGGTATTTCGCTCGGTACGTTCTATGCCGGGGTGCTTTACAGTGCGGCCAAACCGCTCGTGAGCGGGGCGTATTCCTTTACGGGCCTACCGAATGCCAATGGCAACCAGGCGTATACCATCCGGGTGTTCAACGCCGAAGACAACTGCTTCAAGGACTACCCCGTCACCATCACCGAAACCACCTGCGTGTGCAAGAAAGTGGCCGTGCAGGTGAAACAGTCAGACCAGGCCGACCCCGATTCCAGCCCGAACAACAACGCCACGACCGAAGATGACTTTGTGACCTACGAAGTTTGCAAAGGCACGCAGACCATCGACCTGCAACTGGTTAAGACCGTTAGCCCATCCACCGGCGTCACCTGCCCGACCAACACCGATTTTGTCTGGAAACTGGTGCTCACCAACGCGGGCACAATGGCGGCTACCAACATTCAGGTGACCGATAATCTGGACGCCGGTTTGCTGATCACAGCGGCATCGGTCACGTCGGGTACGTTCACCATCAGCGGGGGCTGGCTCATTCCAGCGCTCTCGGCGGGGGCCTCCACAACGCTGACGCTCACCACCAAAGCCAGCCAGCCAGGTACGTATACCAACTGCGCCTGGGTGAGCGGGGCCTTTCCGCTCAACGACCCCGACTCGTCGCCGCTCAACACGAACACCGCCAACGAGGATGACGACGACTGCGCCAGCATTACCGTAACAGGGTCGAAAACGCCCGAAATAGCCAAGGAATTCAGCCCCGGTTCAGCAAAAACGAACACACCTATCCGGCTGACGATCAAGCTGACCAACCACGAAGCGACGCCCATTACCCTGACGGCACCGCTGGTTGACAACCTGCCCGCCAGCCCGGCCCAGATGACCGTGGCGCCAACGCCTACTCTCACCTCCGACCTGGCGGGTGTGGTGGCGACGGCGGGTGGCACCAGCCTGACCATTCCGGCGGGTACGGTACTGGTGCCCGGCCTGAATCAGATCAGCGTAGACGTGATAGCCCCGGTCGATGGGGAGTACTGCAACACAGTGGCGGCGGGAGCGCTGAAGACGACCGCCTGCGACAATGTAGCGTCTACCGAATCCTGCGTGCTTGTGAAGAGTACCTACGTGATGGGGCCACAGCTTACGAAGTCGTTTATTCCCCAGACTGTGGGTGCCGGCCAGAGCAGTACGCTGGTGATTACCATCAAAAACAGTAACCCCGGCAGCATGACCGTGTTGCAGAATTTTGTGGATGATCTACCGGCTGGACTGGCTATTGCCGGGGCAGCTACGGGTACGTATGCAGGCGTCGGTTCGTTTACCGCAGCTGGCCAGGTTGGCCTGACTGCCGGTACGGTTATTCCCGTGGGTACGTCGGTTATCCGGGTGCCGGTGACAAGCAATACCGCTGCCACCTACTGCAACACCCTCATTGAGAACGCCCTGATCAGTTTAGTCAGTAACGGGTCTATCGGTGTGATGACGGGCAATGAAGGCATCGCTACCGCCTGCCTCACCGTATCGCCCAATCCGTGTACGGCCCTGGACGTAACCAGCCTGTCGCCTACTTCGGCCACGCTTGTACCCGGTGGCACGGCCACCCTGACGGTGAACGGGACGGGCTTTGGCAGCAGCACCCTCTACACCTGGAAAGGCACCGGCACGGTGAATCCACAGGGCGTTTCAACCACCTTCACGGCCCCGGCCATTGCCGGTACGTATACGCTGACGGTAGTGGCCGACAACCGCCTGACGGGCTACGGCAGCTGCAAAGACAGCACCACCATCAGCCTGCTGGTACAGGGCGCGGCCGTCTGTAGCCTGAGTGCTACACCTGTTCAGTCAGGCTGCAACGACAATGGCACCATAGCCATCACCACCGACGATTATTTCACTGTAACCGTCAGTGCAACGGCGATCAGCGGTGGCGCAGCGGGCAAGTATGAAGTGGTGCTGAACGCCAATGCCGATGGCACGGGTGGCACGGTACTCAACGCAGGGGGCACGGCCTATGGCACGGCGGCCAGCGTGGGTGCGGCCGGTACGTTCAAGGCCGACGGGGCCACTACGTACCTGATCACGGTGCGGGACCTCAACAACCCCACCTGCAAAACAACGTTCACCACCACCGTGGTGCAATCCTGCTCAACCTGCCCGCTGCAACTCTGCCCACCCATGACCGGTCTGAAGCAATGAGTAGTCACCGACTTGTCAAGCCACCCAAACCCTACCCCCAAAAAGCCATGATTAACAAGCACTTAAGGCTAGTTTTCGAGACAGCCTTCGTTACAAGCACCATGAAAAGATCGTTACTTCTTTCTTCTGTCATTCGCTGGTTGGGAGGCATCCTGGTCGCGATAGGTATGGTATGCTCGGTTTCCGATGCGCAGGCGCAGGTATCGGGTACGGTTTTCCGGGACTATAACGGCAACGGTATTAAAGATAACGCCAACGAAACCGGTGTATCGAGCCTGACAGTCACGGCCTACTTTAACGCTACTACCGCTACGGCCATTAGCACTACGGCTGGCTCCTATAGTTTTTCGGCGACTCAGATTCCCAACACCACTCCCGTACGACTGGAGTTTACGGGTATCGCTACGGGCGAGTATAGTGGCCCTTTCTCATCGGCAACGGGCGGCAACGGCACGTCCATACGGTTTGTGACGGCGGGTGCTTCGACAGTCAATATCAATTTTGGAGTAAACCTGCCGGATGAGTATTGTCAGCCCAGCCCACGACTGGTAACAGCTTGTTTCGTCAATGGATCGGCCAATAATACGACAGCAGCGGTCGATGCCGTCGTGTCAGTCAATTACTTGGCGTCAGGGTCAAACATGGTTACGATGGGTGAGTTTACCGAAAGCGTTAAAAATCAGGTTGGTTCGGTTTGGGGCATTGCGTATAGCAAAACGCGTAAAAAACTCTATGCCGCCACGTTTCTCAAACGGCACGTCGGGGTAAAGGGTGGGCTTGGCGATATTTATGAAACCGCCGTAGGTTCACCCGCAGACGGGGCCCTCTTCATCACGATCCCGAATGCTGGTACTATCGGAACAGATGCCGTGCGGGGCTTGGGTGCGCCAACGGGCCAGTCGCTGGATACGGAAGCTTTCGGCAAAGTAGGCCGGGCCGGGCTGGGGGGGATTGGGGTCTCGCAGGACGAACAAACGCTCTTTGTGGTCAATCTGGCTGACAAAAAGCTGTATACTGTCGATATCGACACCAAAAACGTTCTAGGTAGTGTAGCTATACCTAGTAGTTGTGATGCTACAAAAGGACAGATGGTTCCGTTTGGCCTGAAAGTGTGGAAAGGTAAAGTCTATATCGGCACTGTCTGCGATGCCTCAATCTCGAAAAACCGGGCCGACTTAGTCGCCAACGTATTTGTTTATGACCCCGTCGCCACGACTTTCTCGGCTACGCCGGTGCTGAGTTTTCCGCTCAATTATCTGCGTGACCCGGCCTGGAACAACACAGTTGCTGGGCAAGGGGGCGAAGCCTCAAATACTAACTCAGCAAAATGGCATCCCTGGATAGATACGTTTAACGCGGCTGAGTTAAATGCCTGGGCTGACAACGGGAACCCCGCGCGCTATGTAGTCTCGCACCCGACACCTGTATTGTCGGATATCGAATTTGATAATGCCGGCAATATGATTCTTGGTTTTTTCGACCGAATCGGCCACCAGATTGGTATCGTAAACCGGGCACCCGACAATTCCCGAAACGAAGATGCAATCATCGGGGGCGACATTCTGAAAGCCACTTTTGTTTCGACCAGCAACTGGACTATTGAAACCCTGTCGACAACCACCGCGCTTGAATTTTTCACGGGCGAAAATTATGTTGCCGACCACCAGGAAACAGCGCAGGGAGGCATCCAATACCTGCCCGGAGCCAATGCAGTGGCCGTTACGGCGATGGACCCAATCGCTTATAATTCGGGTGGGTTTCTTTACCTAAGCAACAGCACTGGCGCACAGACGCAGGGGGGATTACAGCTTTACACCAATGCAAACGGTACGTTTGGCAAGTCGAGTGGCTTAGGCGATTTGACGATGATGTGCGACCTGGCTCCCATCGAAATTGGCAACCGGGTTTGGCGCGATGACAACCGCAACGGCATTCAGGACCCCGCCGAACCGGGCCTTCAGAACGTAGTCATCACGCTTTATAAAAGCACAACCCTCATCGCCACGGCCACGACCAACGCCAATGGCGAATATTATTTCTCCTCGAACAGTGGCACCAATACCACGTCTGCCATTTATAATCTGACGGCGCTCACGCCCGGCAGTACGGTGCAACTCCGCATCAACGGCGCGCAGGCTACCCTGTCGGCACTATCCCTTTCTCCCACCAATCAGGGCAGTAACGATGCCATCGATAATGATTTTGCGCCCGGTACGCCCGGCTCCGCTACGGCAGTGGCCAATGTGACGCTCGGTGTAGTCGGACAAAACGTTCATACCTTCGATGCCGGTCTTTTTGCCTGCCCGACTATCGCCTTCACGGCCCCAGCCTCGGCTACGACCACCGTCTGTGCCAACACCACCATGAACCTGAGCGTTTCGACCAACGCCGTGGCGCCCGATGGGATTCAGTTTGTCTATTTCACCAGTCCGCAATCCGGCACGGCCATGTACACGGGTGGTACGGTGCTGGGAACGGTCAATTCCACGACGGTGGTCGGTACGAAAACCCTGACCTTACCGAATGTACAACTGCCCGATAACGTCGGCTCAACTGCCCAGGCTATTTACGTTTATGCCATTCTGGTAGCTACCGATGGGCTTTGTAAGCCGTTGGATGAAGCGGTAGTGGTGCTTAACCCGCGTCCCGTCGTATCTATTGGTGGCGACGCTATTTTCTGTCAGGGAACGACTACGCAGTTAACGGCCCTGGGTGTATCAGGGGCTACGTATCAATGGTACGTAAACGGTGGGGCCACAGTAGTTAGTACCGCCAACCCCTTCACCACACCGGCCATCAGCACCACAACGGTCTACCAGGTTCGGGCTACGCTGGCGGGCTGCGTTTCTGATTTGGCTTCGTACACGCTGACACCGATAGTTTGTACCCCTTGTGTGGGTGGATCGGCTACGGTGGGTGGTCAGGTGTATCAGGATTTCAGCAGCGATGGCGTCAAACAAGCAGATGATCTAGGCGTGGCTGGTGTAACGGTCACGATTTTCCGCTGCGATGCCAGCGGAGCCAGCACGCAGGTGGACCGAATGCTCACCGACATCAACGGCGCGTACAGTTTCACAGGATTGACCGCCGGCACAGACTACCGCGTCGAGTTCACCAACCTGCCTGCCGGAACGCAGCCCACCTACCGCGGTACCCAAAACGGCACTACCGTTCAGTTTACCAGGCCCGGTAGTTGCTCCGTCAGCGTGGGCATAAACTATCCGTCCGATTTTTGCCAGGCCACCCCAAAAGTGATGGTGCCCTGTTACGAAAACGGAACGGGAACTGGCAGCACAGAGCCAGGGTTTGTGTCGTTCGACTATGGGACAAGTGCCAAACGGGCCGACGGCACCATCGGCGAAATTGGTGCGGTGTGGGGAGTGGCCTATCAGCGCACTACCCGAAAAGCGTTCACGTCGGCGTTTCTGAAACGGCACGTTGGGTTTGCTGCTCAGGGGCCTGGGGGTATTTACGTCTATGATTACATCAATCCGGCTGTTAATTCCCCATTGGTAGCCAGTTTCAGTTTACAGGGCGTGAGTCCCGCCAACGGAGGCCCGACTATTGACCTTGGCACCGTGACGCGGGTTACCAGCCCCACTACTGATCCTAATTATATCGCTACGGTTAAAACGACGCCTAACTACGACATTGATGCCTTTACAAAGGTGGGCAAAATGAGTTTCGGCGATGCCGATGTCGACGAGACCAATAACCGGCTTTGGCTGGTTAACCTCTACCAGCGGGCTATCGTCAGCCTAAACATCAGCGGCTCCGCCACGTCGCTGAACGGCGCCTCAGCCGCTGCACTGTCGCCACTGACCAATCAATATTCACTGGACAATCTGCCGGGCGTGCCCAGTTGCGGGGCCGATGGCGTTTTCCGTCCGTGGGCACTGGCTTTTCACCGGGGCAAAGGCTACCTGGGTGGTGTCTGTTCGTCAGAGATTACCCAAGACAAATCGAAACTACAGGCCTACGTGCTTGAGTTTGATCCCAACAATGTTGGGGCGGGTTTTACGACCGTTATGACGGTACCGATGACCTACCCGCGTGAACAACTTCAAAACTGCTGCGATGACCGAGAATATCAGGTTGGCGGTACGTGGAAAGGCTGGATTAGCCAGTACGCCGATATAATCGGCGCACCTGCTAACCACGGGCGCGTCGGCTGGCCGCAACCCATTCTATCAGACATTGCCTTCGCCGACGACGGGTCGATGATAATGGGCTTCACCGACCGCCTGTCTCACCAGTGGGGCCAGGACAACTACAGACCCGTTGTAGGCAACACCACCCTGTCGGACATCAATGGGGGCGGTGACATTCTCCATGCATGTTTTATAAATGGCAAATGGGTGCTGGAAGGCACCGCCGGTAGCTGCAAGACGAATGACGTATTAACATCCAGTGGCTATTTGTTAGCCAATGATGGACCCTCTAGAACGGGTGAGTTCTATCCAAACGATAGGTTTGTTAGTGCTGCTGCGCATTATGAAACAGCCACTGGTGGTTTAGTGACCTTTCCTGGCCAGAATGAGGTGATTACTACTGCTTACGACATCTCAGATATTTTCCAGCAGGGTGTTAAGTACTTTAGCACGACGACAGGTGCCAATAACCCCGGTTCGTTTCCTATTATTGCCAGTAGCAGCAGTGCTTACTTCGGCAAGGGCAATGGGCTGGGCGATCTGGAAATTACCTGCGACGCGGCTCCAATTCAGATTGGCAACCGGGTCTGGCGCGACGATAACCGGAATGGTATCCAGGACCCCTGCGAACCGGCTATTCCCGGTGCGGTGGTGACGCTCTATAACGCCGCTAAAACTACGGCTCTGGCCAGCGTCACGACCAATGCCGCCGGGGAATACTACTTCTCCTCGGCAGCGGTGGTAGCAGGTACGTCCACCTCGGCGGTATCGACCTCGCTGCTGACGTATAACACCACCTACGGGTTGGTGATTACGAGCCTCGGCACCAGCACCATTGTGACGAGTGCCAACCTCTCGCTGACGGATGTGTCTCCGCTCACGCCGGGCGAGAGCGGCACGAGCAACTCAGGTACGTCGCTGATCAACAACGACGCGAAAGTCGATGTGGTAGGCGGCATCAGTCGGCCCTGCATCAAACTCACCACCGGCGGGCCGGGCGAAAGCAACCATACCTACGATTTTGGTCTGGTCAAATTCATCTGTAGCCTGACGGCTACCGCGCAGACAACCAGCAGCACCAGTTGCACCAATCAGCCGGTGACCGTAGTTGCCAACGTTACGCCGGTGGGCAGCTATACCTACTCGTGGGCGGGACCAGCCGGGGCGGTCATCACGGGGGGTAGCTCGGCTACGGCAACCATTACCGGCCTGACTACGCCTGGCGTTAACACCTTCACGGTCACGGTCAGCAGTTCACCAACGTGTTTCACCACGGCGATGGTCAGCGTGTCGGCGATTACCTGTACGCAGCCACCTGTCGACATCGCCGTGACTAAAGTACGTACCTCAGCCCAGCAAACTACGGTGGGCGGGTCGGTCAGTTTTCAGGTCGTGGCGACCAACAACGCCGCCATCACCGCCACCAGCGTGGTGGTCAGCGACCTGCTTGCTGCTGCCGATTTCAGTGGTATAACGGGGTCACCCTCGCAGGGTGGCTACATGGCCGGTACGGGCATCTGGAACGTAGGTACGTTGAGTGCCGGGGCCAGTGCCACGCTGACCGTCAATGCGACCGTTGTGCGGGAAGGGATCAGCTACAATACCGCTTCGCTATCGAGTGTCGATGGCGGCGATACCGACCCCACCAACAATCTTGACCGGGCCTGCGTCACCGTACCCGTTGCTTTAACCGGGAATCAGACCTACACGGCCACCGTACCCGCGCAGTATTCGGCAGTTCAGTGGTTCAAAGACGGCAACCCCTTTGCAACAGGTAATGTGCTGGCTATCAACCAGAACGGCACCTACACATTTACCGCCTCGAATGGTGGATGTAGTGGTGGCACCTGCTGCCCGCTTATTATTCAGAAAGAGACCTGTAGCCTGACCGCTTCGGCCCAGGCCACGAGCAGCACGATTTGTAGTGGTCAGCCCGTAACGGTGTTTGCCACGGTTAGCCCGGCGGGTAGCTACACCTACAGCTGGGCGGCCCCGGCGGGCGTTACCGTAACGGGCAATACATCGGCCACTGCCACGATGACCAACCTGACCACCAGCGGGTTATATACCTTTACGGTAACCGTCAGTAGCTCACCGACCTGTTCAACAACGGCAACAGTGAGTGTGCTGGTAAACCCACCAGTAACGCCCACCTTCAATCCGGTCAGCCCGATCTGTTCGGGAGGTACGTTATCGGCCCTGCCAACGACTTCGCTGAACGGCATCACAGGTACGTGGTCGCCAGCGTTGACTAACACGGCCACGGCCAGCTACACCTTCACGCCAACGGCCGGTCAGTGCGCTACTACCACTACGTTGACGATCACGGTCAATCCGGCAACAAGTTTACCGACTTATCAGCCGACGGTGATCTGTGAAGGAGGCTCAGCTACTTTCTCGATTACGCCGCCAGTGGGTGCCTCTGTCTACTGGACCACGCCCACCAGCACCACAGTAAACAGCAGCTCGGTCAGTATCACCAACGCGGTAGTGGCCAATTCAGGTACGTATACCTTGTCTTACACCAACGAAGCAGGCTGTGTATCGTCAACGACCAAGCTCGTAACGGTCAATCCTAGACCAACGCTCAGTCTGGTTGGTAGCGGATGTGTAGCGGGCAGCCAATCGTACACGGTGCAGATCAGCACCAACGCCAGCACCGTAAGCACCAATGCCAGCCAGCTTGGGGTAACCATCAGTGGCAATCTGATCACCGCCCCTTATGCCGTTGCCTCGTTTGCCGTGTCGGCCACCTCGGCGGCGGGTTGTGTAGCTACTGCCTTGCCCGTCACGGCCCCGGCCTGTACGACAGCCTGTACGCCCCCCAACCCCGGAGCAGATCAGTCACTCTGCGAAGGAACGACGTCAACGACGTTGGCGAGTGCGGCAGCAGGTGAGCAATGGAGCGTCATGCAATTGGTGGCGGGTACGTCGCCGACCATCAATCAGGCCGCAAACCCCGTTACCGTATCAGGGCTGACCCTGCCGGGCGTGTATAAATTCCGGTTGGCGTCTACGTCGGTCAGCAACTGTTCGGCAGTGGTGACCATCACCGTCAACGCCAAAACACAGCTTCTCGTGTTCACACCTGCTACCGTCTGCGTTGGGCAGCCGGTTGGCTTCGGCACCACCGTACCAGCGGGGGCTTCGGCGTACTGGATCACACCGGCCAGCACTACGATCAACAGCGGTACCGTAACAATTGGTAATGCAGCAATGGCCAACGCAGGTACGTATACGCTGGTTTATACCAATGCCAGCGGCTGTATCTCAACAACGACCAACTCCCTGACAGTAAATCCGCTACCAACGCTTAGTGTTATCAACAGCGGTTGTGTATCGGGCAACCAGTCCTACACCGTTTTACTGAGCACCAACGCCAGCAACCTAAGTACTAACGCCAGCCAGCTTGGGGTAACCATCAGTGGCAATCTGATCACCGCCCCTTATGCCGTTGCCTCGTTTGCCGTGTCGGCCACCTCGGCGGCGGGTTGTGTAGCTACTGCCTTGCCCGTCACGGCCCCGGCCTGTACGACAGCCTGTACGCCCCCCAACCCCGGAGCAGATCAGTCACTCTGCGAAGGAACGACGTCTACAACCCTTGCCAGCGCAGGCGTTGGTGAGCAGTGGAGCGTCATGCAACTGGTGGCGGGTACGTCGCCGGCCATCAATCAGGCAGCAAACCCCGTTACCGTATCAGGGCTGACCCTGCCGGGCGTGTATAAATTCCGGTTGGCGTCTACGTCGGTCAGCAACTGTTCGGCAGTGGTGACCATCACCGTCAACGCCAAAACGCCACTGACACCCTTCACCGCCTCGACCCTGTGCGAAGGCGATGGTGTCACGTTCTCAGTCAGCCCGGCGGCGGGTGCCACAGCCTACTGGACCACGCCCACCAGCACCACAGTAAACAGCGCCACGGTGACGCTGGCCAACGCAACAACGGCCAATGCAGGTACGTATACGCTGCATTATACCAACGCCAGCGGTTGCGTGTCTACTCCAGTCGGCAAGACGGTGATCGTCAACACTAAACCAGCGCTGAGTTTGGTAGACATCGGCTGTCTGTCGGGCAACCAGTCCTATACGGCTTTACTCAGCACCAACGCCGCCAGCCTGACAACCAATGCGGGTCAGCTTGGCGTAACGATCAGCGGCAATGTCCTGACGGCTCCGTCGACGGTAGCGGTGTACACCGTTACGGCCACCTCGGCAGCTGGTTGTATTCGTCAGCTCGACATCAATCGGCCTGTTTGCCAGACCGTCTGTAGCGTAAGCGTTACGGCGGCGCCCTCATCTACCCTGATCTGCGCCAACAGTTCGGCTACGCTGACGGTCGGTTGCCAGACGGGTACGCCGCTCTGGAGTACGGGTGCCACTACCCCGTCGATACTGGTAACACCTGCCAGCACCACGACCTATACGGTGGTATGTCAGTCGGGCGGTTGTGTCAGCCCACCAGCCAGCGCCACGGTGACAGTCTTACCACAGCCTGGTGTCGGGGCCGACCAAACGCTGGTCTGCACCAACGGTGTGTTGCCAACCAGTGCTACGCTGACGGCCCAAACCAACAGTTCGGTACTAACGGGACAATGGTATGCCCAACCGGGTAACCCAACGGCCACCACGTTTGCCAATGCGACCAGCCTGACAACGACCGTATCGGGCCTACAGCCAAACCAAACCTACCGGTTTGTATGGGCGAACACCAGCGGTTGCGCCAATGGCGTCATCATTACCTTGGGGGCGGCCTGCCCAACAGGCAGTCTGGGTAATTATGTGTGGAAAGATAATAACAACAACGGCCTCCAGGACGCCTACGAACCTGGCGTGGCCGGTATTGTGGTCGAGCTGTTTACGGTGGTCAACAACGTCCGCAACAGCACACCCGTAGCCACCGCCATTACCAGTGTCAGCGGGCTATATAGCTTCACCGGGCTGGCGTCAGGGCAATACCAGGTTAAGTTTACCGTGCCTGCCAGCCTGACCAACTGCGCCATCAGTCTGAAACAAAAGGTTGGCAACAATGACGTCCGTGACTCGGATGCGGACCCACTGACGGGCTTCTCGCCGGTTGTGACGATCGACACCAGCCAGCCCGTCAGCAGCACCGCCCGCAACAATCCCCATGTCGACGCCGGCCTGATGCGGATTCGCTGGGACCCAACCGGCTACATCTACTGTGTAGAAACGGGCCAGATACTCAAAGGGGGCACCATAACCGTAACAGGTACAGGCAGCTACACGGTTACTGAAGACGGGCGGAACGGCTACTACCAGTTCTTTACCGACGGCAAGCCGGGCAGCTACACCATCAGCTACACCAACCCCAACGCCTATGGTGTTGCGGTGCTTAGCCGCCCCCCTTCGGCCAGCAGTATCAACCCCACCAATCTGGATGGATCGGCTCAGGACAGGGATGGAATCAGTGATGGCTGGATACAATTGGGCACCAAGCCCAACGCTGCCGAGACTGCCTTACTGGACGGATCGGCCCAGGCTAATCCATACTACCTGGTGTATACGCCCGAAGGTGGAGACCCCTATATCTCCTACAATAACTTACCCATTACGTGTACGCCGCCGCCTCTGGGCAGCATTGGTGCGCTGGTCTGGAAAGACGTGGTGCGAAACGGCAAGTACGATGCGGGCCTTGAACCCGGTGTACCCGGCGTAACGGTACGGCTCCTGGAAGTGACCAGTCCGGTGGGTGCCACGGTGGTATCGACTTCACTGGTGTCGACCACGGTTACTACCGCCAGCGGTGCGTACCTGTTCCCCAACCTGAAAGCAGGCCGCTACATCGTTGAGTTCGACCGGACCACCTTCCCCGCCGACTGCCAGCTTTCGCCCGATTATAAACTACCGGGTGTAGGTGATGTACTGGATAATGATGCCGACCCCACCACGGGCCGTTCACCGATCATCGAGATCATTCCCGGCGATCCGGTGAAAGGTAACGTCCTGACGGTCGATGCCGCCGTGATCGCGCCGGTTGCCCTACAGGTGACAGTGAGTACGCCCGTTTGCCACTCAGCGACCGGAACGCCGGCCGCCAACACGTACACAGCTACCGGAACCGTATCGCTGACCGGCAGCCCCGCCGGTAGCCTGACCATCACGGATGGCGGCAATACTGTAGCCGTGATCAGCGTGACAGCTGGGCAAACTTCAGCCAGTTTCTCCCTGACAGGCACCAGCAACGGCCCGGCAGTCAGACTCGTTACGGCCACACTGGGTACAGCTACGGCCAGCACCACGTATACGACACCAGCCTCCTGCACGAGCGGTACACCGGCCTATGCCATCGCGAAAACGGTTGACCTCAACCGGGTAGCCAAAGGCGGCATCGTCACGTACACGGTTTCACTGACCAACACGGGCAATGCCACGGGCACCAACCTGATCATTACGGACCAGTTGAGCACTACGGCGGTTACGTTCGTAGGCAGTGCCACCACCTCGACAGGTACGTTTACGCCAACAGGCAATGCGGGTAGCTGGACTATTGCGTCGCTCACCGCCGGTCAGGCAGCGACCCTCACAGTCAGGGTGCAGCTCAACGGAGAAGGCCTGACCTACAATACCGTGACGGCCCCCGATGGCCTGACGGCCAGGGTATGTACCACCGTACCGTTCAAGGTATGCGCCAATGAAGCCTTCCAGTTCACAGTAGCCGTAGCCCCAGGCCATGCCCCTTACCAGTGGAGCAAAGACGGACAGCCCATTGCCGGCGCCACCACCAATACCTTGTCGGTGACGGCTCTGGGCGAGTACACCGTGGCCAGCTCGACTACGGGTAGCTGCCCCGATGGTTCCTGCTGCCCCTTCGTGATCGAAGCCTACGGTCCCCTGCCCAGCCTGACCGCCGTGGCAGTAGCGGTCAATTGTGTCAATGGTGTTCCGGCGAACGATGCCAAAATAACGCTGGTGGGCAGCAGTACCAATGCCGTTAGCTACAACATCACCAGGGGCAACAGCTTCACGGCCACTACGCCGTTGTTCGCCACCAACCAATCGTTGGCAGCAGTCGTAGGTGGTGTGCTAGTGGCGAACCAGCCTAATCCGGCGGTGGCCCCCGGGCAGGTCTATACCATCCGGGTCTATACGGCCGATGGCTGTTTCGCCGACACGGTGGTAACCATACCGCAGGCGCTGTGCAATTGCCCGGTCATCTGCGTACCGATCAAAGTGGTGCGCAAACGATAAGCGATTCGTATTGTCCGTTTAACCAGAAAAGGCTAGCCTCTGCGGAGGCTAGCCTTTTCTGGTTAAACGGTTTTGGTAGCAACCGGTGGTATAAAGCCTATGGGGGCCCCCATTACCGCCCCGTTAAGTCTGCCTCTGAAAACAGAGAAAACAGCGATGGTTGACGGTTTTTGGTTTCCTTTGTTCTATGGTCGAAACACGTCCTCCGAAGTCAGATTCTACGAATACCCTTGCTGCCAACGTTCGTTCTGCGCAACGGGTCAATCGCTCGCTCGGTATTCGGGCCGAAGAGGGGCAGCTTGTCCGTTTGTTTTTCCTGCATAATTTCTTGCTGGGTATTGGCACCGTGCTGGTCTATGTGGCGGCCAATGTGCTGCTGCTTGAAAACCATCCCGAAGCCAATCTGCCCATCGCCTATATTGCCTCGGGGATAGGCATGGCTGTGGTGGGCCGCATCTATGCTCATTTCGAGCATCACCTGGCCTTGCAACAGCTGGCCACCAGAGTGCTCTGGTCGGTCATTGTGCTCACGGCCGTGATCACGGCTTTTGTCGTACTGGGGCACTCTGTGGCGGTAGCCGTTCTGATCATGGTTGGCTACCGGATCATTTATCTGCTCACCAATCTGGAATTCTGGGCGGTATCGGCGCTGGTGTTCGATGTTCGGCAGAGCAAGCGGCTGTTTGGCGTGATCAGTTCGGGCGATATGCCAGCCAAAGCGCTGGGCGCCCTGCTCGCGGCCCTGATTCACGGCCACGGACCGCTGGTCTGGCTACTGCTACTGGCCTTTGGCTGCTACGGCATGGCCCTGTTTATCACCAACCGAACCATTCAACTCCACAACATCGAAGCTACCTCGCGCCCCGTCCGGTCGAACCGGCGGACTACGCGCCCCTGGGTCGAGCAGTTGTTTGGCGGTAGCGATCTGATTTCGGCCGTCTGCCTGACGCTGGTCCCCGTGGCCATGATTGCGGCGGGCATTGAATATGAATTCTTTATCAACGTCAAGCATAAATTTCACGATCAGGGCGATGTGATGCAGGCGTTGGGCAAAGTGCTGGGAGCAACGTACCTGCTGGCTATGGCTGTAAAAGCCCTGTTTTCACGGCGGGTACTCGATCAGTTCGGTATTATGCCCACCCTGGGAGGTTTACCGGTGCTGGCCGCCGCAGGCTTCGCTGCCTATGGCCTGATTGCCTGGCGACCGACCAGCGAAACGGCGCAGCTGCTTTATTTCAGCTTGTTGTACATCAGCTTCGAAGTCGTTCGCCGAGCCATTTTCGACCCGGTGTTGCTGGTCTTGTTTCAACCATTGCCGCCCCAGCAACGCCTGAAAGGGCATACACTGGCGAAAGGCCTCTACGAACCGGTAGGCATTGCATTGGCTGGGGCTGCGCTCTGGCTGGTCTATGCGGTTGGCGAAGCTTCTTACCAATGGCTGCTCCTGGCGGGGTTTAGCCTGAGTGCGCTGCTGTTTGTCTTTATCCAACGTACCTACCGGCATTATGTGAACACATTGCAGGATGCCCTCAGTCGCCGGTTCATTGCCCCCGACGACGTAACGCTCCGGGGCACTGCCGCCACCTTCGTTGAACAGGCGCTGGATAGTCCCAATCCGGTTGATGTGCTCAACGCGCTTGATTTTGCGCACGCCCTGCCCACCGATTCCCTCCAGCAACGTACCCAGTCGTTATTACACCACCCCGAAGCGGCCGTTCGTCAACGGGCGATCACGATAGCTGATCCATTGCACGTACCGGCGCTGCTGGCTACGCTGGGCGATCTGGCCCAGCACGACCCCGATGCCAGCGTGCGTCATGAAGCCGCCGAACTGCTGGCCCGCACAGTTGCCACTAATGAGTCGCTTGTTGCGCCGCGCGTGCTGGATGTAGCTCGTCTGTTGCTGACAACCGCCGACATGCCTGCCCGCGAAGGAGCCATAACGGGGCATCTGCGGGCTACTAACCAGCACAGGGCGGCGCACCAGAGTCTGAACGACCTGGCCCTGTCGACGAATCCGGAACGGCGGGCGGCGGCCCTGTCTTGTCTGGCCTTGCTCGGTAACATCACAACGTTACTCCCGGAGCAGACCCGGTTTGTAGCCGACAGCCTGCGCGGGTCTGACTCAACGGTGGTAGAGGCGGCCCTGCGTGTGGCGGCCTGGCAACCCGATGCCTCGCTCCGGCAGCAACTGGTCGATTTCCTGCCACACCGTCAGTACGGGCGAACAGCCATGAACAGCCTGATACAGCTCGGCGAAGCTGCCTTACCCCTGCTTCCAGAAATGGCTGCGCTTGCCGGCCAGCCATTATTACTGAAACGAACCGCCGCTATAGCCGGGAAGATTGCAACCGAACCGGCACGTACCTGGCTGCTCGACCAGTTGGCCACCGCTGACCCAACAAAACGGGGCGCTTTGCTCGATGCACTGAATACGTTTCCACCTACCAACCGCGACAACGACCTGTATAACCAGTTACTTGCCGACGAACTGGTACTAACCTACCGGCTACTCCACGGCAAAACGGAGGCGCTCTCTCCACTGCTGACCGAAGCGCTCGACTACGAATTGACCGTGGTGACCGACCGGACCCTGCTATTACTCATGGGCCTGTATGACCGGGATACCGTCCGCAATGTTCGGCAAAGCCTGACGCACCAAACGGCCGAACGACGCGCCAATTCGCTGGAACTGCTCGAAAATATGACGGCGGCTCACTCGTCGGCCACTCATCCGCGGGCTGTTTATGCCGGGCTATTGGCTCTTTCTGAAACCACCCTACCCCTACCCGACCGCCTTGCTTTGTTACGGCCGCACGTGGATCTGTCGGTTGTCGATGCGTCGATTCAGTCCTATATTCGGCAGACGGGCACCGCCACCTTCACCGACTGGACCGTTCTTTGTCTGCCAGCAGATGATCTTGATTCCCCTTCCGAGACTGCTTCTCCTCAACCCATGCACCATACATCCACACCAGCGTCGACCTCAACGATTGAGCGGGTTTTCCTGCTGAAAAGTACAAGCCTGTTTGCCGATACACCGGCCAATGTGCTGGGTAGTATTGCTCCAATCATGAAGGAAGTATCATTTGCCGACGGGCAGGAGATTGTCAGGAAAGGAGAGCTTGGTACCAGCCTGTTCGTGATCAACGACGGGAAAGTGGGCATTTATGATGGGCAGCAGGCCCTGGCCGAAATGGGCAAAGGCGATGTATTCGGCGAACTGGCCCTGCTCGACGCCGAACCCCGGTCGGCTACCGTTATTGCCCACGGCGATGTGTTACTATTCCGTATCGATCAGGATGATTTCTACGACCTGATGGAAGAGCGTGACGAACTGCTCCGCAACATCGTCCGCTTACTGAGTCGCCGCATCCGCAAACTCAACCACGACCTCGCAAAAAACTGACGCTACACGGTGAGGATGGTACGCGGATTTCGCGGATTGAAAGGGATTGTCGCCGATTTTTAGCTCTGAGCGGATTCTTAGACAGAAGCAGAGGAATCGGTTTAACTCCCTCGAATCCGCGTTCTATTTGTATCGTTGTCTGATACTTTCGGTGAGGAGTTCGTAGAGGCGGGCTACGTTGGGGCGGGGGCGCAGGTACGTTAGGTGGCTGGTGATCACCTGCGTGTCGTGGCGGCGGGCGGGCCCAGTCTGCACATCGGCCGGGTGATCGGCTTCCAGCGCCTTTCTGACCGTTTCCCGAATTAATGGTTTCAGCAGCTCAAATTCGAGGTCTTCATCGTCTGTCATATCTTTTGCTAACGCCATCAGGTGGTTGGTGAAGTTACAGGCCAGCACCGCCGCTACGTGAAGTACCCGCCGTTCGGCCGAATTCACCAGATACACGATCGTGCTCATCTCCTGCCCCATTGTCACTAGCTGCTGCTCCGTTTGGGTGTTATCAGCTTCAATGCAAAGCGGAATCTGTTCAAAATCGAGTAACGCTCGGCCCCGCGAAAATGTCTGTAGCGGATAAAATACGCCTGTTTTCACAGGCACATCGCTGTACACACTCATTAGTTGCTGCAACTTATCGAGCGACAGGCCTCCCGACGTATGCACAAGCGTGGCATTCTCGGGCAGCACCAGGCGGGCACAGACCTCCTCGAGCGCATTGTCGGGTACGGCCAGAATAAACAGTTGCGCTGGATGATCGGCGAGGTTCAGGTCTGCTATCGGCCGGGCATCGTATAGCATCGAGGCCAGCTGTCGGGCATGCGTCAACTGACGGCTGTAGATTGCCAGTATATGGTGGCCTGCGTTTTCAAGGGCCGGGGCCAGATGCCAGGCCACATTGCCTGCGCCAATAAGGGTGATGGTCATTCCGAAAAAGTTTACTACGGTCCGCCGCGCGGTTTTCTGTTTACGGTTTTCTGTTGCTTCGCCAATGAATTACTATTCTCGAAAGCGCAACTGCAAACTGAAGACAGAAAACTGTAAACACCAAAAAGAAAACCTTCACCCGGTTCAACGTGTATATTTGGGTAGACACTCCTGCCCTATGTCCGTTCCTCCGTTTCTGCGCCCTGCTGGCCTTGGTTTATTTTTGATTGGCTTCGCCACGTTTATTTATGTGCTCACGCTCGGCCAGTTCAGGCTCACAAACGAAGTGCTGAAGCAGACGATCAAAACCGAGCATCAGGCCGCGCTCCGGCCCCGGTTTGCGCCACTGCTAAACAAGCCCTATTCCAGTAACCTCCGCTTTATCAGCGATGTCCGGGGCGTCATCAACACCTACAACGGGGAACAGGAGGCCAAACAGAACTGGAAAGCAGTCATCTATGACGATTACCTGTTCGACCTTACCAAACGAAGTACCCTTGGTGGCCCGGCCGATAATGGCGGCTGGTTCTGGCTCAGTATCGGGCTGGCCGCTCTGGGTACGTTGTGCTATGCGCTTCCCCGGCTAAACGACAAACCCGGCATTCGGAACAACGGGATCATGCGCCACCCGGCCACCCATCGTGGCTGGATCGGCATCATCGTGGGTACGTTCCTGATCGGCTTTTACATTCTCCTGTATTTCTACCCCGAATACCTGACCAACTGGACGGCGCTGGTCGACCCGTTTAGCCACGCGCTCAACGGGGGGCCCGCCAGCAAATGGTTTCTCTACGGCTTTCTGTACACTGTCGCCGTAGTGATCATGGGCGTTCGGATGCTGATCAAGTACCGCCACAGTCGGTATCAGCAATACCGAACCTGGTCGGTGATGGCGTTTCAGCTCCTCTTCGCGTTCCTGATCCCCGAAGTGATGAGCCTGCTGAATGCGCCCTACCAAGACCTGAAAAGCATCTGGCCCCTCGATTATGATTTTTTCTTCGATTATGAGATTAATGCCAAACTACAGGCAGGCACACTGGGGATTTTCATGTTCGTCTGGGGCACCGCACTGTCGACCGTAGGTGTGCCAACGATCACGTACTTCGTTGGCAAACGCTGGTACTGTTCGTGGGTCTGTGGCTGCGGTGGGCTGGCCGAAACCCTCGGCGATCCGTATCGGCACCTTTCCGACAAATCATTGAAAGCCTGGAAGATCGAACGCGTGCTGGTGCACTCGGTGTTGGTCTTCGCCGTGGTGATGACCCTGCTGGTGCTGTATAGTTACTTCTCGGGGCAGAGCGCCCTCTTCGGTTTCCTCGATTCCTATAGCGTACGCAAAGCTTATGGATTCCTGATCGGCTCCATCTTTGCCGGGGTGATCGGTACGGGCTTTTATCCGCTCATGGGTAACCGGGTGTGGTGCCGGTTCGGCTGCCCGCTGGCGGCCTATCTGGGCCTCGTTCAGCGGTTCAAATCGCGGTTCCGCATTACTACCAACGGCGGGCAGTGCATCTCCTGCGGCAACTGCTCTACTTACTGCGAAATGGGCATCGACGTGCGGGCCTACGCCCAGCGGGGGCAAGACATCGTACGGTCGTCGTGCGTTGGTTGCGGCATCTGTTCGGCTGTCTGCCCGCGCGGTGTGCTGAACCTGGAGAACGGTCCGGTGAGCACACGAAAAATGTAAGAACGTGGCTGGCAGATTCCTCTATTCGGTGGCAGCTCTGCCACTAGTGGACCACGCGTCGAAAATAATGGAATTTATAAGGAATTTTTATTCGTTTTATCGCGCCCGCTGACAATCCAGGCCTGTTTATTGCTGCAATTTCTGTGTTTTCACCAGCGTCGTCGCTAGCGAAAACAACCCCACCAATGCCAGGGATTTCAGCTCATATGCTTACCTACCTCATCGCTAGTATCTGCTGCCTTTTCAGCTTTATTCCGGGAAATCCCGCCAAACTGCAGGCTCTTCAATCGGTAAAGATTCATGGGAGCTGCCTCAATACGGCCACGAGAGAGCGGTTGAAAAGCAGTGCCTATGTGCTGTACGGGCAGCATAAACTGAAAATAGGCGAAAGCGATGCAACGGGCCGGTTCAACTTGGTTGTGCCGCTCCTGGCCGAAGCTATCCTTTTCGAAGCCGATGGCTTTGCCGCGGCTACTGTTCCGGTAAAATTTAACCAGGGCATATCCGATAATGCCAGATTCAGGCTTACCATAGAAATGAGCGCGCGCAATTGGCAGGCCGTAGCCGTTGCTACCCAGTTGTGTCTCAATTTCGACGCGCCCACCGACATGGAGATCAACTATAAGGTAACGTCGGTCGACAGTAAAGAGCCGGGCGTTTCGTTGAGCGTGAAGCCGGAGTGGAACCAGAAGCAGCCATTAACCAATCTCAACATCGATACCGTCAAGCCCGGAAAGACGTATCTGGTTACAGCCACTTCGCCGGATGGCCAGCTGTTATTTACAAATACCGTGAAGATCAACCCAGGCGCTAATTTTCTGGCCGTCATTATCAACAGCCCGACCACACGTGTTGACAGCCCTGCCATGGAGCAAGTGGCTATAACCAGTGTCAGGACGGCACTACCTGCTGCTGCTCTGCCGGAGGTGCGCCCTGCTAAACTCACCAGCTTCACCACCATCTATTTCGATCAGAGCAGCTATGACTTGCGGGAAGCATCCAAAACGGTGTTAGACTCTGTCTCTTCCATCTTGCTGCAACAGCCGGCCTGCCGCCTGAACGTAATGGGCTATACCGACAACATTGGCAGGCATGATCTGAACGTGATCCTATCCGAGTACCGGGCAAGATCAGTAGCTAACTACTTGAAACAGAAGGGCGTCCGGCCCGATCAGTTAGTTCTTTCAGGAAAAGGGCCCGACTCGCTCGCCGACTCCGATGCTCCCGAAGCCAATCGCCTCAGAAACAGGCGGGTAGTTATTCAGCTTTTACCCAGATAAAGAGGCCTATCTTTGGGAAGTCAACCAATTCAAGGTATGAACTCCTACCTACGATTTGGCCTGCGCGTGTTGATCTGGAGCCTGTTCCTGAGCGTCGCGGTTGGTCATTTTACAACAAGTCTCAATCCGTTTCTAGGGAGTGTCGTTAGCTTTCTTTGCCTGATAGCCGTCGTAGTACAACTCATCCTGTTGCGCCGGAATGGTTTCCTCTATGTGTGCCTCTTCTTCCTGAGCGTAGTAGCGCTTACGTATGGTATCATGTACGTAGACGACCTTCTCTTCGACTATCCCAGACGATACTACTCCATTCATTAACTTGGATCATAGCCTGGCCCAATCCGATTATTAGCCGTTTATAGGGCTGGTTGGCTAACCTTTTTTGCTAGACTTGGGTTGACTCACTGTACTCTTTTGCGGTATTCAGCACCCTATGTCATCCCACAATCGTATTCTCTACTGGTTTCGCAACGACCTGCGGCTTCATGATAATCCGGCCTTTACGGCGGCCTGTACGGAGGCCGCCGAGGTGCTGCCCGTTTACGTTTTCGACCCTAAGCAATTCAGGGAAATCCCCAAACTGGGGATTCGTAAAACGGGCGCTTTTCGGGGCCGTTTTCTCCTTGAGTGCGTGGCCGATCTGCGTGCTTCGCTGCGGTCGCTTGGCGCTGATCTGATCATCCGTGTGGGTGACCCGGCCGTGATGCTGGCCGAGCTGGCCGAAGAGATTGACGCCACCGCTATTTATGCCAGCAAAGAGGTGACCGCCGAAGAAACAGACGTAGAGTCAACGCTGTCGAAACGGCTGAAGCCGCTTAATATCGACATCGATTTCTTCTGGCAAAGCACCCTGTATCACATTCGTGATCTACCCTTTGGCATTGCCAAATTGCCCGACGTGTTTACGCAGTTTCGGACTAGTGTAGAAAGTTACGTTCAGGTACGTGAGCCGGAGCCCGCTCCCGATCAGGTACGTCTGTGTGCGGGTATAGAGACTGGCGAATTGCCAACGCTCAACCAATTCGGCTATATAACTGACGGGCAGCCTGATAAACGGGCATCTATCTCGTTTACAGGTGGTGAAACCGTGGCGCTGGCCCGACTCGAGCACTACTTATGGACGAGCGATCTGATACGTACCTACAAGGATACCCGCAATGGATTGCTTGGGGCAGACTACTCGAGCAAGTTCTCGGCCTGGCTGGCGCATGGGTGTCTCTCGCCCCGGTTGATCTACCAGGAAGTGAAGCGATACGAAAGCGAACGAGGCGCCAACGACTCCACGTATTGGCTGGTTTTCGAGCTGCTATGGCGCGATTTTTTTCGCTTTGTAGCGCTCCGATTTGGCTCCCGTTTATTTAAACCAAGCGGCATTAAACACAATCTGGCAAAACGCTGGCTACACGATCACGCTCTTTTTCAGCGCTGGGCTACCGGTCAGACTGGCATTCCGTTCATTGACGCCAACATGCGCGAACTGAACACCACCGGCTTCATGAGTAACCGTGGCCGACAAAATGCAGGTAGTTTCCTGGTGACTGATCTGGGCATCGACTGGACATGGGGCGCCGCTTATTTCGAGAGCCTGCTGATCGACTATGATCCCTGCAGCAACTGGGGCAACTGGAATTATCTGGCAGGCGTGGGTAATGACCCACGAACCGGCAAAAACGGCCAGGCGCGCTATTTCAATGTGTACACCCAGGCACTGCGGTATGATGCGCAAGGCACTTATGTAAAACACTGGCTACCCGAATTGACTGACGTACCAGTCTCTGCTGTACATCAAGTATCGACACTTACGCCTGAACAGCAAGCTCAGTATGGCGTCATCCTGGGCGATA
Source organism: Fibrella arboris (assembly GCF_041321095.1). Classification (NCBI taxonomy): domain Bacteria; kingdom Pseudomonadati; phylum Bacteroidota; class Cytophagia; order Cytophagales; family Spirosomataceae; genus Fibrella; species Fibrella arboris. Next base: position 159,378 of record NZ_JBGGWE010000007.1, on the reverse strand, counting down.
CGTATCCATCGCCCATTGTGGATCCGGCAAAATGGCAATCGCAGTAATACCTTAACAATCTATTAATCTATAGAACTAAAATAGTAATATCTTAATTTTTTGTAACTTATTTACGTAAAGAAGTACACAAAAGGGTCGATTTTTGTCTTTTTTCGGTTTTTTTTCCCATTCCCTCAATATAAAAAATCCAAAGTCTTCCTGGCGTCGTATACCATAAGCTTTCCCGAACAATCGGCGAGAGACTAACCGATTCATATTTCTACGATTATGGAAGAACTTAACACATTGCCCGAGTCGCCGACCCGTGTGGAAGGTGTGGGCCGTCGGTCGTTCCTGCGTTATGTAGGTGGGGCTGCAGTAGTGGGTGGTATCCTGGCATCCTGCACACCAGACGCCAATGACGTAACCGCGACAACAACACCTGGTGGCTACAATTTAAATAAGTATGCTCGCCAAATGAGCAATGGTATTACCGTTAATCTGGGCTCGGGTGAAGTAGCTATTCTTAACTACGCCTACGCCCTGGAACAACTGGAAGCGGCCTATTACGAAATGCTGCTGGCTAACCCATACGAAGGCATGACTTCTATGGAGCGTGCTATGTTCACCGACATTCGCGACCACGAGGTGATTCACCGCGAATTTTTTAAAGCAGCTTTGGGCTCTGCCGCCATTCCTGGTCTGACGCCTAACTTCAGCGGCATCAACTTCAAACAGCGCTCAGTAGCGATCGACGTAGCCCGTCAGTTTGAAGATGTTGGCGTAACGGCCTATAACGGAGCCGGTAAATACCTGAAAACGGTTAACTACCTGGCTACAGCCGGTAAGATCGTGTCGGTTGAAGCTCGTCATGCTTCGATACTGAGCGAAATGCAGTTCCCATTCGAAACTGCTTTTGCAGGCGATACCCCCATTGATGGTCAGGGTCTGGAGCGTTCACGTGAACCAGGTGCTGTGTTGGCTATTGTAGCTCCATTCGTTCAGGAGACTATCACCTACACATTAGGTTAATCAATCTTTTCATCGAACAATAAAGAAACTCAGCAATGAATCTGCAAAATATTCTCAACGAGCTGGAGTCCGTCGATGGCGAGGTTTTCGACCGGATGGCTCATGTATCACGCCGTAACATGTTCAACATGTGGGCGAATAAAGCCGCTAAACTGGCGGTTGCCGGACCGGCTGTTATGGCGGCGGCTATCACTAATTCATACGGACAGTCAGGCTTGCCACAGGCCGTGGTGGATGTACTGAATTTCGCGCTGACGCTGGAGTACCTGGAAGCCGAATTCTACGTTCGTGGCACCGAAACTCCTGGCCTGATTCCAAGCCAGTACATGATGATCTTCCGTCAGATTCGGAAGCACGAAGAAGCACACGTACGGTTGCTGCGGTCGGTACTGGGTGCGCAGGCCGTTGCCAAGCCAACCTTCGATTTCACGGCGAAAGGGGCTTTCCCAACCGTATTCTCTGATTTTCAGACCTATGCAGCGTTATCGCAGGCATTTGAAGACACGGGGGTACGTGCCTATAAAGGTCAGGCGGGTAATCTGATTGCCGCTCCTGCTGTGCTGGAAGTAGCCCTGAACATTCACTCGGTAGAAGCACGTCACGCCGCTCGGATCCGGGCACTGCGCGGCTTTAAAGGCTGGATTACCGAGTCGGATGCCTCGGGTCTGCCAGCCGCTATCTATGCCAATGACAATATTACCGTACAGCTTGGTGTTGAATTAGCTGGCATCGCCGGTAAGTCGCACGCTGCTGTAACGGAATCGTTCGACGAGCCACTGAGCAAAAACGACGTATTGGCCATCGCTGGTCCGTTCCTGGCTTAGTCAGCCTGATCGACATTGCCGAATTCGGCATCAGAACGCCCGGTAGGCCAAGTGCTTGCCGGGCGTTTACTTATTCTGATTTTTGTGTCCTCATGACTATCAGCGTTATCATACCGACGTATAATGAAGTATCCACTATTGAACAGGTAGTTCGCGATCTTCGTAGCTGTTCGCCCCATAGCCACCTTGTTGACATTCTGGTTATCGACGGCGGAAGTACGGATGACACCCCTACCAAAGCGCGGCTGGCTGGCGCCACCGTGTTTACCTGCCCACGACTTGGCCGGGCGGCTCAAATGAACTACGGGGCTCAACAGGCTACTGGCGATGTACTCTACTTTGTTCACGCCGACGTACGGATACACCCCGACTTCATTGACGATATTACACAGGCATTAGCTAGAGGGTATGAAGCGGGCCGGTACAGGTTTCGATTTAACTCCAGGAAGGTCCTTTTACGGGTCAATAGTTATGGTACTCGTTTTAGCGGACTGATGAGCCGGGGCGGTGATCAGACGTTATTTGTTACCCGAACGCTTTTCGACAAACTGGGTGGTTTCGATGAATACTACGTGATCATGGAGGATTTTGACATCATCCGGCGCATTGAAGCGCAGGCCCGGTTTGTGATTATTCCTAAAGACGTTGTTGTGTCGGCCCGCAAATACGAAGCCAATTCCTGGCTGCGTGTTCAACTGGCCAACCTGACGGCGGTTATCCTGTTCGCCTGTAAGGTGCCGCCTGCCCGCATTGCCCGAGTGTACAGGAAATTCCTGAAATAAACGGCCCCTTGAACTGGTCCTCAGGCAACGAACGGCACACCACCGCCTGCTCCCTGAGGATGGTTTATCGCTTAACCAGGTCGTCGGGTTGAAATCCCTGTCGTTTACGCCCTTGCGAATCGATCAGTTCAACCGATTTTACCTGCGGGCTTACCAGCAGTGTCCGGGCCGACTGCGATAGAAATGAGCTACCGTAACTGAATTCCACCTTTTGCTTTTTACCGTCGGCAAAGGTCAGCAGGGCGGTAGCATCGGTAAGATTGAGCCGTATGCGCCTGGTCGGTTTGGTGTTACGAAAAATACACAGCCGCCCCCGGTTCTGAGTGGCTACCAGTAATTCAGAACCTGTATGATCAGTCAGTTGCACTAGCGCCTTAGCGTTTCCAGGTACGTATAGGCCACTACTGGCAATAGACTGAGCCGTGAACTGGCCCTTTCCGTCGCCCCGGAGTACCAGCCCGTTTAGCGCATCGTAGCGGCCAGCCATTACCTCGCCGCTATAGTCATTCCCAACAAGTACCACATCCAGCTTACCATCACGGTCTACATCATCTGTCACCATGCCGAAAATGGGTGCTATCTGGGCCTGCATGGGCAATGCCCGGATGGCGAATGTACCGTCGCCTTTGTTTTCAATATATGCCGATTCCAGGTAGTTAGCTTCCAGCACCAGTGCCTTTTCCCGCTCTTCGGGCGTCAGGAGTTTGTCAACAGTTGCCGTGGCGAAATCTTTGAAATAGGGAAAACGCTTTCGCATCACAATCATCTGTTTGATGAGGTCTTCGCGGCCATGAAACGTATATTCCTGCCGACGGCCATCAGCATCGGGAATGAATATGGTCGGAATGGCATCGTAGAACCCGTTATTGTCGAAGTCGCCCGCATACATACGTACAGGTTCCTCGGTGCTGGCCCGCATCCGGGCATTACGTCCTAGATTTCCGGCGATATAGTCGATATCACCATCACGGTCGAAATCACCGGCAGCCAGTGAGTTCCACCAGCCTTTTGCGTTGGTGAGCCCGTTGATTTGGTTTCGATTCGCCAGTTTACCACCCTCATTTGTCAGCAGCGTAAGTGGCATGAACTCACCAGCCAGCAGCAGGTCCATGTCCCCGTCATTGTCGGGGTCGGTCCATAAGGCATCGCACACCAGCCCGATCTCGTGCAAGACCGGGGCCAGCTGGGCCGTCACATCGGTGAAGCGGGGCCGCCCCGCCCGGCTGTCGTTGCGCAGCAGCAGGCTGGAGGTCGGTTTGGGATACTGGTCGGGCACAACGCGCCCACCGATGAAGAGGTCCAGGTCGCCATCGTGGTCGAAGTCGGCGGCCTTGACGCAGGATTTGCTCAGGGTGCTGGGGGGGAGGGTGCCGGGTGGGGCCAGGGTGAAGGTGGCTGCGCCCTGATTGAGGTAAAGCCGGTCCTGAAAGACGGCGGCGTTGGCCTGTCCTTCCACGCTGCCACTGGCGATGTAGAGGTCCAGGTCGCCATCGGCATCGGCGTCGAAGAGCAACGTACCCATGTCCTCTTCAGGCTTGGCACCAGTTGGAGCCTGCCCCGCCACGGCGGGGTTCCCAGCTGGCAACAGGTCTTTCTGAATGAACGCGCCGGTGGCTGTCTGGATCAAAAAACGACCACTATTCGCCGTTGAACCGCCAATGAACAGATCATCCAGGCCGTCACCGTTTACATCACCGACCGACGCGCCCGGTCCAAACTGGGACAATTTATGGGGTAGCAGCTTCTGCGAGTTGAAATCAATATATTCAGGCTCCTGATGCTGAAAGACTACGTTCAGTGAATCGGTTATTTCATGGAACAGACTGGCGGGCGGGTTGAGAGGTGGCGACAGCGGCTCGGTGGCGTGGCGAATATCAGCCGTCAGGACCTGATTGGCTTTCACATTGCGCAACGTCTGCTGGCGGGCAGGCTGGCCGTCGTGGGCAGGCCAGATAATCCGTACTTCGTTGATTGTTTTTACCCCACCCAGGCCAAAATGGGCAACGGGCTCAACCGTTGATAAATACCCCCGATACGGGCTGTGTTCGTATACCTGCTGCTGGTCGCGTTCTTTCCCATACCGCAGCTCAACAAACGCACCTAATCCCATTCTGTTCGAGGCCGACCCGACAAACTTCACCCGCAGGTAGTTGGCCTTGTCGGCATGCTGTTCGCTGAGGTTGTTACGGTAGACAAAGGCCGAATCATTGATGTTGTTGACCACGTAATCCAGATCACCGTCGTTGTCCAGATCGCCGTAAGCAGCTCCGTTCGAGAACGAGGGTACATCAATACCCCAATCCTGGGTCACATTCGAAAACGTCAGATCGCCATTGTTGCGGAAAGCGTAGTTACTGATCTTGACTACCGGAATCTGGGCCAGCGTATAATCTTTAGTGGCTACTTTCCCGTTTTCGGCCCGGAACGTCATGAAGTCCCGATCAGTCACGTCTTTTGGAAAACCGTTTGTGATCAGCAAATCGCGGAAACCGTTGTTATCAAAATCAATGACCATCGGTGCCCAGCTCCAGTCGGTTTCGGCTACGTCGGCCAGCAGGCTGATCTCACTGAAGGCCGGTGTGAGCGCCTTAGGGCGCTTTCCCTGGTTGAGTTGCAGCGTATTACGCACCACCTGGTAATTATACTTAAACTCGTCGTTGTTCAGGTACGTCTGGTAGCTGTTGACCGCCAGCATCATCTTTTTCCGATAATTATCGCGGGGCATCATGTCAACGGCAATCACATCAACCAGGCCGTCATTGTTAATATCGGTCACGTCGTTACCCATGGCCGTGTTGCTGGTATGCTTAAAGGTTTCGCCAGCCCGGTCGGTAAAGGTGCCGTCGTGGTTGTTGATGTACAACAGATCATCTGACAGGTAATCGTTTGTTACGTAGATATCTTTCCAGCCATCCCGGTTTATATCGACGATATTGAGCCCAAGCCCGTAGCCGTCATGTATGATCCCGGCCTGTTCCGACACGTTGGTAAACACCGGGTGCCCTAGTTTCGGATCGGGATCATTGCGATACAGTCGGTCCGTATTTAGCGACGACCCATCGTTGACTTTCGCCCGGTATACATTGGGATAATCGTCGATGCGGTCGGTGAGCAGGTAAAGATCCAGATCACCATCGTTGTCGTAATCGAAGAAAGCAGCGTGGGTTGTGTGGCTGTTATCAGCAATACCGTATTCGCTGGCCATTTCCTTAAAAACGGGCTTTCCGTTGCGTATGCCCTGATTTACATACAGCAGATTCTCCCGTTGCCGGTCGTTTTTGCTAAGGGTTGCGCTCACGTATATATCCAGCCAGCCATCGTTGTTGATATCTATCAGCGACGTACCTGAGCACCATTTCCCATTGCCGGTGACGCCCGCATTCTGCGTAATGTCGTCAAACTTCATATCGCCTTTGTTGAGGAAAAGACGATTGGTCACCAGGTTTCCGGTGAAGAAAATATCGGGCAGGCTGTCATTATTGAAGTCACCCAGGGCAACGCCCCCCCCGTTATAGAAATACTCCACATCCAGGATACTCAATGAGTCAGACTCATTGACCCGGTTGGCGAAAGTGACACCGGTGTCCTTGGCAGCGAGAAGGGAGAATAATGGTTGCGATGATGACTGACAAGCCACTGCAAACCAGGCTATACCAACGGAAACAAGAAGGGGAAGTGAACGGATCGACATACGAAAAACAAAATAATTACCGAGTAAAGTACACAAATAAAACCTTAAAATCCTATTAAATAATTTATAGGACTAGTTATTTATACAAGAAAACGCAGCTAAATCAATATAATTTCTAGGTATAAAATTTTTATGTTTCCAAGTAAATACTTACGAATTATTGTGTCTAATATTTTTTATATCACAATATATATCGCGTTGTATTTTTATTGTAAAAAAAATAATTTATAAATCAATTCTCTATCTAATAGATTCACTGTCAGTGACTTATAACGATAAAATAAAATCTACTTGATTAATAATTGAATTTTAATGTCAGAACTAAGTTAAAAAAAATCAAAATATACTTTAACATATAGATGTATTAATATACATTGATTCGTTTTCACATTTTAATGGTCTCAGCCATATGAACACAAAATTTTACAATTCCTTCAGGTATATATTACTGGGGGCATTCGTACTACTCTGGAGCACGAGTGTGATGGCACAGGATCGCCGGGTAACCGGGACAGTGACTAGTAATACTGACCCGGTTCCTGGTGCTACTGTTGTTGTCAAGGGAACAACCGTGGGTACTACTACAGATGCCAACGGGGCATTTGCCCTTACACTGCGTGGTTCGGCAGATGTTATTACAGTGTCGGCCATTGGTTACAAATCAACAGACGTGACCATTGGTACCCGCACAACAGTGGCTGTTCAGCTACAGGAAGAGGCCTCAACGCTGAACGAAGTGGTGGTAACGGGTTACTCTACCGACAGCAAGCGCGACAACACCGGTGCAGTATCGACGGTGAAGTCACGTGACCTGGCTGTAGTTCCTTCGGCCAACGTAGAAACGCAGTTGCAGGGTCGTGTAGCCGGGGTAACGGTTATTGCCAGCGGTCAGCCTGGGGCTAACAACACCATCCGGGTACGTGGTTTTGGTGCTTTTGGCGGTAATCAGCCTCTCTACGTTGTTGACGGGGTGCCTACGGGTGGTATTGGTAACCTGTCTCCCGACGACATCGAGACAACTACTGTCTTGAAAGATGCGGCGGCGGCTTCTATTTATGGTGCACGGGCGGCCAACGGCGTGATCGTAGTAACGACGAAAAAAGGGCAGCGCAAAACGCAGCGTCTGACGGTATCGTATGATGGGTTATATGGCATTACCGATCCAGGTAAAGCACCAGCCGTCCTGAATCCGCAGGAACAGGCCGACTGGACCTGGAATGCTGTGCGGAACAGAATCCTGGCTAATGGTGGCACGATTGGCCCGAACAGTTTTACGGGGATCGCCAGCGGACAGTATGGCCAGGGCCTTACCCCTGTATTGCCCGAATACCTGCAGGTTGGCAACCGTTTTGGGGTAACTGGTGGTGTCGATCTGGCTGCTGAACGGGCCAAGTATAACGTTGATGCCTCGCTTGGCGGCATCTATCAGGTAACCCGGGCCAATCAGGCTGGTACAGACTGGTACAAGGCTATCACGCGCACTGCGCCGATAATGCGCCACACACTGGGCTTCTCGGGTGGTAGTGAAAGCAGCCGGTATTATATAAGCGTCAGTCAGCAAACGCAGGCGGGTATTCTGCTGAACAATAACTTCAGCCGCTACACCTTCCGGGCAAACTCAGAATTCGATATTCTGAAAAACAAAAAACTACGCTTTGGCGAAAACCTGCAGGCAACCTATATCGACAACTCTGGTCAGGTAGGTGGTAACGCCGGTCAGAACCTGTCGCAGGAAGAAAGCGATATCCTGACGGCCTTCCGGATTGCGCCAATCATCCCTGTATACGACGTATTCGGTGGGTATGCGGGTACGGCAGCAAAAGGGTTCAACAACCCTGTTAACCCGGTAGCTGCCCGCGACGGAGCGAAGAACAACCGGAACTTCAACATCGGATTCTTTGGCAATGCTTACCTGGAATATGACATCATTCCTGACCTGACCATCCGTAGCAGCATTGGTGGCGCCTTGTCGAACTATTACAACAAGACTACTTCGCGCAACACCTACGAAAACGCAGAAGGCAATAATGGTGGCTTCCGCATCAACGAAGGAGCCGGTTACAGCATTGCCTGGACGTTTACGAATACAGCTCAGTACAAGCGTAAATTCGACATCCACAGCATTGACCTGTTAGCTGGTCTGGAAGCACTGAATACCGGTTTCGGGCGTAACCTGAGCGGTGTGGGCCTGAACCCGTTCTCAACGGATCCGAACTATGCCAACATCACGACCTCAGCGGCCTCTGGCCGGCAATCGAACAGCGATCTGTTTAGCGGGGTGAACTTCTATTCACAGTTTGCCCGGGTTAACTACAGCCTCCTCGATAAGTACATCATTACGGGTGTGATTCGTCGTGATGGTTCGTCACGCTTCGGTGCCACTAACCGGTATGGGGTGTTCCCCGCTATCTCGGCAGCCTGGCGTTTATCGGCCGAGCCGTTCATGAAAGATGTTCCTTTCGTAACGGATCTGAAAATTCGTGGTGGCTGGGGTCAAATGGGTAACTCAAACAACGTGGACCCCAACAACCAGTATAGCCTTTACCAGTCGAACATTGCCAACTCGTACGATATCGGGGGTACTAACTCAGCCGTTGATGCGGGCTTCTACCGGAGCCGAATTGGTAACCCCGATGCTAAATGGGAAACCAGTACCACCACCAACCTGGGTATTGATGGTTCGTTCCTGAATGGTAAACTGGACGTGATCTTCGACATCTGGCGGAAAGACACCAAAGACCTGCTGTTCCAGGTGCCCATTCCGGGTGTAGTTGGCCAACGTGCCACAGCGCCATCGGTTAATATTGCCAGCATGCGCAACCAGGGTATCGACGTTCAGGTAATTACCCGTGGTAATGTAGCGGCCAGCGGTGTGGGGTATGAATTGAACGTAACGGGTAGCTTCCTGCAAAACCAGATTCAGTCGCTGGCTCCAGGTGTTCCTTATTTCGACGTAGCGCCAGGTACAAACCGGTTATCGTTACCAGAAACCCGGAACGCGCCAGGCCAGCCTCTGGCTTCGTTCTTCGGCTATAACGTGATTGGCTTGTTCCAGACAAGAGAAGAGATCAACTCTGCCCCAACGCAGGAAGGTGCAGGTCTGGGTCGTTTCCGGTACCAGGACGTAAATGGTGACGGCAAAATTGACAACAGCGACCGCACGTTCCTGGGCAGTCCAGTGCCCAAGTTCACTGGTGGTGTAAACCTTCGCGTGACATTCAAAGGATTTGACCTGGCAACGTACCTGTATGCGTCTCTGGGCAATAAGATCTTCAACATGTCGAAATGGTTCACCGATTTCTATCCATCGTTCTCAGGGGCCGCTATCAGCGCACGGGTAAAAGACTCATGGACACCGACGAACACCAACACCACGCAGCCAATTTTCGAGGATGTTGCCAACTTCAGCACCAACAACGTACCTAACTCTTTCTACGTTGAGAACGGTTCGTACCTGCGGATGCAGAACGTCACGATCGGTTACACCCTGCCCCCTGCTTTGCTTGGCAAGATTGGCCTGAGCCGTGTGCGTTTCTCGCTGGCAGCCAACAACATCTTTACCGTAACGGGCTACAAAGGTCTGGACCCAGGTGTTGGTGGAGCAGCTGACCAGAACTTCGGTATCGACGTGGGTAACTACCCTATTACGCGCAGCTACAACGCTGGTCTCAGCATCGGTTTCTAACACTGTCAATTGGTCTGGTCGCCCACCAGTACAGGCTGATCAGACCAAACACTCACGAATTATCTGTTACAAACATTAGTACAATGAAAAAGACATTCATAACAGGGATTGGCACGGTGCTGATGCTGACGGGCATTTCAATAGCCTGTAAAGATTCGTTTCTGAACGTGGCACCGACTGGTCAGTTGGTAAACACGCTCCTGACGACCAGCAACGGCTTGCAGGGCCTTCTGATCAGCGCCTATGCTGAATTGAACGGCCGGGGCTATACGCAAACGGCCAGCCCTACCAACTGGGTATATGGCAGTATTATGGGCGGCGATGCCAACAAAGGATCTGACCCCGCCGACTTCAACGCGATCACGCCCTTTGAAACGTATCTGATCAATGCCTCCAGCGCCGAAGTGAACTCTCGCTGGCAGATGCTTTATGAAGGTGTAAGCCGGGCCAACTCGGTGCTTCGGCTCATTCCATCGGCCGACCCTACTGTCACGGCTGCCATTAAGCAGCAAGTGTCGGGAGAGGCTCGTTTCCTGCGTGGTCTGTATTATTTCGATCTGAAGCGGACTTTCAACATGGTACCTTACATCGACGAAACTGTCGATTACGGTGCCGGCATCACAACGGTTCAGAACAACACGGACATCTGGCCAAAAATTGAAGCCGATTTCAAATACGCCTACGACAATCTGGCAGAAACAAATTCGCAGGCTGGACGGGCCAACAAATGGGCAGCGGCAGCTTACCTGGCTAGAACGTACATGTATCAGAAGAAATACACGGAAGCGAAAGCGTTGTATGATCTGATCATTGCCAACGGCAAAACGACCAATGGCAAAAAGTATGGGCTGGTGCCTCAGTACGCCCAAGTGTTTAATGCCGCCAACGAGAACAGCGAAGAAGCCGTTTTCTCGACGCAGAACGTTGCAAACGCCGGTAGTTCAGATGCCGCCTCTGGCGACTTGAACCTGAACTATCCGTATAGCGCGGGGATTGGTGCTACTTGCTGCGACTTTTTCAAGCCCAGCTTTGACCTGGCTAACTCGTTCCGGACAAATGCCAACGGGCTACCCGTTGATATTGCCCTGGCTAACGGTGCCTACGATAACAGCGCAAATGAGATAAAGACCGATATGGGTCTGCTGCCCGGTGATCCGTTTACGCCAGACGCTGGTAACCTGGACCCACGCTTAGACCATACGGTTGGCCGTCGGGGTATTCCTTACCTGGATTATGGCGATTTCACCAGCGCATGGACTCGTAACCAGGCATTCGGTGGTCCTTACTCTACGAAGAAGTACGTTTTCTATCTGGCCCAACAGGGTAAGGTTGCCGACGTATCGAACTGGACAAAAGGCTGGTCAGCCACTAACATAGTCCTGATGCGTTATTCAGATGTGCTGCTGATGGCTGCTGAGGCTGAAGTAGAAGTTGGTAGCCTTGCGAAGGCCATGGAATACACGAACCTGGTTCGTACACGCGCAGCTAACCCAGCTGGTTTTGTGATGACAGCGGCTGGCCAACCGGCGGCTAAGTATGTAATCAGCGTGTATCCGGCGGCATCCTTTGCTTCGCAGGCACTGGCCCGGTCAACGGTACGGTTCGAGCGCAAACTCGAACTGGCTGAAGAAGGTCAACGGTTCTTCGATTTGGTTCGCTGGGGTATTGCCGAGCCAACCCTGACGGCCTTCCTGACATACGAGAAAACCAAGTTGTCGAATGCATACAGCGGGGCGGTGTTCACCGCAGGTAAAAATGAATACCTGCCGTTGCCACAAACTCAAATTGACCTGCAGGGCACCAGCGTGCTGAAGCAAAACCCTGGCTATTAATCCAGGTACGTTAGTGCCAGTAAAAGGGCCGGCTTCTTAGGAGGCTGGCCCTTTTTTGTTGGCCGAACAGTAGCAAATCAATGCGTTGCTTCCGCCAGACACAGGAAGGAACTCATGAAAGCAAATTGCGCTATTCCCGGTCCCTAACGCACTTTGCAAGACCTTGGTAGTTTGCGGCCCTTGCATACGTTATGCTGTCTGGATACGATGCATTCAGACCCATAAGGTACTGTGCCAGATCAAGCCGGCGAGCTAGGTTATAGCAGAGTAAACTTAACCGCTCATCCAACCATAAGCCCCAACAAAAAAGTGGGCTGGTACAATGACCAGCCCACTTTTCAAAGTTCGACTTATAGCTGACTACTGCTTAGAACCCTGGGTTCTGCTTCAATACGCTAGTGCCTTGAATATCGATCTGTGCCTGGGGTACAGGTAGCAGTTCGTTTTTACCTGCCGTAAACGTTGCACCACCCAGTGTAGTTGGGAGCCGCTCTTTGGCTCCTTCATACTGCAAGTAGGCGTTGATCGTTGTTGCGGCAATACCCCAGCGAACCAGGTCGAAGAAACGGTGCCCTTCATCACCCAGCTCCAAGCGACGCTCGAAACGCACGGCCGTAGTAGCCGAGGCTTTGTTGGCAAATACAGAAGCAGGATACGGACTGATCGTATACTTAGCAGCAGGTTTACCGCCAGATGCAACAAAGCCGGCAGGGTTAGCAGCCCGGTTACGCACCAGGTTAACATATTCCATCGCCTTGGTGAGGCTACCTACTTCAATTTCAGCTTCAGCAGCCATCAGCAGCACATCGGCGTACCGGATAATGGGTACGTTAAGCGCTGTATAACCAGGTGTCCATGAGCTGTTGTCCTGTAAGGAACCAACGTCCGACTTGTAATATGTGAACTTCTTGGGCGAGTAAGGGCCACCGTTTGGCTGGTTACGAATCCAGTCGGCACCTGGGTGATTCTGCCAGTCGAGGTAAGGAATACCCCGACGACCGATCGTGTGGTCAATCCGTGGATCGAGGTTACCAGCGTCAGGCGTGAAAGCATCTTTCGACAAGATACCCATGTCCGTTTTTACCGCGTTGGCAGCTGAGTTATATGAACCATCAAGCAACGGGAGGCCGTTGGCATCTGTACGGAACGAGTTTCCGTATTCGAAGCTTGGCTGGTTGAATCCGCAGCAGTTACCTGGACCGTTTGGACCGGTGTTGTATGGGAAGTTCAGGTCAAACTCTGGGTTGGCGTTGTTTACACTACCCGTGTTGGCAGCAGCCTGAATAGCGAAGATCGACTCTTCATTGTTGTCATTCGACGCTCTGAAAAGATCCGCATACTTAGCAACGAGGCCATATTTCTTTCCGTTTGCTGTTTTACCATTGGCAATGATCAGATCGAAAAGCGCTTTTGCTTCGGTGTATTTTTTCTGATAGAGATACACTTTAGCCAGTTGAGAAGCCGCGGCCCATTTGTTCACCCGACCAGCAGCTGCCTGTGTTTCTGGCAGGTTATCGTAGGCGAACTTAGCATCAGCTTCAATTTTTGGCCATAAGCTCGTACCATTGGCTACTTTCTCGATACCAGTACCATAATCAACTGTTTCATCGATATATGGCGCTCCATCACCAAACAGGCGTTTCAGATCGAAATAATACAGACCACGCAGGAAACGAGCTTCAGCGCCGATCCGCTTCTGATCATCAGCCGACATGTCAGCCGGTGGAGTCTTCAGGAGATTCAGCGTGGTGTTAGCCCGGCTAATGCCTTCGTACTTCCGCTGCCATGTACCGCCGATCTCACCGCTCGACGAGTTGGTCTCGAAGCGCTGGTGTGGGTTGATCGTTGAGAAGTCACCCGGGTCAGTGCCTTTGTTGGCATCACCACCACGAATACCACCCCACACCCAGTTATTGAAAGACGCCAGACGATCGCCACGACCGTTCAGGATTGAGTATGCAGCAATCAAAGACCCTTCGATACCTGCTTTTGAACTAAGCTGAGCCCCAGCCAACTGTCCGGTAACGGGCACTTCCAGGAAAGTGTCTTTACAGGAAACAGTCACTAAGCCCAGGGTAGTAGTAACCCCTAGAATTAAGAGTTTTATATTGTTTCTCATTGTGTGATTAAGTTTTGAACGGGTAAAAATCCCTTTGTCATTAGAATGCCAGCGATACACCGCCCAGTACGCTACGAGTGATCGGGTAGTTACCCACATCGATACCGAAGTTCGTATCAGCGTTACCACCAACACTTGGATCAAGGCCCTGGTATTTCGTGATCGTAAACAGGTTGTTCGTTGACACAAACACGCGCAGACGCTGCAGTTTAGTGCGAGTCAACAGGCTGCTGGGCAGATTGTAGCCGATTGACAGGTTCTGCATCCGGAAATATGAGCCGTCCTCCACATAGTATGAGTTCGACTGTGTATTGGTGCTGAAGTTAGACGCCGACTCGAAAATGGGGATAGTAGCCGATGTGTTTGTCGTTGACCACGAGTTTTTCACACGGTTGCTGATGGCAGCACCAGCAAACGATGGATAGAAATCGGTGAACCATTTCGATTGATTGAAAATTTTGTTCCCAATCGACGTGTAACCGTACATTTCGATATCAAATGCTTTGTACGTGAACTTCAGGTTCAAACCACCCGTGAATTTTGGCACTGGGCTTCCCAGGTACGTGCGGTCATCAGCGGTGATCTTACCGTCACCGTTGATATCAGCATACCGGAAACGGCCTGGAGCAGCACCTTCCTGAGTGGGAGCACCATCTACTTCAGCTTTGCTCTGGAATAAGCCTAACACCTGATAGCCATAGAAAGCAGACAGCGAATAACCCAGTTGGTTACGAATCGGGTTGATACCACGGAAGGCAGGGTTTACGGTAGTCAGGTACGTGATACCAGGAGCCAGCGAAACAATTTTATTGCTCAGGAAGCTAGCTGTTACGTTGGCTTCATAGCCCACTTCTGGACCAATTTTACCACGTCCAATCACCTGAATATCAATACCCTGGTTGCGCATCTCACCAATGTTAACGGCAGGAGCAGAAGCGTAGGTACCAATTACGTCAGGAATGGGCACCTGGAACAGCAGGTCTTTGGTGTCTTTCCGCCAGATATCGAACACCACTTCTAAGCGGTTGTTGAAGAATGAACCATCAATACCAATGTTGCTGGTGATCGACGTCTCCCATTTAGCATCGGGGTTACCAATCCGTGACCGGTAATAACCGTCAACTGTGCTTGAGTTAGAGCCGTTGATGTCATAAGCCGAGTTACCCAGGCTAGCAGCGTAGAGGCTGTACTGGTTGTTGGGATCTACGTTATTCGAGTTACCCATCAGACCATAACCGCCGCGCAATTTCAGATCCGTTACCCAGGGTAAATTTTTCATGAATGGCTCTGACGACATACGCCAGGCAACAGACGCCGCAGGGAATACACCGTACCGATTGTTGGCCCCAAAGCGTGACGAACCATCGCGACGAATCACACCCGTTACAATGTACTTGTCATTGTAAACATAGTTTACCCGGCCAAACAGCGAGTAAAAATTAACGCCTTTAAACTGACCGCTACCGACCGTACGACCTGTGGAGGCTACCGTATTCAGCGTAATATAGTTCGGGTCAATTGAGAATGGGTTCTGACCATTCCCGTTGATATTCCTACCAGCACCTGTGTTCAGGGCTTCCTGACCAACGATTACGTCAACAGCGTGTTGGCCAAACTTCCGCTTGTAGGATGCCGTGTTGGTCAATGTCCAACCAAACGAGTATCCGCTGCCTTCGTTGTAGCCAAAGGCCGAGTTGTTTTCAGAGTTTTCGTACTGCAACCGGCTATAACCGTAGCTGTAGAAGTTGTTGTACTGGCCACCAAGGCTGCTCCGCAGCGTCAGGTGCTCGATTGGGTCAACTTCCAGGTAGAGGTTACCGAAACCGTTTACGTTAAAGTTACGGTCGTTAGCCTGACCAGCGCGTGAGGCAACTGGGTTACGCGGGTTGTTGAATCCTTTCGCTGCTGTACCGGCATAGCCACCAAATTCGTCATATACTGGAATGATCGATGGCATACGGAATGCCTGGAGGATGTCATTCTCATCGGCTGCTACACCCTGGCCACCGCTGCCACCACCCTGACCTAATATAGACAGGTATGTGAACTGGAGGTTTTCACCGATACGAACTCTCTTACCTAGGTCGAACTCAGTATTTGCACGGAATGTGTAGCGGCTAAAGTTGTTATTTAGCAGGATACCGGCCTGATCTTGAGCACTTAAGCCAACATAATAACGAGCAGACTCACCGGCTCCCGAGAAGCCAAGGCTATGCCGCTGAACGGGAGCTACCCGCGTAATTGCTTTATACCAGTCTGTACCTTCTTTATTGGCTTTTACTACCTGATAGATAGCACCAGCTTTGGGATCGACATTGTATTTCAGTTTAGCCGCAGCTAAGTCAACCGACCCTACTACGCCAGCAGCACCACCAACGTTAATATAGTCGGGGATAACAGGCGTTGAACCCGTGCCAAATTGAGGGTGACTGAATGAAGGCGTAGTGCCGTTCTGCAAGGCTGTATTGCGGGCAGCATTCCAGGTCCAGGTAGCAAAATCCGTTGGATTCATCATCGACTGGCCGGTACCCGGGTCAGTTACACCATATTGGCCATCGTAGCTCACCTGCATCTTGCGAGCTGTTTTTGAGCCTTTACGGGTTGTAATAACGATTACACCGTTGGCAGCACGTGCTCCATAAATAGAGGCAGCGGCCGCATCTTTCAGTACGGTTGTTGTTTCTACGTCGCCGGGTGCCACAATGTTTACTGAACCTACTGGTACCCCATCAACTACGTAAAGCGGTTCGTTACCACCGAAGGCACCAAAACCACGCACACGTACCTGACTGCTCGTGCCTGGCTGTCCGTTTGAAATAACGGTCAGACCCGATACCCGGCCCTGCAACTGCTGTTCTACGTTACCTGAAGGCGTTACCTGAAGTGCACGTGCTTTTACGGTTGATACGGCACCTGTTACATTTCTACGGTCATCCGTGGTATAACCCGTCACTACGATTTCGTTCAGCACGGATGCATCTTCAGCCAGTGTGACATCGACACTCGTACGGTTTCCTACTGTTACTTCCTGTGTTTTGAAGCCAATTCCAGAAAAAACAAGCACATCGCTATTCCCACGCAAGTTGAGGCTATACCCGCCGTCTGCATCCGTAGATGTACCGGTTGAGGTGCCCTTTATTACGACGTTGATACCCGGCACCCCGCCATCGGGACCGGTAACGCGCCCATTAACGCGCCGGCTCTGAGCGAAAGTGCTTACTCCTGCGAGTAAAAACACCATGCACAGGCAAGTAATTTGTAGAAGCTTGCTTCTCATGTAGAAAGAGGTTTTAAAAAGTTAATTATGCTTGTGAGTATATCCCTTAAATGCATAGGACATACCCGGTACTTTATAGGACATCTAAGCAAAGGTACACTTTCTTCTACTCTATTTAATTCTTTAATAATACAATTTTGACGCCTTCTGGCGCTGAAAACAAGCGTAAATGCTTACGGAAGCCTATTTTTACACAAAAAACAATATGTTTAGCGTAGCAAGCATATATATAGTAAGTATAAATACAATACACCCCTTTGTATGCCCAACCGTCCTTATTATCATGGCCTCCTGGTCATTTTGCTGGTCGCTGGCCTTAGCGGCTGCCAGATTAAACCCAAGCCTTTGTTCTCGCTGGTACCAGCCGAAGACACAGGCATCACGTTTGCCAACCGAATCGTTGACAATGACTCGCTGAACATTATCGATTTCGAGTATATCTATAATGGAGGCGGCGTTGCGCTAGGCGATTTCGACAACGACGGACGAACAGATGTGTACTTTACGGGCAATCAGGTACCCAGTCGACTGTTTATCAACCAGACGGTTGCGGAATCGACTGATTTGCATTTTCGCGACGTAACCGCGTTGGCTGGCGTAGGTGGCGAAGGGAAATGGTGTTCAGGTGTAGCCATGGTCGACATCAACAACGATGGCCGATTGGATCTATACGTGGGTGCTACGGTCAGTAAAGACTCAACCAAACGGGAGAACCTGCTTTATATCAATCAGGGTACCAGGAATGGAGTACCCGTCTTTCGAGAGATGGCCCGCGAATATGGCGTTGCAGATAACGGCCATACCACCAATGCCGCCTTTTTCGATTACGATAATGATGGTGACCTGGACTTGTATGTACTCACCAACACTATTGAGGACCGAAGTCCGAATACGTACCATGTCAAAGTGGCCAATGGAGCGTCAAAAACAACTGATCGACTGTACCGGAACGATTTCAGCCCTAAGCTGGGCCATGCGGTATTTACCAATGTATCTAAAGCAGAAGGTATTCAGATGGAAGGTTATGGGCTGGGCCTGGCCATTACCGACCTAAACCACGATGGCTGGCGCGACGTGTATGTCACGAACGATTACCTCACCGACGACCTTCTCTGGATCAATCAGCATACGGGTGACAAGCATAGTGGTTTCCGGGATGAGGCCGGTCAATACTTCAAGCATACCAGCAATTCGGCGATGGGCAATGACGTGGCCGACGTGAATAATGATGGACTGCTGGATGTGGTGGCGGTTGATATGCTGCCACGCGACAACTTCCGAAAAAAAATGTTGCTGGGTCCAAACAACTACCAGACGTATCTGAACAATGATCAGTTTGGGTTCGGCTACCAGTATGTACGCAATACACTGCAACTGAACCAGGGGCCACGGCCCAACACCGCCCAGTTGACATTTCGACGGACAGGGGCCGATTCCTTTGCAGAAAAAGGCGCGCCACTTTTCAGCGAAATAAGCCTACTGGCCGACGTAGCCGAAACCGACTGGAGCTGGGCACCTTCAGTAGCTGATTTTGACCACGACGGTTACCGGGACTTACTGATCACAAACGGTTTTCCAAAAGATGTGACCGACCGTGATTTTATGGCGTTCAGAGAGCAAAGTTCGATCGTGAGCACGAAGCGATTTCTGCTAGACCAAATCCCGGTTGTTAAAATACCAAACTACGCATTCCGTAATCTGGGCGGCAACGTACCTACGTTTGCCGATGTAACGGAAGAGTGGGGCCTCAAAACACCCAGTTTCTCAAACGGGGCTGCCTATGGCGATCTGGATAACGACGGAGATCTGGATTATGTAGTCAACAATATCAACGATTCGGCCTTTGTCTACCGTAACAACCTTATTGAGCAAAAAGGCGCAGCAGCAACGTACCTACGCCTTCGGTTCGATGGTCCTGCCCGTAATCGCATGGGCCTTGGTGCTTTTGTCACGATCAACTACGACACACGCGATGGATTAAAGAATCAGCAGCAGGTATACGAGCACAGCCCATATCGAGGTTACCTGTCAACGGTCGAGCCTGTCGGTCATTTCGGCTTGGGACCTGTTGACCTCATTCGGGAACTGCGGGTAGTCTGGCCAGCACACGATGGGCTGCCAGCGCGGCAACAGACGCTGCGTAATGTAAAACCCAACCAGGTGCTGACGCTCCATCAGGCAAACGCAACCGAAACACCTGCTCCGGTTAACGCTGCTCCTACCCCGTTGCTGCAAGACGTCAGCGATTCGCTCGGCCTCAACCTGGTTCATACCGAGCCGGAATTCATCGACTTCAACTCCCAAAAACTTCTCCCCCATAAGTTCTCCCAGTTTGGCCCGTCGGTATCGGTTGGTGATATCAACGGCGATGGGCTGGATGATGTATTCATTGGCGGGTCGCGGCAGCAGCAGGGGCATTTTCTGGTGCAGACGAAAACTGGCGCCTTCATCGAAAAAAAGGGTTTACCTGAGCTACATCAACCCACCGACAAACCACAGGAGGACATGGGTACGTTGCTCTTCGACGCCGATGCCGATGGCGACCTGGACCTCTACATCGCCAGTGGCAGCGTGGAAGGACAGGCCAACGCCGCCGTCTTTCAGGA
The DNA here is from genome assembly GCF_041321095.1 of Fibrella arboris. Classification (NCBI taxonomy): domain Bacteria; kingdom Pseudomonadati; phylum Bacteroidota; class Cytophagia; order Cytophagales; family Spirosomataceae; genus Fibrella; species Fibrella arboris. The sequence goes on along the minus strand of NZ_JBGGWE010000007.1, from coordinate 139,551 downwards.
CCGGCTTTACCTCAATCAGGGCGCAGCCACCTTCACCCTGGCCCCACCCGGCACCCTCCCCCCCAGCACCCTGAGCAAATCCTGCGTCAAAGCCGCCGACTTCGACCACGATGGCGACCTGGACCTCTTCATCGGTGGGCGCGTTGTGCCCGACCAGTATCCCAAACCGACCTCCAGCCTGCTGCTGCGCAACGACAGCCGGGCGGGGCGGCCCCGCTTCACCGATGTGACGGCCCAGCTGGCCCCGGTCTTGCACGAGATCGGGCTGGTGTGCGATGCCTTGTGGACCGACCCCGACAATGACGGGGACATGGACCTGCTGCTGGCTGGTGAGTTCATGCCTATTCTTTTACTGACCAACCAGCAGGGTCAGTTTAAGCCTACCGACTGCCAGATAGGCCAGTATCGCGGCTGGTGGAACTCGCTGGTAGGGGGCGATTTTGATCAGGATGGCGACATGGATTATGTAGCGGGTAATTTGGGCCGTAATGCCCGAATGCGGGCCAGCCAAGCGAAGCCAGTACGCGTATATGCGGGCGACTTCGACAATAACGGGTTCTACGATGCTATTCCAACCATCTATATTCCCGACGAAACAGGGGAAGCGCGTGAATTCACATTCCACGGACGCGACGACCTGATCCGGCAGATGATTGGCCTGCGTGGTCGATTTCAGCAGTACAAAGACTTTACGCAGGCAAGCATCGACAAACTCTTAAAACCCGAAGAACGGCAACAGGCACTGGTAGTAGAAGCCACCGAGTTTCAGTCGATGTTTATCGAAAATACGGGTAACGGTAAATTCGCCATGCACCCGCTTCCCGTACAGGCACAACTGAGTCCATTATTCGGTATGGTAGCCAGTGACGTTGACCACGACGGAAAGTTGGATTTGCTAGCCGTAGGTAATGATTTCAGCGGTGAGGTGTTGATGGGGCGTTACGATGCGTTGAATGGGCTGTACTTACGCGGTGATGGAAAAGGCCACTTTTCTGCTCAGCCCATTCAAAAAAGTGGCCTCTGTGTTGCCGGCAACGCAAAAGGACTGGTTAGTCTTACCGGAGCCAGCGGACACTTGCTTTTTCTGGCAACGCAGAACCGAGGACCACTGTGTGCCTTTCAAACCAACGTACCCAGCCGCTATATAACGCCCAAACGTACCGACGTTGCCGCGTTGCTCACCCTGACCAATGGCCACACGCAGCGAGTCGAATTTCCGATTGGCAGTTCTTACCTGTCGCAGTCAAGCCGCACCCTTTACCTAGAAAAGAATATGAAATCAGTGGTTTGGATAGACTATAAAGGTCAACGAAGCACAGCACAGGCGCTAAAAAGTCTGCCATAACCTCAGGAGATTACACTAGCTGGTATGCAGAAGAGGCATCTCGGTTCTGACCTGGGGTGCCTTTTCTACATACCAGCTAGTGTGATCTCCTCTACCAGTTAACCGCACTATTACTGAAAATTGGGCACGAGAAAGTTTGTCACAATTAATCGCTAACCCGCTTTTAATCCTGCTGCCAGATAGAGAACTTTGTTAATACCTCACTTTGGGGCATCATCTTCTAACTAAAACATCGATCATCATGCAGCAATCGCTACGTAGATGTCTGCTGTTCTGGTTCTGTCTAAGCCTGTCTATATCGGCAGCCTGGGCACAGAACCTTGACATCAGAGGAAAAGTAACTTCAGCTGAAGACAACAAGCCTATTCCAGGAGCCAGTGTGGTGGTACTGGGTACGTCGCGCGGAACCACCGCCGATGCTGAGGGCAATTACCGCATACAGGCCAACGCGGGCCAGACATTACGGTTCAGCTTCATCGGTAACAAACTGACCGATGTTGTTGTCGGGAACGCTGACGTGATCAACGTAACCATGAAAGCCGACGATAATCAGCTGAACGAAGTTGTGGTAACGGCACTAGGCGTGAAGCAAGAGAAACGCGCCCTGGGCTACTCGGTGCAGGAAGTAAAAGGCAACGTGATTGCCGAAACACAACGCGATAATTTTTTGAATGCACTGAACGGTCGGGTTGCTGGGGCAACAATTACGCCTACCAGCGGTAACCCCGGTGCGTCGACGTCGATCACGCTACGGGGCATTAGCTCGATTGGCGGTAACAACCAGCCGCTGTTTGTGGTAGACGGTTTACCCATCGATAACCGGACCTTCAATCAGGGCGCACTGGTGTCTGACTCGCCAAACCGGAATAACGACTACCAAAACCGGGGCGCCGATATTAACCCGAACGACATTGAAACCCTTACGATCCTGAAAGGCCCCGAAGCATCGGCCCTGTATGGCCTGGATGCTGCGTCGGGTGCGATCGTGATCACGACTAAAAAAGGCAGCACTGCTGGTCGCGGTCGTATAACTTACGACAATGCGTTCCGTTGGGAAGACGTATATCGGTTCCCGGCTTTTCAGAAAACATACGGTCCCGGCGATAACGGAACGTTCAGTACACCAACTCGCTTATATTTCGGTCCAAAATATGCGTCTGATGTTCCGCTGTACGACAACCTTGGCAATTTTTTCCAGACGGGTTTCACTAGCCGACACAATCTTGGTCTTGAAGGTGGTAATGACAAAACAACCTACCGCCTGAGCGTTGGCTATACTGGTCAGCAGGGTGTAGTGCCAACAACCGATTATAAACGACTATCGGTGCGGTTGGCCGGAACGAGTAAGATCACCAGCAAGCTCGAAGCCAGCACCACGTTCAATTACATTAACACCAGCAACACCAAAGCGGGTAAAGGCGCTGGTAGCACCCTACTGGCCCTGTTGTCGTGGCCACAGCAGGACGACGCCCGTAACTACCTCAACAACGATGGTACACGCCGCCGCCTGAACCCCAATAGCGACACGCAGGATATTGACAACCCATTTTTCGACGTCTACAAAAACAAAAACAAAGATCAGACGAACCGGATACTGGGCAACGTAACGATGACATATGACCCATTGTCGTGGTTGAAAGTGCAGGGGTTGATCGGTGCCGATATTTATTCAACAACGGGTAACCTGCTGTTCCATCCGCAGTCAAACCGGGCTATCTCTACACGGGGAAACCTTGAAAACTACACCGAAATCAGCCAATTGTTGAACGGCCAGTTACTGGTAACGGGAAAGAAAGACTTCGGCAAAATCAGCACATCGCTGCTGCTGGGTACGTCGTTCGACGACCGGCGGTATAATGTGGATGCCGTCCAGGGCCAGCAGTTCTACGAGGTCGACTTCAACGGTATCAACAACACGTTACCAACTACACAACGGGCTAAAAACACGCTCAACCTGATTCGTCGGCAGGCAATATTTGGTCAGTTCCAGGCTAGCTACGAAAGCATGTTGTATCTGACCGTAACGGGCCGTAATGACTGGTCGAGCACGTTACCCGAGGCCAATAACTCGTTCTTCTACCCGTCTGTCAGCGGTAGTTTCGTGTTAACTGAATTGCCTAGCCTGCAAGCTGGCAAACTGATTTCATTTGCCAAAATCCGAGCTTCATACGCGGAGGTAGGTAAAGATGCTCCTGTTCCCTACATCACGCAATCGAACCTGTTGGGGCAGGTAACAACGGGTGGTGGTCTGGCCTACAACGTGACGGGGGGTAATGGTATTCTGGTGCCAGAACGTACCTCATCGTATGAAGTAGGTGCGGATGTGCGCCTGTTCAACGGCCGACTTGGCATCGATGCTGCTTACTTTAACCGGAGAGCCGATAACCAGATTTCGGCCCCACGGCTCAGCTACGCTACCGGGTTCATTCTGCAGTACATCAACAGCGGCTCTATCGAAAGCCGAGGCGTTGAACTGTTGCTAACGGGTAACCCAATCCGCAAGGCAAACTTCAACTGGGACGTGACCCTCAACTTTACCCGCAACAATAGCCAGGTGCTGAGCCTGCCGGGCGGTCAAAGCGAGTTTTACTTGTCTGACACCTGGATGTATGCCAACGTGCGAAACAGCCTGTTCCCCGGCCGGCCGGCTACGGTACTAGGTGGTAACGACTACCTGCGTAACAACAACGGCGATATTCTGATCAACCCGTCGACAGGCTACCCCGTGAAGAATACCAACTTCACAGAAATCGGCAACCGTAACCCAATGTTTACAATGGGTCTGACCAACTCGTTCCGCTACAAAAACTGGTCGTTGTCGGCTCTGCTCGACATTCGCCGCGGCGGTGACGTGTTCAACGCTAACGAACTGTTCCTGTACACCAACGGCTTGAGCACCAAAACACTCGACCGCGAGACACCTCGTATTATCAAGGGGGTTTTGCGCGACGGGCTGGAGAACTCAGAGAAGCCAACAGTTAATACAATTCAGATCACCCCCATTACCCGCAACGACTTCTACACAGCAGCCTACGTGGAATCTGACTTCATTGAACACGATATCAATTGGGTACGTCTTCGCGACGTGACGCTCCGTTACACGTTCCCAAAAAGTTTATTGGGCGACAACAAGGTTGTTCGTGGTGCCAGCGTATTCTTTACGGGTACCGACTTGTTCCTGTTGACAAATTATACGGGCGCTGACCCATCGATCAACGGCCTGAACGCCTCAACGGGTGGTAGTGGCGCGGCTGGTTTCGACTATGGCACAGTGGCCGTTCCACGCGGTTATTCATTCGGTGTTCAGATTCAATTATAAATGAGACCTGCCCAGAATATGTCCTTTAAATCTGGGTATGTTACCATACAGAACTCATGAAAAGATACTTGTTAGTTGCCGCCGCTCTTTTGCTGGGCACAAGCGGCTGTAAGGAATACCTGGACGTTAACAAAAACCCGAGTACGCCACAGATAGCCTCTGCTCCAGTATTGTTGCCGCCCATGTTTGCACAGATGGCGCGGGGCGAGCTGTTCGATAGTCGCTATGCTGGTGCTTTCATTCAAAACTGGGCATTCACTACGTCGAATAACGTTTGGGATCGGCAGGGATACGCCGCCAGTTCTGATGCGGGTGGCGAAAAATGGCGGTCACACTACTTCGGAAATGGGTCGAACCTGTTCCTGATCATGGATGATGCTACTGCAACCAACCGCCCAACTTACTCGGGTATTGCCAAAGCTATTTGGGCCTGGAGCCTGCAGTCAACAACTGACTGGCATGGCGACATGATCATAAAGCAGGTATTTGAATTCGGGCGCTATTCGTTCGATTTCGATTCACAGGAAGTAGCCTACGCTGAAGCCGTGAAACAGGCCAACGACGCACTGGCCGATTTGGCTAAAGACGATCAGATTACGCCGGGTACAGTCACCCGGGCCGACCTGGTTTATGCCGGTGACCGTGCTAAATGGACCAAGTTCGCCTATGCTGTACTGGCCCGTAATGCCAACCACATCAGCAACAAAGCCAGCTACAAGCCGGATGATGTCATTGCGTTTGTTGACAAATCGCTGGCCAGCAACGCGGATAACTTCCTGGTGCCTCACAACGGCTCCAATACCGATGATTCGAACTTCTTTGGCCCGCTACGGAACAATCTGGGTTCATACCGGCCCACCATCTTTGCCATAAACCTGATGAATGGCACCACGATGGGCGCGCAGGACCCACGGCTTACACTTCTCTTCAATCCCTCGGCTGATGGTGTCTATCGGGGTATAGCCCCAGTACAAGGTGACCCGAACGCTGCCAATACGCCCAGCTTCATTCCTACATTCTGGGGTGGCAATACAGTAGCCCTGTCAGGCACGGGCCGGGGTATGTTCCGCGACAACGCGCCGTATCCGATAATGACTTATGGCGAGCTTCAGTTCATCAAAGCCGAAGCGGCTTTCCGTAAAGGCGACCGCGCCACAGCCCTGACAGCTTACAGGAACGGTATCAACGCCAGTTTTGACCTGTTGAACAGCCTGGAAACAGATGCCACCAAGCGCGTAACGGCGGCTCAACGAGCAACGTACCTGGCAAGCAAAGCAGTAGCGCAAACCGCCGCTGATCTCACGTTGAGTAACATCATGCTCCAGAAATACATTGCCATGTATGGCCACGGTATGCTGGAAACCTGGGTTGATATGCGTCGCTTCCAATACAGCTCCGATATCTACACTGGGTTTGCCGTGCCAGGCAGCCTGTTCCCCGACAACAACGGCAAGACGGTGCAACGTGTGCGGCCTCGCTTCAACTCGGAGTACGTCTGGAACGCTGCATCACTGGCCAAGATCGGTGCCGACAAGCCCGATTATCACACCGTTCCCATGTGGTTCTCACAACCCTAATCGCTCACTACGATGTTTATAAACAGAAAAGAAATACAACTCCTTGGTGGGCTGGGGCTAAGCCTTTTGTTAGCCGCCTGCGGTCCGAAAAACGACATTCAGAGCAACCAGATACCGGCAACGGGTGCCCGGGTGAAATTCGTGCACGCTGTCGTTGATGGTCCGGCAGTAAATGTATTTGCTAACGATACCAAGTTGAACGGCACTACCGTCACCTATGGCACTACATTTCCCGTGTCGGAGTACTCTGCCCTTAACCCAGGGCAAACCACGCTGAAAGTGTCGACGGTAGCCTCGGGTACCGTAGCCGAAGCCGCGGTTCTAACAGCCCCCGTTGCCCTCGAAGCCGACAAATACTACTCAATTGTGGCGGGTGGTACGGCTACTGCACCCATTGGCTTTATTCTCGATGACGATCAAACAGTGCTCAACCCGAAGAAAAACTACATTCGGGTATTGAATCTGCTCAGTAGTGGCCAATCGGTAGATTTTGCTATCGCATCGGGTACACCAGCAACCGTGGCGACTCCGGTAACTAATCTTGCTTATAAAAGTGTATCAGCGTACGTTGAGGTTGACCCCAACGCGGCAACGGCACCGTATTCGCTTCAGATTCGTAGCACCGGCACAACCACGGCCATTGGTACGGCGCTCAGTTTCAACACTCTGAATCAGGGGAGAAAATACACGTTAGTAGTTCGTGGCGCCGTTGGCCGCACCGGTACAGCTGTTCCTACACTATTTACTTACACGGTCAAGTAGCTGTAGCTTCTCGATTCATTAACAAAAGGGCATTGCTCGATCACTTCTAGTGATTTAGCAATGCCCTTTTACATTGGCAGGTTGATAAACGCTTGTATGTATTACTTCGCGTGCGCGAAGAAGCCTTATTACATGTACCTAGTCTTTACGCCAGCCAGGCCAGCCATTGCATGGCATTTTCGACCCAGAACAAAAACCGGGTGGCGTATTTCGCTGCCGGAGCTGACGACGGGCCGACCGTGTAGCTATTATTCAACATGTTCACATCCATATACAGCTTGTGCTTCGGGTCGACCTGCGCCCAGATTACGCGGCCTTTCCGCCCAAGAGCGAACGTTCGTGTGCGCGCCTTGCCATCCCACGATAGAGTCTCCTCACGGCCATTTTCGAAATGAACCAGCACCTCAACGGGTAACTGCATATCGCCCAGCCGATCGACCCGCAACGTGGCCGGACTACTGCTGTGATTAGTCAGACTAACCAGTTTATAATCGCAGACCCGATCACCATAAAGCACCTGATCGAAGAACCAGTTCATGTTGGCGCCAAACTTTTGGCCCAATCGGCGCGGTACTACTTCGTTAACGACATCGATAAAGCTCTGTGCGTTAGGATGCTTGAAGCGCCAGCGGAGGAAATAGGTCTGCATCACCTCGTCCATCACCGGCCGACCAATTAATCCTTCCAGCGTGCGTAGCCAGGTAGCCGTTTTCGAGTAGGTCAACTCGCCATAGTAGCTTGAGGGTAATTGCCATACATTGCCATACGACGGGCTTATCGCCGGGTTATCCATATGAACGTACCCATCGCGTGACGCTTCGAGATCGCCCATCCGTAGACCCAGCCAGTCGACCATGCTTTGCTGCGGGCCATAGGTGGCATCCATGATCCGGCCTTCGTAGTACTGGTTAAATCCTTCGTCGAGCCAGGCTTCCTCGAACTCATTGCTGGCCAGCATCAGCATGAAATACTGATGCCCGAATTCGTGTACGGTGACTATTTCCGGAAACCGCAGCCCGGCTGGTATGGCCCAGGACGTACCGGCCGTAATGAACGTTGGGTACTCCATTCCCCCCGCGCCCGATGCCCGCAAAGGTGGGTCAACGATGGTTAATGTTGGGTATGAGTATGGTCCCAGGTACGTGTCGAAATAAGTAAGAGCTGCCTTTACAGCATCGAAGTGGCGCTGCGCCTGTTCTCGGTGTTCAGGCTGCAGCATCAGGCGAATCTGAACCGGTCGGCCGTTTTTCCCCCGCCACTGGCTCTCGGTGACGTCGTACTGTGGCGAGGCTGTCCAGGCAAAATCAATGACATCGTCGGCATGCCAGCGGGTGGTTCGGCTACTGTCCTTATTGATCGTTTCGCCCGTTTTTTGCCCCGTAGCACCAACGATGAATGGCTTGGGCGTAGTGATGGCCACATCATACACTCCGTAATCGGCGTAAAACTCTGAATGAGCGTGAAACTGATGACAGTTCCAGCCGCCAGTAAGCCGACCCCGCATGCCAGCTGGCTCATAAACGCCAATTTTGGGAAACCACTGCCCTACCAGAAAGAAGTCTTTACTGAAACCTGTCCGGGCAAAAACTTTGGGCAGCTTTGCCTGAAAGGTCATGTTGAACACAACCGTTTCGCCCGGCACAACTGGCCGGCTTAGCGGTACCCGAATTACCGTTCGGTCATCGGGGTTGAACGTACCTGAAGCGAGATCGTCGGGCTGAATGTATTGCAGCTGGCCAATCAGGCTCTCGCCTGTTCGTTGGTCAGACAAGGCCGTCAGCTTCGCCCAGCCAAAATTTTCGGATTTCGACTTATCTAGTGCATCGCCCCGTAACTGGCCGCCCGATTCGCGCATGAATGTCGAATTGGCATTTCGAAAAGCATTGAGGTACAGATGAAGTTGTATGTCCCGAATGATATCAGGCGAGGTATTTCGCCAGGTTAACGTTTGTCGACCATCAAGCCGTTTCGTCTGCGTATTTAGTCGTACCTCAATCTGATAGCTCGCATTCTGAGGGCTCAATGGGGGCGTAATCGCGGTGGCCAGGTACGGAATCAGCAGGAAGAACAGCAGATAAAGTTGGCGCATAGAATGGGGATGGTCGTGGGTCTACTACTGCTTACTCTGTTTTTATCACCCCGCCACGGCGGACCGCTCCTGTTGTCGGGATGACAAAAAACGGGCTTATATCAATCAGCTGCTTCGCCAATGAAGGCCTGCCATTCTGCAATTTGATTCTTTTTCAAGACACGGGGAAACTTATGCTGTCCCCCCATCTTACCGCGCGCTTCCATCCAGTTGTAAAACGTTTGGGTTGGTAATACGGTCAAAAACACCTCTTTCAGGGCGTGTTGCCGCTCAGTGGCGTAATCGTCGTTCAGCACTTTTAAATGGGCATCGATCCGGTCACGGAGTTGATTGGCATCAACTGTGCCATCGGCACCAATATACCAGTGATGTGCGAAAAGCGGATCATGATTGATACCCGCTACCGTAAACTCCCGCACGTCGAGGTTCATTTCCCGCGCCGACAGATCAACGGCTTTGTTCATGTTGTCGACAGACAGGTGTTCGCCGCACAGGCTCAGGAAGAACTTGGTTCGGCCCGTAATGACGATCTCGGCTTTGCGTTTCGACACGAACTTAATGGTGTCGCCAATCAGATAGCGCCACGTACCTGCGCAGGTCGATAGCAACAACGCGTATTCTTTGCCCTCTTCCACTTCGTCAATCATCAGTGTCTGTGGATTATCCACCATGACGCCATCGGCCGAAAAGTTGGTTTCATTGAAGGGCACAAACTCATGGAAGATGCCGTTATTCAGCACTAGTTGCATGCCCCCGGCCTGCGGATGCGTTTGATAAGCAATGAATCCCTCTGAGGCCAAGTACGTTTCAATGTAGGTGATAGGTCGGGCCAAGAGCTTCTCAAAACCAGCTTTGTATGGCTCGAACGAGACGCCACCATGGCAAAAGACAGCCAGATTAGGCCAGATGTCATGGATCGTTTTCACGTTGTAATGAGCAATGATCTTTTCCATCAATAGCTGAATCCAGGCGGGTACGCCCACAACGTACCCAATGTCCCAGTCAGCGGCCTGCTCAGTAATCTCGTCGAGTTTTACGCCCCAGTCGCGTTCCCGGGCAATTTCGGGGCCCGGTTTATAGAAACGCTGGAACCAGAACGGAATTTGACCGGCGGTGATGCCACTCAGATCGCCCTCAAAATGACCTTGACGGGCATTTAATTTGGTACTCCCGCCAAGCATCAGGTAGCCTTTTTCGTACAGCGACGCGGGTAAATGCTGGTATTTACCCAGCGTCAATATCTGCCGGATACTTGTTTTCTGGATGGCCTTGCTCATGGCCTTCGTTACCGGAATATATTTCGAAGCAGCCTCCGACGTACCTGAGCTAAGCGCGAAATACTTGACGCGCCCCGGCCAGGTAACGTTTTTTTCGCCCGCCAGCGTACGATGCCACCAGGCGGCAAAAATGGCGTTATAGTCGTAGACAGGTACGTTCCGTTTGTAGGCTTCATAGAAGGCTCGTTCGCTTCCGAAATGCCCTTCTCGTAATACCTCGTCGAACCCACCCTGTTTGCCGAATTCCGTATAGCGGGCTTTTTCGATCAGTTTTAACAGCGTTTTCTTCTGTGCACGAAACGGGTTCAGTTTCTTACGCCGCTGCACCACATTGGTGAGTCGGATACCGCGTTTTAGTAAGCTACCAAGAAATGCCATAGTTGATGAACAATGTATAATGTATCCGCCCAATCAGTCTGTTAACACGTGTGGATTATCAGGCATCCACTAGTCATAGTACCTCGCTCCTTCACATCCCCCACTCACTCATCGTGGTCATGGTATCGTAGGCCGTCAGGTCGTACTGGCAGGGAACAATCGACGCATAGTTCTGCGACAGGGCGTATTCGTCGGTGTCTTCGCCGGGGTCATTGTTTACGAACTCGCCAGCAAGCCAGAAATACCGACGGCCATTTGGGTCGCGGCGTTCATCGAAGATTTCCTGCCACTTGGCATCGGCCTGGCGGCAAATCTTTACACCTTTCAACGGTTCAGAACTACGCGCCGGGAAATTCACGTTTAAGGCCACGCCTTTCTTAATACCTCTTTCCAGCACGTTGCGGGTAATGGAGAGAATATACTCACGCGTATGCGAAAAGTCGGGCTCACGGGTATAATCGGCTAGTGAGAAGCCGATGGCCGGAATACCTTCGATGGCCGCCTCAATGGCCGCCGACATGGTTCCTGAATACAGTATACTGATGGCCGAGTTGCTGCCGTGGTTGACGCCACTTACAACCAGATCGGGTGCGTTGTCTTTTAGAACATGGTGTTTGGCCAGCTTTACGCAGTCGGCGGGCGTACCTGAACACTCGTAGGCGGGCAGTTCCGGGAAAACAGTTGTTGGATAGAGTCGTAATGGATTGGCAATTGTGATCGCATGGCCCATACCCGACTGCGGACTGTTTGGCGCTACCACCACCACATTGCCTAGCTCCTGCATACACTCGACCAGGAAAGCAATGCCCCGTGAGGTAATACCATCATCATTTGTCACTAAAATCAGCGGTTTTTTCGCGCTCATATCTGCGTTGTTTCGTAGACCAAATGTACAACCAGAACTGTTGCCCGGCTCTCAGGCGAACAACCCCATCGGCTAAAGTGTTGTTTCAAAACAGAGTTCCACAACAGATAGCCGGTCAGTCAGCCCCCTACTGTTGTGACCACACAACAGATGACTCTGTAGGTCAAGATTATGGAATCGAATGAGAAGCTAGACCGTATTGTAGAAGCTCGGATGAAGCTAAAACGCCGGTTTGACGAAAAAATGGCGCAGACTCCGTCTGTAGCCGACAGTGAAGGAGGCGCCTTTAAGCCACGTGGAAAAGGGCCAGCCAACCGCCACGGAATGCCACAGGTCCCGATTGGCCAGACAGTTACCGCCAAATGGCCAGTACTGGATCTAGGCTATCAACCCACTATTCCGCTCGACAAATGGCAGCTCAATATTGACGGGGAAGTAAATCATCCCGTTCGGTTGAAATGGGACGACCTGATGGCATTGCCGCAGGTAGAAGATACCAGCGATTTTCACTGTGTCACCACCTGGTCGCGGCTCGACGTTCCCTGGGTAGGTGTCCGTTTCATGGACCTTGCCGCATTGGTTGATCCGAAGGGCTCTGCTACGCACATAATGTGCTATGGCTATGACGGCTATTCGACAAACGTATCGTTGGAAGAGGCCCTGAAGCCAGATGTGTTACTGGTACACACCGCCGATGGTCAGCCATTATCCGTAGAGCATGGCGGGCCATTGCGTATGATCACCCCGCAGCTATATGCCTGGAAAGGATCTAAATGGATTAAGCGGATTGAATTTATGACCAGTAACCGCCTTGGTTTCTGGGAAGAGCGCGGCTATTCTAATACGGCTTACCCCTGGCGTAATGACCGGTATAGTTAACCTATACACGCTTGTAGCGTATGACCAAGCCGTTCCAGCTAATTGATAGACTCGCCTCTGTCAGTTCAAGTATAGTGGCGTTCGGTTGCTCTGGAGTGTATATGAATGGAATACATCTCGGCTCACTGAAAGTGAATCGCAGTTTGCCTGGGCTGTAACTGTACGCTCCATCTTTGGCGTACGTATACGTTGATGCGTAATTACACGTTCCGCCAGTGAACGGATATGAACCCGCTTCCTGTCCTGTTGTACCATCTGCGTTGAAAATAGCATACTGAGGCCATGCCGGGTTAGCTTCATATACGGTATGTGTAGATGTCGAGGTTGATCCAACATACTTCCAACGGCCTGGCAGTAGTCTGGCCTGTATACCGTCTGACTGGCAGGCGATCAACAGCCAACCCAATAAAACGGGTAGTATTTTTTTCATAGCTAATCACGTCTGTTTCTATCACGATTCGGTAAGCCATAAAAGCGTTGGAACTGTATATAGATTACATACAGTTCCAACGCTTTTCTCTTTCTTTAGTGGCTTGATTAGTCAGCTACAAAGGCCTGAATGGAGGCTAATAAGCCCGGCAATTGTTTGTCAATATAAGCCCGCTCATTGGGCGACCATTGCCGGGGATGCCCAAATACACAAGGCTGGAGAATACCCCATAACTGTCCATTGGCCTGTATGTGCGCGTGAATTAAGGCGCGGTGGCCAAAGGTTCGCTGCTCGAAATCGCGGTTCAACACATCAGGCGCAGCTTTGTCGACATCGTCAATATACACCGACGGTTGCATGGCCAATCCCGCCCGGATCAGCGGATCTTCTTTGGGTAAGTTTGTAGTATCGGGCTGCCAATCGGGCTGAATCACATCTGGAATTGTTTCGTTACGGCGCCATTGGAAAGCCGTACGTCCACGTTCCTGATCGGGTTGCCTGACATATAGGAAGCACCGGTCGGCCCCTAAATAACGACCGATCTTTTCGACGGCCTTTTGCAGTGTTACCTCCGCTACTGTTCTTGAGATGGGTGTATTCATACTCAGTCAACGACATAGATTAACAAGAGTTGTGTTTAAGCACCACCTGAATTACGAATTAACGAATTCACCGACGACGCGTTTAGTCCAATCGCCACAGTATTAGGGCCGGTGTAGGGCCGGATTGGCTTGCTAAAACCGAACGATATATGTTGTCAGTTTATCACTTGGGGCTTCTCTTTCACCACAATAAGCAACCATACAGCTTGAGAAAAGTGGGCTGGAACATACCTGTATTACTGGTTGTATGGCGCTCGTCAATCCGCCTAAAATGTGTATCTTGAACGTACCTAACACTCCTTTTTATCAATGAAAACAATTTCGTTGCTAGTCTACGAAGATGCCGTTTTAGCCTCTATCTCTGGTGTTATTGATCTCCTGGTTGCTACAAATGGGTACGCACAACAAATAGGGCAACCCGCGCCATTTCGTTTAGAGTTAGTCAGTGAACAACAGAAACATATTCAGCTCAACGTACCTGCTCAATTCATCTGCACAAAGACACTTGCCGAAATTACCCACACCGATTTAATCATCGTTCCCGCTTTTTATGTGGAACCTGATGAAGCGCTCACCAAAAACAAAATTTTGATCGACTGGATTGCGGCGCAATACGAACAAGGCACTGAAGTGGCCAGTTTGTGCCTTGGAAGCTATTTCCTGGCCGAAGCAGGTATCTTATCGGGTAGATCTTGCACGTCGCATTGGAAAGCATTTGATGATTTACAACGTCGGTATCCCGATGTGCAGGTTTTGACCGATAGCGTCATGACCGATAAAGAGGGGATCTATACCAGCGGTGGCGCGTTGCTTTCCTGGAACCTGATTTTGTATCTGATTGAAAAATTTTGCGGGCGCGACCTATGTATTGGTATTAGCCGCATGTTCAACATCGATCTGGCCCGAGCTTCCCAGTCTTATTTCGCTGTTTTTCAAGGGCAACGGCAGCATGAAGACCAGGACATTCTGAAAGCGCAGACCTTTATTGAAACGAATTTTCATCTGCCAATCTCGGTAGAACGGATTGCCAGTGAAGCCAACATGAGTAAGCGAAACTTCATTCGTCGATTCAAAAGCGCCACTCAGAACACACCACAGGAATATTTGCAACGGGTAAAGATCGAATCGGCGAAAAAAGCGCTTGAAAAAGATCGCGACGATGTAAGTTCGATCATGTATGACGTAGGTTATAACGATGTAAAAACGTTTCGCAAAGTCTTCAAACAAATTACCGGCCTTACCCCGCAGGATTATCGCCGAAAGTATAGCCGCGACAGCCTGCTGTTATCGTCGAATTAACGCAAAAAGGCCAGCCACGTTTCCGGGCTGGCCTTTTCTATGCTACTGTAACGTACCTGGATTTAAGCAGTTACTTTCTTCTTACCACGGGCAAACTGTTCACGCGATTCGGTGATCGTGTCGAGTTCTTCCTGCGAACCAACTATGGTATTCAGGTACTTACGAGTACCCGTACCGGCCGGAATCAGGTGACCTACGATTACGTTCTCCTTCAAACCTTCCAGATTATCCTGCTTACCCCGGATCGAGGCTTCGCTCAACACTTTCGTCGTTTCCTGGAACGAAGCCGCTGAAATGAAGCTGTCGGTACCCAGTGACGCCTGCGTGATCCCTTGCAGGATTGGCTGTGATACGGCAGTCATAGCATCACGAACAGTTACGATCTTCATGTCACGACGTTTCAGGCTCGAGTTTTCATCGCGCAGCCGACGGGCCGAGATAATCTGACCAGGCTTCAGGTTCTCTGAGTCACCTGCATCAGTTACCACTTTGGCATCCATCATTTTGTCATTCTCCTGCCGGAACAACCACTTGTCGACAACCTGATTCTCGAGGAAGTTCGTGTCACCTGAGTCAGTGATCTCAACCTTCTGCATCATCTGCCGAACAATCGACTCAATGTGCTTATCATTGATTTTCACACCCTGCAAGCGGTACACTTCCTGAATCTCGTTTACCAGGTATTCCTGAACAGCAGTTGGCCCTTTGATCGACAGAATATCGCTCGGTGTAATGGCACCGTCTGACAGCGGCGAACCGGCCTTCACGAAGTCATTGTCCTGTACCAGAATGAACTTGGCCAGTGGCACCATGTATTTCTTACGGGTACCGTCCTTCGACTCGATGAAGATTTCACGGTTACCACGCTTGATGGCCCCGTAAGTGACAACGCCGTCGATCTCCGATACAACCGCCGGGTTCGACGGGTTACGAGCTTCAAACAATTCCGTTACCCGAGGCAGACCACCCGTGATATCACGAGTTTTACCAACGTTACGAGGAATCTTCGCCAATGGCTGACCCGCAACAATCGATTGACCGGCTTTCACCACCAGACGCGACCCAACAGGTAGGTTGTACCCTTTCTCGGTAGTGTCTTCGAGCAGCGTAGTTGTACCATTTACAATGATCGATGGGTTTTTCGCCTTATCGCGGGTTTCGATGATCACCATCTCCTGGAAGCCGGTTTGCTCATCAAATTCTTCGCGATAGGTAATTGCCTCTTCGATGGCATCGAATGATACTTTACCCGTCAGTTCAGACAGGATAACGGCGTTGTATGGATCCCATACGCAGAGCTCGTCACCTTTCTTCACCACGTCGCCTTCCTTCACTCGCAGGAAAGCACCGTATGGTACGTTATTGCTGATAAAGACGATGTTCATGTTGGTTGGATCAACGATTTTCACCTCACCCGAACGACCCATGACAACCGTCTGCGGATTACCATCGTTATCCTGCGATTCAACTGTCCGCATTTCCTCGAACTGAATCACACCGTCGAACTTAGCTTTCAGGGCTGCATCCACTGCGATGTTTGAAGCCGTACCACCTACGTGGAACGTACGGAGTGTCAGCTGTGTACCGGGTTCACCAATCGACTGCGAGGCAATTACGCCCACAGCTTCACCAATGTCGACCATACGACCTGTTGCCAGGTTGCGGCCATAACACTTAGCACAAACACCTTGCTTCGCTTCACACGTCAGTACTGAACGAATCTCTACGGTTTCAATGCTGGTCTCATCAATGATGGCCGCAATTTCTTCCGTAATCAGTTCGCCGTTGCCAATAAGCAGCAATGGATCCCCATTTTCGTTTTTCTTCAACGGGTCATAGATATCATGCACCGAGGTACGTCCCAGAATCCGCTCTGACAGTGGCTCAACGATATCTTCGTTGTCTTTCAGGGCCGAAATCTGAATACCACGTAGCGTACCACAGTCTGTTTCACTAATGATAACATCCTGCGCTACATCGTGCAAACGACGCGTCAGGTAACCAGCATCGGCCGTTTTCAAGGCTGTATCGGCAAGACCTTTACGGGCACCGTGCGTTGAGATAAAGTATTCCAATACGTCGAGCCCTTCTTTGAAGTTCGACAGAATTGGGTTTTCAATGATCTCACCCACCGAGCCTTGCAGGTTTTTCTGTGGCTTGGCCATCAGACCCCGCATACCACCCAACTGACGAATCTGCTCGCGAGAACCACGGGCCCCCGAGTGCATCATCATATAAATTGAGTTAAAGCCTTGTTGGTCAGCCTCAAGCTGCTTCATCAACGTTTCTGTCACCCGTGAGTTAACCCGTGTCCAGATGTCGATAACCTGATTATAGCGCTCGTTCTCCGTGATGAGACCCATCAGGTAGTTATCCCAAACGGCTTGTACGTCTTTCTTCGCGTCATCAACAAGTGCCTGCTTTTCGTCGGGAATCTTGATGTCGCTCAAACCGATCGACAGACCACCTCTGAATGCTTGCTGGAAACCAAGTTCTTTGATGTTATCTAAGAATTCGGCCGTTTTAGCCACACCCGCAATCTTGAAGATCAACGCAATGATTTGCTGTAGCTTCTTCTTAGTCAGCAGTTCGTTGATGAACCCTACTTCAGTTGGAACAAACTGATTAAAGATTACACGACCCGCTACCGTTTCGATGATCTTCGACTCAAGTTCACCGTCTTCGTTCCGTACGTTAACCCGGCACTTAATGTTAGCATGCTTCGACAGCTTGCCTTCATTCACGGCTATAACCACTTCCTCAGCACCGTAGAAGGTCATGCCCTCGCCAGCGATGGGGTAGGCCTCTGTTGTTTTGCGACCTTTCGTTACATAATACAGGCCCAATACCATGTCTTGCGAGGGCACCGTAATAGGCGCTCCGTTAGCAGGGTTCAGGATATTGTGTGAGGCCAGCATCAATAGCGAAGCTTCCAATACGGCCTCCTGTCCCAGTGGAACGTGAACGGCCATCTGGTCACCATCAAAGTCAGCGTTGAAAGCCGTCGTTACCAATGGGTGCAGCTGAATGGCTTTGCCTTCGATCAACTTCGGCTGAAACGCCTGAATACCCAGACGGTGCAGGGTTGGAGCCCGGTTAAGCAGTACAGGGTGTCCCTTCAATACGTTTTCCAGAATGTCCCAGATAACAGGGTCTTTCCGGTCAACGATCTTCTTGGCCGACTTCACCGTTTTCACGATACCCCGCTCAATGAGCTTACGGATGATAAACGGTTTGAAAAGCTCGGCAGCCATGTCTTTCGGCAGGCCACATTCGTGCATTTTCAGTTCCGGACCAACTACGATAACCGAACGACCAGAATAGTCGACACGCTTACCAAGTAAGTTCTGGCGGAAACGTCCCTGCTTGCCTTTCAGCATGTCAGAGAGCGATTTCAGCGCCCGGTTACCTTCTGAACGTACTGCGTTTACTTTACGCGAGTTGTCAAACAGCGAGTCAACGGCTTCCTGAAGCATCCGTTTTTCGTTACGCAGAATCACTTCAGGCGCTTTGATCTCGATCAGACGTTTCAGACGGTTGTTCCGGATGATAACGCGACGATACAAATCGTTAAGGTCTGATGTAGCGAAACGGCCACCATCCAGGGGTACAAGCGGACGAAGTTCGGGCGGAATCACTGGCACCATGCGGATCACCATCCACTCGGGGCGGTTCTCAACACGACCGTTAGCTTCACGGAACGCTTCAACCACTTTCAACCGTTTCAGGGCTTCAGCCTTACGCTGCTGCGACGTATCGGTGGCGGCTGAGTGACGCAGGCTAAACGAAAGTTCATCCAACTGCACGCGTGACAGCAACATCTCCAGCGCGTCAGCCCCCATCTTGGCGATGAATTTGTTGGGGTCTTTATCGTCGAGGTGCTGGTTAGTGGCGGGCAGTTTGTCGATAATATCGAGATACTCGTCTTCTGTCAGGAAGTCGAGCTCGTTGATACCATCGGCGGCCTTCACACCGGCTTGAACAACTACGTACCGTTCGTAATAGATGATCTGATCCAGCTTCTTGGTTGATAAACCCAGAAGGTAACCGATTTTATTTGGAAGGCTACGGAAGTACCAAATGTGGGCAACAGGAACCACGAGTTCAATGTGGCCCATCCGCTCACGACGTACTTTCTTCTCCGTTACTTCCACACCGCAGCGATCGCAGATGATGCCTTTGTAGCGAATCCGCTTGTATTTGCCGCAGTGGCACTCCCAGTCCTTCACCGGACCGAAGATCCGCTCACAGAACAACCCACCCATTTCAGGCTTGTATGTCCGGTAGTTGATCGTTTCGGGTTGGGTGACCTCACCGTATGAACTCTCCAGAATTGACTCGGGCGATGCCAGGCTGATCGTTACGCTCTGGAAATCGCTGTTGAGTTTCTTGTTCTTCTTAAAAGACATCTGTTGGAGATTATATAGTTGAAAAGAGTTTCAAGAGTCAGGTTTCAAGTTTCAGGTTTCGAGGGCCGCTATCAACCTTTGATCAGCAAGCAGCGCCCCTTGAAACCTGACTCTTGAAACCCGAAACTGTCAACTTTACTCTAAAGTGATTTCAAGTGCCAGACCGCGCAACTCATGAACGAGTACGTTGAATGATTCAGGAATATTTGGCTTGGGCAGGTTTTCACCTTTCACAATAGCCTCATACGCCTTGGCACGGCCTACCACGTCATCCGATTTAACGGTTAAGATCTCTTGCAGGATGTTCGATGCTCCGAAGGCTTCTAACGCCCACACTTCCATCTCACCAAACCGCTGACCACCGAACTGCGCCTTACCACCCAGCGGTTGCTGTGTAATAAGCGAGTAGGGCCCGATCGAACGGGCGTGCATTTTATCGTCGACAAGGTGACCAAGCTTCAGCATGTAGATGATACCTACTGTTACTTTCTGATCGAAACGTTCGCCACTCAGACCGTTATACAGGTACGTCCGGCCAAACTCAGGCAAGCCTGCTTCTGTCAGCTCATCAGATACCTGCTGCTCAGTAGCCCCGTCGAAGATTGGCGTTGCATACTTACGATTCAGTTTTTGTCCGGCCCAAGCCAGTACTGTTTCGTAGATCTGACCAATGTTCATCCGGGATGGTACACCGAGCGGGTTCAATACAATGTCAACAGGCGTGCCATCTTCCAGGAACGGCATATCTTCATCACGAACAATCCGGGCAACTACCCCTTTGTTTCCGTGACGGCCGGCCATTTTATCACCTACTTTCAGCTTACGCTTTTTGGCGATATAAACTTTAGCCAGTTTAACGATACCTGCCGGTAGTTCATCACCCACCTCGAGCGTAAACCGTTCCCGCTTAAACCGGCCTGTGATTTCATTCCGGCGTGTATTGTAGTTCTTGACCAGCTTCACAAGCAACGCGTTGGTTGCTTCGTCTTCTGTCCAGTTCTCCAACACCAGGTCAGCCATCAGGTTCACCTCCTCCGGAACCGCGTAACCGCTTTCGTCACGGTATGGGTTTTTGTCTGGAAACAGGTTATCCGTAATGTTTTTCCGGCTGAACTTCGTGCCCTTGCTGATAATTTCATCACCAAAGCGGTGTTTCACACCTTGGCTGGTTTTGCCATCAAGCAATTCCACTAATTTGTCTATACCACGAGTACGGAAGGCGACCAGATCACGACCATACTTCTTCATCAGCACTTTCAATTCCTCTTTGTGCTTGCCACGATCTTCTTTTGAAGGCCGAGAGAACAATTTGGTATCGATCACCACGCCTTTCAGCGACGGTGGCGCTTTTTTAGACGCATCCTTCACATCACCGGCCTTGTCGCCGAAGATGGCACGAAGCAGTTTTTCTTCCGGTGTTGGATCGCTTTCGCCTTTCGGTGTAATCTTACCGATCAGGATATCGCCTTCTTTCACCTCTGTACCTACGCGAACGATACCGTTCTCATCAAGGTTACGGACTGTCTCTTCCGATACGTTTGGAATTTCTGAGGTTAATTCCTCCTCGCCCCGTTTCGTATCCCGAACTTCCAGTTCAAATTCTTCAATGTGGATCGATGTGAAGATGTCTTCCCGCACAACGCGTTCAGAAATCACGATGGCATCCTCGAAGTTGTACCCCTGCCATGGCATGAAGGCAACCTTCATGTTTCGGCCCAGCGCTAACTCACCTTTCTGCGTAGCGTAGCCTTCGCAAAGCACATCGCCTTTTTTCACCTTCTGGTTTTTCAACACAACAGGCTTCAGGTTGATGCAGGTATCCTGGTTTGTACGGCGGAACTTAATCAGGTTGTACGTTTTGATGTCTTCATCAAACGTAACCAGACTAGTGTCTTTGTCCAGATTATAGCGAACAATGATTTTAGTCGAGTCAACAAAATCAATCACACCATCTGTCTCGGCAATAACCAAGGCACGCGAATCAACAGCTACGCGTCCTTCAAGCCCAGTACCCACAATTGGAGCCTCTGGCCGAAGCAGTGGTACCGCCTGACGTTGCATGTTGGATCCCATCAGGGCCCGGTTAGCATCATCATGCTCCAGGAACGGAATCATCGATGCCGCTACCGACACAATCTGGTTTGGCGCAATATCCATGAACGACACGCTCGATGGCTCCGAAATGGGGAAGTCACCTTCAAAGCGAGCCTTCAAACGATCTACCTTAAAGTTACCTTTCGGGTCGAGCGCTGAACTAGCTTGGGCAATGTAATGCGTGTCTTCTTCCTCAGCGGTCAGGTACATCACTGGCTTATCAGGCACCTTGCCATTTTCGACAACCCGGTAAGGCGTCTCAATAAAGCCCATACTGTTCACCTTCGCGAACACACAGAGTGAGGAGATCAGACCAATGTTTGGTCCTTCAGGCGTTTCGATTGTACACAACCGACCATAGTGGGTGTAGTGTACGTCACGTACCTCGAAACCAGCCCGTTCCCGTGATAAACCACCTGGCCCGAGCGCCGACATCCGACGTTTGTGCGTCACCTCGGCCAGCGGGTTTGTTTGGTCCATGAACTGCGACAGCTGGTTTGTACCGAAGAACGAGTTGATTACTGAAGACAGCGTACGCGCGTTGATCAGATCAACCGGCTTAAAATCTTCGTTATCCCGTACGTTCATACGTTCTTTGATGGTCCGGGCCATACGAGCCAGACCAACGCCGAACTGAGCGTACAACTGCTCACCTACAGTACGTACCCGACGATTGCTCAAGTGGTCAATATCATCGACAACCGCTTTAGCATTGATCAGACCGATCAGGTACTTTACAATAGAAACAATGTCCTGAGTAGTCAGCACCTTTGTATCCAGCGCTACGTCAAGACCTAGTTTCTTATTGATACGATACCGGCCTACATCGCCAAGATCATACCGCTTGTCAGAGAAGAACAGGCTTTGAATCACCTCACGAGCTGATTGCTCATCAGGCGCTTCTGTATTCCGAAGTTGCCGGTAGATTTGCTCTACAGCTTCTTTTTCAGAATTGGAGCTATCTTTCTGAAGCGTATTATAAATGATATTGTAGTCAGCCACGTTCATATCTTCCTTATGCAGGATGATAGACTTCTGGCCCGACTCCGTAATAGTATCGATATCGTCAGCGCCAATCACTGAATCACGCTCCAACAGCACTTCATTCCGGCTGATAGAAACCACTTCACCAGTGTCTTCATCAACAAAATCTTCTGTCCAGGTACGTAGCACCCGGGCTGCCAGCCGACGACCAATGGCTTTTTTCAAGCTGGCCGGGGTCGCATTTATCTCTTCAGACAAACCAAACAAGTCGAGGATGTCTTTGTCAGAGCCAAAACCAATTGCCCGTAACAGCGTAGTAACCGGAAACTTCTTTTTCCGGTCGATATACGCATACATGACATTGTTAACATCCGTTGAAAACTCAATCCATGAGCCCTTAAACGGAATGATACGGGCAGAATACAACTTCGTACCATTGGTGTGCTTACTCATCGAGAAGAACACACCCGGTGACCGGTGCAATTGCGAAACAATGACCCTTTCGGCTCCGTTTATAACAAACGATGCTTTAGCGGTCATGTAAGGAATATTACCCAGAAAGACTTCCTGTTCAATCGTCTCGAAATCCTCATTATCAGGATCACTATTCGATAAACGTAGTTTAGCTTTAAGAGGTACTGAATAAGTTAACCCGCGATCGATACATTCATCAACTGAATATTTTGGCGGATCGACCGAATAATCGATAAATTCCAGCTTGAAATTCTCGCGAGAGTCAGAAATCGGGAAATTCTCCTGAAACACCTTGTACAAGCCTTCTTGCGAACGGCTATCTGAAGGAGTATCTAACTGGAAAAAGTCGCGGAATGATTTCAATTGAATATCCAAGAAATCAGGATAGTCAACTACGGGCTGAATCGTCGCAAAGTTTTTGCGTGTGTTGGTGTTTTTAGCGTTTGTAGCCAAGGCTCTTCTGCGTTTAGTTGAGCGACTGATTCTATACTAAAACGCTCCTTTCTATTACAAAAAATTGGTAACGTAAATAAAAGGGCGTAAAAAAGCAACACCGTCCGGTAAAAAATAGTTTTTTCCGGAACGATGTATATAGATAAAAAGTCTCCAAGCGGAAAAAGACCTGACATAGAGCCAGGCCTCTTTCCGCTTGGAGTATCGTAGAACGACGGTATACTTACTTAACTTCTACTTCAGCACCAGCCTCTTCCAGTTGCTTACGCAGGGCTTCGGCTTCGTCTTTTGCTACACCTTCTTTAACTGGCTTCGGCGCACCGTCTACCAATTCTTTCGCTTCTTTCAGGCCCAGACCGGTTAGGTCTTTAACCAGTTTCACAACGGCCAGCTTACCAGCACCAGGTGCTTTCAGAATCACGTCGAATGAAGTTTTCTCAGCAACGGCTGGAGCAGCTTCGCTACCACCACCGCCAGCTACCATTACAGGTGCTGCAGCAGCAGGCTCGATGCCATACTCGTCTTTCAGGATAGCAGCCAGCTCGTTTACTTCTTTAACCGTCAGGTTTACAAGCTGCTCAGCGAACGCTTTCAAATCTGCCATTATAGTATTGGAAATTAAGTTGTTACAAGATTGATTGAAAAAATATGTATCGGGCTTAGTTTTCTTCGCGCTCCGACAGCGTTTTCAGGATACCAGCAATTTTGCCACCACCGCTTGTCAACGCAGATACCACGTTTTTCGCAGGTGATTGCAGTAAGCCAATAACATCACCGATAAGTTCGTTTTTGCTCTTCAAGTTGATGAGCGTATCGAGTTGATCGGCACCTACAAACAAACTATAGTCAACCGAAGCACCCTTCAGTTTTAGTTTATCGTTGGTTTTGCGGAATTCTTTGATCAATTGAGCGGCTGCTTTACCATTTTCAGGGTGAAACATCACTCCTGAAAATCCTTTCAGCACCTCATCAAAGGACGTGTAATCTGCGTTTTCTACCGTTTCGAGCGCCTTTTTGATCAAGGTGTTCTTCACTACTACGTATTCGATACCCCGTTCGAAGCACTGACGACGCAAATTGTTCGTCTCGGCTACTGACATGCCACTGGCATCGGTAATATAGAAATACGGAATAGACTGGAACTTCTGACTCAGGTCGTCAATGATCGCGCCTTTTTCTTCTCTTGTCATCGTTTACAGTCCGGCAACGGTTCCTTTATCAATACTAACACTAGGACTCATGGTGCTCGACAGATAAATCGTCTGCACATAGGTTCCTTTCGATGAAGATGGTTTCAGACGTATCAGCGTAGAAATTACTTCCTGCGCATTCTCAGCCAGTTTCTCAGGGCTAAACGACACTTTTCCAATGCTGGTGTGAATGATACCGGTCTTGTCAACTTTAAAGTCGATTTTACCAGCTTTCACTTCCTTCACGGCTTTACCTACTTCCAACGTAACCGTACCCGACTTAGGGTTCGGCATCAGACCACGTGGCCCCAGAACACGACCCAAACGACCAACTTTAGCCATCACTGTCGGCATCGTGATAATCACGTCTACGTCGGTCCAGCCTTGTTCAATCTTCTGAATGTAATCGTCTAAGCCTACGTAATCTGCACCAGCTTCCTTCGCTTCTGCTTCCTTATCAGGAGAGCAAAGCACCAGAACCCGTACCGTTTTGCCTGTACCGTGGGGCAGTGTTGCTACACCGCGAACCATTTGATCAGCTTTACGCGGATCAACGCCCAGACGTACGTCAATGTCTACAGAAGCGTCGAATTTGGTGTACGAAATCTCTTTCAGGATTTCGGCAGCCTTTTCGAGTGAATACACCTGCGTAGCATCATACTTCGCCTGCGCTTCTTTTTGTTTCTTTGTCAACTTTGCCATGATGTCGTTAAGATGCCTAAGGCAAGTTTGCTAATTATCCCAAGGGGCTACACCTGAAACCGTAATACCCATGCTGCGAGCCGTACCAGCGATCATCTTCATAGCTGATTCAACTGTGAAGCAATTTAGATCGGGCATCTTGGTCTCGGCGATGGTTTTTACTTGATCCCAGCTAACTGAACCAACTTTGTTCCGGTTAGGCTGTGCTGATCCACCTTTCAGTTTAGCAGCTTCCATCAGCATAATTGGAGCAGGCGGGGTCTTGATGACAAAGTCGAAAGACTTGTCTTTGTAGTACGTAATCAGTACCGGCAAGACCATGCCCATCTTATCCTGCGTACGGCCATTAAACTGCTTGCAGAATTCCATGATATTCAAACCCTTGGAACCCAGCGCAGGACCGATTGGAGGAGATGGGTTGGCCTGGCCACCCTTTACCTGCAACTTAACGTAGCCAGCTACTTCTTTTGCCATTGTTAATACTTATTTACAAGTCATTTGCAGCAACCTCTCAATCTATCAGTGTCATACCTGACATACTGTTCATCTACTGCCAGCGGACTGGTTGGTTGCCCGGTGTCTCGATGGGAAGCATCGACCCATGGGCATGAGCGTCAACGATTTGTTAACTCTCTTTATCTACTTGTGCGTAACTCAATTCAACGGGTGTACTCCGACCGAAGATCTTAACAACTACATTAAGCTTCTTCCTATCATCGAACACTTCCTCCACTGTGCCAATGAAACCACTAAATGGCCCATCGACTACTTTTACTGACTCACCTTTCAAGTAGGCTATAGTAGGCGTTGCAGCTTCCTGCGTTTCTTCCTCTACCTTACCCAGAATACGGTTTACTTCAGCTTCCCGCAGCGGAACGGGAATTTTTGAGTTTCCTGAACCTGTGTTGCCCAAAAAACCAATTACGCCAGGCATCGTAGTGATGAGTGCCAGAGCGCGTGCATTAGACAAATCAGCCGATATCAAAATGTAGCCAGGGAAAAAGGATTTCTCACGAATTCGTTTCTTCCCGTTTCGCATCTCGTACACCTTTTCTGACGGAATTAATACTTGAGGTATTATCTCTGTCAGTTGCTGGCGATGAATTTCATTATCCAGATACGACTTGACTTTCTTTTCCTGCCCAGAGACGGCCCGGATAACGTACCAATTGATACCGTTGACCATACGTAAAAGTTGCTTGTCTGTTTGCTTATTTGTTTATTCAACCTGACAACAAACAAACGGCCAAACAACGTGTTAGAATGACTGGTAGAACAAATTCAGGCCGTTTTCAAACAAATAGTCGATCAGACCGACCATCAGCGCAAAAATCAGTGAAGCGATCAGCACCAGTGATGAGCTAGCCTGTAAATCATTGAATTTAGGCCAGGTTACATTATGCTGAACTTCTTCCCAAGAATGTTTGAGGAAGGTGGTTACCTTTTCCATCGTTTGTCAAGATTGGCACGGGTGGAGAGATTCGAACTCCCATCAACGGTTTTGGAGACCGCTATTCTACCCTTGAACTACACCCGTATTGAAACTGATTTTGTACCCTTTTACTATACTCCCGCTGAAACGGACTGCAAAGATCGCAAAAACAGATCAAAAAACAAGTGCATCCCTTCACAGAGATGCACTTGTTTCAAAATCAATCAATTAGTCGAGGATTTCAGTCACCTGACCAGCACCTACGGTACGGCCACCTTCACGGATAGCGAAGCGGAGACCTTTCTCCATAGCGATCTTATTGATCAGCGTTACTTCGATAGTGATGTTATCACCTGGCATTACCATTTCAACACCAGCGGGCAGGATGATCTCACCTGTTACGTCAGTGGTGCGGAAATAGAACTGAGGACGGTACTTGTTAAAGAATGGCGTGTGACGGCCACCTTCTTCTTTCGACAGTACATACACCTCGGCCTTGAACTTAGCGTGTGGGGTTACTGAACCTGGCTTGCAAATAACCATACCACGACGGATATCAGTTTTTTCAATACCACGCAACAGCAGACCTACGTTGTCACCGGCTTCACCACGGTCCAGAATTTTCCGGAACATTTCAACACCAGTTACAACTGATTTCAGGTTTTCAGCACCCATACCCAGGATCTCAACAGGCTCACCTGAGTTGATCACACCGCGCTCAATACGACCTGTAGCTACTGTACCACGACCCGTGATCGAGAATACGTCTTCTACGGGCATCAGGAATGGAAGATCTGTTTGACGTGGAGGCAGAGGAATGAATGAATCAACGGCATCCATCAATTCTTCGATCGTTCCAACCCATTTAGCGTCGCCGTTCAAGCCACCCAGAGCAGAACCCTGAATAACTGGAATGTTATCGCCGTCGAATTGATAGAAGCTCAACAACTCGCGGATTTCCATCTCAACGAGCTCAAGCAGTTCAGGGTCATCCACCATGTCGACTTTGTTCATGAAGACAACAAGTTGGGGTACACCTACCTGACGAGCCAGCAGGATGTGCTCACGCGTTTGTGGCATAGGACCATCAGTTGCAGCAACAACCAGGATGGCACCGTCCATCTGCGCAGCTCCCGTCACCATGTTTTTCACATAGTCGGCGTGACCTGGGCAGTCAACGTGTGCATAGTGACGGTTGGCCGTCGCATATTCTACGTGTGAGGTATTGATCGTGATACCACGCTCTTTTTCCTCTGGGGCATTATCAATCGACGAGAAATCCCGCATTGCAGCCAGACCTTTCCCGGCGAGTACTTTCGTAATGGCTGCCGTCAGCGTCGTCTTGCCGTGGTCAACGTGACCAATCGTACCGATGTTGACGTGCGGTTTCGAGCGGTCAAAATTCTCCTTTGCCATGTCTAAAAACGCTTTAGTTAACTATAGTTAGTGTTAGTTGATTTGCCCTTACGCAAAAAGTGCTCCTTGCAGAGCACCTTATCAAAGCCGCCTCAACAGAGCAACATCTGGCAGCTTAGAGCCTTCTATCGGATTTGAACCGACGACCTCTTCCTTACCAAGGAAGTGCTCTACCACTGAGCTAAGAAGGCAAGTACAGTGTAATCGAATAAGGATCAGCACAGGACCTATTACAAATCCTTGAACTATTCCCAGGTACGTCGTTGAGCGGGAGACGAGGTTCGAACTCGCGACCTATAGCTTGGAAGGCTATCGCTCTACCAGCTGAGCTACTCCCGCTTACTTTACATTACTGGTGGGGAGTGGAGGATTCGAACCTCCGAAGGCGTACGCCAGCAGATTTACAGTCTGATCCATTTGGCCACTCTGGAAACTCCCCAAGTCAATCTAAAAAGAACAATTCCCGCCCTGCTTCTGAGTTTGGAGTTGCAAAATTACAAGGTTTTTGCGCGTTGTCAACATTGGAGTTAAAAAATCTTTTTCTTCTTCGCATAAATTAGCCCTGCCAGCGCTTGCTGACAGGGCTAAGCTCAATCTAATTTTGAGTTAAATCGTTATGCCAAAGCTAAGTGGGTGTACCGAAGGCCCTCGTCCGTCCTGAAAGCTGCTGTTCAAATTATATTTCACGAAGAAGTTGAAATTTGCTAGTCCGATCGTTCCCTGTAAGCCATATTGGAGGTTATTCAGGTAGAAACCGGCATGGTCATGAAATTTGTCTCCGTTCTCTTGCTTGATCTTAGTGTAACTATCTACACGATAGCCTACGAATCCGCCAAATCCAATATTAAATGCCCGTTTACGGCTACTGTTATAGAAAGAGAATTGGGGCATTAGTGGCACCTCTACGTTACAAACCGTCAGTTTGCTTTTAGTCAGATGTGTTGGGTATGGGTTAAACTGGATACCATCCGGCCCTTTTTGTGCAACAACGCTCTCTTGAAACATAAAGTTGTTCCAGGCTACCTGAAGGCCATATCGGACACTCAACTTAAACTTGTTGGTCCTGACGATGGCCGGATTCTGAGTGGCGCTGATAGCAAAGTAGCGCGAGCCAAGGGGATCGAGTTCATAGGAGTTCCCGCCATATGTCTGCACGGTCGGTCCTCCAACCCATGTGTTGAGACCAAGGTGAAAATCAGTATTTACCTTCCAATTATTCCGGGTTGAGTTATTCGTTCGTTTGTTGGTCTGAACCCGCTTTTCGGATTGGTATGTTGTGTCTACATCATTGCCCTTTACGGTGACAGTAATGGTACCTTTCGATTTTTGTACCACTAGTACAGTGTCGCGCAAATAGCGTTGACCATCATTAACATCAATGGCAAAGACCTGCCCCTCTGGTACCGAATCCAACTTCGTAACCATCTCTTTGACAATACGATTGAGATCATATTTAGTAATCCCTTTCAATTGATCTTTTGTTGGTGCATAAACAGCAATTCGACCTTTAGCTCCAAAACGAATGATGAGCGAGTCTGCGGGTGCGCAAAGAGCACATAGCGCGCTCAGAAGCAGGCTAATAGATAAGATGAGCGTTTTCATTATTCAAGTGTCGTTTCATTTTTCAAACTCTCTTTTACTTCATTGAAGACTCGGCCAAATCGATTTTTATGATTCACCTGGCTGTCTTCAGTCAATGTGGCCTTAGCCAATACTTCACCGTTTTTTAACTGTTTCAGCTTACCAAACAAGCCTGACAAGCCTTTCTGATTTCCTTGCCTATTCATTTTTGAGGCATCATCATGAGCAGCTACATGTACAGCCGTCTGATTGTCTTCTATTGTGAGAATGATTGTTCTTTCAACTGCTTGGTTTGGTTTCATGCTGATCCGATCGACCTTATCAATAGTTGTTGAAGCCAAAGCCAATTGTGGCGTTGGGGTTCGTCTATCCTCTTGATCAACAGTCGCTGTAACTTCGGTTGCCCGTTCCTGCTGCCGTTCTGCTAGCTTATTACGCAGCATTGATTTTTCAGACTCGAGGGCTACAGTTACTTGGCTTCTGTCCTTTTTGTGTAGCATTCCTGATTGCAGAGCCAGGTACGTTGCTTTTTCTGCATTAGTTGTTGGTCGAGCCGATTCATTCTGTTTTTTGATCTGTTGCTGTTGACTTTTTGCCAGTTTACTCGTTGAACTGCGCGCTGTCTTATCACTGCTTGTTTGCACAATAGTATGACTTTGGCTGAGCTGGACGTCCGCTTTATTGAGGTTGTAAACAAGTCCTATAGCTAAGATCAGACAGGCTGCAGCAGCTATTTGCCACCACCCTACCACCTTCTTATGGACAGGAAGAGGCTTCACGCCCATTCGCTGCTCTAGCTGATTGAATACATCAGCACTGACTTTGGTCTCAGCGTCGCGTAGTTTGCGAGCGAAAAGATCATCAACTGGCTGCTTTTCCATATATCGTAGCCGACTTCATGTCGGTTTCAAGCGTTTTTATTTTTTGCTGTAATAATGCCCTGGCACGTGACAGCTGCGATTTCGATGTTCCTTCTGAAATACCAGTTAAAGCAGCTATTTCTGCGTGACTGTACCCTTCAATGGCGTACAAATTGAATATGGTTCGATATCCGTCTGGTAATTGAGCCACCAATCTCAGCAAGTCATCGACTTGTAATGTTTCATCAGCCCACTGATAATCTGGCGTTTCCAGTACATCATCCAGTGGTATTTCCTGACGGAGAGATTTGTGCTTTCTCAGGAACATCAATGACTCTGTTACCATAATTCTACGAATCCATCCCTCAAAGCTTCCCTCACCTCTAAACTGGCTGATCCGTTCAAACACTCGCAGAAACGCTTCGATCAATACGTCTTCGGCATCTGCCTGATTCGCTACGTACCTGATACAGACACTCATCATCTTACCAGCATATTTTTCGTAAGCAATTTTTTGAGCACGTGCTTCTCCCCGTTGCAATGCAACTACCAAGTGGCTTTCTGATAGGTAGTATGGTATAGACAGGGCCATTCCTTACATCATTTACTGGCAAGATGCAGATACGTTTTAGCTGGTTGCATTAAAAATAAAAAATCCCGACCTGGCAGGTCGGGATTAGTGTGTAGCAGTAGTCTTCTACACAGCAGGGTTGTATTGTATCCCTGCCACGTAATGTAGCCAAATGACCCTCGATAATCGATAGTTTATAGCTGATATCAGAATTACAGCGATTGATATAACCAGCGAATAAACCCAACCAGGTGGATTACCCGCTAAATAGAATAGGGCGAAGCCAAGAATAAGCGCCAGCCCACCAGAAAAGGCATAGCTTACATACATAGCCCCTATGAAATACCCTGGCTCTACTTCAAACCTCATTCCACAATGCGGACAAAACTCATTCATTTTGCCAAAACCTATTGGCGCGTAGAGTGGAGTTTTGAAAATTTTACCTTGCCTGCATTTGGGACATAGCCCCGCGGATACGGCTTGAAATTTTGATACGTTGGGCATGTTCTTTTTTACTAGTGCGATACCACAAATAGCTGATGGCAGCCACAATCAGATAAGGCGCCGCCAGTAAATAGAGAATTCCAAGGTTTAAATCAGACGCAACTACACTTCGTCCGTTACTTACTGTGCTTTCAACAGTTGCCCGACACATTGCGCATTGGGCTAGCGCTTCTGGTCCAGTACTTACGATTGCGACTAGTACAATCACACACATCCATTTCTTCATACGTTCGTTGATTAATGCGTATAATATGGCTTGATCAGTAAATACACAATTACCCCTGTGGTACTAACATATAACCAAATTGGTAAAGCCCAACGGGTCATTTTCTTATGCAGGGCAAACTGTTTGGTCAACGCGAAATAGACAGCTCGTAACACGAACCACAACACAACCACAGATAACGCAATATGCGAAATCAATAAAAAATAGTAGACAGGCCTGATCCAGCCCTGCCCACCAAAGGGAGTTGATTCATTCGATATGTGATAAAGTACATAGCTAACCAGAAACAAAGCCCCCAGCGTGAAGGCAGAAAGCATTGTTCTTCGATGCGCTTCCACGTTGCCCTGTCGTATGAAATAATAGCCTACTACCAACAACACAGAAGTTAGCGAATTAATTATGCCGTTGATGTGCGGTAAGTACATTGTCCAGGAGCCTATATCAAATTTTTGCCGTACTCCTAATATCAATGCTACGACAACTGGTATCACAATCGAAACGACATTGATAAGTCGATTAGCCTTTTTCTCTTTCCCAATAAGTGAAGTAGCTTCCATACGTTACGTTTGCTTACTATATATATCGAAGAGCACCCGAATTTCGGCAATTAGACGGTCAACATCTTTCTTGTCAGTTCCATCGTAAAACCCTCGGATAATCCCCTCTTTATCTACTAAAACCAACTTTTCACTGTGGATAAAAGTTTCGTCAGGTTTTCCATAGCTTACTCCATGATCCACCACAGGTAAGAAGTAGCCCCGTTGGGCAAGGTTATAAATTTGTGCCTTATCCCCCGTTAGCAGATACCACATTCCTGCTTTTGCCTTCATTTTGTCGGCATATGCTTTAAGCTGAGCAGGCTTATCGTTTTCCGGATCGACTGAATAAGATAGCAGGATCAGATCGTTTCGATCCTTGAATAGCTCCTGGACCCGACTTAAGCTAAGCTGAATTTTCGGGCAGATTGTACCACAACGAGTGAAGAAAAAGTCAGCTACATGAATTTTCCCTTTGGTTACCTTCTGCGTAGTTGCATTGCCATTCTGATCGATTAATGAAAAGCCAGGTACGTGCCTGAATAACGTATCAATTCGTTTATCGCCGTTTCGGTCAACTATCGTGTGCATTACTGGCTCTCCTTTTGTTGAGTCAATAACCGGAATATAACGTGGCAATGTGTAATGATTTTGCGTACAAGCTCTAAGCAGTATATACGCAAAAGCCGGGACTACCAATGTTAAAAGGAGAGTCCCGGCTTTTCGATATGTATTCATCTGTTATCTCAACTGGAAAATCGATCCGCCTTCATACATTAAAGCGAGTAGCAACCAGACAATAAAAATGATTGGCAATAAGATAGCCCAAATCAGGCTTTTCACTTCGTGGCGCAAGTGCATAAACTCTGCCACAATATAAAATGCTTTAACAATTGTCATGCCCACAAAGATGGCTACACGCAGGTGACCAGCGGCCATTGTAAAAGCAATGAAAAATTCGAAGGCCGTGATTACACATAAAATGATAAATGTGCGCCAGATAATTTTGGTATTGGCTGGCGGTGGAGCTACATCAGTGCCGCCGTGATTGTCGGTATATGGAGTATTTGCCATTATCGTAGAAGAGAAAGCAATTAAACGAGATAGAAGAACGTAAATACAAAGACCCAAACTAGATCCACAAAGTGCCAGTATAAACCTACTTTTTCAACCATCTCATAATGTCCGCGCTTTTCATACATTCCGGTGGCAGTCCGATAAAAGATCAACACGTTTAACACTACACCGGAGAACACGTGTGTGCCATGAAAACCTGTAATGAAGAAGAATAGATCAGCGAATGCGGGTGGACCATACTGATTTTCGGTCAGATTTGCCCCAAATATTGTGCGCTCAAGCCATTGGCCACCTACAAGCTCACGGATTGTATTTCCTTCTTCTGTACCATGAATAAAGTGTGACCACTCCCAAGCCTGACTGCTTAGGAAAGCTAATCCACCCAAGATCGTCCAGAGCATGTATTTCTCAACATCTTGCCGGTCACGACGATGACCAGCTTCTACAGCCAATACCATCGTTACCGACGAGAAGATGAGAATGAAGGTCATCAGACCTACGAAGATCAGCGGCAGGTTTGAACCATGAAAAAAGGGAAATGCATTAAATACATGGTCCGGGATCGGCCAGTAAATATTTGAGAAGTGGAAAGGTGTCCCATGAATAGCCGGATCATATGCAGGGTAACTGTAACGGATCAAACCATATGTTACAAGCAATGCCGAGAAGGTAAATGTATCTGAAATGAGGAAGAACCACATCATCAGTTTACCATAGCTGACATTCATGGGTTCTACGCCACCCATCCAGGCTTTCTTATCAAATACTACTGACTCGTCAGTTGTTGCTGTAGCCGCCATGCGTCCGTGAGCTGATTAATGAAAATAAAGTAAGAAGAAATACAGGTAAATCCAGAGCGCGTCCAGAAAATGCCAATATGTTGAAGCTACCTGAACCTGTTCAAGTGACTTCGCATGTATTCGTAAGTTAAAGGCCGCTACTAAAGCGAAAATCAATACTACCAATCCTGAAATCAAGTGGAACGCATGCATGCCCGTAAAGACATATATAAACGAACCTGCTGGGTTACCGACAAAGAATACATTATTTCGGACCAACTCAATCCAGCCCTGAAACTGCATGTACAGGAAAACCATCCCAAGCGCAAAAGTAATAGATATAGCTATCCTTAGCGCGTTGAAATTGTCTTTTTTAGCAGCCAGGTAAGCCCAGTGCATAGTTAGACTACTTACTACTAAAACGACTGTACTATAGCCAAATATAGCTGGCACTGTGAATTCCAGCCAGTTTCCCTCAGCCCGCCTGACTAAATAAGCGCTTGTAAATGAGGCAAACAACATTAGAATACTTACAATGAACAGCCATAATATGAATTTCCGCGGATTCACGGAAAGGGTCTCTTCTGGCTCTTCTTCGAGCCATTTTATTTCTTCCGTTTCATCTTTCATGTTAAACACGATCTAAAACAAACGCGATTTGAACAATTGGTAAATAGGCAAACGCAGCAAACATGAGACGCTTTGCGTTGGCGATATCGGGCTTTCTGACTAGGCCTACATTTAACCATAACAGTATAAACGCAGCAAAAACTGAAATACAAGTTGCTATCACACCGATATATCCCCAATAGTAGGGCATAACACCAAGTGGTATTAGCCACATGGTAAAACTTAAAATGACAAGTGCTGTTTGGGCGCCTGCCGGCCGTCTCAGAGGCAGTAACTTAAATCCTGCTTTGGCATAATCTTCATCAAGAACCCACGCCACAGCCCAGAAATGAGTGAACTGCCAAATGAATTGAATGGCAAAAAGCCATATCGCTTCGTTTTCAATCGTACCTGTAAATGCAACCCAACCAATGAGTGGAGGTAAGCCACCAGGAATAGCACCAACATAGACAGCTATCGAACCAACTCGTTTAAGTGGCGTATAAACGAACCCGTAGAGCAAAAACGATATAAACGATATACCTGCGGTTAACGGATTAAAATATAGAGTTTGAATGAACAGTCCGATAAAGAGCAGTACTGCTACAAAAGCTATTGCCCGCTCTTTGCTTATACGTCCTGTAGGAAGCGGACGACTATCGGTTCTTTTCATTAACCGATCAAATTCTACTTCGAGAACTTGATTAACCGCATTGGCTGCACCAGTTATCAGCAACCCGCTCACAGCAAACAATAGAATCTGTATTACTGACAATGGGGCTGTAGCAGCTAGGAGATAGCCTAATACTGCCGAAAAACCAACCAGTGTCGACAACCTTAGCTTAGTAAGAGCAAGGTAATCCCGCCAGTTAACCCTACTAGGCTTATTTGTGGAGGGCACAGTAGGTTGCTCTATGGATGAATTCATAACGTGGTCACTGATCCAGATTCTTCACGGGGAATTGATGTCGAATCTGTCATTCTGTTTGGAAGTAGCCTTTCGAAGGAGAACAGAACTACAACAAATTGCATTCCTAATGCAACCACAGCTAACGTCAAATGGATAGGTTGAGCCCAAGCTGGAATTGCCAAATAGGCCATTATCACGCCTGTTAGTATTTCAACAACCAGCAAAATCCCTGTTACAGTAGCCAGCTTCTTTATAACTGACTCAGCTGCTAAACTTCTGATACTGGGAATAATCCATAAGAGCTGACTAGCCAAGACAATTAAGGAGAAGCTTCTATGGATGTAAAAGCGAATATCAAGCTCACTGACCCAACGAAAACGCTGCAGTTCGCCTAATCGTCCAGCTACTTCATCAACGGTCTCTCTGACTTGAGTGCCTAATAAAATCTGTAGCAGTAGAAGACAAGAACTAATCACTAACCAGCGATTATTTGCAGTTGAACGAGTTCTCTCTTTTTTAACTCTTAGCGTAATCTGGGTACGTGCCACTACATACAGCAATACGCCAACAATGATTATGGCTACTAACATATGTAGTGTTATTAGCCATGTATCAAGAACGCTAGAGACAACTTTTGCGCCTAACCAGCCTTGAAAGCCAACTAGAAACAAGGCTAAAAAACTATAGCCTACAATGGCGCGGTCACGCTGCCAGTAGGCTATAGCAGATGCTATACACGTACAGAAAATTAGTACCCCGATTAAAGCCCCCAATAATCTATTCAAATACTCGGTCCAAGTTTTAACTACGTTGAACTCTGTATTTGCATACCCCCGATGGCTATAAATTTCCTGATAATTGGCGGGTAGTTGTGCTATTTCTGTCGGCGGAACCCATTGACCAAAGCATTTCGGCCAGTCTGGGCAGCCCATCCCAGCCCCAGTGCTTCTGACTACGCCACCTACCAGTATTAATAGAAAAACGGCTACTACAGTCAGAAGCGCCAGGCGCCGAAATGAATTATCATTAATGAGGTTGTTTGAACTGATCATTGAAGTTCTGGGCTTCAATCGCCTGCTCCAAAGAAATCAATTCTTTCTCATGCGGAAGGTTTGACTCAGGAGTTTGCGAGTATGGTACGTTTTGAGGGATAAAATCATCCTTCGCACCAGGTTTGCTATAATCATATGGCCACCGATAAACGGCTGGGATCTCGCCGGGCCAGTTGCCATGACCTGGAACAATAGGTGTAGTCCATTCCAGTGTATTCGACTTCCAAGGGTTTTGCGTGGCCCGCTTTCCTTTAATCAAACTATACACAAAATTATATAAGAATATAAACTGTGCAGAGAATGTGACAATCGCAGCCAAGCTTATGAAAGCGTTCATATCCTGGAAGATATTGCTGGTAAAGTCATTACTCGTAAAACTGTAATAACGACGGGGGAAGCCTGCAATACCAATGTAGTGCATTGGGAAAAACACACAGTATATACCTATGAATGTGAGCCAGAAATGAACGTACCCGAGCTTCTCATTCATCATCCTCCCAAACATTTTGGGGAACCAGTGGTATACACCAGCCAGTAAGCCAAATGCCGAAGAAGCACCCATCACAAGGTGAAAGTGAGCGACAACAAAGTATGTGTCGTGAAGCTGAATATCGAGTGCTGAGTTACCTAGAATAAGACCAGTCACTCCCCCTGAGATAAAGAACGATACTAAGCCTATTGAGAATAGCATAGCCGGAGTAAACCGAATATTACCACGCCACAGCGTTGTAATATAGTTAAATGCTTTAACGGCTGAGGGCACAGCAATAATCAGCGTAAGGAACATAAATACCGATCCAAGGAAGGGATTCATTCCTGTAACAAACATGTGGTGAGCCCATACAATAAACGCCAGGAAGGCAATGCCCATCATTGATGCAATCATAGCTCGGTAACCGAAGATCGGCTTCCGTGAGTTAGTTGCAATAATCTCTGATGTTATTCCAAGTGCAGGAAGCATAACGATGTATACTTCAGGATGCCCCAGGAACCAGAATAAATGCTGAAACAAAATTGGACTTCCACCTACATTTGGTAAAGCTTCTCCAGCAATATAAATATCAGACAGGTAAAAGCTTGTACCGAAACTACGATCAAATATCAGTAACAGTGCCGCTGACAAAAGCACGGGAAACGAGATCAGACCAAGTACTGCCGTTAGGAAGAATGCCCAAATAGTAAGTGGTAGTTTACTAAATGACATACCACGTGTACGAAGATTGATAACCGTAGTAATATAGTTAATGCCCCCGAGCAATTGTGATACAATAAAGAGAGCCATACTCCCCAGCCATAACGTCATGCCCATCTCTGAGCCTTTATGTGCCTGGGGTAGTGCACTTAGAGGTGGGTATACAACCCATCCACCAGCAGCTGGACCTGTTTCTAGAAAAATTGATGCGAACATCAATAAACTGGCCGTAAAGAAGAACCAGTATGATAGCATATTCAGGAAACCCGATGCCATGTCACGTGCACCCACTTGAAGCGGAATCAAGAAGTTACTAAACGTGCCACTCAATCCAGCTGTCAATACAAAGAATACCATAATGGTACCATGCATAGTCACAAGTGCTAGATAAAAATCTGGGCTTAGTTTGCCGCTCTCCTCAATCCAGTTACCAATTATTGGTCGTAACCATTCAAGCTTCATCTGAGGAAAACCCAGTTGAAGACGAAAAATGACAGAGAAGCTAATACCAATAATCGCCCAGAAAATTCCGGTGATCAGGTATTGTTTAGCAATCGTTTTATGATCTTCAGCGAAAACGTATTTACGCCAAAAATTCAATTCATGCTCGTGATGCTCATGTTCAGCCACATGAACACTGGCAGTTGAAGTTGCGTCTGTAGTTGCCATTATTAGCGATTTGTTGATCTAAAGGATTAACGTAATGAAGCACTACCCGAACTAGCCGCACCACCAATAGATGCAGTTGACGTAGTATCTGCACCAACTGTCGGCAAATACTTAGCAGCTTTAGCTTTTAAATTAGCTGGAATGCGTGAAGCGTATTCAGGAAACGATGACAAAAGAGGTTTCTGCTCTGCACACCACTTAGTCCATGATTCTTGATCTTCTACAACTAGATTCATTTTCATTGAAAAGTGGCCACGTCCGCAAATTTCAGTACAAGCAATCTCGTATTTGAAATTTTGATTACCTGTTTCATTACGCATTTGCTCAGTCGTCTTGTCAGGATGAAACCAAAAACGAGTTGGCATCCCCGGAACAGCATCCATCTTCACACGCATGTGCGGAATAAATACGCTGTGCAGCACATCCCGAGCTCTGATTCGGATCAAAACCGGCTTACCTACAGGAATGTGCAGTTCTGGAGCAGTAAAATCATCAAATGCGGTTTCGTCGGAGAAATCAATTCCAACTTCGTTATTATTATCGATCAATTTGTAATTGAAAGCCCCCAGCTTGTTGTTGTCTACGCCTGGGTAACGAGCGATCCAGTTGAACTGCTTGCCTACTAGCTCAACTTCCTGTGCCCCTTCTGGCGCTTCTGACATGATATCCCTCCACGCCTTCCAGCCAGTGAATACCATAATCGCCATAACGACAGCCGGTACAACAGTCCAGATCAACTCTAACTTATGGTTTTCAGGATAATAAGATGCTCTTTTACCATCTTTATACTGGTACCGGTAAGCAAAGTAGAAGAGTAGAATGTTTGTTAACAGCGCAGAAGCTGTAACGATCGCCATAGAACCCCAAAACAATCCATCAGTCCGACGTCCGTGAATAGAGGATGCTTCTGGCAAGAAAT
Source organism: Fibrella arboris (assembly GCF_041321095.1). Taxonomy (NCBI): domain Bacteria; kingdom Pseudomonadati; phylum Bacteroidota; class Cytophagia; order Cytophagales; family Spirosomataceae; genus Fibrella; species Fibrella arboris. The sequence continues at coordinate 100,090 of NZ_JBGGWE010000007.1, read as the reverse complement.
ATTGAGTTGAATGAATAAACGACCAAGTTGCGGCAATTGTACCAGTAACCAGGAATACCATAAACATGGCTCCGTTGATCTTATTACTGGTGCCTCCATACGTCTCTTCACCTGAAGACGTACCTACGCTTTTCATTACGCTGGTCAGTCGACCAAAAACCATAAAGGCGAGCGCAAGAAAAACGAGCGACAATAATCCTACGATGTAAACCATACTTGTGTGATTTAGATAAAGTCTAAATGTCGTGATGCAAAGCTTCTTCTAATAATGGATGATTTTTAGCAATCAGATTTGCCTTCGTCAACTGGGCCGATACTGACCAGATGAACGCACAGGCAAAAATCAAAATCATGCCAAATTCAATCGGGCCGAATCCAGCATGTTCACCAACTGTACCAGGCATGATATTCATGTAAAAATCAAAGTAATGCCCTATCAGCACTCCCCAACAAGCAACTTTTAATAAGATATTCGTCCGCTTTGCATCCCTTGTCATTAGAACCAAGAATGGAAAAACAAAGTTTAGCACAACGTTAACCCAAAATGGAGCTAGATAAATACCACCATAACCACTGAAACGCTCGCGATAGTAGATCGTTTCTTCAGGAAGGTTAGCGTAATAAATCAACATAAACTGCGCAAACCATACATATGTCCAGAAGATACTGAAGGCAAAAACAAATTTACCCAAGTCATGCAAATGGCTTTGATTAACAGCTTTCAGATAACCTTGCTCCTTTAACATCACAACAGTTAATGTCATTGTAGCAAGACCAGCTACATGCCAACTAGCCAATGTGTACCAGCCAAACATGGTGCTGAACCAATGCGTATCTATTGACATTATCAAATCCCAGGCGGCTGTTGAAGAAGTCACGGCAAAGACAACCAAGAAAGCCGTACCATACTTCATGCTCTTATAGTAGTATTCTGTACCACCGTATAAGTCTTCTTGTAGCGAAAGATTACGCAGCACACGCCATAGCATATACCAGGATATGAAATAGAAAGCCATTCGGACCAGGAAGAACGGTGTATTCAAAAAACCGTGTTTTCCTGCAATAATAGGGTCATACTCTTCGCTAGCCTTATCATACAGCCCTTCATGGGTCCAATGAAAAATATCATGCCTAGCAATTAAAAAGACGCCCAAAAGAATGATACCGGTCACTGGTAAAAAGGCTGGCATTGCTTCTGGTACACGTTTGATCACTGAGGACCAGCCAGCTTGAGCCAGGTAGTTATATGACATGAAGAACATACCTGCCACGGCTATACCGGTGAAGTAAATGCTGTTCACCCAAATGTTAGCCCATAAGCGGGTAGTCCACTTATAATGCCCGTGAGCACCTTCATGTCCCTCACTCAGGCCATGGCCCTGAACTGCTTCATGTGCGTGTTCGCCCACACCCGATGATAACAGGACTGCGCCAAGAACGACTAACGCTACGCCAACGGCTCCGCCGATTAGCAAACGCCGTTTCGACTCTGCAGTAAATTCAAACTGCTCATCCAGGGAAGGTATTGCGTGTACTGATGCCATTATTAACTCTATTGATTGTATAACCACTATACCTGTTGATTAGCATAGCAGTCTAGCTGATTCAGAATTATCTATCCTTGCTGAAGTTTGTGAACGTACATGACGATCTTCCACCGCTCTTCAGGTGTCATTTGTGAGCCATGTGGCCACATACGACCTTTACCATGCGTTATGACATGAAAGATGTGCCCATCATTCATCTCTTTATACGCACCTGATGAATAGTTAGGTACGCCTTTATATTCTTTACCAACCAGACCATCACCTTTACCACCTTCACCATGACAATGTAGGCAGTAACGACCGTACAAGATTTCTCCTTCTTTCAGCGTAGCGTCTGTGCTTGGAATAGGGTTTGTCAATGTCCGCTCGGCAATGGCAATGCTATCCTTTGGTATATTGTATACCATTAAATCTGTGACCGCGCTATCGCCTTTACCAAACGTAGTATGGTAGTTTCGCCGCGATACGGTTCCCCTGGCAGGGTCACGCATATTTAGACCGTTGGCAGTAAACGGGTTAGCTTTTGTTTGCTTGTAAGGCTCATATCCAACTGGCTCATACATCTGCGGTGCAAACTGAGTACCTGTATCATTTCGGCTGTCGCCACAAGAACTCATAAAAAGCACAGATGCTAAGCCAATTGATGAAAGCACTATATGCTTGAATTTCATAATCGGTCTATTAGAACTGCTTAACGTTTACTTCAGCTGCCCCTGATTTTTTCAGGATAGCCTCAATCTCTGCCTCTTGAAGTTTATTATTCTCCATGTCGATAGCCATAGCAAACTTATTGTCAGTCGTGCGCAGGTCAAACATGAGCGGCTTTACTGTTGGGCCTAATCCATTAGATATAATGAACGTAGCAACCATGCCCAAGGCTGTGAAAAGCACTGTTAACTCAAAGGCAATGGGGACGTAAATCGGATAAGAAAACGAGTCTTTACCTCCCACGATCATTGGCCAGTCAAACTTCTCCGTGTACGACATGAGTGAAGCAGCTGTCAGAAGACCAGTTAAACCAAACATGAAGGCCGCAATACCTAACCTAGACCGTGGATGTCCCAACGCAATGTCAAGGCCATGAACGGGGAAGGGCGTGTAGACTTCGTGAATGCGTACACCTGACTCACGGACTTCTTTTACGGCTTTCATCACGACATCATCGTCGTCAAAGATGCCTACTAAAAATCGACTGTTAACTGGCGAAGCCATACAGATACTTATAAAGGTGAATTAGTCAGCGTTCTTATTAAAGGTAGGCGCAGTTACACGCTCCCCTTTTGCAACGCCAGAAACTGATTTTGGCAACTCAGCCGAGGATGACTTGATGATCGCTTTTACTTCGGCCATGTTCACAACCGGCAGGAATTTAGCAAACAGCAGAAATAGCGTGAAGAATAAACCAAACGAGAACAAGTAATCGCTTATGTCAAACAGCGTTGGGTGAAACATTGCCCAGCTCGATGGGAGATAATCTCGGTGCAATGACGTAACAATGATTACAAACCGCTCGAACCACATACCGATGTTCACAATTACTGACAACACAAATGTCCAAACAACCGAGGTACGCACAGTCCGCGACCAGAACAATTGCGGAGAAATTACATTACAAGTCATCATTGCCCAGTATGCCCACCAGTAAGGACCTGTCCCCCGGTTAATAAAGGCATAGCTTTCGAACTCGACACCTGAATACCAAGCAATAAAGAATTCCGTAATGTAAGCTACCCCTACTATAGACCCGGTGAGTGTGATGATTTTATTCATCGACTCAATGTGTTCAACAGTGATGTAGTCTTCCAGCTTGAATACCACGCGGATGATCAGCATCAGGTTTTGCACCATAGCAAAACCAGAGAAGATAGCCCCTGCTACGAAATAAGGGGGAAAGATAGTTGTGTGCCAGCCTGGAATAACCGATGTGGCAAAGTCCATACTTACAATGGTATGCACCGAAAGTACCAGTGGTGTAGAGATACCGGCTAAAATAAGGCTCATATATTCATAACGAGCCCAGGTTTTTGCAGAACCGTTCCAGCCCAGAGAGAAGGCCCCATATACGTACCGACTTACTTTACTACGAGCACGATCCCGAATGGTAGCCAGGTCAGGAACCAGACCCATATACCAGAATACTAGCGATACGGTAAAATAGGTACTGATGGCAAATACGTCCCACACGAGAGGCGACTTAAAGTTTACCCAAAGCGAGCCGAATGTATTTGGCAATGGTAAAGCCCAATATGCCAACCATGGACGGCCCATGTGCATGAAAATGAAGGTAGCAGCACAGATCACGGCGAAGATTGTCATGGCCTCGGCAGCTCTGTTAATTGACGTCCGCCATTTTTGACGGAACAGTAACAAAATCGCAGAGATCAACGTACCGGCGTGGCCAATACCTACCCACCACACAAAGTTGGTGATATCCCAGGCCCACCCTACCGTTTTATTTAGCCCCCAAACACCGAGGCCTTCCCACCATGTGTAGAATACACAGGCTGTTCCGTATACGAGGACTAAGGCAGAGATTGTAAATGCAATCGTCCACTCACGGGTTGGACGGCCTTCTACCTGCTTACAAACGTCTTCTGTGACGTCTGCGTAGGTTTTCCCATTAGATACTAATGGCGTGCGTACGGCTGAAGTGATATGCATCGTTTTTAAATTTTCAATTAGTACGTTGACCTACGCTTGTGATTCCTGTGTAGTTTCTTGCTTTGGACCTTCCTCTTTGTTGCGGATTTTGGTCAGATAAGCAATCTGCGGGCGAACGTTAATTTCTTCCAGAACGTGGAAAGCGCGTTCATTCAATTCGGTCTCCAACACCTTTGAAATTGTGCTTTCAGGATTGTTCATATCCCCAAAGATGATTGCATCTGTTGGGCAAGCCTGGGCACATGCTGATTGGATTTCGTCTGGTAATGGACGGCGGCGTTCTTTCTTGGCAGTTAGCTTACCCTCTTGGATACGCTGTACGCAGAATGAACACTTTTCGATAACCCCACGAGCGCGAACTGTCACATCGGGGTTAATGACCATTTTACCAAGGTCGTTGTTAAACTGGTAGTCGAACTTGTCTTCGTCGTGGTATTTGAACCAGTTAAAGCGACGTACCTTATAAGGACAGTTGTTTGCACAGTAGCGAGTGCCAATACAACGGTTATACGTCATCTGGTTCAGGCCTTCTGTGCTATGAGTCGTAGCCAATACTGGGCAGACTGTTTCACAAGGTGCATTGCTGCAATGCTGGCAGAGCATCGGCTGGAATGTCACTTCAGGGTTAGCCGAAGCTATTTCCAGAGCACGATACCCTTCGATTGCGCCCATGTTTTCAAAATCGGCATCACTGCTGTAATAGCGGTCGATCCGCATCCAGTGCATTTCGCGTCGGGCAAGTACCTCGTCGCGCCCAACTGTAGGTGTATTGTTTTCAGAAATACAGCCAACTACACAGGCGCCGCAACCGATACATGAGTTGAGGTCGATGACCATACCCCATGAATGGTTTGGCTTACCGTAACCATGCCAGAGCGTGATGTCTGTTGGCGTTACAGGGCCTTCCGATGTTTCTACTTTCGGCTCATAGCGCCCCTCTTTATGATTTTTCTTGTAACGGGCAAGAATACCTTCCTGTAACACAGCCCGACGGCCCATTACAGTCTCGTGTGTCTGCGTTTGGGCAATCTCATGACGGCCACCAGCTACGCCTACTGTAGCGCTTACAGCCGCCATACTTACCGTACCGCCAACGATTGAGGCAAGCGGATAAGCGTTTTGCCCAACACCATTAGCGCACTTTCCAGACTTCGACCGACCATAACCAATGGCAATAGCAACTGTCTGATCTGCCTGACCTGGCTGAATTAATACTGGAAGTTCAATTGATTTACCAGCAACGTCAACTTTGAGCATTTCATTCTGCTCAACCTTTAATTCAGACGCTGTTTTTTGCGAAATCGCAGCATAGTTGTCCCAGCAGGCTTTTGACACTGGATCAGGAAATTCCTGGATCCAAGGGTTATTAGCTTGAGAGCCATTTCCCATACCTACCTTTTCATACAGAGCTACCTCTATACCAGTAGTTGGCTTGTAGCGCTGATTCACAGCTGCTGCTGCTGCCACTATATTGCCAGCGAATGTTGCTCCGGCCGCTGCTACTGCCGAAGCGGGCTCAAATACGCCATCATGTAATGACTTGATCCAGAACTCATCAAACGTAGCAAAGCCAGTTGTTTTTGGAAAGATATTAGCCCGCCAATAATTGCGAACGTATGTTTGAAAATCGTTACTCTTACCGGCCCACGTCAACAAGCTCGACTGCATCTGACGTGTCTTAAAAATATACGTGATTGCAGGCTGAGTAAGACTGTAATAACCAGCTTTAGGTTCCGTATCATTCCAGCACTCCAAGAAGTGAGGAGCCGGTGTCATATACTTTACGAGCGAACCAGTCTCATCGGCTCGGTCGCTAAATGAGAGAGACAAACCAACTTTAGGCAATGCGTCGGCAATCTCAGCACCACGAGGATGATCGTATACGGGATTAGCCATGTAGAACATAGCAGCCTGTACCCGCCCCCCTTTTAGCTCGTCAACGAAAGCATTCATCTGTTGATCATTCCCCTGACGGTAATTCACCGGCACATTGAGATTGATCGTCGATGAATAGCTACCTAACAAACTATTCAGCGCATTCACCAGGATTTGAACGTTCGGGTCATTTGAACCGGCAACAACAACCGCAGCTCCCCGTGACGCGATCAGGTCAGCAGCTGCCTTATCAAGATACTGAACTGTAACAGGCGTAGCATTAACTGCTGTTCCTCCTAGTTTGGCGGCTACTTTATTGTATAGATTGGCAACAACCAATCCTTCCTGAGACGGTTTATACGTACCCCGGTAGTCAGCGTTAGCGCCGGTCATGGAGAGAATTGTCTCAAACTGATAATGTCGAGACATCTCTTTATTTCCACCGCCTACAGCACCAATCTTACGGGTTTTAGCATAAGGCATGGCATGATCCAGCGGGGCGATCCACGTACCCAGGAAGTCTGCACCAATACTGACAATTGTCTTGGCCTTGCTGAAATCGTAAGAAGGCACTACTGCTTTACCGAACGACGCCTGGTTAGCCTGAATGATACCTGATGCCGAATTAGCATCATACATTATATGGCGCGCTGTAGGGTATTTAGCCACAAAATCAGCAATAACGGCCTTCGTTGACGGGCTGGCAATTGTTGATGTAACGATCCGAATTGCACCACCCCGTGCGGCTATGGTGGTCAATTGGTTGATAATTTCTTTATCTGCTGTTGCCCAGTCAATATCAGTTTCACCACGTTTTGGCCCTTTCAGCTTTTCGTTATCATACAAAGACAACAGTGAAGCTTGCACACGGGCAGTAGTACCTCCTTTTGAAAGGCTCGACATCGGGTTACCCTCAATCTTGATTGGTCGACCTTCACGCGTCTCAACTAAAATGCTGGCATGATCACCACCGTCGGTAAAAGTTGATGCATAATAGTCGGAAATAGTAGGGAATGTGCCTTCAGGTTTGTTCAAGTACGGAATCGCTTTCCGTACCGGAGCTTCACAGGCAGCAAGCGATACTGCTGCCATACCAAAACCTAACGTTTTCAAAAAGTCCCGGCGGGGGGCATTGGTACCATCAAGCAGGTTTTGCAGATCGTTTCCTGAAGGCTCAGCAAACTCAGATTGTGCGTTTTTGACGTATATAGCGTCATTACGCAATTCCTCAACACCCTTCCAATACCGTTTGGTTACTTGTTCCATATACTTAATCCAGTCAGAGATACTCTGTTTGGCTGAGTTGAGAAATTAATAGTGGCACTTTGAGCATTCCAGACCGCCAATATTAGCGACCTTAAGCGGCTCTTTAGTCTCTTTCCGGTGTAATGCAACCAACTTATCGTAGTAGGCATTATCCTTGGTATTTACTTCCGTCTTCCGGTGACAATCGATACACCAGCCCATGGTTAATGAGGAGCGCTGTTCAACGACTTCCATCTTCTGGATTTCACCGTGACAAGTCTGGCACTGAACATTACCCACGTTTACGTGTTGAGCGTGGTTGAAGTAAGCCAGATCAGGCAGGTTATGCACCCGAATCCATTCGATGGGTTTATTTTGCTCAATAGCAGCGTAAATCTTCTGGATTTCCGGTGATTCTTTCTTGATAACACCGTGACAATTCATACAGATGTTAGCCGAAGGAATATGCGCTGATTTGCCTTTGTTTACGCCTGTATGGCAGTAATTACAATCGATCTTATACTGACCAGCATGCAATTTGTGTGAGTAAGCAATAGGCTGCTTAGGCGCATAACCTTGTTGGATACCAATTGAATAGAGACCGTCAATTGACATCTTGGTCGCTACGAACAAAAACAACCAGATAGCCACCGACCGTACTGTTGAATTGTTAACAGCGCCGACTAATCCATTGCGCAAACGCTGGACAAGTGGTGTAGCCTGCATGCCAACAGCATCGCCTGTTTGAGGCGTAACAGCTTTAGACAGGATTGTTACGATAACCAGTAGTACGCCCAGCACAAGTAGCATGACTACTAGGAGCGCAACCAATACAAATGTGAATAGTTCTGATGGACCCGACGAAGAATCGCCTTGTGCAAGCGTTCCCGGAACAGTTCCATTACCACCTACATTTGTTTTATTCGCGTCCGACTGACCTTGGCCTTTTGGCGTATTTTCAGAATCAATGTAATCCAAAATGCTCTTGATATCACCATCTGAAAAGTTGGTGAACGAAGTCATTTGGGTCTTATTGAATTGATTGAAGATCTTAACGGCGTAGGCATCACCTGTTGCAATCAACGCCGATGAATTCCTAATCCATTTCTGTAACCAGGCATCACCAGGGGTACGTTGCCGAACACCAGCTAGGCCAGGGCCAACTAATGCTTCGGCATTCACATTGTGGCAGGTTTTACAGTTGTTCTCAAACAACTCTTTGCCTTTGGCAACATCTCCACCTCCACCAGCACCGGCTGCGGGTGCCGCTGCTGCAGGACCGCCGCCCCCTTGAGCTGCTGTAGAGTCCTGCGCGTTCATCTGCCCACCTTGCAATAGCAGGAGAGCTGCCAGTGTTAACGCTCCGCAAAACCTAGATAAACGGCTCATAACGACTAATTTATAATCAAATTTCACCTTCATAATTGACCTATGTACCTCATCGGCCCACAAAAGTAAGCCACGATTGCCAGAATACAAAAGTCCATTCCAAGCTATTTAAGGCCACTTTTTTCTACTTAGATTCAATCTATTCTAGCCTTGTTCAAAGTCTACTTTTCCTGTAGTGTTAACAGCGAACTTAAAAACAGCTACAAAAAAATTAGCCGCTAAGTACTAGCTACTTAGCGGCTAAATCAGATGGAGGTTCCGAGCGGATTCGAACCGCTGTACGAGGTTTTGCAGACCTCTGCCTAGCCACTCGGCCACGGAACCCTATCGGTTTGGGATTGCAAACGTACGGGTTTTACCCTCAAAAACAAAAGGCGTCTTTCAACATTTCTGTGAAAGACGCCTTTTAACAAGTCATCGCTCAACTTATAAAGCGATTAGTTTTTGCTTTCCATTTGCTCTTTCAGAGCGGCTAGTGAACTAAGATCACCCAGCGTGGCTCCGCGTTCTGGCTGAGCTGACGTTGACTGGGCAGCTTTAGCCGCTTTTGGCTTAGCCTCCTTAGCTGGCTCGCTCTTGTCCTGCCATGTACGAGTATGCGACAGCATAATACGCTTGTCCTCTTTCGAGAACTCTGTTACCCGGAAATCGAGAGACTCACCTACTTCAGCGATTGTACCGTCTTCTTTTGCCAGGTTACGTAGTGTACAGAAGCCCTCAATCCCGTATGGAAGTTCGAGCGTCGCCATCTTATCGTTTTTAGAGAGGATCGTGCACCGGTGAACAGAACCTACAGTAAACGTATCTTCAAACGTGTCCCATGGGTTTTCTTCAAGTTGCTTGTGGCCTAGAGCCAAACGGCGATTATCAACGTCAAGCTCAAGCACTACTACATCAAGGCTCTCACCTGCTTTGGTGAAATCAGACGGGTGTTTGATCTTTTTAGTCCACGACAGATCTGATACGTGCACCAGACCGTCGATTCCCTCTTCCAATTCCAGGAAGAGACCGAAATTAGTCAGGTTACGGACTACACCTGTGTGGCGAGTACCAACCGCGTACTTCGCAGTCAGATCTGGGCGAGTCCATGGGTCAGCAGTGAGTTGTTTGATACCAAGTGACATTTTACGGTCCTGGCGATCAAGCGTCAATACGACAGCCTCCACTTCATCGTTCACTTTCAGGAATTCCTGTGGGTTGCGCAGATGCTGCGACCAAGACATTTCTGAAACGTGGATCAGGCCTTCTACGCCTGGCATGATTTCGAGGAAAGCACCGTAATCGGCAACATTCACAATCCGGCCTTTTACTTTCGAACCAACCTGAATGTCTTCGGTCAAAGCGTCCCAAGGGTGAGCCTGGAGCTGCTTCATACCAAGTGAAATACGCTTCTTCTCCTCGTCGAAATCGAGAACGACTACGTTCACGCGCTGATCAAGCGTAAGTACTTCCGATGGGTGGCTGATACGGCCCCACGAGATATCGGTGATGTGCAACAGACCATCAACACCGCCGAGATCGATGAACACACCGAAGTTAGTCATGTTTTTGATCACGCCTTCCAGTACCTGACCTTTCTCGAGGTTATTCAGGATTTGGGCACGCTGCGCTTCCAGATCTTTCTCGATCAGGACTTTGTGTGAAACAACTACGTTATCATTGGCGTAATTAATTTTCACCACTTTCACTTCCATCTTCTTGCCGACATAAATGTCGAAGTCACGAATCGGCTTAACGTCGATTTGTGAACCGGGCAGGAAGGCTTCAATGCTATAAATATCTACGATCAAACCACCTTTAGTACGGCGTTTTACGAAACCATCAATGATAAGGTCCTCGTCAAGCGCTTTCTGAATGTTTTTCCAGGCGGTGATTACTTTGGCTTTCTTACGCGACAAGACCAGCTGACCGTTTGTGTCTTCCTGGTTTTCGATGTACACGTCGATCTGATCGCCAACTTTCAGGTCAGGCAGATCCCGGAATTCGGACGATGGCACCAGCCCATCCGACTTAAAACCGATGTTCAACAAGATTTCCCGGTCAGTAATCCCTACGACCGTACCCGTTACAACATCTTTCTCGTTTACTTCGGTGAGTGTATTTCCATACATCTCCTCCATACGTGACCGCTCGTCGGCGGAATAACCGCTACCGAATCCTTTGTTGTCTGCCCGATCCCAATCAAATTCGGGCAAGTTTGCAGTTTGCTGCGATTTGCTCATACAACTAGTTTAACGCGACCCAATGTTACGTCAGCCGATAGGGTCAACAAAGGCTGAATTTTGATTAAACATTTTTCTACACGTACCTGCCTGTCTGAATTAAGCAAGCGTGCCTTTTTTGAAAAGGACTGCAAAGATAGCAAGTCTATATCAGAAAAGGTTCGACAATTGATAGTTAATCAGTCAATTAATCGGCAACAAAAAACCCGGCTCTAGGCCGGGTTCGTCAACTAATCATATATACGTTCTCGCTTATTACTTAAGAAGGGCATCCAACTATCATCCAACACGCCGGAAAACTCACGCAGAAAGACAATAAACGACGGTTTGAAAGGTTTGTGCCGCATTCGCATGTTTGCCTCTTCTGGTGTGAAATCACCTTTTCGGGAATTACATCGCTTGCAGGCTGTCAATAAATTATCCCAGTTTGTTTTGCCTCCTCTTGATTTTGGAATGACGTGATCTAATGTCAGATCATCGGTGGTTCCGCAGTACTGACATAGGTGCCCGTCACGTCTAAAAATATTCTGCCGGGTCAACATCACTCCCTTGTAGGGAAGGTGCACGTAACGGTGAAGGCGAATGACTGTTGGCATAGGGAACTCCTTATCAACAGTTCGGAGAAATAAAGCCTCCGATTCAGCGACTAATTCGGCTTTGCTTAAGTAGACCAGCAAAAATGCTTTAGGAACGGAACAAATGCTAAGTGCACTGTAATCTTGGTTTAAGACTAAAACTTTCCTGCCCATGTGTCGGTTGTAAGTCCTCTGTTTCGTAGCAATTTACATACTTATCCACATTTCCCCAAGCTCAATAGTCTGTTAAATTTTAGCTGACCAAGGGTCCCGTTTATTCATCATACTGACCACGCTGTATGTTTCGCGTAACGTCGCGCTCTTTGATGCTATCGCGCTTATCGTACATCTTCTTTCCTTTGGCCAGAGCAATATCAAGTTTGGCAAATCCTCTTGGATTGGTATACAAGCGTACTGGAACAATTGTTAACCCTTGGTCCTTCAATTTTTCGGATAACTTTCGTAATTCCCGTTTCGTCAGTAACAGCTTACGGTCTCGAAGCGGGTCGTGATTGTTATAGGTCCCCTCCGTATAGGCCGAGATGCTCATCTGCCTAGCGTACAATTCGTCGCCCAAAAATAGACAGTAAGCATCCTGCAGGTTTACTTTTCCCTGGCGAACAGACTTGATCTCTGTGCCGGTGAGCACTAAACCCGCCGTGTAAGTCTCAATAAACGCGTATTCAAAAGAAGCCCTTCGATTTCGGATATCAACTTGTTTAACAATCGATGTGCTGGCCATTCAGGATAATCATTAAGTGATTGCAGGGCATCAAAGCTAATTAGTAGTGCTTGTGGACCCACAACAATAGTTTATAAACAAAAGAACCCCGGTCGAATGACCAGGGTTCGGAAAGTTTACCAAATGCTCGTAAAACCGTTAGAAAGTCGCCCGGCTGGCCAACGTTTCATGCATAAACTTGCGCTTATACATGGCATTGAAGCCACAGCCTCAGGACCCAATACGGCATCGACCAGCCAGAGCGATGTAGACGTTGCCCTTTTCAGGTGCCAACGTGAGGCACCTAGGATAAGGCAAAAACAATGCCGGACTGGCTAAAAGCCGGCCAAATTTTAATGTCAGCGGGGATAAATGGCCCTTTCGATATAAAAAAAAGAACTGCTTACCTTTTTTACCCTAATCAGTAACATACCGCAAAATGTGTGCCACAAAAAAGCCAACCTACGAGTAAGCTGGCTTTTTTGTGTTTATGAAAAACACTACTTTTTAGTGGTGGCCTGTTTGTCTTTATATTCTTTGTTCAAGCCATCGATAATGCGCTTGGTTGCGTCGCTACCACCATCTGCAAACAGAATGTTGCCTCCTTTCTGATAACCCAGTACCATTTCGTACTTGTTCTGGCTATTCACTTTTTTGAGGTAGTCGAATATCTGGTTGTACAGTTCTTCGTCTTTTTTAGCTTTCTCCAGAGCCAATCCCTGAGCGGCCTGTTCGCGGTAGGCCATCAAATCCTGATTTTTCTTTTCGAGCGATGCCTGTGCAGCACGGCCTTGTTCCTGCGTCATAGTCTGTGCCCGTTGCTGAAAGAAAGCTACTTCGTTTTGCAATGACCGACCACGGCTCTGAATATCATTCTCTAACTGATACTGCTTGCTTTCGAGAACCTTCCGAGTGTCTTTGAAATAGTCGTAGTTAGTCGCTAATGAATCGATGTTTACGTACACGATTTTACGACCCTCTACAACCTTGGGGGTATCCTTTACTTCGGTATCCGACTTGTGTTCCTTGAAATGGAGATAATACAGTACGGCTACGGCGATGGCGAGCACAACGTTGATCGCCAGAGATGCATTCTTCACGAGCTAAATGATTATGAAATGGTTTGTATTTACAAAGCTACGATTTTACAGCTACGCTCGGTAATACCGCCTGCCGAACCCAATAGCCTGCCAGACCAGCTAAACCAGCTAGTAAACCGCCGATAACCGGCGTGATTAGTAACAGATAGATAGGGTTGGCTGGCAGTTTCATCACTTCGCTCATTCGGCTGGTCAATACACCTCCCGACTGTAGATGTTGCATCGCTGCATAGCCAAGCCAAACAAGACCTACACCCAGAAAGCTGTACAGGAAGGCACGTCTCCAGCCTAAGGGCCGACCGAAGCAAAAGGCAAACGTAACTAGAGCAACACTCCACCAAGGCAAAATAAGCTGCGCCAATACGCTCAACAGCGCAATCAAAAGAATCGGTATCATACTCTGAATTAGTTTAGTTGCCAGCGAACAGACGTACCTGTGGCTTTCGGGGTAGACAAGAATTGGAGCGGTGTGAGTTTGCCGAGTCGCCAGGGCTCAAGCATGTTCAGGTAATAATGACTGCCTGGGTTCCCCGACTGCCCTCCCGGCAAGGCAGCATATCCCTGCGGAGTTGGACCAAGCGCTACAACCAAACGCCAGGAAGGACCTGTTCGTGTGGTCGTTGCATTGACCACAGAAGCGCCACCGCCAACTTGTACATTCATGGCGCTTAGTGCATCGAGCCGGGCCAAATGGGCAATACGGGTAGCTTTAGTGGTCGCCCATTGCCATTTATCACCCTGCGGGCCATGCCGTTTGGTCAGTGTGTCTACTGTCGCCACAAAACTCCGGGTAACAATATCAGACAACGACTCGCGAGTTGGGGTGCGTGTGTCATCGATCCAGCGGGCGGTTGGCTCTTCATCCAGCAGGCGCATAGTCCGGTCAGCTGAGGGAAACTTGGTGGGTAGAGTATCTGCACTGGGCATATCGTCGGCCCAAATTGCCTCCATAAATCGCTTTTCCCATTCCGTGAAAATAGTGGCTCCTGTTTCAGTCACGTCATTATTGAAGCGCCACTGTCGCACTGTTTTCAACGCCTGTTGCTGTGGGCCCGATAACGTACCTGAACGTACCTGCGCCAACAACTTCGGTAAAAGCGCAGCAGCCCGCAAATTATAATTATCATACTGGAGCTTCGCCATACTATCGACGGTAGCCTTCGTCATTGCCTTCAGGCGCTGATTTATGCGTGTTCCTCGTTCAGGTGGAGCAAACTGCCAGTTTAAATAATACGGGTACGTTGGATCTGTCGATGATTGATTGGCTGATGACACAAAACCGCGCGGTGGGTTCTTCACGTGCGGGTTGTGAGTTGCAGGGATGTAGGCCAGCCAGTCATCGGCTGGATTAGAACCATCGAGAAGGAACTTGCCCTGTTCCTTTTTTTTCAGCGGAAAGCGACCGTTTGGCGAAATGGCGATGTCTTTATTGACGTCGGCGAAGACGAAGTTCTGGGCTGGTGCGCCGTATGGTATCAGTGCTTCCCGGTAATCGTCATGGTTTTTAGCCCGGTTTAACAAGTAAAAACAGAGGAGTTCGTTGGCCGGATCGTGAGCGACCCAACGGATAGCATAACCAACCGGAAAATTTGTAGCAAACGACTTCTGCCCCTGCGTATACATGACAGGCCCATGATGCGTATATAACACGGTATCGATCACATCGGGCTTGCCCTTCACCTTTACCGTCTCAATCCGACGGGTGACGGGCTTCCACTTATCATCATGCCAGTATTCCTGGCGACTATTGTCTTTAAACTTGATCTTGTAAAAATCGAGCACATCTGACCCAACGTTGGTTTCGCCCCAGGCAATGTGCTCGTTGAACCCGCCAATAATGCCCGGTGACCCTGGCATCGACGCGCCCATGACGTTCATCGTGGGTGTATGTATCTGGATCAGGTACCAGATCGACGGAAGACTTAGGGATAAGTGGGGATCATTGGCCAGGATAGGATAGCCGGTAGCCGAGCGTTCGGCACTTATAGCCCAGTTATTAGAGCCAATGGCCGGATCGTGACGTGGCCAGGCGAAACCCGGCCAATTCAGGGCGAAATCACCTTTACCCGGTTTGGGATTCATTGGCGATTTCAGGTAATATACTGGTAAGAAGTCCCATTTAGTCCCAACCGGAATGATTGGGTCTTCTTTATGTGGATAGTCTGGAAACAGGTCGCGGGTAACATCAGGCCCGAATCTGGCCAGAATATTGGTCATGGCCACATCATCGGCACCCAACGCCAACACCCCCGACATATATTTCAGGAAGTAAGCACATTTTATCGGCTGCCATTGCTCTGGCGCGTACCCGAGCAGTTTGTATTCGAGCGGGAAATCAGCGGGTTTTAGCTGGGCAATGTAAGCGTTTATACCAGCTGTGTAGGCCTCGACAGCCTCTTTCGTGCGCGGATCTTCCAGCATGAAAGCAATCGACTTTTCGGCGGCGAAGCCCATACCAAGGCGACGGTTGTACCGGTCGAGCTCCAGCGCCCGGTCACCGACAATCTCGCTGAGTCGACCAGCGGCGGCATGCGTCTGGAATTCCATTTGCCAGAGCCGGTCACGCGCCGTCAGGTAGCCCTGAGCAAAGTAGGCGTCGTGGTCATTTTTGGCAAAAATATGAGGAATATGTAGGCTGTCGAATACGACTTCAACCGTCTCCCGGGTTCCGTCCAGGTCCATTTCTTTGGCCTGAAGCTGATCAGGTTTTTCGGCATTTTGCCAGAAACCGGTAAATGGACTAAGTAATGGCCCAACGGCTGGAACAGCCCCCCAGCTTCGGTTGAGCGCGTAAATAAGCGTGGCGGCAAGTGCGGTAAATAGAAGTGCTTTCAGAATACGCATAAATAGTTGACCGATTTCGGTCAAAATTGCGCAATTCCAATCAATTATCAGTGATCAATGAGCAGTGGCTTTGCCTACGACTGTACCTAAGCAACCTTGGTGACCATACTAGGCCGTTTGTATTTGCCCGGCATGCTGCGATCGGCCAGTTTTTTCGGGATTAGCTACCCTATTCAACGAAGCCAGGAACAGACCGCTCACCCGGCTTTGCCACTGCCGAAAGCGCTTATTGGCTTTAGGGTCATGCTGAGGAACGTACCCAATCAGGCGATCCAAGTCAAACGAGTCAGAAGCCACTCCAGCCCCGGCTCGCTGGCCATCGAGCGCATTACAAGCTTGCTCATAATGATTAGGCTGCGGCATCATCAGCACGGGCTTCCCCAGGTACATGGCTTCGCAAACAGACTCGAACCCGGCCGTAGAAATAACAGCTTTACACCGGGCCATATCCGTCAGGTAGCGCTGACCATCAAGTCGGCATTCAGTGAGTGTATCATCAACCTGCTCTTCCTGATTAATGATACCTGCATGGTAATAACGCAGTGCCTGTCCTGGCTGCTGGTGGTGAGCTCCGTATACGACCGAGCGCAGACCAGGTTGGGTTGTATAAGCCAGGAAAAACGAATCGGTCGTTGGTTTCAACCCAGCTATTTCGGCCCGTAACAGGGGCGGCACCACCCGTAACCGCCGTTCAGGTACGTCGCGCTGCTGATCGAAAGACAAACCCAGCAACTCCGTTGAACCAATGGCGTTCATCCGAACCAGCGCCAGAAACGATAGCTTGTCGAGCCATTTTTTGGCCGGAAATGGAAAATCGGGATGCAACGCCATAAACTGATGCGCGACACTCACCACCGGTACAGAGGGCTTATGGAAGGCGTAGGTTAACCCACATAACAACTCGAAAAAATTGACCACCACATCAGGCCGTTCACGCTCAATGATCTTATGCAATTGTCGCATACTACTACGGAACGTACCCAACTGCCTGATGGCCTGACCGATGGTAGCGCCAACATTCAGTCGATTTGTATTGGGGCAATAGATCAGCTCGGGTGTTGTTAATGGCGTATGCGGAGCCGGGAATTGTTCGGCGAAAAAAGCGGGGATCGGGCGTCGTTCCGCTAAACCAACTATCGCCTCAACTACTTCGTGGCCCGCAGCCTGAAGAATCTGAGCCAGCGAGATTGCCTGGGTTAAATGCCCCCGGCCTTCGCCCTGAATAACAAATAAGAATCGCATAGTTGGTTAGCGTTTCGTGAATACTTCACCGAGAATGACGTGTTGAATGGGCTCTTCATCAGGAATCAGAATGTCTTTTTCGGCGTCATCAGCTTCTGCTGAAGGGGTATTTCCTGTCATCTCCGATGAGTAATACAGCAAGTTCCAGTTGCCTTCATGATCTTCCACCAGCGCACTGAGCGACTCCACCCAGTCGCCTGAATTCATGTAGGTCAGGCCGTTTATTTGCCGGATGGCTGGCTGGTGAATGTGGCCGCAGATAATGCCGTCGCAGTGACGGGCACGGGCCAGTTCGGTCAACTTCTCTTCAAAATCAGAGATATAGCTCACCGCCGACTTGATGCGCTGTTTGACGGTTTGCGACAGCGAGTAATAGGTTAACCCCCGCCAGGCGCGATACTGATTATATAGCTTATTGACCCAGAGCAGGAAGGTATAGCCCATATCACCGAGATAGGCCAGCCATTTCATGTGCGACGTGATCGAATCGAACACATCGCCGTGGGTGACATAGAAGCTTCGTTCGCCAGCCTGACCGGTCGACTTCAACAGGTAGTCGCGCTGGATACGGAAATTGCGGCCTACCTGTAGCGGAAGCACCTGATCGAGAAAGTCATCGTGGTTACCCCGCAGGTAGATGACTTTGGTATCGTGATGAACGATTTGTTTTAAAACGACCTTAAAAAAAGCGGTGTGTTTTTTCTTCCAGACGCCCTGCTGACGAAGCTGCCAGCCATCGATGATATCGCCGTTAAGGATAAGCTTCTGACAGGAATGGACTTTAAGAAAGTCCGTTGCCTCTTTAGCCTTCGATCCGGCAGTGCCGAGATGCAGGTCGGATAACACAATGGTCCTGAACAGCGTTGCCTGTTTCATGACCCAAACTTACCCGCTACATATGAACTGGTTTTTATCGGTCGGTTACCAAATCAAAACGATATAAGCCTCAATATTTCCTACTTATTACGAATGGAAAATCCCGTTTTGATTTTTGGTGCAGGCACCCTCGGCCTCACCGTTTTAGACATCTTTCAGCGCAATTCCGTAGTTGTCTATGGCCTGCTCGACGACGATAAAGCGCTTCACGGTCAGGAGTTTGGCGTAGTACCCGTTCTTGGCGATACCGACGATGAGGGTTATCTGAAACTGATAGGCCAGAAAACCGAAGCGTTTGTGGCGATTGGCGATGGCCGGGTACGAAAGAAGTTGGTGAAGCTGCTGAATGAACGGCGCAAAACCCAGCCCGTCAATGCGATTCACGATACGGCGGTGATCTCGTCGCTGGCAACTATTGGCCATGGTAATCTGATCGCGGCCCGTGTTGTGGTAAACCCGATGGCTACCGTTGGGCAGCATTGCCTGATTCTCTCCGGAGCGATCATCGATACCCGAGCCAATGTTGGTGACTTTGTACAGGTTGGGGCCGGAGCTGTTATCAACAGTGGCGTTACGCTGGAAGAAGGTGCTTTTATTGGTACCGGAGCGGTACTGGTTGCCGGCCTAACAGTTGGCAAGAATGCCCGCGTTGGTGCTGGCTCTGTCGTTGTAGAGAACGTACCTGCCAATACTACGGTATTTGGTAACCCGGCGAAAGGGCTTTAACCCCGAGAAACCTACAAAATGAATACCCCGGATGACGCTATTCCTTTGGCGTCGTCCAGGGTATTGTCATTCATTGAACAGCGTACAAAAATGGCTTAGCTTACGTACACCTCTTCATTCTTAAGAAAGTCCTGATACGTCTGTTTGAGACCTTCAGGAAGATCAATCTTGTGTTTGTAGCCCATGGCATGCAGGCGCGACACATCCATGAGTTTGCGGGGCGTTCCATCGGGCTTGTCGGTGTTCCAGCGAAGTTCGCCGTCAAAGCCGACTACCTCTTTTACCATTTCAGCCAGGTTGCGGATGGTCAAGTCTTCGCCAGTACCAACGTTCACAAACTGTTCGCCATCGTACGCATTCATCAGGAACACACAGGCCTCGGCTACGTCATCGGCGTGCATGAATTCACGCAAGGGAGAACCTGTTCCCCACACCTCAACAAACGGCTGACCGTTCACCTTTGCTTCGTGAAACTTACGAATCAGCGCAGGCAACACGTGTGAACCCTGTAGATCGTAATTATCATTCGGCCCGTACAGGTTGGTTGGCATGGCTGAGATGAAGTTGGCTCCGTACTGGCTGCGGTAAGATTCACAAAGCTTGATACCCGCGATTTTGGCAATGGCATACGGCTCGTTGGTCGACTCCAGGAAGCCGCTCAGCAATGAATCTTCTTTCAACGGCTGTGGCGCCATCTTAGGATAGATGCACGACGACCCCAGGAACAACAACTTCGTTACGCCATGCTGATACGCGCTATGGATAATGTTGGCCTCGATCATCAGGTTCTCATACAGAAAATCGGCCCGGTATATGTTGTTGGCTAAAATGCCGCCTACTTTAGCCGCTGCCAGAAATACGTATTCGGGTTTTTGTTCCGCAAAGAAGTCGGCAACAGCTGCCTGATTCCGCAAATCTAACTCCGACGAAGTACGTGAAATGATGTTGGTATAACCGCTGGCTGTGAGGTGCCGAACAATAGCCGAGCCTACCATCCCACGGTGACCAGCAACGTAAATTTTAGCCTGTTTTTCCACTTTGAATGAATCCCTGGCCTGTTCTGTGTAGTTAGGCCTTTTTTTGTGAAATATTCGTTACGATAGCACGTTGCAACCGTAACGGCGCAAAGTTAACAGCCATTATGTACCAAGGATTCCCGCCTGCTCATAAACCGGGCATTCAGGACTGTATTCATATAGATTAGTCTCCATGTTTCGTTATTTTCTTTTTTCTCTAGGGCTATTTGCTACGTATACCACGCTGGCACAAACAGCCCCTTCGGCGCTGACAACCGCAGGAGGCCCGCCTGTGGCGGTACCGAAAAAGCAAAAAGGCAGTTTTCTTAAAAAAGTAGCCGAGCAGGCGGGCGTCCCGGCCGCTGTAGCTGCTAACCCTCTCTCCACTACGGCCTATGGCTTGCCGGGCAGTATTCCGAATAAAGATTCGGTGGGCAGTATGCTGAGCGATATGCTGGGCAGCAGTATTCCCGATCTTGGCTTGAAGATCAACTCATTCAAGAAAAACAAAGGCGACAAACGGGAAAAGAAAAAAGTATCCAAGACCGACTACGAAGGCCTACCCATGATTCGCCAATTCATCAAGATCGGTTCTGGCGACCGCACGATCGTTGAAGAATTCAACGTCTTGAAAACATGGCAGGATCCTAATCCTTACGTTCGCGAAACCTTCGGTTACAGCCCCAAAGAAGCGCGAATCAAGCCCCTGACCAAAGACATGACCGGCGTTTACCTGATGCACGGCCCCTATAAACGCTACCAGAATGGTGATTTGGTCGAAGAGGGATTTTATTACCTCGGCGCCAAAGATGGCCGATGGGAAAAATACGATGCCAAGTTTATGCTGACCGACAAAGTACGGTATTATCATGGTTTCCCGGCCGATTCGCGAATCACCTACTATGATTCGGCGCACACGAAGGTTAAAGAAGTGTTTCCCTACGAATACGGCCGGCTCAAAGGAACGTACCTGGCCTTTCACGCAAACGGGCAGCTTGCCGAAGAAGGCAAATACGACAACGGCGTAAAGGTGGGGCGCTGGACAGAGTATTACGCCACGGGAACACGCCGTTTCCGCCGTCGGGTTACTCAGTACGCAAAGGATCGGTGGGAAGCCGATGTTGAACCGGTTGTTCTTTCCGAATGGGATGAAAAAGGCAAACTGACCTACGAGCGCCCGAAAGAGAAAACCAGCAGCGCGGAAGAAGAGGAAGAAGCGCAGTAAATCCTTTGCCTTATACGTTCTTTCGCTATAAGTGGCTTCGCAAGCTAGGCCCTTACAACGAAAACAACGCTTCATATTATACCAGAAAGCCCCGTGAAGTTAACTTCACGGGGCTTTCTGGTTAAAAACAGGTACGTTCCTATTTAAACACTCCCAGTGGGTCGGGCTGTTTGGCCAGCAACTCCTGTAGGTACGTTAGATCGAGACTCGAAATCTCAATTTTATAGGCTTTATGCAGATACATCCAGGCAGATCGGTAATCGGCCTGCAGGTAACTGGCAATCGATAGCTTGGTATACGCCAGGGCATGGTCAGGGCGCAGGAATAGGGCCTTCTGCAGATGTTCACGGGCGTCTTCCAGACTAGCCGTATCTGCTTTGGCCTGATACTGTTCCAATTCTACCGTGGCCAGATCGGTCATCATCACGGCATTTGTGTCTGCTAACGAAACGCCTCGCTTCAACATCCGTACCGCCTCTGTAAGCTGGTTTCGCTGATAGGACACTACACCCAATCCCCAGTACACATCCGGGTTTTTATCATTGAGAATGTAGGCCAGATTGAATCGGTAGGCGGCAGTGTCTAGTTGCGCTTCGCCTATATACTCCCAACCCCGCGAGGCAAAGAACTGACTGGCTTCTTCCCGCGACGTAAAGTTCTGATCGCAGTCGTTTAGAAAGCGAATCTCCTCTTCAATCTGGCTGGGCGACTTCGACCGTTCGCCGAAAAGCGGCAAAATACGGGCGTCGATGACCCGTTCAGCCACTATTGCCTTCTTTGGTTCTGAGTTAGCCGAAGCAATTTCCCGTGCTGTTGATAAGTCGGCGGTATGACTATCTGGCGCATGTACGTCCGACTGTTTCGTTGGTGCCTGCTTCGTTGCCTTAACCATAACCGGCGTTCGAGCCTGACCTAGGGCCAGTCCGGGTAGTAGCAATAACAACAGGGCAGTTGCTTCCCAGGCACGTAACGACGTACCTAGGACGTAGGGCTGGTAGACTGATCCTGACTGTTTACGATGAGTTTGCATAGCAACCGTAGAACGACGGGGCATTGAAGTTAGTACATACTTGCTGATTACCGGCGACCGGCCCGCGGTTTTTTTGGTCCTTTTGACGCTGATCCTGAGCGGCCTACGGGTTTACCGCCTGGTCGTGCACTCGATTTTTTTAATCCATTACTGCTTTTTGCGGTTGTAATCCGGCTTTTCGATCCGCTTCCTGCCCTCGCCTGCCGGTCACGGCCGGGGTGTTCTTTTTTCTCGTGGAAAGCCCCCTTAAAAGTAGGATCTTCTTTCTTACGCTGTTCATCAACCTCACGTAACAGGGCCTGCTGCTCGTCAAACGGCGTTTCCGTCTGCACTACAGCGTCTGGAATTGACCGGCGAGGCACTTTCATTTTGATGATCTTTTCGATCTTCTCAACGTGATACAGCTCGGCCATTGTCACAAAGGTGATGGCTTCACCCGTGTGGTTGGCCCGCCCGGTACGGCCAATTCGGTGCACATAGTCTTCGTAGATGATTGGCACGTCGAAGTTGATCACGTGCGATACCTCAGCCACGTCGATCCCCCGTGCGGCCACATCCGTTGCTACCAGCACCCGCACATTCCCTTCTTTGAACGCCTCCATTGAATTGATGCGCGTATTCTGCCCTTTATTGGCGTGAATGACACGAACTTCTCCTGCCTCAAACACTTTTCGGGCCAGAAATTTATAGATGTTTTCGGCGTTGGTTTTCGTACGGGCAAACACAATAACCCGCTGAAATGTATCCTGCGTGATCAGGTAATTCAATAGGTTGATCTTCGTCCGGAAATTGGGCACCTCGTAGATCACCTGATCAACCATTTTCGCCGTCATGGTTTCCGGCGTCACTTCCAGCCGAACAGGGGCCTCGAGGAATTCAGACGATAACCGCTCAACCCGATCAGGGAAAGTAGCCGAAAAGAGCAGATTTTGCCGCTTGCGGGGAATGACCTCCAGAATAGCCCGAATCTGAGGCATAAACCCCATGTCCATCATTTTATCGGCTTCGTCGAGGATCATCGTTTTCAGGTCTTTCGTCACCACTTCACCCGCCCGATACAGGTCGTTGAAGCGCCCCGGTGTGGCCACGATGATATCGACGCCAGCCTGTAGCTGTTCTATTTGTTTCTTCGGCCCCAGCCCACCGTATAAAGCTACGTGGCGGATGTCGGTATATTTGGCCAGTTCGCTGATCGCCTGATCAATCTGCATGGCCAGTTCTCTGGTAGGGGCCAGAATCAGTACCCGTGGGTTCACACCCTGGGCAAACTTGATCCGCATCAACACGGGTAACAGGTAAGCGGCCGTTTTGCCTGTCCCGGTTTGCGCAATACCCAGCACATCGTGGTTCCCCAGGATGGTTGGAATTGCTTTTTGCTGGATAGGCGTAGGTTCAGTATAGCCGGCTTCGGCTACAGCGTTGAGTAACTGACGATTGAGCGCAAAGTCATCAAACGACGGCGTTTTCTCTGGCGTTGGCTCAGTTGGTGATGCATTCATACCACAAAGGTACGAAAGTCACGTCTCTGCTTTCTCCAAAGCAGTGAAGTAGTGCGTTGTACACGCCAGGTACGTTCCTTAGAATTTGAACCCTAGCTCGATAGCGACCGTGTTATTACGCGATTCGAGCCCATTATCGCGGAAAACATTTAAGAGGCCCCGTTGGTAACTTAAGCCTGCATTCACGGCATTGACCGCGTTTAGTTTATACTGAACACCTGCACTGAGTAACACACCAACGTCGGCAAACCCGTATTGCCGACGGTAATCCCCACCCGACGAGGCATACTTGTACAAGGGGTTGGTAACCTGATCAAGCGCTTTTTCGGCCAGTTTGATATCGAGCAACCCACCGCATTGGATATAGCCACGCAGGCTCGGACTGATTTCGTTGGCGTACATCTTTACCGTCAATGGAATTTGCAGGTATTGCAAATTATAAACCGACTCGCCCGGCGCCTGACCCGGACGGAACACATCCTGCCCAAAGGAACCCGGAATTACAAAGGATGACCGCTTGATGGTGTACCACAGACCAGAGCTGAAGGCATACCGGTCTTTGAAAAAGAAGTAGTCGAGCGTTGGACCAACACTCATTCGCACGCCTATCCCGTTTGGCTGAAACTGACTATAGGCTCCCACTCCTTCGGCCGTGTTGTACGAAAAGCTGGGCGCGAATCGGAAGCTCATTTCGATCAGGTGAGTAGGCCGGGCGAAATCATCGAGCTTATTGGCGCGCCGTTCATCTCGTTCGAACTGATAATCACGCGAAACCGCGGTAGCAGGACGTTGTGTTGGTGACGTACCCGCTCGACGCAGTTGCGCTAAAACAGGCGATACGCTCAGCAGGACAGCCAGGGCCCCAAGAAGCAGGCCGGGGGCTGCAACTTTTTCCATAATTTTGCACGTTTCAAAGACAGCTAAAAATGCCATCACACATGGGAGTTAAGGGTAACCCACGCCGGTTTGTCTATTTACTGACAGCCTGCCTGAGCCTTCTTTTGTCTATATTAATCAATTCTTGTACTAAACCTGAATCTGTCACTATCGAGCGGCTCGATCAGGCACTCTTTTCCAGTAAGTCGCCCGCCGATGTTAGCGCTTTTTTGACAAAACATCGTAGCGAAGCGCAATTGTACTTTAACGTGACCAACCAGCCTGGCGACCCTGCTTCGGATACGGCACTCGTTGCCGAGCTCATGGCACGGGTCAGCAACGCGGAACTCAACACGCTCTATAAACAGACTCAAGCCGAATTTGGCGATGCCAACCAGCTGGCTGGTGAACTCGCCGAAGCCTTCGCCAATATTGAGCGTGATTTCCCGGCTTTCAAAAAACCACGCGTAGCCACCTTCATTACGGGCTTTATGGGCCCTGATCTGGTCGTTACGGATAGTCTTATCCTGATTGGCCTAGACTACTTTGCCGGGCCAACCGCCAAATATCGCCCTCGCGGCGACGAGTTTCCGCAGTATATACTCCGTCGTTACGCTCCGCCCTATATCGTGCCTACCATTGTGCGCCTACTTTCTGACCGGTTCAACGCGCAGGACCATACCGATCAGTCATTGCTAGCCGACATGGTCTATAACGGTAAAAGTCTGGTTTTCACGCGTACCATGCTACCAGAAGTTCCTGACAGCCTCATTATTGGTTATTCAGACCGCCAACTGACCGAAACGTTTAATTCGCAGGACCAGGTTTGGGCACATTTCATCGATAATCAGTTGTTATACCAGACCAACGCCGACATTAAGAAACGCTACATGGGCGAGCGACCCTTTACGGCCGAGATTGGCAACCGCTGTCCTGGCCGTATTGGCGACTGGCTAGGCTGGCGCATTGCCAGCCGTTACTACGACGAAAAGAAAGTATCGATTCAGGCGTTAATGAAAACTGCCAATGCCCGGCAAATTTTTCAGGAGTCGGGTTATAAAGGGCAAAAAGATGAATTATAAAACGTTATTAGCTGTGCGGTCATTAAATGCGAAAATGAATAATGACCACTTAATGACCGCACAGCTAATGACATTTCTAAAAAATGGCAAAACGAGGTAGAAATTTCGGAGAAGAAGCCCCCGAAGAAGACAAAAAAAAGGTAAATGGCGCCAGCCTGCGTCGGGCAGCACGCCTGTTTTCGTTCGTCAAACCCTATCGCAATCAATACATAGTTGGGTTTATATTCCTGCTTCTGTCTACGGCCACAACGCTCAGCTTTAGCCTGATCATCCGTGAAGTAACCAACGTACTCGACGGTAAATCAGCGTTTACCCTCAACCAGATCATTCTGTTTTTCATCGCCGTTCTGATTGGGCAGGCTGTTTTTTCGTTTTTCCGCATCTATTTTTTCGCCCAGGTAAGCGAACGAACGATGGCCGATATCCGAAAAGCAGTCTACAACCGAATGGTCACACTGCCTATCCCGTTTTTCGAGCAGCGGCGCGTTGGTGAGCTAACCAGCCGCCTCTCCTCCGATGTATCGCAGTTGCAGGATGTATTGTCGCTGACACTGGCTGAATTTTTCCGTCAGATCGCCACGCTCATTTTCGGCACGGTGGCCATCCTGTATCTTTCCTGGAAGCTGACGCTGTTTATGCTGGCCACGTTTCCACTATTGATCATTGCGGCTATGTTCTTCGGGCGGTTCATCCGGAAAATGTCGAAGCAGGCGCAGGATGAGCTGGCTAAAGCCAGTGTCATTGTCGAAGAAACCTTGCAGGCCATTAATGTAGTAAAAGCCTTCACGAATGAACGCTACGAAGCCCAGCGGTATAGCTCGGCGCTCAGTCGGGTGGTCGGTATTGCGTTGCGGTCAGCCCGGTATCGGGGCGCGTTTGTCTCGTTTGTGATCTCGGCGCTATTTGGCAGTATCGTGGGGGTGCTCTGGTATGGCGGCAATCTGGTCATCAGCCACGAAATGGTACTGGCCGACTTGATCACGTTTCTGTTCCTGATGGCCTTTATCGGCGGGTCAGTTGCCGGTATGGGCGACCTATACGCCCAAATCCAGCGAATGATTGGGGCCTCGGAGCGCATTCTCGATCTACTGCATGAAAATCCGGAGGTAGATATTGTTTCGCCACCAGCAACACTCGCCAAACCGATAGCTGGTGATGTGGCTTTTACTAACGTCCGGTTCTCGTATCCGTCCCGCCCGGATATCGAAGTGCTCAAGGGTATTTCCATCAAGGCTGAAGCAGGTCAGAAAATTGCGCTGGTTGGGCAAAGTGGCGCGGGCAAATCAACCATTGCTCAGCTCCTGATGCGCTATTATCCGCTGGTTAGTGGTCAGATTTCCGTAGATGGCTTGTCAATCACCGACTATGACGTAACGAACCTCCGGCAGCATATCGCTATTGTTCCGCAGGAAGTGATGCTGTTTGGCGGTACCATCGAAGAAAACATCCGGTATGGTAAGCCAGAAGCTACCGCCGACGAGATCAAAGAAGCAGCCCGCCGGGCTAACGCGATTGGCTTTATTGACTCTTTTCCCGAAGGACTGCAAACGATTGTCGGAGAGCGGGGCGTCAAATTATCGGGTGGTCAGCGTCAGCGCATCGCAATTGCCCGTGCCATTCTGAAAGATCCGGCCATTCTGATCCTTGATGAAGCTACTTCGTCACTGGACGCCGAATCGGAACGACTGGTGCAGGAAGCGCTGGATGAACTGATGCAGAACCGGACAACGCTGATCATTGCGCACCGCCTGGCCACCATCAGAAAAGTAGACCAGATTTATGTGCTGCGCGATGGACTTATAGCCGAACAGGGTACCCATGATGAACTCGCCCTGCTCAACGATGGTCTGTACGCCAATCTGGTTAAATTGCAATTCGAAACCACTGAGCATATACAATGAGTAAGGCCCACTAGCGCTGCTGGCCTTTTGCTGGCCCTTGGCAGAGTTAGTGTGGACTAGTCCAACGGTCATTGTCTATTAAAATCTTCTCCATGAACTCCGCACAGACGTTAAAAGATCATGATCTGAGGCACACCAGCAACCGCCTGGAAATGCTCGATTTGTTTCTGCAGACCGACCATGCGCTGGCGCATGGTGATATCGAGTCACGGCTAGGCCCCGATCATGACCGGGTAACCATCTACCGAACATTACGTACATTCCTCGATAAAGGCATTGTGCATAAAGTGCTCGATGATGCGGGCGACCCCAAATATGCCCTCTGCCGAACCACCTGTGGCAAAGGCGATCATCATCACGACCATGTTCATTTCAAGTGCCAGCAGTGTGGCCAGACCACCTGCCTGGATGATGTTCAGATCCCCGCCATCTCACTGCCCGATGGCTACAGTCGGCAGGAAACAAACCTGCTCATTCAGGGGACCTGCCCTGAGTGCGTGTAGCCCTGTACCTCCACACGAATGACCATTTTTTCTGACCGTCAACGCGGTTTCCAGCAACAGGCCGATGCCGATCAGCAGCGGTACAATCAACTAGCTATCTGGCGTTTACTCTGGTTCGGGCTGTCTGTGGCGACGGTCTGGCTATTGCTGGCTAATAAACAGACAAGTTGGGCCCTTATATCAGGTTTCGTTGCCCTGGTGGTTTTCGCCCGAATGATGAGCTGGCACCGGGCCATACGTCGGCACCGCGATATAAACCGTCATCTGGTGGCAATCAATAAGGATGAGCAGCAACGACTTAACCGGCATTTCGTCCGGCCAGAAACGGGCCTCTCTTTCGCACCTAACGATCATGCCTATGCCCATGATCTGGATGTATTTGGAAAGCACTCTTTATTCCGGCTCCTTAACCGGACACATACACACGATGGGGCCGTACGGCTGGCCCAGTACCTGTTACAACCGGCTCAACCACACATCGTTTTTCTACGCCAGCAGGCAGTAGCCGCACTGACACTTCACATCAACTGGCGGCAGGACATAGAGGCTACGGCTATGCTGAATGAGCAGATTGGCCTTTCTACGGCTGGCCTACGTACCTGGGCAACCAGCACAACGTACCTGCCGGCCTGGATCAACGTTGCCCGGTTTATCTTACCGGTGCTGACACTCGGCCTACTGGTGAGTTGGGGACTAGGGTACGTACCTGGCTTTGCCGTATTGCTGGCGCTGGCTTTGCACGGGGCTGTTTTAAGTCCACTCCAGGCAACAACCAAACAGGTTAGCGAACAAACGCACGATATTGCTCAGTCGTTGTCTGACTTTGCTGATCTTTTCCGCTTTGTTGAGCGCGCGCCCGGCGAATCTATTTTACTGGCCGATCTACGTAACCAATTACAATCAGGACGAGCGACAGCCTCTGAATCCATTCATCAACTAGCTCAGTTAACTGAGAATTTCAATTTTCGCCGAAATCCTTATTTCTACCTTTTCATAGGCCTGCCCTCTCTTTGGGACGCCCATTACCTGATAGCGCTAAATCGCTGGCGCGCTCAACATGGTCCAGCATTGGCCGATTGGTTTGCAGCCCTTGCCGAAACAGAGGCGCTGAACAGCCTGGCGGGTTTTGCGGCGGCACATCCTGAATACACACAGCCTGATTTGTTAGAAGATACCACCGTGCATATTGCTGCCCAGCAGGTAGTTCATCCACTGATTCCTCCGGGCCGGGCGATAGCCAATACACTATCTTTTGAGGGGGGCGGCAAAACGATACTGATCACCGGCTCTAACATGTCGGGCAAGAGCACCTTTCTACGCACCATAGCTCTGAACACGGTATTGGCACAGGCAGGAGCAGTAGTAGCCGCACAACGCTTTGTTTGTTCACCCGTTCAGATATACACCAGCATGCGGACGCAGGATTCGCTCGAAGAAAACACCTCTTCGTTTTATGCGGAGTTGAAGCGATTACGCACGCTGATTCAACTTACCCAAAACGACAACAGAGAGGTTGCTGAAGGCACTGTGTATCATTCACTGCCAATCCTGTACTTTCTGGACGAAATTCTGAAAGGAACCAATTCGGCAGACCGTCACAAAGGAGCCGAGGCTTTGATACGCCAACTTCACCGAACGAGTGCGTCAGGCTTTGTGTCAACGCATGATCTGGAATTAGGTCAATTGGGTGAAACCGTTGATTTCGTTCAGAACTACCACTTCCAGTCCGACATTCTTGCCGGTAAAGTGACCTTCGATTATCAACTCCGCGCTGGTATTTGTCAGCGTTTCAACGCCAGCGAATTGATGAAAGCGATTGGTATTGAGCTTTAGTTTCAGGCTTTAGAACACCCTGAAGCCTGACGTTACTTCTTAAACTCCCCTTTATAGGTATCGAATACAAGGGCATTTATCCAATAGGCATCACGGGTGAAATAGAACGTCTTAGTGTTCTGATTCCCGATTTCCCGAAACACCTGCTGGGCTAGCAACGTACCTGCCAAACAGCCTTCCCGGTTATAGACCCGCTTGGTAGCCTTAGCATGATCGCGTTCAACCAGTTCGCGAAGCTTCGGATCTTCGATCGTTGCGAATGAGCGCCCCTGCCAGTCGATCCAGCCGGTGGGTGAGTATAGCATCTCAACGAACTGGCCAAAATCGTCCATCGTGAATTCAACGATTTCCTCCTGCACTTTTTCGGGATAACGCCAGGTAATAAACTGGTATGCGGCCCCTCCTGTCAGATAAATGGCCGATCGGTTTATATCTCTAATGCCCGGATTGTCATTCAACGACATGCGAATTATGGGTGCAATCGAATCTTCAACCATGGCCTTCAATTGGCTGGCGTACTCAGTTGAATTAGGATTACGCAGCAGAATCCGTTCGGCCAGCCGACGGGCACCAAACTCGATCGTGTATGATTTGAATGTATAGCGTGTGGCGCCAGATGCGCTAATGTAAGGCTGGAGAATACCGCCTTTCAGATTGCCGCCGCCCACATCGACCAGTGCTGCCCTGTCGAAGTCTTCACGGGCCAACCCAGCCCGGACACTATACGTCGCTTCAACTTTTGTAGGCATATCGACAACGGTAGGCATCCCGATTAACTTCTGCGTCTGGGCATTTACTTCCGCCACATTGGAAGCCATATTAACCCCGGAAGATGTATAGATAATAAAGTCGCGGTTGGTTAAGTTATACGTCTCGCTGGCGTCTTTCATCATCTCCTGCACAGTGGCCACAGCTTCCTGAATATCGGTAGGGCGTAGCTTACCGTTATTGAGCTCCATGCCTTTCACCAGGCCAACCGTTTCCTGCCGGTCATACACCAGCTTATACTTCAGCTTGCCATTCTGATGATAAAAACCAATCACCGATAATTTAACCCCCTGCGAGCCAATATCGAAGCCTGCCCTGTATCCATCATAATTAATGGGTGAAGGAACCTCCTGGGCAAAAATGCTGCCAATCGTTGCCACTATAGCCAACACCGACAGACAGATAGGACGATAAAGGTGGGGGTATTTCATTAGAGGATGGTTCTTATCCGAATAGAACGCAGGTAGGCTGTTTCAATCCGACTTTTAATAGACCACTACTAGTTTCTACAAAAATAATAATGTCCCAATACATGCCCAGTGATTAATAGGGTAAGTATATCGGATAAATACCGGACAAAGCTCGTGCCAATTAAGTATTGTTACGTGCTGTTTATTACTTAAACTTTTTTAACATACAGAAACGGCCCTGGAATATAGCCAGGGCCGTTTCTGCAAACAACAGTAGCTTCACCTGTTAAAGATGGATCGCCTCGCCATAGGCTGCTTCGGTAGCATCTTTAACGGCTTCCGACATAGTTGGGTGAGGGTGTACGGCCTTTAATATTTCGTGCCCTGTTGTTTCAAGACGACGGGCGGCCACCACTTCGGCAATCATTTCTGTTACGTTATTACCGATGAAGTGAGCACCAAGGAATTCGCCGTATTTAGCATCGAATATCACCTTTACAAAGCCTTCGGGCGTACCTGAGGCCTTGGCTTTGCCCGACGCTGAAAAGGGGAATTTGCCTACTTTCAATTCATAACCCGCTTCACGGGCGGCTTTTTCGGTATAGCCAACCGACGCGATTTCGGGCGTGCAATACGTACACCCTGGAATGTTGTTGTAATTCAGCGGCTCCACGTGTGGTAACCCCGCAATCTTTTCAACACAGATGATGGCTTCGGCCGACGCCACGTGAGCCAGTGCCTGCCCTTTCGTTACATCACCGATAGCGTAAAAACCATCCACATTAGTTTTGTAATAATCGTCGGTTACGATCTTACCCCGGTCTGTTTTAATACCTGTCTCTTCCAGACCAATGTTCTCGATATTAGCGACTACCCCGGCCGCCGACAGAACCACATCGGCATCGAATGACTTTTCACCATCGGGTGTTTTCACCGTCACTTTACAGCCTTTACCGCTCGTATCTACCTTTGTTACTTCAGAGCTGGTGTAAATGTCGACGCCCATTTTTTTGTACTGGCGGAGCAGCTCTTTCGAGATGTCTTCATCTTCAACCGGTACGATAGTAGGCAAAAACTCAATGATGGTCACCTTGGTCCCCATGCTTGCATACACGTAGGCAAACTCAACGCCGATAGCGCCCGACCCAATGACAAGCATGGTATCCGGGCGTTTTTCGAGCGACATTGCCTTGCGGTACTCGATCACTTTTACGCCGTCGAGGGGTACGTTTGGCAGCTGGCGTGCCCGACCACCCGTAGCAATAATGATGTGCTTAGCTTCATACTCCGTGGTTTTGCCATCCTGCGCGGTTACTTCCACTTTCTTACCGGGCTTGACTTTGCCGTTGCCATTGATGATGTCGATCTTGTTTTTCTTCATCAGAAACGCAACGCCCTTGCTCATGCTATCGGCAACCCCCCGGCTTCGCTTGATGACCGCACTAAAATCGGCCGACGAATCGCCAACGGTAATACCGTAGTCTTTCGAATGTTTGATATATTCAAAAACCTGCGCGCTCTTAAGCAGGGCTTTGGTGGGAATACATCCCCAGTTCAGGCAGATCCCGCCCAGGCTTTCGCGTTCAACAACGGCTGTTTTCAAGCCCAATTGCGAAGCCCGTATAGCTGCTACATAGCCGCCGGGTCCGCTTCCTACCACGATTACATCGTACTGTGAAGCCATTATAAAACTTGTTCGAAGTTGAGGTCAGACGTTACAATAAACGCCCGTTTCAAAACGCAAAGGTAGGTTGAAAAGTTGACCACTCATGACCCCATACCAAAACCAAACCCGCCCAATGGTTTGTTGTATCTTTGACAAACCATAAGGAACGTAGATCAGGCAGATTCACCCAGTCTAGGCTGGCATACAGAGCGAGCAACGATCGTCATGCATCAGAGTCATCCGTGTAAGCTGCGTTCCGATCTCTTACCCGCTAGCGCGGGCTATTTGCCGATATGACTACCGAACAAGTGCAGGAACTCCGGGGCCGGGTTGAAGCCCTGAGAGGGTATCTAGATTACGACAATAAAAAACAACAGCTTGCCGAGTTAGAGCAGCAAACATTTCAGCCCGAGTTTTGGACTGAAGCTGCCCGCGCAGAGGGCGTCATGAAACAGGTACGTAGTCTGAAAGGCTGGATCAGCGGTTACGAAAAACTGCTGAGCGAATTTGGCGACCTCGAGACGCTGTACGAATTCTACGAAGCAGGCGACGTACCTGAGGAAGAAGTCGATGAAGAAGGCCGTAAACTCCAGGTGACACTCGACGAGCTGGAGCTGAAGAAAATGCTTAGCAATGAGGAAGATCAGCTCTCGGCCGTACTGGAAATAAACTCGGGGGCGGGTGGCACTGAAAGTCAGGACTGGGCCGATATGCTGTACCGGATGTATATGCGCTGGGCTGAAAAACACGGCTATGGCGTGAAACAGGTCGACTATCAGGATGGTGATACTGCTGGTATAAAATCGGCAACGATCGAAATTGATGGACCACTGGCTTATGGCTATCTGAAATCAGAAAACGGGGTCCATCGGCTGGTACGCATTTCCCCGTTCGACTCAAATGCACGTCGGCATACGTCATTTGCATCCGTGTATGCCTACCCACTCGTTGACGACAGCATTGAGATCGACGTAAACCCTGCCGATATTGACTGGGACACCTTCCGGTCGGGCGGTGCTGGTGGACAAAATGTGAACAAAGTGGAAACTGCCGTTCGCCTGCGCCACCGTCCGTCCGGCTTAATCATTGAATGTCAGCAGGAGCGCAGTCAGTTACAGAATAAAGAAGTTGCCATGCGGCTGCTCAAATCAAAGCTGTATCAGATTGAGGTTGAGAAGCGTAACGCAGCCCGGGCTGAAATAGAAGCCAGCAAGAAGAAGATCGAGTGGGGGTCACAGATTCGCTCCTACGTGCTGGACGATCGCCGCGTGAAAGATCACCGCACGGGTTTCCAGACGTCGAATACAGAAGCCGTGCTGGATGGTGACCTCGACGGCTTTATCAAGGCCTATCTGCTGGAGCAGTAACGTACCTGAAGAGCAAATGCGTCCTGTTTGACAAATGGCTGCTTTTTTCGAGAGCCATTTGCCAAACAGGACGCATTCTTAGTATCAGATCACCCAACAGCTGAGTATTTTATCACTATCCAGCAGAATGATTGGCGATGAATGTTAAGTAATTGTTTCCTTATGTCTTCTGCCTTGTGTACGCTTCAGGTCCCAAATACATTTGCCTGCTACCGTATTTGATTAACCTGGATAGGAACCATGAGAAAAAACAGTTACCTATTTTTTTACTTCTCTATGCTCGTGTTGCCCTTTAGTAGCCCAGCTCAAGCACCTGTATCGGCAACAGATTATTTTGAGGAAGGTGTACAGCTGAAGAAAAACAAAAATTTCATCGGGGCCGTGCGGGCCTTTTCAGCCAGCATTGATCTGGCTCCCCAATCGAGCAGTTATTATCAGCGCGCTTTAGTAAAGACTAGTCTAAACGACATCCAGGGTGCGCTGACGGATCTGGATCAGGCCATCGAGCTGAATCCACAGTCGGCTGATTCATATATCCAACGAGGCATCATTCGTAGCCAGGAGGAGAACCCAACAGGGGCCATTCGGGATTTCAATCGGGCCCTTGAATTAGACTTGACTAATCCACAAACCTTTTATCAGCGGGGCTTGTGCCGACTCAAAATGAACTCGCTGACTATGGCTTTAGCTGACTTCAACAAAGCAGATGGGTTGGCTCCAAACGATGCAGCTACCCTGGCAGCACGGGGCCTGTGTAAAAGTGCTTTAGCTGACTTCAAAGGAGCAATCGCTGATTTTTCGGCCGCATTGATGAAGCAACCCAATAAAGCTGATGCGCTAACCGGGCGCGGCTATGCGTACTACCGCTTGAAAAACAACAGGAATGCCTTGGCCGACTTCAACCAGAGTCTGTCGATGACTGCCGGCAATGCAGAAGCCTTTTACAGGCGTGGTCTCGTGAACATGCGCCTCAGTGCATTTGACGATGCCTTGGCTGATTTTAATAAAGCCATACAGCTAAACCCGGCCCACTACCAAGCTTTATTCAGTCGGGGTTATTGCCGTAGCCGTACCGAAGGGCGAGCCACGAGTATGGCTGATCTGGACAAATCCATTGAGCTAAGTACACCCGTAACCAAAAGCAAATTGTATTACAGCGAATTTATCGTCCAGACAATCATGCCCTTGTTAGGCTACATCATGCGCGATCGCTACCAGATGAATGAAATAGCCGACGACCGCTCTGATATGTTCATTCTTCGTGGGCTGTTTAAAAATTCGTCGGGCGACGTAAAGGGCGCATTAACTGATCTTAACCAGGCAATTGAAATGAACCCTGCTAACAGTGAATCGTATTTCGTCCGTGGCATCATCAAATCGTCGACTGGCGATCAGAAAGGAGCCATGGTTGACTGCAATAATGCACTAAAACTAAATGCAACTCATGCCGAGGCTTATTACCTGCGAGGCATTATTCGGTATGATGGAGGCGACGAGCAGGCCGGTTGCGCAGATATGGGTCGGGCAGGCGAACTGGGGTATACACAGGCCTATACACTAATGGGTGCTAAATGCGGCAGCATCACCAGGCGCCGGTAATTGTGGGCCAGGCTGCAGTTTAAACGACAATCAACACCTTCCCCATCACCCGACGGCCAAGCATGTCGTTCAGCGCCGTAGCTGCCTGTTCGAGCGGATAGGTAGCGTGGATGTGTGGCATGAGTTTTCCCTCTTGCCAGAACTGGAGTAATTCCCGCACATTTTGCTGATTGTCTTTCGGCTGGCGCTCGGCAAAAGCGCCCCAAAATACGCCGACAACCGAGCAGCCTTTCAGCAGGGGTAAATTCAGCGGTAGGCGTGGTATCTCACCGGCGGCAAAGCCAACCACCAGGTACCGCCCGCCCCAGGCCATTGCGCGCAATGCAGGCTCGGCCAACTCGCCACCCACGGGATCGTAAACGATATCGACGCCTTTCTTGCCAACCAGTTCCTGGAGGCGGTCACGCAGGTTATGGGTGGTGTAGTTGATGGTTTCGTCGGCGCCGTATTGCGTGCATAAGGCTGTTTTTTCGTCGGTAGAAGCGGCAGCAATCACCCGCGCTCCCATAAGTTTGCCAAGCGTTACGGCGGCCAGTCCTACACCACCTGCCGCGCCTAATACAAGCAGAGTCTCGCCGGAACGTACCTGAGCGCGTTGTTTCAGGGCGTGGTACGATGTACCGTAGGTATACATGAGCGAGGCCGCCGTGTTGTACTCCATCCCGGCAGGCATGGGAAATGTCTTGAAGGCGTCGGCCAGTACACCTTCGGCAAAGCCACCCCATCCAGTCAGTGCAAAGACATGATCGCCCGGTTTCACGTGGGTTACTCCCGCTCCTACCGCCCGCACGATACCGGCGACCTCACCACCGGGCGAAAACGGGAAAGCAGGCTTGAACTGATAATTCCCTTCAATGATCAGGGTATCGGGGAAATTTACGCCACAGGCTTTTACTTCGATAACCACTTTTCCAGGCTCCGCAACTGGCCAGGCCATCTCATCAATAGTCAGGGATTCGGGTGGGCCAAACTGATGGCAGAGAACAGCTTTCATAAGTTAAACAGTAGAAAAGGCAGAAAGTCCAGCGTCTGGAAAGGCATTGATCCTATTACGGCTACTCAGGAATTACCCCAGTGTAAGTAACACAATCAACGCCTTTCCAGACGCTGGACTTTCTGCCCTCTTCAGACCCTATTTACGCGTACATCAGTACATCGTCGAGCGTGATGGCATCACCACACATAATGACCAGCCGCTCGATAACGTTGCGCAGTTCACGCACATTACCGGTCCACGGCATGGATTGGAGCTGCGTCATAGCCGCCGGTTCAATCTCTTTTGCCGGTGCATTGTATTCGCTGCTGATGTCCTGCAAAAACTTGTCAGACAGCAGCGGAATGTCTTCTTTCCGGTCGGCCAGCGCAGGTACGTGAATAACGATTACACTGAGCCGGTGAAATAAGTCTTCCCGGAAGTTACCATCGGCAATTTCGCGGCGTAAGTCTTTATTCGTTGCCGCAATCACACGAACGTTGACCTTTATTTCCTTATCGCCGCCCACCCGCGTTATCTTGCTTTCCTGCAATGCACGCAGCACCTTAGCCTGTGCTGACAGGCTCATATCACCAATCTCGTCGAGAAACAACGTACCGCCGTCAGCTTGCTCAAACTTGCCGATACGCTTGGAGGCTGCGCCCGTAAACGCGCCACGCTCATGCCCAAACAACTCACTCTCAATGAGTTCGCCAGGAATAGCGGCGCAGTTAACCTCGATCAGCGGCATACCGGCCCGGTTCCCCTTTTCGTGAATGCCTTTGGCAACCATTTCCTTCCCAGACCCATTGGGGCCGGTAATCAATACCCGGGCTTCTGTTGCAGCCACCCGGTTGATGGTTTCCTTTACTTTCCGGATTGGGTCAGAATCGCCAACGATCTCGTTGATCTTGTAGATCCGTTTCTTCAGCGTTTTGGTTTCGGCAACCAGCTTCGATTTCTCGATCGCATTGCGAACGGTTACCAAAAGCCGGTTCAAATCAGGCGGTTTCGTGATAAAATCAAAGGCACCACGTTTGGTCGCCTCTACGGCATTCTCAACGTTGCCAAAAGCCGAAATCATGATGAACTGAGTTCCCCGTTCAGCTTCGGTTGCCTTCAGAAGCATCTCCAGCCCATCCATTTTAGGCATTTTAATGTCACAAAGCGCAACGTCATACCGCGATTTAAGAATCATTTCGAGGCCTTCTTCGCCGTCTTTGGCCTCATCGACCTCGTAGCCCTCATACTCTAGGATGTCGCGCAGGGCTGCCCGGATGCTCTTTTCGTCATCAATAATGATGAGTTTGGCCATAAAGTGTATAAAAAAACTGGTACGACAGGTTCGTGCGTTTGTCGACCGACTGATTTAGTCAGCTTAAACACAACGGTTGCTTTAACAAATCGAAATAAGGTCATTACGCACAAGGAAACAACAACCATTTATTATTTATACCCTTCTGTACTAAATCTTCACGCCTCTATGAACGAATAGCGAGGACTATAAACAAAAAAAGCCAACTGGTGAAGTTGGCTTTTCCTGTAGCGAAGACGTCGTTTTATTGACCACTGTTCATTGAATTCCCGCTTTTCAGCTTTGCATTCAGTTCACGGGCTACTTTCAAGTGTGTCTTAACGAGTGGGTGAGCGGCTTTTGCCACGGCCATCAGAGCGGCATCCTGGCCTTTACTTTCCACCTTCGCCATGGTCTTGTCGAGCACTTCGTGGCCTTTTACCGCGTGTTCCTGCACATAATGACGATCAAGCTCGATGCCCGCCATTCCCTGCATTTTTGAGACCATATCCTGCGTTTTCGCATCTGGTGTGGCTGGTAAGGTTATGCCTTTTGCCGAGGCAATCTCAGCCAGTTTAGCCGACAGGCCAGTTTGCTCATCTACTTCGGCCTGAGCCATCTCACGAACTTCAGGATTAGTTGACTTTTGAACGGCCACCTTACTGGTTTCCAGTTGCATCATGCCACCCAGGGCAACCTGCCTCATCAGATCTTCATCTGCTTTCGACAGTTTCGAACCTGAAGGCGTTATAGCAGCTACCGCAGCGGCACCCTCCTTGTTCATACGATCAAACTCCATTTTGCTGGTCCGTCCAACCAGGTCACTATCCATCCGACTGGTTTGGGCGACAGCGGCTTCTGTGATGAGCAGCGAGGCTATCAAGCCCATGCTCGCAATAAGTACCTTTTTCATAATACGTTGTGATCTGTTGTTTATCGAATCAACTAGATAACGACGCAACCAGGCCAGGGTTTTACTTTTTCAGGAATAGTCAGCTTATGAAAGGATCTGGCTCTGATTGCCCAACCGCAGCCCCTTTGCCTCACAACGCCACCAACAAATTGCAGCCACGTACATCAGCGTTATCGAAGCGCCCCATAATCCGAAACGTACCCGGATCGGTGTCGTACTGGCCCAGGTCCTGGGTTTCGATAAAGGCACATGAATCCAGATTGGCCAGATCGATGACATTAACCCCTCCCGTCTGCTTACCAAGTAGGTTGCCGGGTACGTAGCTATGAAAAGGGTCATTGAGGTCCCGAAGACGTACCTGGATGGTGGCGCCGGGCCTGAAAACACCATGACCACTAGAGTACGCCTGCGATAACAACTCGGTCATGCCATATTCCGAGTGAATGGCCGACACCCCCAGTTTGTCGATCAGTTCGGCGTGTACTTCTTCGCGAAGCATCTCACGACGACGCCCTTTCATGCCCCCGGTCTCCATCACGATCAGGTCAGGATGATCGCCCACCCACTCCAACGATTCGGGCGTTTGGTCAATCCAGTCGAGCAAACCGAACGTTACGCCAATGAGGAGTACTTTTTTTGGGTCATCGGACGAGTCATCCTGGGTACGCTGGTTAGCACGCTCGGTTAGCTGGCGCAGTCGGGTAGTCAGTTCGGCGTGGTTATTCAGGAAAAAACCAGACTGATCAGCGCCTGATAGCGTCATAAATCGCTGAACCATATATACCAGCGACGAGTTATTTCGTTCCAGATACGACGGCAGCAAACCCAGAATATGGAACTGACTGAGTGGCCCGTACTGCTCCTCAAACAGGCGCTGACAAACAGCATCATAGAGCGGTAGATCAGGGACTACATGTCGGCTGGTAGTGGCCCCCGTAGTTCCACTGCTGGCAAATTCAGTGGCCTCGGGTACGTCTGGAATCAACACACGGTGTGTCTTGAAAAAGCTGATGGGCAAAAAAGGTATCTCGGCGATCGAGCGCACCGTACCAGGTTTACAGCGCAAATGGCCTAAATAGTCGGCATACACGTTGTTGTACCGGGCCTGGTACTGAAACAACTCAAGGGCCAGTGCATCAAAATCAGTGGCCGTTACGTTGAGAATACGTTGCCGAAGCGATGACCGCCAGTCGGATTGGGATAAAAACACAGTAGCTTGCAAAAATTCAGTACGTTAACAGCATGCGCAGACAACTAATTCATCAGGGGCTATTGGCATTGGTCCTTTCAGCAACCCTGGCAGCCTGTTTTACGGAGCCAAACTATAGCGATACACCTGAAATTCGTCTGGTTGGTCCGCCTGTAAAGGTGACGCTGGCAGCGGGTTCCGGCGTTGGCCAGGCCGCACGCGACTCAGTTATTTTAACGATTCGTTTGCAGGACGGTACGGGTGATATCGGCGAAGACACCCGCGATACAACAAGGCAGCGGGTTGTATTTGGTAAGGAAACCTGGGGCAACTATGAAGTCAAGACGTTTGAGTATGTTAATGGAACGTATAAAGAGCTACCGGCGGGCGACAACAGAAAATTATTTTTCCCCCGGTCGCCGCTAGGCTCACCCAAGGGGGCAGTAGAAGGCGATATCGATTTCAGCCAGGTCTTCTTCTACCAGCGCCCTTACCGGCTGGCACCCGTTCGTTTCCAGGTACGTATCCGGGACCGGGCATTGAATGTCAGCAACACAATCATTACCGACACGATCTCCGTGCCGCTGAATGGGCGATAACCGGACCCCTCAACGCTTAAAGACTAACTTACCTTTTTTGGCCCTCGCAATGAGCTGATGGATAGCTTTTTCCTGCGCACAGCGGGTATTTCAGTCAGCGTACCCGGCTCACGATTCAATACGATCCGAAACGTGGTGCCTTTGCCTACCTCCGATGATTTTACAAACAGGCGTCCTTTGTGGTATTCTTCCACGATTCGCTTAGCGAGTGTCAGGCCTAGCCCCCAGCCGCGCTTTTTGGTGCTGTAGCCCGGCGAAAAAACTTTTACCATACTGGATTTGCTCATCCCCTTACCGGTATCGGTTATGTCGATCCCTACCTCATCATTAGGTAACGGTAACAGCCTGATCCGCAACTCGCCTACACCCGCCATGGCGTCGACGGCGTTCTTGCAGATATTCTCAATTACCCACTCAAACAGCAGCCGGTTGATCCGCACCATCAGGCTGGCAGGCAGGTTGCTTTCAACGGTCATTTTCACTTTGGTAGAAATTCGACGGGCCAGGTAACTGGCAAACTGCGTAACCACCTCATCCAGGTTTTCGTCTTTTAGCGTGGGAATAGAGCCAATACTGGAGAAACGCGCCGTGATGGTTTCCAGCCGCTGCACATCTTTTTCGATCTCGTCGGTCACTTCGGCTTCGTAATGATCGGGATCGGTCCGCATATAATCGACCCAGGCCAGCAATGACGAAAGCGGGGTGCCCAACTGGTGCGCCGTTTCTTTGGCCAGCCCAACCCACACCCGGTTCTGTTCGGCCCGTCGCGATGAACTAAACGAGAGATAGGCCAGGACCGCCAGAGCGGATAGGATAGCCAGTAATGCGAAAGGAAAATAATTCAGTTGCTTCAGAAGCAGGGAATTGTTGTAATAAATAAGTCCCTTCTCCCCGTCTTTCAAGTCAACTACGATTGGCGGATGGTTTTTACGCATCTCCTGCATCTGTTCTTTCAGATATTGGTGCTTTTCTTCATCGGTCAGATTATCAGGAAACTCCACATTCCGACACTGAGCAGGTTCCAGATGCGCATCTGCATAGATCGCCGGTATAGCGTTATTTTCGTTTGTCTCAATAATACCGGTAACTATAAAATTCAGGTTCTCCTGATTATCAGCCGTTTCTATGGCATAGGCCAGTGCTTTGGCGTAGAGCCGCATGTACTGTTCTTCGCGGGCTTCGAGTTTATTAATAATTCGATTGGTAAATAATGCGGAGCCCGTCCCTACCAACAGCAGGTTCAACGCCACAATTATTTTCATTACGTTGTTTTGACTATATATATCAAATGACTTCAACATCTACCACTGTCTTTATCCTGACAAGGTAACGAATCAAAGAACCTGAACGTACATGGATGTGTTTCTTCACTAACCAGTCAAGTTGGATTTTAGTAAGAACCTGGTCTACTTATTTATATAAATTCTAAATAGCAAGCCGGACTAATTCTCCGGCTAAGTAGACTGTTTTGTACTGTAATTTTGTCCCTCGTTTAGCTGTTGACTAAGCGTAATCGCTATGTTTGACGTTTTTAAATCAATCAGTTTATCCCACAAAACGGCTCCTTTAGCCGTTCGTGAGTTAATTGCACTCAACGAAGACGAAGCCAAACGGCTGATGCTTCGTTTACGCGATATTTTAGGGCTTTCTGAGTTGCTGGTTGTCTCGACCTGTAACCGTACTGAAGTGTATTATGCGGCTTCTGAAGATCATAATACCACTATTGCGCGGTTGGTGCTGATCGAAAAAGGCCTGACTGATACTGATTCTTACCTGCCCTATTTTCAACAGATTGCCGCGCACGCACAGGCAGTTCGGCATTTGTTTGAAGTCTGTGTAGGCCTGCATTCGCAGGTCATCGGCGACATGCAGATCCCAAACCAGGTAAAACAGTCGTACCAATGGTCGGCTGACCTCGATTTGGCTGGTCCGTTCCTGCATCGTCTGATGCACACCATTTTCTATACCAACAAGCGTGTAGCTCAGGAGACATCTTTCCGCGACGGGGCAGCGTCGGTATCCTATGCCGCCGTGGAGCTGATCGACGAGCTGTTGGGTGAACGGGCCAATCCAGCAGTACTGGTCGTTGGGCTGGGCGAAATTGGTGCCGATGTCTGCCGTAACCTGGTGAACCGGGGCGTTACAAATATCACGCTCTGCAACCGCACCCGCTCGAAAGCCGAAGAGCTGGCGACTGAATTACAGGTACGTTTTGCCGACTTCGATCAGCTGGCTACTGAGATTCAGCAGGCCGATGTAATCATCTCGGCTGTTCAGCGCGACGAGCCATTGTTTACCCCCACTCTTTTAAGCGGGGTAACGGTGCTTACCTATAAATACTTCATCGACTTATCGGTGCCCCGGAGCGTCGATGCGGCCGTTGAGCAAATTCCGGGTGTGCTGGTGTACAACATCGACCACATACGCACCCGGGCCGACGAAGCCCTGAACCGGCGACTGGCCTCGATTCCGCAGGTAGAAGCTATCATCACTCAGTCAACTGCCGAGTTTGGCGACTGGTCGAAGGAAATGATGGTCTCACCAACTATTAATAAGCTGAAGAACGCCCTGGAGCAAATCCGGAAAGAAGAGATTGCCCGGCATCTGAAGCACCTCAGTCCCGATGAGTCGGAACGGATGGACAAGATCACTAAGGGTATTATGCAGAAAGTACTGAAATTACCCGTTCTTCAACTGAAAGCTGCCTGTAAGCGTGGTGAAGCCGAAACGCTGATCGACGTCTTGAACGACCTGTTCAATCTGGACAACCAGTCGGCCAATGCCGATACTTCCTCGTTGCATTACTAACCTATGGGTATTGATAGAGAACCCCAGCCTGCCAGGCTGGGGTTTTTCATGTTCAGGCCGTTCGCGCGAAAGCGAA
The DNA here is from genome assembly GCF_041321095.1 of Fibrella arboris. NCBI lineage: Bacteria > Pseudomonadati > Bacteroidota > Cytophagia > Cytophagales > Spirosomataceae > Fibrella > Fibrella arboris. The sequence continues at coordinate 56,440 of NZ_JBGGWE010000007.1, read as the reverse complement.
GTAAAAACAAACAGACTGCTGCTTCTTTGACCAGCAACTCGTTCAAACTAATCTACCGCCAGTTCTGTGATAACGAATAAATTACTCATGCCAGTTGCCCTGCTCGTAGGGCTGTCGACAATGGCCACCGCACAGACAGGCGTTGGCGCAAAGGCCCCCAAAGGAGCCACCGTTTATTTTGACGGCACCCAGAAGATGCGTGACGCCAAATGGACTTATTGGGATGGACCAGGCCGTACGGCTACAATGCCCATCAACTGGCCAATGGCAACCGATCCCGTTGATGGCGGGCCGGTCATGACCAGCAACGACCCTGCTTCGGCGGGTGGTAAATACGGGTCTGCCGATCTGGTAACGAAAGACACCTTTAAAGACGCTCGTATCCACGTTGAATTCCTCATCCCCATGACCGGTGGTAACAGTGGGGTTTATCTACAGAACCGCTACGAAATTCAGGTGCTGGATGGCGACTCAACGGCCCACGGCATGGCCGCTGTCATTAATGAAGAGGCCTCACCGTACAATGCCTACAACGGGCTGGGCAACTGGAATGCGTATGATATCACTTTCCGGGCGGCCCGTTTTAAAGCGGGTAAGCTGGTTGAAAAAGCAATGGTTACCATGTATTTCAACGGCAGGAAAGTACACACCAACAAGTCGATCAGTCAGGTGTGGGGCGGCCCCAAGTCAGGCATAGATGGGGGTAACGATGGCGGCAAAGGCATTACAGACACGCCCGGTGGCCTAAAGCTACAGGCAGAAGGCCACAACGTCATGTACCGTAACATCTGGATTAAGCCGCTAAACCTTACAAACGCGTCAACGGATTTCTAGCTGGGCACTAACCCATTTATTCACCCCGTAATGCATCAACCGGATCTGTCAGGGCAGCACGGATGCTGTGATAAGCGACCGTCAGCAGGGCCACGACAATGGCCAGTAAGCCAGCGCCAACGAAAATCCACCCGTCGATCGTGACCCGGTAATTGTACGTGCTCAGCCATTGTTCCATTCCCCACCAGGCTAGCGGAACAGCTAGTAATATGGCCACGACGACCAGTTTCAGGAAATCTTTTGATAGCAACGTCACCACACTGGGTACGCTGGCCCCTAACGTTTTTCGGATACCGATTTCTTTCGTTCGCTGTTCGGCTATGAACGTGGCCAGGCCAAACAATCCGAGGCAGGCAATGATAACGGCAATCACGGCAAAAGCGTCAGCCATGGCTCCAATGGGGCGAAGCTGGTCAAACTTGCGCTGATATTCCTGATCCACGAAGTTTGCCTCGAACGGAAAAGCCGGATTATACCGCGTGAAAATCTGCGCCGCTTTTTTCAGGGCTGTTTCGGTGGGCAAAGCCGGGTTCAACCGGTAATTGATTGTACCCGACCAGTTACTACCCTTGACGAACATAGGCGGCACTTTGTCGAATGGTGATCCCCAGATGAAATCAGCGAACACGCCTACGATACGAAAATCAGTACCTTCGTTTTTGATCACTTGCCCGACCGGATCTTTAAACCCTAACACGTTGGCCGCCGTTGCATTGATCAAACAGGCAGACGTATCCGTTGGGTACGTTAGGTGATCGAGGTCGCGTCCGGTAATGAGCTTAACGCCCATCGTTTTCACAAAATCGCCGCTTCCGCACGTCAACTGATCGAAGGTAATTTTTGAGCCCGGTGGTTTTCCTTTCCAGTCAAGGCCCCAGGTATTGCTATACGATTCTGTGATTGCATTGTTCGTTTTGCAGACAGCCGTCGCTACCCTCTGATTGAGCAGTTCGTTTCGGATGAGGGTATAGTTTTTATCAATGTCGCCCGTGAATCGGCTAAAGACCAGGTTAGCCCGGTTGTAGCCCATGTCGCGTTGCTGGGTATGGGCCAGTTGGCGTTTCACGACTAACGTACTAATCAGCAGAGCCACCGTAATCAGAAACTGAAAGACAACCAGCACCTGCCGGGTTGCCAATCTTCCCCTAATGGCCAGTAACCGTCCTTTCAATACGCGGATGGGTTCCAAAGCTGACAGGAAAAAAGCCGGATAACTACCCGCTAACGTACCTGTAACTAGAATCAGCGCCAGGCAGGCGCCCCAGAAACGCATAGTGGTATAGGGAATTACCAGTTGCTTTTCGAGTAGCGTATTCAGGGCAGGTAGTGCCAGCTGGGCTAACAGCAAAGCCAGCATGAATGAAACCACAGTCAGCAGGAGCGACTCGCCTAAAAATTGACCAACCAACGACCAACGGCTTGCACCGACCACTTTTCTGATTCCCACCTCACGACCGCGCTTTTCCGAACGAGCCGTGCTGAGGTTCATAAAATTGATGCAGGCCAGTAGCAGAATGAATCCCGCAATGTATCCTGCCATACGTACATACACCATCGCACTGGCACTCTCAACGCCATTCTGGAACCAACCATACAAGTGCCAGCGGGGAGAAGGATACAAAAACACTTCGTTGTCTTCTGTTCCTTTCGAGTGGCGTCTGGTGATATCACGCACTTTAGCGTTTACCGCCTCTACTTTGGCTGTTGGTGCCAATTCGACAAACGTGCGGACGTAGTTGTTTCCCCAATAGCCATAATCATCGCCAGTTTTGGTCTGGTAGGCCCAGGGAAGCAACATCTCAAACTCGAATTCTGTGTTCTTCGGCAGGTCTTTCAGCACGCCCGACACCACGAAATTGTCTTTATTGTCGATCCGCACCACTTTGCCCATCGGATCTGTCTCACCAAACAGTTTTTTGGCAGCTACCTGGGTCAGCACCACTGAATTGGTACCGTTCAGCGCCGTTTTCGGGTTACCCTGTAGCAGCGGAAAACTGAACATGGTCAGAAAACCAGGATCGGTAAAGCTACCGTCGATGTTTACCCTGGTTGTACCGTAGCTGGTCAGGTACGGCTGTTTCCAAAGCATCCGGGCCGACTCGACAATTTCCGGGAATTCAGCTTTCAACGCCGGGGCCAGCGGACTTGGCGTAGTTGGCCAGCAATGAACAGACCCTTCGAAGGTATTCCGGTTGTAGGCTTTATACAGTTGTGATCCTTTGGCATGAAACCGATCATACCCCAGTTCATCGGCTATGTTGATACCGATCAGCAGGGCGCAGGCCATACCAAGTGCTAATCCGATAATGTTGATAAAGCTTTGGGTACGATTGCGCCAGAGTGTACGGAAGGAAACGAGCAGGTAGTTACGAACCATAGACGTTGATGTAGTTTTATGCCGGTTTATCCACAAAAAAACAGCCAATTAAGCAAACATCTGTATATCAACGGTTCCCTGCCCAATAAATGTCCAGAAGCGGACAGCGCCCGGTCAGAAACGGCCCTATTTAGGGAGGTAAACAGTAAATGTAGCCCCTTCGCCCAGCTTACTGGTGGCAGCTATATTGCCACCATGCGTTTGGGCTACCCGTCGGCAAACGGCCAGCCCTACGCCGGTACCAGCGTACTTGTTTTTGCCATGTAGCCGCTGAAAAACCTCGAAAATACGGTCGGTATACTGCTGATGAAAACCAATACCGTTATCCCGAACGTCGATTTGCCAGTAGGTACGTCGAGCAGGCAGGTCGGCGGGTAGTGTTGCCGAATCAGCGAGCTGGCAGGTAACGGCAACCATTGGCTGCTGGCCCGGCGGCTGAAATTTCAGCGCATTCCCCAACAGGTTGTGGAACAACTGACGAAGTTGCACGGCCCGCCCATGCACGGTCGGCAAGGCATCGATCTGGATCGTTGGCTGGGTTTCCTGAATGCGTAGGTCCAGATCGATAAGGGCTTCATTAATGATTGCATTCAGATCAACCGCTACCATCGGCTCTTTTTCAGTCGTCAGGCGAGCGTAGTTGAGCAGATCACGAATCAGTTCCGACATTCGCCGGGCCGACGACTGCACCCGCGTAAGCATATCCAGGCCCGTCCCTTCCAGTTGCTCGGCGTATTGTTCACCCAACATCTTACTGAATGACTGCACCTTACGCAGCGGCTCCTGCAGATCGTGACTGGCGATATAGGCAAACTGTTGCAGGCTCTCGTTCGAATGCAGCAAATCCCGGTTCATCTGGGTTAGCTGCTGCTGCTGTTCGGCTAAACGGGTTACGTTAGTGAAGGTAAACAGTACGCCATCGCCCTGCTGAATGTAATACCCATCGAAGGTCCCTTTCACGCCATAACGGTCATAAACGAACGTGTTTTCGATGGTTTCCCCCGTTTCTGTTACGTGAACCAGCGTATTGAATAAATCCAGGGTCTGGTAGCCGGGGAACAGCGACGAGACCAGTTGACCATTCATTTGAGCTACCGTGAGCCCCATCATTTTCGCATTGAGGTTGTTGGTCAGCAAATAAACAAAATCAACAACCTGCTTATTGGCATCCCGAACGGCTTCCAGCAGCATCAGCCCGGAGGGAGAATGGTCTACTACCCGTTGCAACAACTCGGCCTGTTCCTGCGAACGAAGCGTAGCCTCATAGCGATCATGGATATCATTGAACGACATGAGCAGGGCATCACCCACCCGCGACACCGACATGTCGAGCCAGCGATGTACCGTCGGATGAAGCATCTCCTGACGAAAGGCTACACCAGTCGTGTATACGTCTGCGAATAGTTTGCAATGCCCTGACTCATGAAACTCCTGATTAAATTCACTGACCAACCGACCAGCCAATTCTTCGTTGGAATGGTTGAGGTAACGAGCCGCCGCCGGATTAACGTACAGATAACGGAAATCAATCAGTGCGCCTTCATCATTCCAGACGGGCGCCCACAACGAATTAGCCGAAGCGGTATGTTCAACTATAGCCCGGAGTAAATCGGTCTGATTTTCAGTCGATAATGACGACAGCACCGGAAACGCCGGGGGCGGCGCATGGAGCAGAGAAGCCATGAGATAGTAAGTTAGTTACGGAGGTTGCCGGTAAAGATACGGCAATTATACACAGAGGGATTTCAACACCAGCCAGATAAATACGGATTTTAGGCCGCCTTATCAGCTTTTACTGATACCGGCTAATCGTTCATCTCTCTTATGCCTGTAGACAATACCGACCTTATATAAACATAAAGATACTGTCTACCCTCCCGACCATGACCCATCCTTCCGCTTATCCGTTTATACGTCGGCCAAAATCATTCTGCACGCAGGCTGGTCACCGGATCGGCCAGCGCAGCACGGATGCTTTGGAAAGAAACCGTTATCAGCGCAACAAGCGCTACTAACGTACCTGCGCCCGCAAATAGCCACCAGTGCAGCGGTGTTTTTTCTGCAAAATCCTGCAACCACCGGTCCATTGCCCACCAGGCGAGCGGAACGGCCAGTACAAAGGCAGCCCCAACCAGTTTCAGGAAATCTCCCGATAATAACGCCACAATGCTGGCCACACTCGCTCCCAGTACTTTCCGAACGCCAATCTCTTTGGTACGACGCTGTGCCGTAAAGGCCGCCAGGCCGAAAAGACCCAGGCAGGCAATAAAAACAGCCAGGCCTGCCGCTACACTGAACAGCTGCCCGTACTGCTGCTCGGCCTGGTATTGTTCATTGTATTTCTGCTCAACAAAGAAGTAATCGAACGGATTACCAGGGTAGCTGGCTTTATATAGCTTTTCCAGTTCGGCCAGGTGTTCAGGTACGTTCCCCGGCGCAAGGCGCACGGTGAGGTATCCGTTGTAGGTACGTGGAATGATGATGACGGGCTCGACCGGCGTTTTCGGCGACTGATGCCTGTAGTTATTTACCACGCCTACCACCTCAAAGGCGCTTCCCCATAACACAGCTTTACCAATGGCATCGCTGGCCGATGTAAAGCCCATATCCTGGGCAGCGCGCTCGTTCAGGATAATGGCTCCCCCTTTTTCGTAATCGACTTCTGTTTGTGCCCGCGTAAAATTCTGACCCGCCAGCAACCTGATCCCGAACGTGGGCAGAAAGTGATCATCGGCAAAAACCATGTTGTACGACCGCTTTGCTTCATCGGGTGTCGGGTTCTGGCGCGTAATACCGGCTGAGGTAAAATTGTACCAGTTGCCCGGCACGCTTCCGGTATTGCATAGCGCCTCCACATACGATAACTGCGCCACCTGCTGCTGGAAGGCTGTTCGGCGCGAGACGAAATCGGCCTGCTGTTTGCCTACTTCCGGCCCTTTTATCGTCACTAAACGATCCATAGTGAGCCCCAATGGTCTATTGCGCAGAAACTGAACCTGCTGAAACATGACGACAGTGGCCACGATCAATACCAGGGCAATGCCAAACTGCACCACCACCAGCGACTGGCGCAGCCAGGTAGCCCGCCCGTGGCTGCCGACGCCCGCCCGCATTATATCTACCGACCGCGTACGTGTGAGTGCGTAGGCCACGTAGCAACCCGATACCAGCGATCCGGTCAGCAAGGCCAGTAGTCCCCAACACCAAAGGCCCAGTTCGCCGGGGCGCCCAACCAGCAACGTACCTATGCTAAGCTGTTTACCCACAAACTGGTTGAATACGGGCTGCACCAAACCGATCAGCAGCAGGCCAAGCAATAACCCAAGCGCATTGATCAGTATCGATTCGCCTAACAACTGGCCAACCAGCTGGCTTTGCGTGGCGCCTATCACTTTTCTGACGCCCACCTCTTTGGCGCGGGTAAGGGCTGTGGCCGTGCTTAAGTTAATGTAGTTCAACCAGGCAATCAGCACGATCAACAACGCCAGGGCACTGAGCAGGTACACGAATGCCAGACTACCCACCGTCACGAACGGATCATCCAGCGATTGGCCAAGGTGGCTGTACTTAGCGGCTTGCAGGCGCACCGTCGTGGTGCTTTCATCTGGTTTTTTGGCGCGGTAAAAGGTCGTCAGTTTACGAGCCAGCGCATCGGCATCAGTACCAGGTTTGAGTTGCAGGCTGGCCTGCAGAAAATTACTGTTGTAGCTGGTGAGGCTAGCCCAGCCGTTTCCGTTTAAGTTGGCCGGATTAGCCAGCGTCGCCAGCGAGTAGAGCAGATCGAACCGGATATCCGAATTCTCGGGCATATCGGCATATACGCCCCCGACTGTATAAAGCTGCTGCCCAAACTGGCCATTCACGGTAATCGTTTTACCCACCGCTGGCTGGCTGTCGAAATACCGACGGGCTGTACTTTCCGACAGGAACACCGTATTAGGCTGTTTCAGACTTGCCGGGTTACCGCTCACCAACGGAAACGTGAACATCGAAAAAAAGCTACCATCCGCCATCGCTACGTTGGCTTCGCGAAACGTTTTTGCCTCACCGTTGGCCTGTGCTACACGTTGTGGTACGCTGACAATAGCCTGCGCCGCTCCCGTTATCAGCCGACAAACAGCCTCGATTTCGGGAAAGGCATCCTGTGCATCCGGGGCTAGTGCCGCCGGCCCAAACTCACCGGTTTCGCCCGATTTACCTTCCAGCAATACCCGGTAAAGGTTGGGCAGCTTTTGGTGAAATTGATTTACACTTCGCTCAAAAGCGATGTACTCCCATATAAGACCAAAGGCGGCAATGCCGAGACCCAACCCAACAATGTTGATGAGGGTAAAAGCCCGGTTTTTGCGCAGGCTTCGTAAAGCGATGATAAGGTAATGGTGAAACATAGCAAAAGGCCTGTTTAGTAGGTACATACGGCTGGTCAAGAGCCATGCCAACTGCTAAAAAAAGCCTTTTAAGCCTATTCTACCCACTATTGGCCCCTATCCCTGTCCGAAACCGGACGACGGCTGTCCGGTGATGTTAAGTCTATAAGGGGGCGAAGGAGGCCCTATTGGCGTGCCGGCAACGTACCTGACCGGTAGCTAAGTTGCCGGTCAGGTACGGTAGCAACTGGGTTTATCGATCATGAACACTGTGATTATTACCGGCGCTGGCCAGGGCATTGGCCGGGCTACGGCAGAATTCCTGCTTAACCACAACTATGCTGTCTCGCTCTGGGAGGCCGATGCTGAAGCGCTTGCCGAAGCTCAGACAGAACTGGGGCCTGTGCATCCTAATGCTCAATTTCTTTCCTGCGACGTATCGGACGAACAGTCCGTGAGGCAGGCGATGAAACAGACAGTAAAGCAGTTTGGGCGCATTGATGCGCTGGTCAACAATGCAGCCATCATGCAGGAGAAATCCATCGACGAACTGACAGCCGACGAGTGGAGCCGGGCCATTGGCGTAAATCTGACGGGTATGTTCCTCTGCGCCAAGTATGCCGCGCCGCACCTCCGCAAACAACACGGCACCATCATCAGCCTGTGCTCAACGCGGGCGTTCCAGTCAGAGCCCGATACGTTTGGGTATTCGGCCAGTAAAGGCGGTATTTTTGCGCTGACCCACTCGCTGGCCATGAGCCTCGGCCCGCAGGTACGTGCCAACTGCATCAGCCCCGGCTGGATCGACGTGTCGGGCCTCAAAAAAGGGCATCCTACTCCTGAAAAACTACGCCCTGCCGACCATAACCAGCACCCCGCCGGCCGGGTTGGTCGCCCCGACGACATCGCCCGGATGATCCTGTTCCTGCTCGACGACGCCAACGATTTCATCACCGGCCAGAACTTCGTGGTCGATGGTGGCATGACCCGCAAGATGATCTATGTGTAGCAGAAGATAGCCGCGAAACAAGCAGCAAACATCTTCGACTATCAGCGGGTGCATCTGTACAGGATAAGGCAGATGAACACCCCAACTAACAGCTGATTGACCAGGATGTCATATCGCCTTTTGGGCATCTTATGTGGTGGGTAACTAATGTCCCAATGACCTTTGTTCGCAACATCAACTAACAGTTGAGGCGTTACCGCTATGTGGTCAACTCGACTAGGTGGTGATTTGAAAAAAGCAGCGCCAAAGTTCTGGCCTTCTTCCCCGGTGTGAAAATACCATAAATAGCTGCTCATATCGACTTGAAACACAGACGAATAGTCCTGCATGAGCCCGTGAAAATCGTCGCCTGTGCAACCCAGATCCCTCTCGATGTCACAGTCTGCGCTCACTTTGCTGATGTCCGCTCCCGTTTTATTGGCGATGAACCGTTGTATGTCAGCAATCTTGTGCATAATCAACCTGATGTCGTACGAATGACACGACTGAATGAGCTACCAACCTGTTAACGTCTGCCATGTATGCTGTAGCTAGGACTGGCCTGGTGTTTCAACCTTCCAGCCATCAACTGGTTTAGCCGTTCCTCCGACCGGGCGACCGGTCTTTTCACTGGTGCCGTAAATGGTAGCGACAAAGACACGTTCGCCAACTACCTTTTCCCTAAACTCGTCAGGAATCCTGGGAAGCGGCACTTTGAGGCGTCCACTGAAAGGGGCATTTTCCTGGCCGGCGTAGCTTCCAATGTCCAGATACAGGAATCGTCCATGCGGCGGTCCCTGACAAAGAGGCCCGCACAAAACCAGATTGCCTTCTTTGTCTCTCTTTGCGGGAAGAGCGCTATCAAAGCGGAGGTCACCGGAATTAGCGGTCTGTTTTTGTAGCGTTTCATAGGCATTCCCGCTTCCTTTTTGCACGCCATACACGGCACCGGCAACGGGTTTTGCAACAATAACTCTGAAATCGAATACCTGTTCAGTCATCTCGCTTCCTGTAGGGGAATTATACTGTTCAACGTAACAGAGGTCTATGCTATACCGTGATGCCGCTCTATCACTCACTCCGCAGACTATCAACGGGGTTGGCAATGGCAGCGCGGATGCTTTGGGAAGATACCGTCAGCATAGCCACCACCAGCGCCAACGTACCTGAGCAGGCCATTACCCACCATGGGAAAGCGATGTGTAGCACAAAGGTATTGAGCCACTGATTCATCATCCACCAGGCCATCGGACTAGCAATCACCACGGCGATGCCCACCAGACGCACCGTTCGTTGCGACAGCAGCCAGACTATACTGCCTACACTCGCGCCCAGTACCTTTCGAAGGCCGATTTCGCGGGTACGTTGCCGGATACTGAACAGTGACAACCCGAAAATGCCCGCACAGGCCAGCAAGACCGTGATCAGAGCCATACCCGTCAGGAATACCTGCGACTGCGCCATCACGGTGTACACCTGGTTATAGTCGTCGCTCAGATACACGTACCTGAATGGTTTCCGGGCTGGTATGGCCTGAAACTGTCGCTCCAGATCAGCCAGCAGCGCGGGGGCTGTTCCGGGTTTTACCCGAACGCTAAGCCAGTTATTGTTTCGTAAGCGAGCCGGACCGCTAGACCAGAAAAGCATGGGTTCTATAGCATGGTGTACACCCCGCTTGTAATAATCGCGAAAGACACCCACGATCATGAACGGGCTACCGCCACCGTGCGGTTTAAGCACTTTACCAACCGCTTCGCCTACGGTTTTATAACCCAGCGTTTTGGCCCCAGTTTCGTTGATCACCACGTTGTTAGCGGCCGTGTCGGCCGCCAGCAGCGAACGGCCCGCAAGGAGGGATATGCCAAACGTAGACAGAAACGTTTCATCCACGGCCTGCTGCTCAAACAGCACATCCCGGTTAACGGTCAGGTCTGTATACGTGTTCTTGTTCAGCCAGTATTTACCCGGAACAGTTGCCGTGGCGCTCAGATCCAGCACCGCCGGATTTTGCCGTAGTCGGCCAATCAGGTTATCAACGGCGAGTTCGGCACTGGTGGAATGTCGGTACGCCCGATCCAGGTCTACCACCACGATATCATCCTGCCTGAACCCGGTTTGCTGACCCTTGATAAAGGCGTTTTGCGTGATCATTACCCCGGTGCAGGCGATCATGATGGTAGCCAGCGTGAATTGCACCACCACGAGCATCGACCGGAACCGGGTACGGTTGCCTACAGTTGTCTTTCCCTGCAAGGCCGTAACCACTTTCTGGCGCGTCAGATAACGGCCCGGTAACCAGCCTGCCAACGTACCCAGCACCAATACGACACCCACCAGAAATAGACTGGTGCTCAGTGGTAGCTGCGGCGAGAACATGGTATCAATGTCGAAAAAATCGATGTAGACGGGAAGCAGCGCCTTGAGCAGCAACGTACCCAGCAGTGCCCCGACAGCGGCGACCAATACGGCTTCCAGCACAAACTGGCTCAGAATCTGACCAGCCCCGGCACCCAGCGTTGTGCGTAAAGCCACCTCGCCCGAACGGGCCAGCGACAGCGCCGATGATAGGTTCAGGAAGTTGATGGCAACGATGAGCAGGATAAAGGCTGCAATGAATACCAGACCGTAGATAATGACCGTCAGCAACGCACCCGCGTCTTTCCGAAGCAATTGGCGAACGGGCAGCAGGGTCAGCTTCCGGTTACGGCCTTCACCGGCGTAATGCGTTGCTACAAACGCCTTCATCGACTGCTCGAATACCGATGGGTCAGCGTCTGGTCGAAGCCGCACATACGTTTGGCAATTGCCGTTGTACCAGTTCTCGGTAGCGGGCTGGTTTGTGGCCAGCCGATCGGCAAACGGGATCAAGACCTCGGCATGAATGGCCGAATTGGCTGGGCGCGGCCCTATGACCCCACGAATCACATAGGCGCGGCCATTATCGAGCGTAACGGTTTTGTCCATCGGATTTTCGCCGGGAAACAGCTTGTCGGCCACTTTCTCCGAAATCACCATTGCAGTGGGCTCGGCCAGGGCCGTTCGGGGATTACCAAGCTTGAGCGGAAAATGAAAAACGGAAAACACGCTGGTATCGGCGTGGAAGATCGCCTGCTGCTCATCGCGGTTCAGGTACGTTATCCAGTTAGTTTGCCAGCTGACCAGCCGCGTGCCCGTTTCAACGGCCGGACTTTCGCGCAGCAGCGTGGGCAGTAGCGGCGTGACCGTAGACGAACCCGGTTCATGATTCGGCGGCAGGGTTTCGCTCAGGCGATACAGGCGGTCGGCGTGGGGGTGTTGGCTATCGAAGCTATTGATCTGACTGACTTGCCAATAGATCAAAGTCACAGCTGCCAGGCCGATAGCTATACCACTGACGTTCAGCAACGTATACACTTTGTTGCGCCACAGGGAACGGAGCGCAAGGGTCAGGTAGGAATGCAGCATAGGGTCAGCCGTTTTGGCTATATTTGACAGGTAAAGTAATACTATTATGGCACACTATTCAGATAGTTTCGTTCCGGTCTCGTTGGTAAATGATGATGGAGCCAATGCACCAATGCGGCACCAACAGATTATTTCCAGACTACATGTAGGCTTGGGAATCCTGTATTATAAAGAGCGTACGCTCATCTACGAACCGCTTGCTGAGACTATGCTTGCCGAGGGATATGGCAATCCGGTACCAGACGTATTGCTCTTCGATCATGCGACTGAGCAAACTCGGTTGATCATTGAAGTGTGCCAAACCAATGGACAAAAAAACGATCTTAAAAAGATAATCCGGTTAATCGAGGACGACGACTACGGCATTCTGGAAGGCTTCGTGTACAACTACCGAACCAACGAATGGCTACGGTATTGCAAAGGCGATGGCGGCGTAGCAACCGCTTCGTCGTTCTCAGAATTGATTAATTTGGACTTGGCGCAATTTTTAACTTTGTAAAAGCTGCACTAAGTCCAGCTCTCTAACCTGCTGACGCGTCTGAGCCGCAATATTTTGCGGCTCTACTCAGATCGTAGGCTATCGACCGGGTTAGCCACGGCGGCGCGGATGCTTTGGATGCTGATCGTTAGCAGCGCAACGAGCATGGCACCCACCGCCGCTGCTGCGAAGACCCACCACTCGATGGTGATGTGGTAGGCAAAGTCGGCTAACCAGTTGGTCATGGCCCACCACGCCAGCGGGCTGGCAATTAATACGGCAACGGCAACCAGAGCGATCAGTTCACGGCTCAATAATCCGACAATGCCGGCAATACTGGCTCCCAGCACTTTCCGGATACCGATCTCTTTCGTACGGGCTTCGACCGTAAACGTCATCAGACCCAGTAAGCCGAGGCTGGCAACCAGCAGGGTGAGCACCGTGAATCCATTGACAAGGGTAGCCAATTGCTGCTCTTTTTCGTAAAGCTTGTTGTAGGCATCATCCAGGAAATAATAGTCAAAGGGAGCGGGCGGGTTAGCTTGTTCATACAGACGTTTCAGCTGCCCCAGCGCCACAGGTACGTCCTGATTCGGATTCAGCTTGACCAGCAAATAACCGCCATTCTCGACTACGGCCCGGCTGGTATCACTCACCACCGAAAGCATCACCGGCGACTGTTCGTGTTTCAACCCGAAAAGTTTAAAGTCTGCCGTAACGCCTTGCAGACCCTGACTGTTAAACCCAAATGGGTCAGGATGCGGCACTACCCGAACCCTTTCGCCAGCCTCTTTCATCGCCTGCTGATTATATACCTGCAGTTCCTTCGTAATGGCTTTGTCGTTCCAACCAACAGGCGGTACACTCCAGCCAATTCCGAGCGTTTTAAAAAACGACGTATCGACCGTCAGCACGTTGACCATCGACTGCTTTCTGGTCTTTTTCACCGTCAAAAAATAGGTAGCCACAAACGGGGTAAACAAACGCGTATTCGTAGCCGCCACCTGGTCGGCACCAGTCCACTGGCGCACCGCATCGCGGAACGCCGCATACTGCGGAGCCATCTCTTTATCGATGGCAACAGCTACGACCTGCGCCCGGTCGAGGCCGATATTTTTTGTCCGCAGGAAGCGCATCTGTGCGAAAAAGATCAGACTGCACATCAGCAAACCAGCCGACGCCGCAAACTGACCCGTAGTGAGCACGCGGCGCATACCCACCCCCCGCCTGCCGCCCGACACGGTACTTTTAAGCGCATCCTGCGGTCGAAAACCTGACAGCAAAAAGGCGGGATAACTACCGGCCAGCAGCGAACAGCCAAGCCACAGGCCAGCCAGTAACAGCCAGTAACTGGCGTCATTGGCAACACGATCATCCATACGGATACCCAGCAACTGATTTATCCACGGAAACGACATCGCCAGCAGACCAAGCCCTAGCCCGACGGCCAGCGTAGTCGTCAGAAACGATTCGGTATAGAATTGCGTAACCAGCTCGCGACGGTGCCCACCGATGGCTTTCCGAACGCCCACTTCGCGAGCCCGTTGCGTGGCGCGTGCGGTTGTCAGGCTAACATAGTTGGTGGTAGCTAAGACCAGAATCAGTAAGGCAATGCCCAGGAAAATGTACAGGTTCTGGCGTGTGTCGGGCGAAACCGAATGACTGTGCAGGTGAAGATCGGGCAGTGCTTCGAGCAGGAAAGACGCTTTGGCATCCATGAACTTCACACCTTTGTTCACCGACTTCAGCTTTTCAGCAGTTTTAGCCACATCTGTTCCAGGTCGTAGTACCAGATACGTGTCCAGGAAACCGGCATACGCCCAACTCTGCTTTTTTCGATCGCCCAGTGTAGGCATAGATGCCAGCGATACCAGGGCATCAAACTGGAAAATGGTGTTGGTGGGCAAATCGGACAGGACACCGCTGACTGTTAGCGGATAATTCTTGTCGTACGTAATTGTTTTGCCTACCGGGTTTTGGCTACCAAACAGTTTCTCGGCCAGCGGTTTTGTCAGTACAATCTTCCCCGGCTCGGTCAGTGCCGTTCGTGGGTCACCCTCGGCCAGCCTGAATCCCATAACGCTCAGCAGCGCCGGATCGGCAAAGCCTACGTTGGCCGGTTTCTGCTTATGGTCAGCATCAGCCTGTACCCATACTGGGCCCATTCCTGCCGAAAAACGCACCATCTGTTCTACCTCGGGCAGTTGCCGTTTTGCCTCCCGACCAAAAGACTCGTGCATGTTGGCCATGGTCATTTCCTGCCCGTCGTACTTCGACACAGACAGCGCCCGATAGGTACGTTCAGCCAGTGGATGAAACCGGTCGTAGTGGAACTCGTGCCAGACGTATAGCCCGATATAGGCGCTGACGGCCAGTCCAACAGCTAGACCGCCAATGTTCAGGGCTGAATACAGCCGGTTACGCCCCAGTTGGCGCAAGGCAAGGATGAGGTAGGTACGTAGCATATGCGTAGTGCCGGAACGGTCCGTCGCTGCGGCTCCAGCTTCGGTAGTGTAGAACTAGCCTTGACTACCGAAGCTGGAGCCGCAGCGACGGACCGTTCCGGCACTACAATACCTTACTCACTCCGCAGACTATCAACGGGGTTGGCAATGGCAGCGCGGATGCTTTGGAAGGCAACGGTGGCCAGCGCGATAACCAGCGCAAGGGCAGCCGCACCGGCAAAGAGCCACCACGACAGGGCGATCTGGTAGGCGTAATTGGCCAGCCACTGCTTCATGCCCCAGCCCGCCAGTGGCGTAGCGATGATAATGGCTATGCCCACCAGCCCAACAAATTCACGGCTGAGTAGGCCAACGATACCGGCCACGCTAGCCCCCAACACTTTGCGCACCCCAATTTCTTTGGTGCGCTGGAAAGCCGTAAGCGTAGCCAGACCAAACAGGCCGAGACACGAAATCAGCACAGCGACCAGGGTGGCCAGGTTGACAATGCGCGCCAGGATATGTTCCTTTTTGTAGAGGTCGCTCAGGGTGTCATCGTAGAATTTGTAGTTGAACGCATCATCCGGGTACGCTTTTTTCCAGGCAGCTTCCATGGCCGATAACGTACCTGACCAGTTGGCCGGATTAGCCGACGCGAGCTTAACATTTAGCGTGTTGTTGGTCTGGGTTTCGGTCATCAACGCTACCGGATTGATCTTCTGCGAGATACCCAGGGTGTTGAAATCCCGAACCACGCCTACAATCGGCCGTTTTTTGCCGTACTCGTCCAACACTTTGCCAATCGCCTCCTGGGGTGTTCCCAGATCAAACGTTTTCAGGGCCGTTTCATTGATAACCCATTCCCTGACGGTATCAGACGGGCTCAGATTACGGCCCGCCAGCAGTTGCACGTCGTAGAGGCTCAACCAGCTGGTGTCCACATGTTTACGCTGCATCAGGGCGCTAATCTCCTGTCCCTTCCGGCCACGGCTTTTGGTATCGCCACTGGAAAAGGAACCCGCCAGGGGCGCATCGCCCATACTGACCCTGGCCACACCGGGCAGGCGTTTCAGGTCTTCACTCAGCGTCAGGTGGCGGGTGTGCAGGGGTGATTTTTCGTTCCACACGTACTTCATGGGCGCCCGCACAACCACTACGGCCTGTTTGCTGAAACCCAGATCTTTAACGTATGCATACTGCAACTGACGCCCCACAATGACTGCGCCCACGATGAACACTTGTGCAATGATGAACTGAAAGACGATCAGTCCTTTTCGAAGTGTAATGCGGCCTGCGGCTCCCGCGACTACCACGCTGGTTGTGCCACGTAACACGCGCACGGTCTGCAATCGGGTGATGAGCCAGGCCGGATATAGCCCCGCTAACCCACTAACGACCAGCACCAGAGCAACCAGAAACAGCAGTAATCGGGTGAGGTTCAGGTAGTCGGTAGTGCCTTCAGGAATAATGTCCTGAAACGACTGCATAGCCAGTTTCGACAGGGGCCAGGCCAGCAACAAAGCGAGGGTAGTAACCAGCATGGTTTCGCCCATAAACTGCGCCATGAGCGTTGCCCGGCTGCTGCCCAACGTCTTGCGGACGCCGATCTCCCGCGCCCGTTGGGGCACCTGCGCTGTGCTTAAGTTGATGTAATTGACACAGGCCAGCACCAGAACGAACAGGGCCAGGCCTACTAATCCGAACAGCATTTTTTTGTCGGCCCGTCCCTGATAATCGGTATTGAAATGAATGTCGGCCAGGGGTTGTAGTTCGTGGCGGCGCTCGGAATCGCTCATGCCCCACTTTTTGAACAGGGGGGCCGCATTACGGTGCGACCAGGCGTTGGCCTGCTGAATTACCTTCGTCGGGTCAGCTTTGGGTTGCAGTAGCACATACAGCTGGCTCTCTGAGTTGGTGCTTCCCCATTCCTCCGAATCGGCATACGATTTATCACCGGCTAGCGACAGAAATTCCCGGCCGTCGAAGTCGGTTGGGTACGTTAGATCTGCGACAACGCCCGCCACCTCGGCGTGGGTCGTATCGCTGAAACCGATATAGGTCAGAGATTGCCCCAACACCTGCTCTGCTGTCAGGTGCGGAAAATACTGCTGCGCCCGGCTCGCCGTCAGCACCACTTTACCGGGTCGAGCAAGCGCCGTGGTCCTGTTGCCAGCCAGCCAGGTGTATGGAATAAGCGCGAAATAGTTGGATGTGGCATGCCAGATATGCTTGGCCTCATCGAAACGGGTTACTTTGGCCGAGACGCTGGCCGCGGGTACCTCAACGGTGGCCGTCCAGTCTTTTTTTACGGGCACAGACAGGGCAACCCCGGCTATCTGCGTGCGCATGGTTTCGGCCAGCGGCTTTGGCGTGCCGGGGTTACCTACCTCTTTCCCATCGAAGTTAAAGTGACTCACCACCCGGTACAACCGGTCGCTGTCGGGCAGGTTTTGGTCGAAACTGAACTCGAAGCTGACGATCTGAAAAATGACCCAACAGGCGCTGAGGCCAATGGCCAGCCCCAGCACGTTGAGACTCGTGTATAGCCGGTTTCGCCACAACTGACGAAAGGCAAGCGTGAGGTAAGAACGAAACATAACGCAGGGTTTGCCCGAGCATCGTCAAGGGTCATGCCATTACTAAAAAAGCGGGTTTCCGGCTACCAGAAGGCAATTTCAGGCGTCCCCCTGTCCGAAACTGGACAGTATTCCGTCCGAATGAGTACGGGTATCTGTTGGCCGTTCAGCGCAGTTTTTCAGGCCATTTACAAGCGGCATCCTACTGTAAAGTAGATTTTTATGCGTGTAGCTACATCTATATAGCGCACTTCCGAGTATGTACTTAATCGCTGTCTTACCGCTAAAGGCCACCGGGTCTGTCGGGCAGGGCAGATCTATCCATCACATACTTTATCATCTGGCTTATGGTGCTTTTCAGCACCGACTGACATGCGTAACCCGTCGATTCTCTTTGTTCTAACCTGCCTGCCTATTGCCGCCCTGGCGCAACATCAACCGCCACCCCCACATCGCGCTGACCTCATTCTACTGGATAAACAGTCTGGTACACAAGTAGACAGCTCACCGTCACCAGATGTTCGCCGCTACAAAGGCAATGTCAGGTTACGCCAGCAGGGTATTCTGCTCTTCTGCGATCGGGCCGTTCACCAACTGTCAACGAACCGCATCAGCGCTGCCGGCCATGTGCTGCTTGTTCAGAACGATTCGCTCACGGTAAAAAGTGACTCGCTAGTCTACGACGGTAACAGCCGACAGGCACTATTGCTGGGCCATGTCCTGTTTCAGCATGGCCAATCAGTGCTGACCGCTTCGCAACTCGACTATGATCTCCGAGCAGGCACTGTACGCTACAAGGGCAAAGGGCGCCTGGCGAGTGGGCGCTCCATCCAGACCCTGTCTGACGGTTTGTATGCCATCAGCACCAGGCAGCTGGTGGCCAGCCAGGTCAACAACGAGCAACCCCGCAGCAACGTACCTGACCAGCTACCAGCCAGTGATGCCGTTACAACCCGGCGGGGCAGGCGGTCACAGGAAGACAACCGGCCTGTTCGACTGACCATGAGCCCGCAACCAAACAACATCGTAACAAACGCCGAATACGTAGGTACATATAAACGGCAGGTACGTGTGTCGCAACGCCCACTCCTCCCCCCAACCACCAGCCCCAGCGAACCAACGCCCGACGAAAGTGACCTGGAATACCTTCTTAACCGAAAAAAACGAGCTTTTTAGCTTTAACAACCCATTTCTCTATGAAACGTGCTCTTTTTTCCCTTCTCTTTTTGGGCTGTACGCTGACCGGCTTTTCTCAGAAAGCCCAGTCGCTGACGCAGGCCATCCGGTACATTAAATTAGCGATAACGCTGCGTGAAGTCGATAAATCAGACGAATCCATTGCGCTGCTTAAACGGGCATTGCCAGCCGTTGACAAGAACCTCTACTGGCACGCCATCACGAATGAACTCCTGGGGCTTTCGTACAACGACCTGCAGGACCATACAACGGCGCTTCGTTATCTGGAGCAATCCCGCTCGCAGTACGCGAAGCTCAAGTACGTAGCCAGCGCCTGGGGCGTCAACGAAGTCATTCGGAATATTTCGGGTAAAAACCTGTACGCAGGTATTCAGATCGGCGCGTCGGATATCAAGCTGGCCATTTTCAAGACGCAGTACGAAAGCGATTTCTACGAGAAGGACATCCGGTCGGTGATCGATATTCCCGATGTCACGCTGGTGGCCGACGCCTCCAATTCGCTCCAGAAAGGCCGTGTCGCCCTGAAAGAATGCCTGGATTCGATCCGCCGGTACAACATTCCCAACGAGCGGGTGTTCATCGTGTTCAGCAGCGACGTTCGGAACGGAAAGCCAATCGACAAAAACCGGCTTTACGATCAATTGGCGACAATTCTGCCTGATGGCACTACGCTGCGCATCGACACCACCATCAGCGTAGCCCGCGAAGCCGAACTGTTCACGATCGGAGCCATTCCACGCAAAGTATGGCCCACTACATCTGCCCTCAATATTGGGGGTGGCAGCGTTATGGGCGGTTATTTCGATGCGAATAAGAAGTTTCATTATGTCAACTTCCCCACTGGCGTCAACACACTGACCGATCAGATTGACCCAAAACGGTCGCTGAGCATTGATGCATTTAAACGGGAAGCCCAACGGGTGGCGCCCAGTCTGGCCAACCAGAATCTGACGCCTGACCTGCCTGGCATTCAGCAACGCCGGACGGTGGGTGTGGGGGGGGCCATTGCTCAGGCGCTGGTCACGTACCTGCATCCCGAAAAAGCCATGACCACGGCTGTTCCGATCAGTCAGGCCGACATTGCGCAGTTTAAAAACCTTGTCCTGAATGATTTTTCAGCCCTGACAAAACCGAACCTGACCGAGATCGC
Source organism: Fibrella arboris (assembly GCF_041321095.1). Classification (NCBI taxonomy): domain Bacteria; kingdom Pseudomonadati; phylum Bacteroidota; class Cytophagia; order Cytophagales; family Spirosomataceae; genus Fibrella; species Fibrella arboris. The sequence goes on along the minus strand of NZ_JBGGWE010000007.1, from coordinate 36,585 downwards.
TGACCCCGCTATTCGCGACAAAGCGGCCCGGGAGATCGGCCAGATTCAGAACCAGTTGAATCAGAAGCAGTTGATTGCGGGCATTTTGCTGTTGGAGGCTACCGTCAACGGCTACAACAGCAAGGGCGGCCCCAAGCGTTTTGTCTTCATTCGCGATGCCGACATTGGCTGGGTGACGGGTAAATTCCTGGAAACGATCAACTACGAATACGAGTCGACCATTGCCAAAGGATCGCTGTATACGCGGTAATCGGCAGCTCTAGTCTTAATGTTACGCACGAAACCCGCTAGTGAATCATCGCTAGCGGGTTTCATGTTTTAAGGATGGCTTGTTGACTTTGCGCTTTAGGTGGCTGACGCCTGTCTCCGCAGCGGCCAACAACGTACAAACCTATGCCAGTTGCCGCAATCGGCGCTGCTTGATCAGGTCTTCGCGGCGTACGAACGTGATCGGCACAAATTCATCGGTCGGTGCGCCGATGTAATACAGAGCCCAATCCTGGTCATAACTGGCCAGCAGTTGCTGAATGCACTCGACCCGATCAAACGTCGGCACGGTGCAGTCGCTCCAGTAAAACAGCTCGACGCGGTAATGCAGGGCTTGTTTCTGCCCGTTGATGGTCACCTCAATCTCTATGTCCTGCTTGCCAGGAATGTTCGGGATGGGAATAGCGATATGCGCCATGGTAGTAAGGGTTTAGTCAGTTTGTAAGGCGTTTATAAGGTGGCAGAAGACCTGGCGCTGAGAGCATGGGAGCTGATTTTTATCGCTGCTCCCATGCTCTCGGCGTCTTATTTCACAGTGATCACATTTTTTGCACCAGCTTTGACCGTAAACGGTGTTTGCATCTGCAGCACACCGTTCTGCCAGTATTTCAGCCTGTACTCGCCGGGCTCCAGCGGCAGGTCAATCGGGAAGAACGCCGCCTTCTCTCTGTCTGAACGTTGCGAGCGGGAATACGCATAGCCGGTTCCCGAGATTTCGAGCTTCATCTGGTCGGTGCAGGACGGGCAAACCAGCCGAACCGTTTCGGTCCCCGCCGCCGAAGCAGGTGAGCCTGCCGATACCCCGACCGTTGGCGGGGTTGGTGGGGTGAGTGTTACCTGAGGGGGCGGTGTGTTGCCAAGACCAAGCGAGTCGAGCACGTGGTTTTTCAGGGCGTCTTTCTGCGCCTTGGTCAGGCCGGCTACGTTAAACGTGCGGTTGTAACGTAGCTGCTCGCCATCGGCCCGGTCAGCCTGGATCTGAATAGACAATTTATCGTTACCATTGTCATTGATCGACGTGTTTACGTTCCGATAGGTTGTTGGCTGGGCCACCGCCAGCGTACCGGCCAGCAGGGCCAAAAGTGTGCATACCGTTTTCATGGTTCCTGGATCTAAAAGCCCTTGACCGCGCTCATCCGGGCGGCTCGGTCCGTTTGGTAAACAATGATCAGCAACGTCAGTAGCAGCGAGACGACGCCCAGCGACAAGATAAGCAACCACCGTATATCGTGGACGGATACCGGTATGTGCTGCGCCCGAAACGCCCGAAAGGTCAGCCATTCTTTTTGCAACTGATTCATCCCCGACACATCAAACGACTGGTCGACATGGACACGCTGCCCGTTCTGAACGCCGTCAATACGGATAGAGAGCGTTTTTTCGTCATCCGAGATCTGTTTCCGAATCGAATTCGGCGCCTGTTGGGCCATGGTGGCTGCACTGAGGCAGAGCAACAGGCCAATAAGGAAGTGCTTCATGAGTGAGTTTTGTTTTATTCCGACCGTAACGACGTCACCGGATTCATCAACGCTGCTTTAATGGACTGAAAACTTACCGTAAACAGGGCAATGCCGATAGCCAGCATGCCAGCCAGGGCAAACACCCACCAGTCGATATCGATTCGATAGGCGAAGTCGCTCAGCCAACTGGTCATAGCATACCAGGCCAGCGGTGAGGCAATTACGATGGCCACCACGACCAGTTTCAGGAAATCTGTCGACAGCAGCCCAACGATACTGGTTACGCTGGCACCCAACACTTTACGGACGCCGATCTCTTTCGTTCGCTGCTCGGCCATGAAGGCGGCGAGGCCAAATAGACCAAGGCAGGCGATCAGGATGGCCAGCACTGAAAACAGCAATACGACCGTACCAACGCGCTGTTCGGCGCGGTACATCTGGTCGAAACTATCCTGTAAAAACGAGTAGTTGAACGGCTGCCCCGGCGCAAACTGTTTCCACTTCGCTTCGATCTGGCGCAGCAGCGCAGGTACGTTGGTCTGGCTGATTCGGAAAGATACAGACCCACTCTGCGGGCTCAGCACCAGCGACAGTGCCCCGATATTGGCTCGTAGCGACTCGAAGTGGAAGTTCTTTACCACGCCAATTACCGTGTAGGTTTTACGGGTCTTGCCTTCGGCGGCGTCGAACCGATAGATACGCATACCCAGCGGGTCTTTCACGCCCAGCACCTTCACCGCCGCCTCGTTCAGAATTATTCCGGTTGAATCGGTCGTGAACGAACGCGAGAAGTTGCGGCCCTGCACGATGGTCATGCCAAGGGTAGGAATGTAATCATGGTCGACATCCCAGTGCTGCATGTTGATGCCTTTTGACCGGTCGGCCTGTCCTTCCGGGAAGAAACCGCTGTCACTCCGATCAGAGGGGGTAGGCAGGTAGCTCGACAACGTACCTGCCGTGACACCGGGCAATCGTAAAACGTCGTTTTTAAATACTTCAGCCTGCTGTCCGAGCACCCGCACATCGTTGATGGTCACTACCCGCTCGCGGTCGAAACCTACTTTTTTGGTCTGAATAAAGTGAATCTGCCGGTAAACGACCAACGTACCCACGATCAGCAGCATCGACATCATGAACTGAAACACGACCAGCCCACTCCGCAGGCTAACCCCTTTCAAACTGCCTCCCCGATTGGTGACACCGCTTTTCAGTACGCTGATGGGTCGGAATGACGACAGGAACAGGGCCGGGTAGCTCCCCGCCAGTACCCCTACGCCCAACGGCAGCAATGCAATACCGACCAGCATACCGGGCGTCAGTAACCGGCCAATGGTTAACTGTTTTGCCGTGATATCGTTGAACAGGGGCATAGCCAGCGACACCAGGGCGATAGCCAGCAATAACGATAAACTGGCTGTCAGGATCGATTCGGCCATAAACTGGCCGATCAGTTGCCCGCGTTCAGAGCCCAGCACCTTCCGAACACCCACTTCTTTAGCCCGTTTGGATGAACGGGCTGTGGCCAGGTTCATGAAGTTGATGCAGGCGATCAGCAGGATGAACAGTGCCACCGCCGAGAAGATATACACGTACTGGATATCACCGTTGGGTGCCAACTCAATGACCTGTTTTGAACGCAGGTGAATATCGGTGAGGGGTGTCAGCCAAAAGCGCAGTGTGTTACCACTTTTACGAAATTGATCCATACCGCCACCCAAGAACTGACGTACCTGAGGTCCCACATACGTCTCGATCACCTGATCGAAATGCCGGGCGAAAGCCGTAGCCTCAGTGCCGGGTTTCAAAACAATGTAGGTGTGGTGATTAAAACTGAGCCACTGCCCCAACGGATATTCGTCGTTGCTTATAGTCAGGAAAAAGTCGGTGCGGAAGTGGCTGTTCGCAGGCATGTCGCGCATAACCGCCGTGACTTTATAGGCGTCTGTGTTGTTGAAAATCAGCGTTTGACCAATGGCGTTACCCGCACCAAAGTGCCGTTTTGCTGCCGCCTCGCTAATGACCACCGAATTTGGGGAAGCGAGCGCTTTTTGGGGATCTGCCCCGGCCACAAGCGGCAGGGTAAAGACATCGAATAGCGTTGAATCAGCGAATATGATGTCACTCTCGCGCAGGTTGGTAGCACCACCGGCTCGCTTCACCAGCCCGTTTCCCCGATGATGCAATCGTACATACGCCTCAACCTGAGGGTAATTGGCTTTGAGCGTTGGTCCCATTGGGTCGGGAGCTACCGCAAAGTGAATGTCATTGCCGCCAAATTTCAGGTCAGAATTGACGCGGTAGATCCGGTCGGCTTTGGCGTTGAACCGGTCGTAGCTCAGTTCGTCCAGCACATATAGCGAAATGAGCAGGCAGCAGGCAAGGCCAAGAGCCAGGCCAAAAACATTGATGAACGTGAAGCCGCGTTGGTTGTTCAGGCTGCGCCAGGCGATTTTAAGATAATTCGTAATCATGGCTGCTTTGTAGAGGACAGAACCGAAAATTTCTATACCAGGTACAAGCCATATGCCAGATAGCGAAAAGGCCATTTCTGAGTCAGAAACGGCCTTATATGCTCAGCTACTTGTCCAGTTTCGGACAACAATCCGTCCGGTTAGCGCTGCTATTCCATACGAAGGCTTTTTACCGGATTTCCCTGGGCAGCTTTATAGGTTCGGAGACCGATCGTCAGGCTACCAAGAACTAGCAAGACACCCACGCACAGGCCCAGCGTTTCGAAGCCGATAGCCACGTGGTAGGCAAACGAGAACAGAAAGGCGTAGCCGGTCATGTACCCCAGTGGCAGGGCAATGGCGGCGGCAATGAGCAAGAGCTTAACGAAATCGCGCGACAGCAGCCAGACCAGTTGGCTGACCTCGGCGCCCATCACTTTCCGAACGCCAATCTCTTTCACACGGGTCTGCGTGGTGTAGGTGACCATACCGAGCAGGCCCAGACAACCAATAGAAAACGCCAGCCCAATAAGCAGGCCCATAAAATCGGTGTCGTCGGCATGGGTATGTCTGGCTTCCAGAAAGTCGTTGTACCACTGCCCGTCGAAGGGCTCGTAGGGCTGAAGTCGTTTCCAGACCTGCCTGGCACCGGTCAGTACTTTTTCTTCAGCTCCCGCCGCCACCCCAAGCGACAGGTACCGGTACTGATTGGGTACAGTGTGCAGGAGCAGTGGTTTCACAGCGAGGGCAAACGAAGTAAACCGAAAATCCCTGACCACGCCGACCACCAGCACATCGGTGCTGTCGTTGAGCCAGAGCGACTGCCCAACGGCGTCGCGGGACGTACCCAGCCCGAAGGCCTTCACGGCTTCTTCATTGATCAATACCTGGCGCCCTGTTGTATCGGCGGCCGTGGTCGCCAGGTTTTGCCCGGCCGTCAATGTCAGCCCCATAGTCGGAACAAACTGATCATCGACCGACCAGACAAAGGCCTGCGCCACCTGCTGCCCCGAACGTGTCCGTTTGATGGTCTGATAGGCACCGTGCGAACCGAACAGTTCAGACGTGGCCGAGACGCGCTCTACCCCCGCCAGTCGGTTCAATTCGTTCATCAGGCGGGGCGCAGGTACGTCGTTGAGCGGCACATTCAGCACCCGCTCGCGCCGAAACCCGTAATCGCCCGTGGCCATGTAGTTCATCTGGCGTACCATGGTCAACAGCCCGATCATGGCAATCAGCGAAATAGTAAACTGAATGACGATCAGCGATTTGCGAAGCGACAGACCGCGAATGATGCGTAGACCCGTGTGACTGCGGAGCACCTGGGCCGGTTCAAAACCCGATAATACCCGCGCTGGTACGATGCCCGCCAGCCCACCAGCCACCATACTGAACAGGGCGAAGATGACCCAGATTGTCCAGTCCCACCGTACCCCGCCAATAAGCCATTGCTGCACAAAGGCCATGGGTTTCACCAGTTCCAGCATCAGAAAGGCCAGCCCCAGCGCCAACACCGACAGCACCACCGATTCGGCCATAAACTGCCCCATCAGTTGCCATCGAAGCGCCCCGGAGACCTTCCGAATACCTACCTCGCGGGCGCGGCTCAGCGAACGGGCCAGCGTGAGGTTCACATAGTTGAAAGCCGCCAGCAGTAACGTAACCAGCCCCACACCCAATTCGACCAGCAATCCGGGGACTTGTGGCTCGTAGGTACCATACATCATCTCCCCCCGCGCCGGAGACAGCTTGCTCAGTTGTTGGGTGCGAAAGCTATAGCCTTTTATGTCGGCAAACCGGAGGCCGCGCGTGGCCCGGCTCACCACCGAAGGCAACACGTTGTCGAGCGCTTCGGCCAGTGTGCCGGGTTTCAGCATCACATAGGTATAGCCCGAATTATACTGCTGCCACCCGGAAAAGGTCGCCCGGTTCTTTGCAACATACGACGAAGCCGAAACCAAGAGATCGAACACCAGGTGTGATTTGGTCGGTAACTCGGCCAACACGCCCGTAACGGTGAAGTTCCCTAATTCCTGGTGCTGCAACGTCTGGCCTATAGGATCAGCTGTACCAAAAAATTTCCGGGCCGTCGCCTGCGTCAGCACAACGGTGTTTGGCTCCGTGGCGGGCCGACCTTTCGCCAGCGGGTAACTGAATAGGCGGAAGAAGCTGGGGTCAACGACGAAACCCATCGTAGACAGCCGCTTATGCTTACCCAGAAACTCGTTATACGATTTAACCACATGGGTAGCCTCGTCGATAAATCCGTATTGCTGCTTCAGCAACGTACCCAGCGGCATGGGCGTGGTGGCAAACAGAGCTTTGTCATTGTTCTTCGCCACCACATCGGAGATAATCCGGTAGGTACGTTCGCGGTTCAGGTGGAACGCGTCATAATCGAACGCGCCCTTGATGTGGGCGATAGCCAGCATACAAACCGTCAGCCCCGACGCCAGCCCAAAGACGTTGATAAACGAAAAGAGTTTGTGTTTCCACAAGTTGCGCAGCGCGATTTTGAGGTAGTTCTTGAGCATGGGATTGGGGGAGGAAAGGGAAGACACAAACTTCGTTGTCGCTTGCCTGTGGCGAGTGACGACTATCGATAGGGCCTCTGGCCCGTTGGTTAACCTTTCAAGACATTGGCTAATTCGTGTTTCATTAGCTACCACCGGGCCAGAGGCCCTATCGTTAAGGGTCACTCGCCACAGGCAAGCGACAACGAAGCTTGGGGCTTGGGGCAGCTGACACGAGAGTAATACCCCACGCCCCGCGCCCTAAGCCCCGCGCCATTTTTATTCCGTTCGTAAACTTTTTACCGGGTTGGCCATGGCGGCTTTAACGGCCTGAAAAACAACCGATACTAACGCGATGGACACCGCCAATAAACCGGCCACGGCGATGTACCACCAGTGCACTGTTGTGTGATAAGCGAAGTAATTGAGCATCTTTCCGCCGAGCCACCAGCCGATGGGCGACGCGATCAGAATAGCCAGCGCCACGAGTTTCAGGAAATCAGCCGAGAGCAGGGTCGTGATACTCAGCACCGATGCCCCCAGCACTTTCCGAACACCAATCTCCTTGGTGCGGCGTTTGGCCACCAGCGAGATAAGCCCGAAAATACCGGCGCAGGCGATCAGAATGGCCACGAGTGTAACGAAGCCGATCATGCGCCAGATGTTGTCGATCGCCTGGTAGTTTTTGGCCAGTTCATCGCTGATGTAGACATACGACAGGCTCCGGCGAGCGGGGATTTTTCGGAAAGCGGTTTCCAACTCGCGGATCAGGGCGGGGGCGTTGGCCTGATTGGTCAGGCGTACCGTCAGGAAGTTGTTCAGGCGCTGCCGACCGGGATACCACTGCACCAGCGGCTCTACCTTCTCTTTCAGGCTCAGGTAATGGTAATCTTTCGTGACGCCGATAACGGTGAAAATCTGCGTGCTGTTCAGCTGCCTAAGCCGTTTGCCCACCGCCGTTTTCCAGCCAAACGCCCGCCTGGCCGACTCGTTGATCACCACCGCGTTATTGACCGAATCGGCGGGCGAGGCATCGGAAAAATTGCGGCCTTCGAGCAGCGGTATCCGGTAGGTTTCGGTGTAGCCAACCGCGCCCGATCCGTGGCGGATGTGCACTTTTTTTACCTCGTCGCCTTCGGGGTAATAGCTGTTGAAATTGTTCTGGTAGCCAACCGGCGTTACGTCTGAGCTGGTAAACGAAACGACGTTCGGGTTCTGACGCAGTTTATCCAGGATGACCTGACCCTGCGAGATGGCAGCGGCTTCGTTGCGGTAGGCCAGATCCGTTTTGAACACGAGCAGATTGGCGGTGTCGTAGCCCAGATCGGCCTGTTTCATGAACTGGATCTGCTCGCGCATGCCGATCGTACCGAGTATGAAGATGATCGCCAGCACAAACTGTAGCACGATCAGGCCATTCTGCCGCAGGCGTCCCTTCTGCGGACTGGCCGAGAGTTTACCCTTGACAGATGCAGTCACGTTCAGCCCCATCAGGTACAGCGCCGGGTACGTGCCGGCCACGATGGCCACCATCAGCGCAATGCCCAGCACGGTTAAAATGGTCGGATAATCGTTGACCAGCGAAATATCGAGCTGCATCCGGCCGTCGCGCATGTGGTTGAAACCCGGAATCAGGTAATAATTGGCAAACAGCCACGATACGATCAATGACACCAGCACAACCAGCCCCGACTCGACCCAGAACTGGTTCAGCACGAGTTGCCGGGTAGCGCCTACCACCTGCCGAACGGCCACCTCTTTGGCGCGGGGCAGGGCCGACGCGGTGTTGAGGTTGACCATGTTGATACTGATAATGAGCAGCAGGAAAGCCGCAATAATCAGTGCGCCGTAGATCAGACCCGAAAACGACGGATTCTCAACATGAATAAACTCTTTGTAAGCACCGAGCGTAAGGCGCTGATTCTGCGCTTCGGCGCTGAAATGGCGCTTGACCAGTTGCGGTAGCTTGGCTTCCAGCCGCGCCTTATCGGTGCCCGGTTTCAGGACGATGAACACCGACGCAAACGTGTTGTACCAGTCAGCGTTCTCCCGAAAACCCGGGTTGTCCATCAGGTTGGCGGCGGGCAACAGCACCTCAAACTGCTGCGACGAGTTTGACGGCATCTTCTCCAGCACGCCCGTAACCGTATACGCGAGCGTATCATTCAGCATCACGGTTTTCCCCACAGGATCAACTCCGCCGAACAGGTTCTGGGCCACGCCTTCGCTCAATACGACAGACCGTTTGTTATGCAGGGCTGTCGCCGGATTACCCGAGGTGAGCGCGAAACTGAACACGTCGAAAAAGGTCGAATCGACGTAAGTTGTCCGGTGCTGAACACTCTTGTTGCCGTACTGAATCCAGGGTTGGTTCCAGCCCTGAATATGCGTCCCCGTCTCAATCTCGGGGTAATCGCGCAGCAGCTGGTCCAGAATAGGGTATACCGTCTGGTTATAGGTTTGCCCATCGGTGTTGGTGGTCTGGATGTAATAGAGCCGGTCCAGCTTCGTATGGAACTGGTCCCAGGTCAGGCATTTCTGGGCAAACAGGACCAGCACCACCACACAGGCCAGGCCCACTGACAAGCCCAGCACGTTGATACCCGACAGTAGTCTGTTCTGCCACAGATTCCGAAGCGCGATTTTGAGGTAGTTCGTTAGCATGAGGAGGAATGGAGGAGGGGGAGAATGGAGGAGGGGGAGACCGGAGGAAGGGGAGAATGGAGGAAAGGGAGAATGGAGGAGAGGAAAGAGGGAGAGAGGTAAGATGGCGTCAGCAGTATGCCTTTCCCCCATTCGTCCCCCTCTTCCCTTTCCTCCTTTACTCCGATCGTAAACTTTTCACAGGATTCATCAACGCAGTAGCAATCGTTTTGCCGCTGATTGACACGACTACCAGCAGCAGGATCAGCAGCGCAGGTGCAGCAAAAAGCCACCAGCTTAGCTCGATGCGGACGGCATAATTGGCCAGCCAGTTTTTAACGATGAAGTACGTAACGGGCAGGCCGATCCCGATCGATAGCAGGACGGTTCTGATAAACTCTTTCGAGAGTAATAGCATCAGGTTCGCCGTGCTGGCCCCAATCACTTTCCGAATGCCAATCTCCTTCGTTCGCTTGGAAACGGTAAACGTCGCCAGTCCGAACAGACCCAGGCAGGAGATCAGAATGGCGAAACCCGTTAGGGCAGAAAATACCTGCTTGAAGCGATCATCAGCTTTGTATTGCTTATCGTATTCACTGTCCATGAAGAAGTAGCGGAATGGCGAATACGGAAAACTAGCCTTGTAAATTCGCTTCAGTGTTGTCAGTTGCTCACTCGTATTTCCCCCGGCAAACTTCACACTCGCAAACGAATCGAAATCGGGCGAGTACATATGGATAATCGGGATGTATGCCGCCTTGGGCGATTCGTAATGGTAATTGTTGATGACGCCCCGAATTGTTGCCTTACGCCCCCAGAGATCTACCCGCCTGCCAATCGCTGCGGCGGGTGTGGGGATTTCCCAAAGCCGAAGAACCTCTTCATTCACAATAAGTTGCCGATCTGTGGTATCTGAATAGCCCGGTCGGGTCGTGGCATCGAAGTTTTTGCCCGCCAGCAGCTTAATACCCATCAGGTTGATAAATGACGTGTCTATCCCGGTATGGTAATAATTATAGGATGTCTTCTGGGCAGCATCTGCCAGATTAACGCCCGTTGTTGTGTTCATCTGGGTTGAGCCCAGGCCTGGTACCGTACCGGAAACAGACACCGCTTTTACCTGAGACTGAGCCAGTAGCCCTTGCCGAAATGCACCATACTCTTGTCGGGCACTGTTTCCGGCCGGTGCTTTCACTACCAGTGTGTGATCTATGGTAACGCCTAAGTTCTGCTCCCGTAAAAAGTTAACCTGCCGGTAAACGGCAAACGTCTGCACCAGCAAAATGACGGTGATGGCAAACTGACAAACCACCAGCGATTTACGCAGCAATGTGCCTTTGACCGAGCGCGAGAAACTGCCTTTGAGCACCACAACCGGATCGAACGAAGCCAGAACAAAGGCGGGATAAAACCCCGACAGGCTGATGCTCAGCACCAGAAATGCGCTCAGGCTCTCCCAGAAAAAGGCGTCCCTGAACACGGTAAACCCTTCGGGCAGGCCCGCCACCTCAACAAATACCGGACGCAGCGATACAACCAACAGCACAGCCACCACGCCAGCAACGATGTTGATCAGCGTCGTTTCCATGAAAATCTGCGTTCGTATCTGGCGCTGGGTTGAGCCAACTACCTTTCTCATACCGATTTCCCGCGCGCGGTCGAGGGCTTTGGAGGTAGTTAGGTTTACATAGTTGACAAAAGCACTCAGGAGCACCAGAAAGGCAACGCCCAGCAGAAAATACACCGAACTGGCGTCACCATTGGGCTCGGTTTCAAAGGTTTTGTGCGAATACAGATGGATATCACCAATCTTTTGGGCAACTACCCGCTCGTGAATGAGCCGCTTTTCGCCATGCAGTCGGTCGTTGAAGGCGACCAGCGATTGCTCAAACCCGGCGTAATTGGCATTGTCGGCCAGTTGCAGGTAGGTAAGCGTATTGTTTCCATCCCAGTTATCTTCCCGTTCGCCAAAATCGGATAGCATGGTCGGGTACGAAAACAGCATGTCGAATTTTAGATGCGTATTGGCCGGACTATTCGGCACAACGCCAACTACGTCAAACAGAATACTGCCCGACGACCGTTGAATTTTCAGGGTTTTCCCCAGCACATCGAGCGTATTGAAATAGGTCAACGCCATTGCTTCCGTCAAAACAGCCTGCCGGGGTTTGGTGAAGAGTTCTTTCCGGCTTCCCCGAATGAGCGGGTAGTTGAACATGGAGAAAAACGACGAATCCACCGCCAGCACCTTCTCTACCAAATGGTAATTCTGGCCAATCTGAATGGTCACACTAGGATTACCGATCGGATAAGCGCGCGTATAGTTGACTACCTGGCTGATCTCCCGCTTGATTTTAGGCCCAAGCGGCGGATTGGTTTCCGTGTCCTGCGAGTCGATCGTATTTCCGTTCATGTAGTCCATGGTGAGACGCACAATGCGGTCGGCCAGCGGATGCGTGTTTTCGTAGCTCAGCTCGAAGCGCACGTATTGGATAATGAACAGCGCCACAGCCAGACCCGTAGCCAGCCCCACCACATTGATGAGGGTGAAGGTGGTATCTTTCCTGAAGGTCCGAAAGGCGATCTTAAAGTAGTTCGTGAGCATGAGATTGAGGGGGAAAGGAGGAAGGGGAGAACGGAGGAAAGGGAAGAGGGGGACAATGGGGGAAAGGCATACTGCTGACACTAACTTTACTTCCCTCTCGTCCCTTTCCTCCATTCTCCCCTTCCTTCTTTATTCCGTTCTTAAGCTTTTCACCGGATTCATCAGGGCAGCTTTTACGCTTTCAAAACTCACAGTCAACAAGGCAATGCCCACGGCCATTATACCGGCAATGGCGAACATCCACCATTCGATAGCGATCTTGTATTCGAAACCCTGCAACCAGCGGTTCATTACATACCAGGCTACGGGCGAACTCAGTACCAGAGCGATCAAGACGAGCCGAACAAAATCGACCGAAAACAATCCGAAAATATGCGCCGTGGAGGCGCCCAGCACCTTGCGAACACCAACCTCTTTGGTACGGGTTTCGGCCATAAAGGCGACGACACCGTATAAGCCAAGGCAACCAATAAACAGGGCTATACCCGCCAGCAGTTGCAGTAACGAATACAGTTGTTCCTCACTCCTGTAGAAACTGGCGAGTGTGTCGTCCAGGAATTCGTACGAAAAGACAAACGCCGGGTACGTTGCTGTCCAGGCGGTTTCAACCTGTTTCAGGAGTCGGCTAATGGCTTTGGTGCCTCCCTCCCGGGTCGACAGTTTAATGGCCATACTCACATAGTTACCTCGTTGGGTGGTCAATACGCTCGGCTCCACACGATCACGCAGAGAGTACATGTTGAAGTCTTTAACCACGCCCACGATCGGCTTTTTTACGGTCTCACCATTCACCGTCATCACCTTTCCAATGACCTGCTCGGGTTTCTGAAATCCCAGCCGTTTCATAAACGTCTCATTGATCACAAACTCACGGATCGAATCGGCGGGTTGGTACATCCGTCCGGCAATGAGCTTCAGGCCATACGTACCCACGTAGGCTGTGTCGGCCGGGCGCATCACCACGCCATAACCCGGGTCTTTGTCGTTATTCTCGAAGCGAAAGCCGGTACTCCAGTTCAGCGTAGATGACGGAGACGTCATGCCAAAGCTAAGCGACTGTACCCCTGGTTCATGGGCGAGTTTAGCCCGTAAATTGGCCAGTTGCCCCGGTTCATTTGCCGGTAGCTTCACCGTTAAGACAGCCTCGTGGTTGTAGCCCAGATCGACAGAGCGAAAAAACTTCATCTGGCAGTACGCTATAATAGTCCCGATGATCAGGATTTGAGAAATAGCGAATTGCCCGACGATCAGCCCCCGCCGGAGGGTAAAGTAGTGGCCTGCTCCTATTGCCTGCACCCTGCCTTTCAGGGCCAGAATCGGCTGGTAACCCGAGAGCACCAGTGCGGGGTAAAACCCGGCCAGCACCGTTGTCAGCAAGCATAACCCTAGCAGAAAGCCAAGGGGCAACGGGCTAAACAAAGTGACGGCTCCGGGAGCAATATGTAGCAGGTCGCCCACAACGGGGAGCGAGACCTGAGCAACCAGCAATGACAGCCCAACCGACAGGCCCGTCAACACGCCGGTCTCGCCCAGAAACTGACGAACCAGCTGGCTTCGGGTGCTTCCTAACACTTTCCGAACGCCCACCTCCCGCGACCGGCGGATAGCCTGGGCCGTGGCCAGATTAATGAAGTTGACACAGGCCGTTCCCAGAATGAAAAAGCCGATCAGCACCATTGCCCAGATCATTTCGATACTGATACTGCGCTGAGCAAAATTGGCTGTGTTGGTAGCGAAATGGATATCGGTCAGGGGTTGTAGCACGTACCGCAGTTTCTTGACACTCTCCGGGGCATAGTACTTCTTCACGAAGCCTACGAGCTGCTTCTCCATCCGCACGGCAGGCGACTCCATACCGGCAGTTTGCGGCGGGAGCATCATGTAAATTTGAGCCCCTTGATAACTCGATTCCCAGCTATCGGGGGGCGAGGTGTTGCCGTAGGCCAGAATAGACGCATGGGCCAGCAACACATCAAACGGCATGCTGGTCGTGGCAGGTGGTGCCTGCACCAGGCCCGTTACCACAAAATCCATCTTGTTGTCGAGCCGAATCGTTTTGCCCATCGGGTTGGTATCGCCGAAATATTTACGGGCAATCCGATCAGAAAGCACCACCGTGTTGGGGTTCGTCAATGCTGTTTGAGGACTACCTTTTTCCCAGGTGTAATCAAACAGGTTAAAATACTCCGGTTCAGCAAAAGCGATCACGCCTTTCTCTTCCTGAAATCGTTTCTTACCGGAATCACCCGTTCCGCCCACCGACACGACCGCCGAACGTACCTGACTAACCATGGTAAGTTGGTGTTTAAGGTCGGGAAAATCGTTACGGAGCGCAGCCAGGGCCGGAAACGTGATTCCCGTGTTCGGCTTATTCTCCGTTGAGGTTTTATCGGTACCCAGCATTCGGTAGATGCGGGTGGCGTTCTTGTTATGCGTATCGAAGCTCAGTTCGTAGCGCACGGCAACAAACAGGAGCAAACAGCTAGCTAACCCCAGCGTGAGGCCCATTACATTGATGGTCGAGTAATTCCAGTTACGCTTCAGGGCGCGGAAGGCGATTGTCAGTTGGTTCGTTAGCATGAGGTTGGGGAGGAAAGGAGGAAGGGGAGGAAAGGGAGAATGGAGGAAAGGGAAGAGGGGGACAATGGGGAAAGGAACGATGCTGACACTAACTTTACTTCCCTCTCTCCCTTCTCTCCGTTCTCCCCCTGCCTCCTTTACTCCGATCGTAAACTCTTCACCGGGTTCATCAGCGCGGCTTTGATGCTCTGAAAACTGACCGTGGCCAGCGCAATGGCGATGGCCGACAGACCAACGATGACGAATACCCAGGGGCTGATGGCGATGCGGTGCGCGTAGTTGGCCAACCAGGTCTGCATACCGAACCACGCCAGCGGCACGGCGATACCCAGGGCAATCAGCACCAGCTTCACGAAGTCGCGGGAGAGCAGCAGCACGATGCCGGGAATGCTGGCACCCATCACTTTCCGAATGCCGATCTCCTTCGTCCGCTGCTCGATCATCAGCAAGGCGATGGCAAACAAACCGATGCACGACAAGAGAATGGCCACGCCCGACGCCAGGCTCAGTACCTGTGACAGCTGGGCCTCATTCTCATACCACTCGTCTACATTTTCGTCCAGGAATGACCCGATGAACTCCGCTTGGGGGGCCACCTCTGCCCATACTTTCTTCAGCTTTTCCATCGACCCGGCCAGACTTTGTGGGGCCACCCGAATAAACACGTAGCGGATGGTCTCGCTGTTCGACAGGTGCAGCGTGATCGGGTTCGCTTTGTCTGAAAGCGAGTACAGCCGAAAATCGGGCACAACGCCGATGACCTGTGCTTTAGTACCCGTTGTATCGCCGTCGTCGCCCAGCAACGTACCCACGGGGTTGGCCACGCCCATCATCTTCGCCATGCTCTGCGTAATGATGACCCGGTTAACCGAATCGCTGGCGTAGGCCCGGTCGAAGTCGCGGCCGGCAAGGGGATTGATTTTCAGCGTTTTCAGGTAGTCGAAATCAACCAGCAGCAGGTCGCTCGTGATGTCCCTGCCCTTGAACGTGTAGCCTACTGTGCTCCTGGAGCTGACCCGGTCTTTGCCTTTGCCCAGATTCACGTCTGTGCCCGTGATGGCCAGCACCGTCGGGTCATTCGCCAGCTTGTTACGTAGCCGCTGCAGTACCTGCCGGCCGTTTACCTGCGTGCCCACCGGAATGCTGATCACCTGCTCTTTAGCAAAACCGAGCGGCCCCTGCCGCAAATAACCCACCTGCTGAAACGCAATGACAGTGCAGCATACCAGCAGACAGGACAAGGCAAACTGGGTCACAATCAGCGCGTTGCGCAGCACCCCCGGCCGCTTCGCCGACACGTTTCCTTTCAGCACCTCAATCGTGTTGAACTTCGTCATTTGCCAGGCCGGATACCCACCCGCCACCAGGGTAACGAGCAGCACAACAAACAGAACAAGGCCAATGAAGCCCGGTTGCAGTAGGTAATCGACCTTCAGTCTGGCACCGAACTGGGCGTTGAACGCGGGCATCAGCAGATACATCAGACTGGCCCCAAACAGGAAGCCAATGACGCAGATCAGGCCCGATTCGCTCCAGATCTGAACAAACAGACTGCTCCTCAGCGCTCCCAGCGACTTCCGCACGCCTACCTCACGCGCCCGGGTAAACGATCGGGCAATGCTTAGATTAATGAAGTTGATGGAAGCAATGGCCAGAATGAAGAAAGCCATACCCAGTAGCACGTAGATGATGGCAATGGGCGTTCCCCGGCTATCGCTCATCTCCCGGTTGAAATGCACGTTGGCGAGCTGTTGCAACCGCAGGGCAAACACATCGCCCCGCGCATCGGGCTGCGCCCTTTTCTTTTTCAGCCCATCGATCTGATTCTGGAAGTATTTCTGGGTGAAGGGTTTCAGCCGGTTTTCAAAAGCGGCCTGATCGACCGGCGCCGGGAGCTTGATAAAGATGGAATGCGAGTTATCCGTCCAGTTGTCTTTGCCTTGCTGGTACATCGGCGAATTCTCGATCCGAACCAGCGCATCGAATCGGACCGATGAGTTGTCAGGTACGTCGTTCAGTACGCCCACTACGACATACTCTTTCTGACTACCGATGCTACCGATCTTGAGCCGTTTCCCAACCGCGTCGGCTGTGCCGAATAAGTCGGTCGCCATGTTTTCGCTGATGACCACGTTGCTCAGTTCGCGCAGGGCTGTTTCCCGGTTGCCGGCAAGTAGCGGGAACGAGAAGATGCTCAGAAAATCGGGGTCGGTGAAGTTGATCAGCTTATCAACATACTTTCCATTTACCTCTACCAGGCTCTTCCGCCCCGCTACGATCCGGGCTGCCTGTACATCTGGGAAATCAGCTTTGAGCGCTGTCGTCAGCGGCAATGGCATCGCCCCGTTCCTGGTTGGGTGCTCAGGATCATTGGCAAACAGGTACGTCTGGAATATCCGGTCACCGTCTTTATGAAACGAGTCATACGTGAGGTGCAGATAGGCCGTCAGCAACAGGAAGACAGTGATGCAAAAGGCCACGCCCAGGCCAATCACGTTGATGGCGGCATAACCCCGGCTACGCCAGAGTGTGCGAAAAGCGATTTTTAAGTAGTTAGCGAGCATATTTTTGAGGAGAAAAGAAAGAGGAGAAAGGAGGAAAGGGAGAAGAGAGACAAATACTGGCATCATCAGCGCCTTTCCTCGTTCCTCTATTCCGTTCGTAACGCGTTCACCGGGTTCATCAGGGCGGCTTTAACAGCCTGAAAACTGACCGTTAGCAGGGCAATAGCGACCGACAACGTACCTGCCAGCGCGAAGACCCACCACGGCACCTCAACCTTGTAAGCAAAATCGTTTAGCCAGGTAGTCATGGCCCACCAGGCCAGCGGTGAAGCGATCAGGATAGCGATGACTACCAGCTTCAGAAAATCCTGCGCGAGTAGCGCAACCAGGCTATAGACACTGGCCCCCAACACCTTACGAACGCCAATTTCTTTGGTGCGCTGCGCCGTGGTATATGCCGACAGCCCAAACAGCCCCAGACAACCCAGAAAGATGGAAAGGAAGGCAAAGACGCTGAACACCCGTCCCGTGCGCGTTTCGCTGGCGTAAAGATTGTTGAACTGCTCGTCGAGAAACTGATACTCGAATGGCTGGTCTGGCAGCAGTGATTTCCAGGTACGTTCCAGCGCGGTCAGCGTGTTGGCGACGTCACCAGTTCCCAGCTTTACCAGCAGCACGTTACCACCGTTTTCAGGAAAAAGCACCATTGGCCCGATCAGTTGCTTCAGCGATGAGAAGTGGAAATCGGCCACCACCGCCTTTACCTTACCAGCCCGGCCATTTACGTTCATCTTCTGCCCAACGGCCTGTTGCGGTGTCCAGCCCAATTCCTTCGCCCCCGATTCATTAAGCAGGAATCGGTAGCGATCCAGACTGTCGACACCGGCCTGAACGGTCCGGTCTGCATCGGCGACCGTCAGGTCTTCGCCCGCGACAATACGCAGGCCCGTAGCCTTCACAAACTCCTCATCGATGGGCAGTCCCGTCACCATTTTCTGCTGGTTTTCGGTCATATCGGGCCGGCCCATGCTATAACCACCGCCCACAAACACCGGCGACTCATAGGCCATGGATACCTGCTCTACGTTACCACTGCGTTTGAGTTCGCTTTTCAGGGTCCGCAGTTTATCGGCTACCTGCTGATTGGTAGGCAGCATCACCACCCGGTCGCGGTTGTAACCCAGTTTTTTGTGCTGAATGAAATCGAGCTGATTACGAACCACCAGCGTGCTCACAATCAGGAAAGCGGTGATGGCGAACTGGCCCACGATCAACCCCCGTCGAAGGCTGCCACTGCCCGCCATCATCCGCCCCTGAAGCGCCCGCATTGGCTGGAAACGGGCCAGTATCCAGGCCGGATACCCGCCCGCCACCACGGCTACCAACAGGCCAATACCCAGTACGCCCAGCACCCAGGCTGGTGTGAGCCAATCGGCGGCAACAAAGTGCCGGTCAGACAGCTCGTTGAACAGGGGTAACAGCAGCCAAGCCAGCCCAACGCCCGCGACCAACGCCATGCCTGTGACCAGCAGTGATTCGCCCATAAACTGGCCGAAGAGCTGCCCCCACTCGGCACCCAGCACTTTCCTGACGCCTACTTCCTGCGCCCGTTCTACCGCCCGCGCCGTAGCCAGGTTGATGTAGTTGACGCAGGCGATGAGCAGAATAAGCACCGAAATGATGCCGAAAATAGACACATACGTCAGGTCGCCATTCGGCTCAAATAGGCCTTCGACCGATGAACGGAGATGCACCTGCCGGATGGGCTCCAGCTTGTAGGTCAGGTAATCGCCCCCCGTCATGCCTGTTTCGCCCGCCTGCGATTTCATGAACGCCGGCATCTTTGCCTGCAACGCCGCAATGGCTTCGGGCGTGCGAAGCAGCAGGTACGTGCCGTAATTGGCCGACCACCACTCTTCGGTTTTCGCCGCCCGCAGTGTCGTGAAGGAGGCGATCAGGTCATACTTTATCTGCGAGTTGGCGGGGCTGTTGGCCACCACCCCCGTCACGGTCAGGTATTTATCGGTGGGCCCGCCCGTTTTTACCTGGAGCACCTTCCCAATCGGATTAGCCGTACCAAAATACTTGGCCGCTGTGTTTTCTGACAGCACCACGAGGTTAGGCCCGGCCAGCGCCGTTTGCGGGTTCCCGGTCAACAGCGGGAACGAGAAGATCGTAAAAAAGGCCGAATCAGCGTAGAGCAGGCGCTTTTCGCTGAACTGCTGACCGCCGAGCCGCACCACGCCCTGCCCGTTGATGAGCCGCACGCCTGCTTCAATTTCCGGGAACCGCCGCCCCAGTTCAGGTGCTACTTTGGTACCCGTTTGAGCGGCCTGCCTCACTTTTCCCTGGCTGCTGTACTCCATCGTCACCCGCGCAATCCGGTCGGCGTTGGTGTGGAAGGCATCGTAGCTCAGTTCGTTGCGCAGGTAGGTGAACAGCAACAGGCAGGAGGCCAGCCCTATGGACAGCCCCAGCACGTTGATACTGGTATTGACCCGGTTCCGAGCCAGATTCCGGAGGGCGATTTTAAAATAGTTGCGTAGCATAGTATTGAGGAGGACAGGAAGAAGGGGAGAAAGGAGGAAAGGGATGAGGGATAGGCAAAAGCTGGCATCATTGATGCCCTTTACTCCTTCCTGCTTTCCTCTACTCCGTTCTTAATGATTTCACCGGGTTCATCAACGCGGCCTTGATGCTTTGAAAACTGACCGTCAGCAGGGCAACGGCTACTGCCAACGTACCTGAAAGCGCAAACACCCACCAGTGAATAGCCACCCTGTAAGCAAATTCGGCCAGCCAGCGGTGCATAGCCCACCAGGCGATCGGACTGGCCAGGGCGATAGCGATGAGCACGGGTTTCAGCACATCTTTCGAGAGCAGCCCTACCACGCTGGCGACGGTGGCTCCCAGCACTTTGCGCACCCCGATTTCTTTGCGGCGTTGCTCGGCCGTGAACATGGCCAGACCAAATAGCCCCAGACAGGCGACGAAGATGGTCAGGCCGGAAAACAGACCAAGAATCTGGCCTGTTTTCTGCTCGGCCAGGTACGTCTGCCTCAGGCTTTCGTCCAGAAAATAGTAGCTGAACGGCACCTCAGGTTTGAACGCGTCCCACTGCTTGTTCAGACTAGCCAGCAACCCACTAACGTCTTTTGTTTTCGCTTTAATAATAATCGAGCCCTCACCTTTGCCAAGCACCATCAGCAAGGGCGTAATGCGTTCGTGGAAGGATTTGAAATGGAAATCCTTCACCACCCCAATGACCCGGTACGTCAGCCGGTTACCCTCCCGCTCCGCATGCGTAATGGTGTGACCCAGCGCGTTACCTGTCCAGCCATAGGCTTTTGCGGCCGTTTCGTTCAGGATCACGCCTGTTGAATCGGTTGGGAATTGCGATGAGAAGTTGCGACCTGCCACCAGTTTCATGCCCATTGTCGGAATATACCGGCCGTCGATGTCGTAGCGGAGCGTGGTAATCAGCTTCGACGAGTTATCATCGGCATACGAAATGAAGTTGTTGTTATTGGTCGGTCCGGCCGGTAAATAGCCCGATACGCTCACATTGGCTACGCGCGAGTCCTGCTCTACTTGCTGGCGAAAGGCCGCTTCGTTTTTACCCAGTCGCCACGCTTCCCGCAGCACCAGCAGCTGGTCTTTATCGTAGCCTAATTTAGTGTTCTGAATGAAGTTGAGTTGCTGGTAGACCACCATAGTGCCCACCATCAGCAGCATGGCAATGAAGAATTGACACACAACCAGCCCCGACCGGACACCGATTCCTGACTTGCCTGCCCGGCTAAACGACGTGCCTCCTTTCAGCACCGCAATAGGTTTGAACGACGACAGGAAAAAGGCCGGATAACTCCCCGCCAGTAGCCCCACCAACGTACCCAGCAGCAGGATAGCCGGTACCAGCCAGGGTGTTTTCAGCCGATTCAGACTCAGTTCTTTCCCCGTCAGATCGTCGAAGAAAGGCAGAGTAATGGCAACCAGCACAACCCCTAAAATCAGTGAAACGGCCGTCAGCAGCAGCGACTCGGTCAGGAACTGGGTCGTCAGGCTGGAACGGAGCGAACCCAGCACTTTCCGAACACCGACCTCTTTCCCCCGTTTCGACGCCCCGGCTGTGGATAAGTTCATAAAGTTGATGCAGGCGATCAGGAGCATGAATACGGCAATGGCTCCGAAAATCCAGACGTACTGGATATTGCCCCCCGCTTCCAGGTTCCCCGTCGTATCGGAATGGAGATGAATGTCGGTTAATGGGTTTAGGAACAGGCCAATCTGATTGCCTTTTTGCAGGAACTCACTCATGGTCATGCCAAATGCTTTCTGCAACTGCGGGCCCATGTAGGTGGCCACTACCTTCGGCAGTTTCGCTTCCAGCTGCCGGTAGTCGTAGCCCTTGGGCAGGACCAGATATGTATGGTATTCCGACGTCATCATCGACGTGGAACTGGCATCGGGCAAACCGGCCATCGACGCAAAGAAATCGCCGTGAAAATGCGAGTTGGCGGGTACGTCTTTCAGTACGCCTGTCACGGTGAAAGCAGTATTCCAGCTTTTCACCGTCAGCACTTTACCAATCGGGTTCTCCTGGCCAAAATACTTCAGCGCCGCTGTCTGCGACAGAACCAGCGTATTGGGTTCGGCCAGCGCTGTTTTGGCATTGCCCGCCCGTAGTGGGAGCGTGAACACCTGGAAAAAGTTAGCGTCGACATAGGCGAAGCGTTCGTTCGGGAATGACTTTTCACCGTAGCTGATAAGCGATGGCCAGCTCGACCGCAACCGCGTAGCGGCCTCTACTTCGGGGTAGTTCGCTTTCAGGATCTGCGCCACAGGCGGCATCACGTGCGCCTCCCGAATTTTCTGCCCGTTGATCGACGCCCGGAAGACGACCCGGACTATCCGGTCGGCCTTCTCGTTATACCGGTCGTAGCTTAGTTCGTCGATAATGAACAGGCCGATGAGCAGGCACGTACCCAGCCCGATCGCCAGCCCAACGATGTTGATTGCGGAGAAGGCTTTATTGCGGAGCAGATTCCGCCAGGCGATTTTGAGATGGTTCTGGAACATAGGATACGGGCGTGTGCCATTCACTGCCTATGCGCTGTCCAAATCCAGTACCGTAATTATAATCAACTACTAATCAGCCAATTAAAATTTACAATTCAGGTAAACTTGTCCGCATTCGGACGTTTCGTTTCAGGAGCGGACAGCCGCCTGTGCGCCGGTAAACACGCCCTCAGTGAAAAGGCCAGGTACGTAGCCCACATCGACGGATTAATAATTCTTAAAAAGAAACAGCGCCTTAGAACGCTTCAGGCTTATCGATACTCTTTACCCTGTTCGGTTCATATGCATTACATCCTGGATGATCACACAACTCACTCATTTACTGGCCATTGGTAGCCTCCTTTTCTTTTTTTGCTGCCAGTCAACTACACAGCCCAAGGCCTTGCCTACAGCAGAAAGGGACAGCTTCGCCCTTTTTTCTGCTGCGGTAAACGATTCCTTTTACATCCAGACCCAGGTGCCCATCGAATACACAGACAGCACAGCCAAGCGATACCCTGTTGTGGTTCTGTTGGATGCCAACTTTCATTTTCCCATGCTGGCAGCGACTATACGGCAGTATGAGCAGGGAGGCCTCCTGCCGCCCCTTATTCTGGTAGGCATTGGCTACAAATCATTCCAGGACATGGATTCATTGCGCCCCCGGGATTATCTTTACCCGGCAGCGCTGCCATCCGATGAACTGACGGCGAGCGGCGGCGGCAACCACTTCAGGCAGTTCATTGTCAATACCTTACTGCCAACTATTGATTCAACGTTCAGAACAACCAAACAGAATCGGTCGCTGCTTGGCCACTCATTCGGCGGGTACTTCACGTTATATTTGCTGCTGGCACAGACGATAGACAAGACGGGTGAGTTCAACAACTTCATCGCTGCCAGCCCCTCACTCTGGTACCACGATTTTTTCCTGAATCAGCTGCCGTCAACACTAGCCTCACTCAGCCGACGAGATTCAACACACGTTTTCATCACTGTTGGCGGCCACGAGAACCCAACCTGGGAGGTCAGACCAGTCATTACCCTTACGAATAACCTGAAAAAGAACAGCGCACTGCATGTGAAAGGAGGAGTGTATAACCAACTCGAGCACATGGACACGGGCCAGTTAAGTTTTCTGAAAGGCCTTCAGGCCTATTACCGATAGCTGCGCATTCGCTTTGCAACAGTTACCCACGCCTGGTGCAGGCCACCGATACGTTGGAAGCGGACAGGTAGATCAGCAGGCAGGAGACGGCTTTCGAGCAATCAGCCGCTTATCACATACGGGTTGCCCGCGTAGCGCGAAGTCTGCTATTTCGTGGGGCCTGCACCAAGCGTGGGCATCCCGTTCCGATGAAAAAAATCCTGGTCTCGTTCGCCACGGCCCTGCAAAACATCCGCACCCGGTTTTTCCATACGGTGCTCTCCATTCTCGGCATCGTGATCGGCGTGGCGGCGCTGGTGGCTATTCTGTCGTTAATTGATGGCATGGAGCAGTACGCGCAGGAACAGATTACCAAGACCACGTCACTCAAAGCAATTCTGGTGCAGTCGAACCCATATAAAACGGTGAACGAGGTGCAGGTCCGTAAAGCCGATTACGCACACTTCACATACGGGTCGTTCAGAAAGATGCGGTCGGCGTTGACCAAACCGGCCACGGCCTATCTCTACTGTCGGCAGAATGGCGAGCTTACGCTCCAGTCGCCAACTCAAAAAACGGGGGCTATCGTTACCGGCCTGAGTTTGCCCCTGCACCCCGACTTGACCCTTATCCACGGAAAGTCGTTCACCGAAGCCGACCTGAACGGGCAGCATCCGGTGGCTGTCATCAATCAGAAGCTGGCCAAGCAACTGGTGGGTAAACAACCCGAGAAAACGGCGATTGGCCAGCAGGTAACCTATAATGGAAAGCGGCTAACGATCGTCGGCATTTCGGCCGATAAGGACGCCAAAGCGGGACAGCTTCTGATGCCCCTTACGCTCGTGTCAGACAGCACACTGGAGGCTATTCCGCCAATGTGTGTGATCGAAGCGGATCGGGTGGAAGACGTACCTGCGTTGAAAACAGAGCTCGAAGGCTGGCTAAAAGCCAACACGAACGGTCGGCAGGCCGATTTCACGATCATCACCAACGAACAGCGCGTTGATCAGGCGGCGAAAGGATTTTTGTTGTTCCGGCTCATTATGGGCCTGATCGTCGGCATATCAGTACTGGTTGGTGGCATCGGGGTCATGAACGTACTGCTGATCTCCGTTACCGAACGTACCGTCGAGATTGGCGTTCGGAAGGCGCTGGGGGCTAAACGGCGCGATATTCTCTGGCAGTTTCTATCAGAATCGATCACGATTTCCACCCTCGGCAGTTTGCTGGGCCTAACGCTGGGCATTTTAAGCACACTGGCTTTTATTCCCCTTATCAAAGCCATCACCGACGTGCCCTTCCAGGCCGCCTACACCTGGAATACGTTTGGCCTCATCATCGCCATCGCCATGCTGATCGGTGTCCTCTTCGGCACGTACCCAGCCATGCGCGCCGCCCGCCTCGACCCCGTCGAAGCCATTCGGAGGGAGTGAGAGGAAGGGAGGAAAGGGAGGAAAGGGAGGAAAGGGAGGAAAGGGATAAAGGAGGAAGGGGAGCTGACGCGTCGTGAGCGCTTCGTTGTCGCTTGCCTGTGGCGAGTGACCTGTATCAGCAGGGCCTCTGGCCCGTTGGTTACGTTTACCTGGGTTAACTAAATATCCGTTTCTCAGCTACCAACAGGCCAGAGCAGTGCGCCGTTGGTAGCTGAGAAAGCAACCTACAGCCCGAAGCAATATCCTGAGTCCCCAGCTCTCTGCCCTACCCTACTCGCTCCTCAAACTCTTTACCGGATTGGCCAGCGCGGCTTTCAGGCTTTGGAAGCTGACGGTGAGCATGGCAACGCCAACCGCCAACGTACCTGAGAGGGCGAACACCCACCAGTCGAGGTCTACTTTATAGGCGAAATCGCGTAGCCAGCTTGTCATGGCAAACCAGGCTACGGGACTGGCAATGACGATCGCGACCAATACCGGTTTCAGGAAGTCTTTCGACAATAGCGTGACAATACTGCCAATGCTGGCGCCCAACACTTTCCGGACGCCAATTTCCTTCGTGCGCGCTTCGGCGGTGAACGTAGTGAGGCCAAACAAACCCAGGCAGGAAACAAAGATCGAGAGGATCGAGAAGTACAGGATAATGCGCCCCATTCGTTGCTCGGCCCGGTATTGCGCGTCCAGTTCCTGATCAACAAAGCCGTAGCTGATCGGAGTGGCAGGTTCGATCTGTTTGTACAGTGCTGTAATGCCCGCAATTGTTTGGGATACAGCGCCGGGCTTCGTTTTTACCAGCAGATTGAAGTACGGATTGTCGGGGCGGAAGCGGAAGATGAATGGCTCGATCGCTACGCGCAGGGGCCTGAAGTGGAAATCTTTCAGAACACCAACCACCACGCCCGATGGCCCCCAGAATTTCAGTCGCTTGCCAATAGCCTGCTCGGGTGTCCAGCCCATTCGTCTGGCGGCGGTCTCGTTCAGCATAAACGCCCCCATTGTGGCTGATGTGTCGGAAGGAATCTGCCACGAGAAGTTTCGGCCGGCGGCCAGCTTCATACCCGTTGTGGCCATAAAGTCGGCGTCTACGTTCATATTCGTGATCAGAAACTTGTCGTTTGGCTGCTGGCCTTCCCATTCAATGTCAGATCCATTGACCATATCAACCAGAGCGCCGGTGGTTGGCGCTGCTACGGTTACGCCGGGTAACTGCTGAACCGCCTGCTTGAAGGGTAGCACCTTGTCGCGCAGGTTGCCTTTCAGGCGAACGTACATCAGTTGCGACTGGTCGAACCCAAGCTTCCTATGCTGAACGAAGGCCAACTGACGATAGATAACCACGCTCCCAATAACCAGCCCAACGGCCAGTGCAAACTGCCCTATCACCAGCGACTGCCGAAAAACCCGTCCCGACTGGACCGACAAAGCAGGGGCCACCCCCGTCCCTTTCAGTATCTGCGCAGGCCGGAACGACGACAGGAAGAAGGCTGGATACAGGCCTGTCAGCAGGCTGACCACGGTTGTAAGGCCAGCTAATGCCAGCCAGAAGTACGGTTCATGAACAGGCAGCACCAGCGTTTTAGCCGCCAGCTCGTTGAACAGGGGCAACAGGGCCTGTACCAGCACCAGCGATATAGCAACCGCCAGACAGGTCATCAGTAGGGCCTCACCCAGAAATTGCACCACCAGCCAGGACCGTTGCGCCCCGATCGTTTTGCGAACACCCACCTCACGCGCCCGTTGCGACGCCCGCGCCGTAGCCAGATTAATAAAGTTGACCACCGCGATTAACAGTAAAATCAGCCCAACGGCCAGAAAAATGCGGATGTATAAGATGTCGCTCCGCACCCCCCAATCTGTCTCGAAGTCGAATGCCGATTTCAGATAGCTATCGCTGAAAGCTTGCAAATAAAGCTTATCCCCGGTTGGCGTATACCGATTGAGTTGCCCACTCAGTTTAGCCGAAAAACTGGCCAGATTTGCCGCCTCAGCGGCTTCGGGCTTCAGCAGCACGTAGGTGTGATAATTGTTGCTGTTCCATTTCTGGCTCCATTCGTCGGTTTTTTCCAGCCATTTATAGGGCAACAGCACGTCGAACTGAATACTCGAGTGTGTCGGTAGCGTTTTGGTTACACCGGCGAGCACAAATGACGTTTCGTTGTTAAACACAAGCGGTTTACCCAGAATACCCTGCGTCGCCCAGTTTTCGCCGAAAAGACGGACCGCCATGGCTTCGCTGATGACCAACTCATTCGGGCCCATCAACGCTTTTTGGGCATTGCCAGCCACCAGCGGAAAATCAAATACACTAAAGAAAGACGGCTCCGTAATCAGCATCGATTCAGCCTCGACCGTTTGGGTGCCCCGGCTCAATGCTCCGTGCCACCGTCCGATGCGCGTTGTCTTTTCTACTTCTGAAAAATCCTTCGTGAGTGTAGCCGCCAGCGGGCCGGGCGTAACGGCTACGTTATACAAACCATCGGCCTGTTTCTGATGCGACACGACGCGGTAGATCCGGTCGAGCTTGCTATGAAACCGATCGTATTGCAGCTCGTCGAGTATGTAGAGGCCAATGGCGGTGCAGCAGGCCAGCCCCAGGGCTAACCCGACGATATTAACCCCCGAATAGATCTTGCTCTTCCACAAGTTGCGAAAGGCAATTTTGATGTAGTTCTGTAGCATGATCGTAGCGCCGAAGTTCCAGCTTCGGCAGTTAAATACCACTCATTATCACCGAAGCTGGAGCCACGGCGGCGGACCGTTTAGGCATTATAGTTACTCTGTTCGCAAACTCTTCACCGGGTTCATCAACGCGGCTTTTACGCTTTGGAAACTCACCGTCAGCAGCGCAATGGCTATGGCCAACGTACCTGAACCGGCGAAAATCCACCACGCGAGGGTGATCTTATAGGCAAAGCTGTCCAGCCACCGGCTCATAGCGTACCAGGCGAGTGGTGCGGCAAGGACGATAGCGATTATGATCAACTTCAGGAAGTCTTTCGAGAGCAATGTCACGATACTGACTACGCTGGCACCCAGCACTTTCCGCACCCCAATTTCTTTTGTACGTACTTCGGCCGCATAAGCCGCCAGGCCGAACAGGCCGAGGCAGGAAACCAGAATGGCGAGCAACGTGAAGGTGAGCAATACCTGACCCTGTTTCTGTTCGGCTTTGTACTGTTGCGAAAAGTTCTCGTCCAGGAAATGGAAGGTGACTTCGGCGGTAGGGTCGAACTGACGGTACGCCGATTTGATATAGGCCAGCGCCTCCGCTGTTTTGGCCGGCTGAATCCGAACATACAGGTTATCCTGCTCCGACGGGGCGGGCATCTGCAACACCAGCGGCTCAATTTTGTGTTGTAACGAATACGTGTGAAAATCGCTCACAACGCCCATCACCTGCGCTTCAGCGGTTTTGTCTTTCCCGAGAAAATAGCGAACCCGCTTACCAATGGGGTCCTGCCAGCCCATTTTTTTCACCAGCGATTCATTGACCAGCACTGCCCCCAGCCGGTCGCTGACAGCGTCGGTGAAGTTGCGGCCTTTGAGCAGCTTGACTTGCAGCGTACCCAGGTAATCGGCATCGACAGAGAAGGTCTGCACCACCTGCGTACTGGTTGGCATCACGCCGTTTTGCTCGAAGAACATACCGTTGGTGCCGATATTGTTGTTGCCGATCGGGTTGCTGGCTGCGGCTACCTGTTCAATCAGCGGACTCTTTCGCAATTCATTTTTCAACGCCTGAACCTGGGTACGTACCGCCTCGCTATCCAGGTGAAAGGTCAGCACCTGCTCTTTGTTGAAACCCAGATTCTTGTGGGTCACATAGCCCATCTGCCGGTAGATCACCCACGAGCAGCTAATGAGCGCTACGGCCGCCACGAACTGAAACACCACCAACGATTGCTGGAAGCGTCCGCCGTTCGATTGAGCCACCAGTCGGCCTTTCAATGCCGCTACCGGTCGAAAACCCGATACCAGTAAAGCAGGGTACAGGCCACTTACGAGCCCAAGCAATAGCGTGAAAGCCATCAGCGCCACACCCGTTACCAGCGGGCCGTAGGCGTTGATGGCAAACGCGTTACCCGCCAGGTCGTTGAACAGAGGCAGGAACAGATTAGCCAGCACTAACCCGGTGGCGCAGGCCAGAAAGGCCATCAGTGTTGATTCCGTCAGAAACTGACCAATGAGTTGCCCACGTCGCGAACCAACCGCTTTCCTGACGCCCACTTCGCGGGTGCGGGCAATGGCCCGAACAGTATACAAGTTGACGTAATTGATCCCGGCAATCAGCAGAATCAGGAACGCAACAACGGCGAACGTGTAAACAGTGCTAAGCGTCCCGTTCGGGCCTATTTCGTAGTCGAGATGCGATTGCAGGTGAATCGACGTCAGCGGCTGAAGCACCATCCGGTAGGTCAGCTGGCCTATTTCTTTTTTGAGGTACTTCTCATAAAAACCGGGCAGCTTGGCCTCCAGCGCTTTCGGGTCGCTGCCGTTGGCCAATAGCAGGTATGTATACAGCTCAAAATTCTGCCAGCCGCTGGTATACTTATCGGGAAGCGACCGTAACGCGCTGAATTGCAGATGTGAGGTCGTAGGTACGTTGTCAATAACGCCCGTAACCCGGTTGGGGAAGTTATTCGAAAATTCGATGGTCTGCCCAACGGCTTTGGCGGCGTTACCAAACAGTTTTTCGGCCAGGCTTTTCGTGATCACAATGCACTGAGGCTGAGCCAGCGCCGTTGCCGGATCACCATACAGCAGCGGAAACGAGAATACATCGAACAGGGTCCGGTCGGCAAACAGGATATCGTCGACGTTCAGCTTCTTGTCTTTGTAGGTGATCAGGCCCCCGCCTTCGGGCTGAACCCTGACGGTCTTCTCCACCTCCGGGTACTCATTCTGCAAGGCGGCCGCAAAGGGTGCGGATGTAGGGGCCAGTTGAAGGTCACCACCGGGCCAGTTGGCATATTGCACCACGCGCACGATCCGGTCCGCGTTGGCATGGAAGCGGTCGTAGCTGAGTTCATGGACGACGTACAGGCTCATCAGTCCAACGGCCGCCATACCCACGCCCATGCCAACAATAGTCAACGCACTGAACAGGCGGTTCTTCCACAGGTTGCGGAACGCGATTTTGAGGTAGTTTCTGAGCATAGCTGTAGGGCCGAAGCTCCAGCTTCGGTAGTCAGAGACCTACTTTACTACCGAAGCTGGAGCTTCGGCCCTACTCTAGTGCGCCACGTTGGTTACGTCGGCATTTGCATTGCGTACTTCATACACGTCTTTGGCATTGACCCGGATCGTAGCGTTGGCATGGGTCATCACGTTCGCGGTCGTTGTCAGTAGCCCTACAGCATCTATGTTCCCGTTGGCCGTGCTTACCAGGTCGAAGGTGCTCACCCGGCCCTGTAGCTGTACATTTCCGTTGCCCTCATTGACGAACGCAAACGACTCGCCGCGCAGGCCCCGAACAGCTACGTCGCTGTTGGACCCGTGCTTGAACCGCTTTAACTCCGAGGTTCTGATAACAACGTCTATACTGGATTTACTAACCCAGAACGGTTTGTTATTCGGGTCTTTAAACGCGAGGCGTAACGTACCGTTCCTGTCGTCGATCACCAGCAGCGAACGCAGGTTATCGTCGATACTGATCGTCACCGACGACTCAGGCGCACCAGCTTCAACTACCACTCTGGCAGGAAAATGGTCAATCTCGATTCCGTAGAACGGTTGAACGGTTTTCGTCTCACGAACGAGCCGGCCATTACCCCTAAGTTCTCTGGTTGCCGCGTACTTATCCTGTGCAAAACTGCCAAGCGAAAGGTGCAGAGCCAATACGATCAATATCGTTTTCATGGGAATTGGGAGGGAAACCGGGCCAGAAGCGTGGGGTGACGAAGCAATTCACCCTAAGCACCAGCCCTTTACGTTTTTATTCACTTCGCAAACTCTTAACCGGATTCACCACCGCAGCTTTGATGCTCTGGTAACTCACCGTCAACACCGCCACAACGACCGTTGCCATCAGCGCAACGACGAAAATGAATGGTCCGAAATCGATGCGGTATTCAAACGATTGCAGCCACTGATCCATCACCCACCAGGCCGCCGGAGCCGCCAGCACGAACGCAAAACCAATGAGCCGGGCAAACTCCTGATTGAACAGCCACAGAATGCTGCCTACACTGGCCCCCAGTACTTTGCGCACCCCGATCTCTTTGGTGCGTTGTGTCACCATGAACAGCACCAGGCCATACAGCCCCATACAACCGATCAGCAGGGCCACGGCGGCGAAGAAATTGACCAGCCGCCCCATCGTCTGCTCTTCCTGATACCGCTCTTCAATCTGATCGTCCACAAACTGATGGTCGAAATAGCTATCGGGATACACCTGGTTATAGGCCACCTCCAGCTGGCTGATCACGCGCTGATAATTTCCAGCTGTCCGTAGTTGCAGGTTAGCCCCGAAATAGTTCTTAGCCGATGTACTGAAGAACGACGGACCAATGGCGCTTTTCAGATCGCTCTGGTTGAAATCTTTCAGGACGCCGACAATCTCTATGGAAGAGCGACCCCGTTTATGAATGAACTTACCGAGTACCTGCGCCGGATCACTGAAGCCCAGTTTACGTACCATGGCCTCGTTGACCAACGCCTCCCGAAGCGTATCTGATGGATTGAGATTCCGGCCAGCTACCAGTTTCAGCTTGAACAGCGGCACGTATTTATCGTCGATCCAGGCTTGCTGCGGGCCGAATTTTTCTTCTTCCGGCCGCGTATCAAACCGGATACTGGTCTGACTTACCCAGCCCGACTGAGGTGCTCCGCTCATCGAATAACTAAATCCGGCCACATCGGGCAGCGCCGTTGCCAGATTCCGGAACGTACTCATCTTAGTGATATCCTGTTCAGCTACAATCGGCAGTCGAATGGTTAGCAAGGCGTCTTTCTTGAAACCAAGGTCTTTGTTCTGCACGTAATTCAGCTGGCTTGCCACCACCACAAGCCCAATAATGAGCATCTGCGAAATGGCAAACTGCGTGACCACCAGCCCGCGCCGGATACTGAAACCGCCCGCCTGCCGTGTTGTGATTTTACCCGCCAGCGCCACCACCGGCCGGAAACCGGCCAGCACCAGCGCCGGGTATAGGCCTGCCAACAGAATCACCCCAATCACCAGCAACGCCAGCCAACCCAGCACCGATGGTGAGAAATAGAACGTGAACCGGAAAGCCCCGTGCAGGTACGTTTGCGCCAGCGACAGCCCGTAGCTGAATAGCCCGATTGCCAGCCCCATCGCCAGGGTAACAATCAGCGCTGTTTCGCCCATGAACTGGCCCAGCAGTTGATTTTGTGTGCTGCCCAGCACTTTTCGTACACCCACTTCGCGCGCCCGGTTCATTGCCTGCGCCGTGGCCAGATTCACAAAGTTGATGCTGGCCGTAATGACCAGAAACAGGCCAATGACAAACAGCGACAGCATGAGATTTTTGCTGACACCGTTGTAGTCTGTGGCAAAATGAAGTTCGCTCAACGGGGTAATGGGGTACCGGGTGGTTACCATGTTGGTCGGATTGTGCTTTTTCAGAAATGCAGGCAAATCCCGATTCCAGTTGGCGGGTGTGTACCGTTCATTTAGTGTGACAAAGCAATGTGTGCTGCTGTTGGTATTGGTGAAGCTCTCATCGAACGGCCGGCCCTGGAAGTCTTTAAGTGACGCGCGCGACCCGATCAGTTGGTAGGCATAGTCGGTATTGTCAGCGTAATCAGTGAATACGCCAACGACGCGCGCCTGGGTACGTCCGTCCAGCTTCACTACCCTACCCAACGCGTTCGTGGTTCCAAAATACTTGACGGCCAGTTGGGCGCTAAGCACCAGCGTACCCGGCTGATTCAGATCGGCGGGGCCACCTGCCACCCAGTTATAATCGAAAATCTGGAAGTACGATGGATCAGTGAACGCAGCTTTATCTGAGCTTTCCTTGAATTTTTTGTCGGTTCCCGTCGTGCCGGCCCCTGTCCCCCCGGGCACAATCACCATCGGCTCCTCCCATTCTTCGATCATCGCCAGTTGCTCAATCTCAGGATGATCGGTTTTCAGCGCCTGACCAAACGACTCGGGTACGCCGGGTGTAAAAAAGTCGCCATCAGGGGTTTTGAAGGCTGAGGTAAACTGATATATCCGGTCGTATTTACTGTGGTGTGTATCCGTGCGGTAGTGATAGCGTACCAGGGCAAAAAGCAACAGCGCACAACCAATACCCAGCCCTAGTCCCGTTACGTTGATCAACGCATAGAGGCGATTTCGGCGGAGTGTTCGAAGGGCGATGGTGAAATAAGAACGAAGCATAGCAAACAGGTTTTCGTTGAGCATTGGATGGGCTCCGGGGCTAACTCCTGTGCTTAGTCAACAGCCGTGCCACGACGAAAAATAACCCGTTTTAGGCCTAAAACAACTCTTTTCACGTAAACGCCTGTCCGAAAATGGACAAGTCGCTGTCCGGTGTTGTACGGCGTATCCGTAGCTCGATCTGTGGCTCACCAGGTACGTTGTTCAGGTAGGCTGGCCTATCCATCAACCCTGGCGATCGTAACTTTTCACAAGCCACTTAAACATTTTACCCGTAGAAAAGGTAAGCTTGCAGTGTTAAATGGAATAAAACACAGTACCTATTTCAAAACTTGATACTATGCGCTGGTTAGGTGGACGCGAAAGCGATAACGTAGAAGACCGCCGGGGTGGCGGCGGGGGTGGTATGGTCGTTGGCGGTGGCATTGGCACCGTGGTCATTGCCCTGGTGATCTACCTGCTGGGCGGCGACCCTTCACAAATACTCAATCAGAGTGGTGGCGATCAACAAACGGTCTCCCAGCAGGCGCCGTCGGGCCCACAGCCCGATGACCAGGCAGCCAAGTTCAGCCGCGTCACACTGGGCTATACCGAGGATGTCTGGACGCAGTTGCTCCAGAAAGAAGGGCAACAGTATACCAAACCGGTACTGGTCATGTTTCGCGGACAAACCCAGTCGGGGTGCGGCATGGCTTCGTCCGCTTCCGGCCCGTTCTATTGCCCCGGCGACGGCAAGCTCTACATTGACCTTTCTTTTTATGACGAACTGAAAGAGCGGTTCAATGCTCCCGGCGATTTTGCCATGGCCTATGTGATTGCCCATGAGATTGGCCATCACGTTCAGGATCAATGGGGCATTCTCGATAAAGTGCACCAGGCGCAGGAACGCATGAGCGAGGCCGACGCGAACCGATTATCAGTTCGTCTGGAACTCCAGGCCGATTTTCTGGCGGGGGTTTGGGCACACTACGCCAAAAGCGACTTAAATATCATTGAAGCGGGTGATATCGATGAAGCCCTGAATGCAGCCAGTGCCATCGGCGACGATAACATTCAGAAGGCCACCCAGGGGTACGTTACGCCCGAAGGCTTCACCCACGGAACAGCCGCCCAACGGGCCTACTGGTTCAAAAAAGGGTTTGAAACCGGCGATATCAACCAGGGCGATACATTCAACAGCCGCGAAGACGCGAGGTTGCAGTAAGGGGAGGAACGGAGGAAGGGGAGAATGGAGGAAGGGGAGAATGGAGGAAGGGGAGAATGGAGGAAGGGGAGAATGGAGGAAGGGGAGGAACGGAGGAAAGTGGAGAATGGAGGAAAGGGGAGAATGGAGGAAAGGGATTGCTTACGCTGGAGTATCTGCGCTAGCGTAAGCAATCCCTTTCCTCCGTTCCTCCCCTTCCTCCATTCTCCCTTTCCTCCATTCTCCCTTTCCTCCATTCTCCCTTTCCTCCATTCTCCCTCTCCTCCATTCTCCCTCTCCTCCGTTCCTCCCTTTATTATTACATATTGATTGCCCGGTTGCCGGTTGCAGCCAGACAGGCCTCTTTCAGGGCTTCCGTGTAAGTTGGGTGCGCATGCGATATACGGCTTACATCTTCGGCCGAGGCGCGGAACTCCATGGCCATCACGGCTTCGCCTACGATGTCGGCAGCGCGAGGGCCAATGATGTGTACGCCCAGAATCTCGTCGGTGTCTTTGTGCGCAAGTACTTTCACAAGGCCATCAACATCCATTGAGGCGCGGGCACGGCCCAGCGCTTTGAAGGGGAACGTACCCAGTTTGTAGGGGATCCCTTTCTCTTTTACTTCCTCTTCCGTATACCCAACGGCGGCTACTTCCGGCCAGGTATAGACCACGTTCGGAATGAGGCGGTAATGAATGTGCGGTTTCTGACCAACAATGGTTTCGGCAATGAACACGCCCTCTTCTTCCGCCTTGTGCGCCAGCATAGCGCCCCGGATCACATCCCCGAGTGCATAGATATGCGGCACCTTTGTGCGCAGGTGTTCGTCGACCTCGATCTTACCCCGCTGATCAGTAGCCAGTCCGGCAGCTTCCAGATTCAGGCCATCGGTGTAGGGTCTGCGACCAACTGACACCAGGCAATAATCGCCGGTCAGGGTTATCTGCTCCGGTCCGTCGCCACGGCCTTTGGGCGTATCGATGCTCACAACGACTTCATCACCCGTATTCTCTACTTTGGTCACTTTATGGTTGAAGTAGAAATCGGCCCCCAGCTTTTTCACGGCCTTCTGCAATTCCTTACCCATCGTTTTATCCATGGTCGGAATCATCGAATCGGCAAACTCGACAAACGATACTTTAGCCCCCAGACGAGCATACACCGACCCCAGTTCAGCGCCAATCACACCCGCTCCGATAATGATCAGGTGCTTCGGAATTTCAGGCAGTGTTAAGGCTTCGGTACTGGTGATAACCCGCTTTTTGTCGAGGGGCATCGATGGGAACGACATGGGTTTTGAGCCCGTGGCAATCACGATGTTTTTACCCGTGATCGTTTCGTCGCCGCTACCATCTGTCTTGGCAATCTTCACCGTATTGGCATCCACAAACGAGCCGACCCCATAAAACGTGTCGATCTTGTTTTTCTTCATCAGGTAGACGATACCCTTTGTCGTCTGATCTACCACGTCTTGTTTGCGGGCAATCATCTGCGGCAGGTCTACCGCCAGCTGATCCAGCTTGATGCCGTGTTCAGCGAAGGTGTGGCTGGCATTGAAATAATGCTCCGACGAGTCGAGCAGCGCTTTTGAGGGAATACAACCTACGTTGAGGCAGGTCCCGCCCAGGGTGGCGTATTTTTCGATGATGGCCGTTTTCAGCCCTAATTGTGCGCACCGAATAGCGCCCGTATAGCCGCCCGGCCCCGAGCCGATGACGATTACGTCGTATTGCATAGTATAGGTTTTATTAACTCGTCAACAGGTATCGTAAGCAGAAGAACTGGTTCTGCTCTGTTAATATGTAACAGTAAGGAGTAACTTTTAGTGGCACCTACCCATCCGTCGAGCTATTTGCCCTGCTTATTCCTTTGGCCGCTTGAACACGATCACGATTCCTGATGTAGCGGCACCACTGTCGAAAAGGCCAATGCTTTTCGACTCGATCGACTCCATGCCGACTAACTCCCACCCTAGTTCACCGAACTGGTTTAGTTTCTGGTGAAATTCGTTCAGTTCGTTAGGTCGGCAATTGAACGAGAGGTATTCCCACTTAGTCATTGCTGTAGAACCGTTTGAAGAAGTAGAGCAGCTCGATCCCGACCGAGCTATTGCCAAGCTGCACACAGTTGACCAGCTCCCAGTCCTGCTCGCCCTGTTCGTTCAGAATATCCTCCACTACTTCGGAAGGAATCATGGGACTTTCGGCAGCATCGTCGTTGCGAAACATCGACTGTGACTGCGCCATCACCTTCGTTTTGAGTGTTTTATATTCCCAGGGCATACTGTGAAAAAGTTTCAGGTTTCAAGTCTCAGACGGTCCGCCGCCGCGGTTTCAAGTGCGCTGCTTATTCAACTTTTGTATAATTAAGCAGCGCACTTGAAACC
>NZ_JBGGWE010000006.1:0-377839 GCF_041321095.1 Fibrella arboris | reverse complement strand
CGTCGCGTAGCGACCAAACAGCATCAAGCCAATAGTTTGGTCGCTACGCGACGGAAGCCGGATGGGGTATTAATCGTGTGCTATAGACATTAGGTCGCTACACGACGAGGCGGCTACACGACGAGGCGGCTACACGACGGGGCGGCTACACGACGGGGCAGCTGTACGACGGCAGGCCAGACGAAGAAATCGTATGCTATAGACATTGGTCGCCATGCGACGAAAAGACCAGACAAAGAATGAATCATGGCTTATAGCCATTGGGTCCGGCCCGCTGGGGCCCCTCGCCAGGCGACCAAAAGACCTGTTGGTAAACTTGTGGAACGTCGGGTAATTAGTAGGTTTGGCGCTATAAACCAACAGCTGATGGCAAACACCTACACACAAATCTATCTGCACGTTGTTTTTGCGGTAAAGCATCGGCATGGACTGATTCAGGCAGCGTGGAAGGAGAATCTATACCGCTACATGACCGGAATCGTACAGCATCAGGGCCATAAGTTGATTGCCATCAACGGCATGCCTGACCATGTTCATGTGTTCATTGGAATAAACCCCAAGCAGGCGATCTCCGAGTTAGTGCAGTACCTCAAAATGGATTCGTCGAAGTGGATTAACGAGAAGAAGTTAACCGCACGTCGATTTGAGTGGCAAACAGGATATGGTGCCTTTTCTTACAGTCACTCACAGATTGGCTCCGTTGTTAATTACATCCAGAATCAGGAAGAACACCATCGGAAACAAAGCTTTCTGGAGGAGTACACAGCATTTCTCCAAAAATTTGATGTGCCGTATGATGAACGATACCTGTTCACGCCGGTGCAAGAGGAATGAAGCCGTTTGGTCGCTACGCGACGGAAGGTGTGTGGGAGGAATGATCATTGCTACAAACATTAGGTCACTACGCGACGAAAAGCTCTGCAATGGAGAGAACGATCATTCCTCCGGCAGAGCTTTTCGTCGCGTAGTGACCTAATGTTTATAGCAACCATCGTCTCCCACCCGGCTTCCGTCGCGTAGTGACCTAATGTTTATAGCAACCATTGTCGCCCGCCTCACCTTCCGTCGCGTAGTGACCTAATGTTTATAGCAATGATCATTCCTCCCACACACCTTCCGTCGCGTAGCGACCTAATGTTTGTAGCAATGATCGTCTCCCGCCTCACCTTCCGTCGCGTAGCGACTTAATGTTTGTAGCAATGATCGTCTCCCGCCTCACCTTCCGTCGCGTAGCGACCAAACGGCTATAGACGTGGTTGTCCACTAACCGTTTTGCGGACTAAACTTCATCTCAAAATTTGCTCAACAATGCCAAATCCGCGTTCTGTTCGCCTACTTTGCAGGCATGTGGCAAATCTGGATTGATACGGGCGGCACCTTCACCGATGGCCTCGCCCGCGACCCAAACGGCGCTCTTCACCGCACCAAAGTACTGAGCAGTGCCCGTTTACGTGGTCAACTTAGCAACGGGCGGGTGGTTGCGCCCTGGCTTGTTGCTCCCATCTTCAACGGCTATACCCTGCGCGTTGTTGAAGCGGGCGAAACGTACCTAGTTCAATCGCTGGCCGTTGATGGGCAACTAACACTGACTGAGGAATTTATAAACCCCCGCCCAACAGCCACCGTCGAGCTTTTTACTGGTGAAGAAGCGCCCGTGCTGGCGGCGCGATTACTCACGCAAACGCCCCTGAATCAGCCGTTTCCTGAACTGGAAATGCGGCTCGGCACCACGCGCGGCACCAACGCCCTGCTCGAGCGGAAGGGCGCACGGGTTGCCCTGCTGGTCACGGAAGGCTTTCGCGATCTGCTGGTGATCGGCACACAACAACGACCCGACCTGTTCCAACTCGCGATTCCGCCCGCTGAAGTCCTGTACGAAACGGTATGGGAGGTGACTGAACGTATCGCTGCGGATGGGGAGGTACTGATTCCGCTTTCCACCGAAACAATACAAACACTGATCGCGCAGGTACGTTCGGCAAACCCCGATGCCGTGGCTGTTTCGTTGCTGAATGCGTACCAGAATCCCGTTCACGAACAGCAACTGGCCGAGGCATTGACCCAGGCAGGTTTCTCTGTCGTCACCACCTCAACTAGTCTTTCCACCGCGCCGGGGTACGTGTCGCGGACGCAGACGGCCGTAATCAACGCCTACCTGACACCTGTGCTGGCTACGTACCTGGATAATGTTCGGGCGCAGTTGGGTGGCCGCATTGTACGGGTGATGACGAGTGCTGGCGGGCTGGTTCGGGCCGATCTGTTTCAGCCGAAAGATAGCCTGCTAAGCGGCCCGGCCGGTGGCGTAATTGGTGCGGCAGCCGTCGCTGCGGCAGCGACGGCTGGAAATGAGGCCGTACTCACGCTGGATATGGGCGGCACCAGCACCGATGTGGCCCGGCTGGAAAACGGGTTGCCCGACTATCGCTTTTCAACGCCTATTGGCCCGTTTGAGCTGCAATTGCCTTCCCTGGCCATTGAAACGGTGGCGGCGGGCGGCGGCTCCATCTGCTGGTTCGATGCGCTGACCGGCCAACTGCGCGTTGGGCCGAAAAGCGCGGGGGCCAATCCCGGCCCGGCCTGTTATGGCGTTGGTAGCCCCGGTCAGCCGCCGCTGCTGACAATCACCGACGTGAACCTGTTGTTGGGCAAGCTGATCCCGAAGCAGTTTGGTATTCCGGTTTTCCCCGACAAAGCGCAGGCCGCGCTCGATGCCGTTGTGCGGCAGGTCAGTGAGGCAACGGGGCAGCTGGCCGATGCCCTTGAGTTATTGACTGGTTTTGAGCGCATTGCTGACGAAATTATGGCCGGGGCCATCCGTAAAATATCGGTCGCGCGCGGCTTCGATCCCGTCGATTACAGCCTGCTGGTGTTTGGCGGGGCGGGTGGACTGCACGGTTGTTCGGTGGCTCGGCTGCTGGGCATGAATCGCCTTGTTTTACCCTTCGACGGTGGGTTGCTCAGTGCCTACGGTATGGGGCAGGCGCAGGTTGAGCGGCGCACCAGCCAATCTGTTTTACAGCCTTTTTCGGCCATCGCTGACCAGCTTCCCGGCTGGATTGCCCTGCTTGCGAAGCAGACAACCGCCGATCTGTACCAGGACCTCGGCACTGGGTCGGCCCGCGTAATCACTACCGCTACGCTGTTTCTCCGGCTTCAGGGACAGGAAGCTACGGTACCTGTTCCGGTGACCAGCCACGCACCGGATGAACTGGAAGCCGCCTTTCGCCGCGACTACCGGCGACTCTATGGGCATCTGCCGGAAGGGCGGCCTATCGAAGTTGAAAGCCTGCGCGTCACCGTAGGTACATTGCCCGAAGCATCAAAACAGCCTCAGGACGTACCCGAAAGAACGCTTATTGAACCCGCTTTCCACACAGGTACGTACCCAGCCTATGACTGGACGATACTGCAACCCGGCGACCAGTTCACCGGTCCGGCTTTATTGCTGAACACGACCTCATCGGCTTTTCTGGAAGAAGGCTGGGAAGCGACGGTGCAGGGAGATAAAACGGTAGTGGCGGTTACCCCACCGAAACGTCGGACCGCCCCAGCCCCTCCCCTTAAAAAAGGGGAGGGGAGAAACGCTTCGCTAATTAGCGAAGCTACTCTAAAAAGGCCCCCCTCCCCTTTTTTAAGGGGAGGGGTGGTCATTCAGCTTGAACTCTTCACGCAGCGGTTCCGGGCCATTGCCGAAGAAATGGGCGCACAGTTGCAGCGAACGGCATTTTCGGTGAACGTGAAGGAACGACTCGATTTCTCCTGCGCCCTGCTCGATGCCAATGCCCGACTGGTGGTGAACGCACCGCATATCCCGGTGCATCTGGGCAGCCTCGGCGTATGTGCCCGGCTGACGCTGGCGAAGCTGGAGCAGGACGGCTCGCCCCTCGGACCCGGCGATGTAGCGGTGACCAACCACCCGAAATACGGCGGTTCGCACCTGCCCGACGTGACGTTGTTACAGGGTGTATTCGACGATGAACAGACCCTGATTGGGTACGTGATTAACCGGGCGCACCATGCCGAAATTGGGGGGAGAACACCTGGATCCATGCCGCCCGATGCTACCTCGCTCGTTGAAGAAGGCGTGGTGCTGGCCCCGCAGTTTCTGGTGCGGAATGGTCATTTTTTGTGGGAAACCGGGGCTGATGGACAACTTGAAAGCGGACTGGCCCATCAGTTCTCACGGGCAACGTACCCAACCCGCGCACTGGCCGAAAACCGGGCCGATCTGGAAGCGGCCATCGCCTCGTTGCGGGCGGGCGAAACGGCCCTGCAACACCTGGTTCGGACGCATGGCCTCGCGGCCGTTCACCAGTACATGGACCGGCTTCAGCAATCGGCCACCGATGCCATCAGGAACGTATTGGCACACCATGACGGGCAGGAATTTACCGCCACGGAAACGCTCGACGATGGACATCCGATCCAGGTACGTATGTCCGTAGCTGACCAGACGTTAACCATCGACTTGCGGGGAACGGGGCCAGTGCATCCCAACAACCT
This sequence comes from Fibrella arboris, assembly GCF_041321095.1. NCBI lineage: Bacteria > Pseudomonadati > Bacteroidota > Cytophagia > Cytophagales > Spirosomataceae > Fibrella > Fibrella arboris. Next base: position 373,336 of record NZ_JBGGWE010000006.1, on the reverse strand, counting down.
CAACGCCAACCTCTCGATTCTGCATTCGGCGGTGCTGTATGTCTTGCGGCTGTGGGTGGGTGAGCAAATCGATGCGACGAGTATTCCGCTCAACGAAGGGTTGATGGCCCCCGTACAATTCATCCTGCCCGAATCGTCTTTTCTGAACCCGGTTTTCCCCGATAACCCGGCCGATTGCCCCGCCGTCGTGGGCGGCAATACGGAAGTGAGTCAGCGGCTGGTCGACACGTTGCTGAAAGCCTTGGGACTGGCCGCGTGCAGTCAGGGGACGATGAACAATTTTCTGTTTGGCAACGAGTCGGTAGGCTACTACGAAACCATCGGTGGCGGCGCGGGGGCCACACGCGGGCAGGCGGGGCGGTCGGGCGTGCATCAGCACATGACGAACACGAAACTCACCGACCCCGAAACGCTGGAACGCCGCTACCCCGTGCGGCTCTGGCGGTTCAGCCTCCGGCCCAATTCGGGCGGGGCGGCGGGCGGCTCCCCCGACGCGGCGGGGTGGCGCGGCGGCGACGGCCTCATCCGTGAACTGGAGTTTCTGGCTCCCCTACAGGCCACGCTTGTGAGCCAGCACCGGGTAGTAGCTCCCTACGGTCTTGATGGCGGAGAACCCGGTGCTGTGGGGAAACAGACCCTGATTTTCCCCGACGGAACGGAGGAAACGCTCCCCGGCCTCTTCACCCGGCCAATGCTCCCCGGCCAACGCATCCGCCTCGAAACCCCCGGCGGCGGCGGGGTAGGAATACCTCAACTACGTTAACTATGCCTTTTCAATACCAACAGTCGCCTGCTACCATCTACGAAGCAGCCTTCGTTCAGAAGTTGTTCGCCACCATGAGTGCGAGTTATGAGCGCATGAACACCATCACCTCGTTCGGCTTTTCCAACCGCTGGCGGCGACAATGCGTCAGGGAACTTGGTCTACAACCGGGTCAGGTGGTAGTTGATCTGATGGCGGGCATGGGCGAAACCTGGGATTATATCTGCGAGGAGATTGGACCCGGAGGTACCATCGTGAGCGTCGATTTCTGTGAACAGATGCTTCAGTATGCCGACCGGAAGCGGAAGCGTCCCGCGTTTTCAGCCTACACCATCAACCTGCTTCAGCAGGATGTGCTGGCAGGTACGTTACCGGCCCAATCGGCTGACCACGTTGTCATTGCGTTTGGCTTAAAAACATTCAATGAGTAACAAATCAGTCAGTTGGCGCGGGAGGTGCGGCGGCTTCTAAAGCCGGGGGGGCAGTTTTCATGCATCGAGGTGTCGGTGCCAGAGCCATTACTGCTACGTATGGTTTATCTTTTCTACCTCCGGTATGCCATACCCGTGCTGGGTGCTTTGTTTCTGGGTAATCCGCAGACATACCGGATGCTTGGCACGTATACCACCCGCTTTGGAAATTGCCAACAAGCCATGAGGCTCTTTGTCAACGAAGGGTTGAGTTGCCGACTGACGACCCATTTCTGGGGTTGTGCGTCAGGCATTACCGGCTTTAGCCCGCCTGGCTGACGTCGCGCACGGTTCCGTTGTCTTAAAAAAATGTATCTTTGGTAAAGCCACTATCTGACTATGACCGAGCTACTGTATCAACTGCTGGACACGCCAAAAGCCCCACTGATTATTCAGCAGGCACAGGTTATTCTCAACAACGAAAAGGAAAAACGACGGGCTTTCTACGAATGGATGGATGAGGGCATGAAAGCCGAGTTTATCAACGGCGAAATCGTTGTGCATTCCCCCGCGCTGGATCGGCATACTGAGGCCGTGATGAACCTGGGTTTTTTGCTCAACTTATTCGTCATGAAAAATGATATAGGCCTTGTTCGCACGGAAAAGGCCCTGGTTGAGCTGACGCGTAACAGTTACGAGCCGGATATATGCTTTTGGGCGACCGAAAAAGCCGCGCAGATTCGGCCCGATCAGTTGTATTATCCCGCTCCTGATCTGGTGGTTGAAGTGCTGTCGAAAAGTACGCAGAAGCATGACCGCGACACCAAATTTGTCGATTATGCGGCGCATGGCGTAGCTGAATACTGGCTCGTTGACCCGCTCCGGCAGCGTGTCGAGCAGTTCACGATCGACGCTGATACCGAGGAATATGAGGCCGTCGCCACCTATACCATCAAGCAGACGATAACCAGCCAATCTGTGGCTGGATTTGCCATTCCGGTTCGCGCTATTTTCGATAAGACGGCCAACATGACTGCCCTTCAACAATTCCTGAAATAACCCCGGCCGACAGCCCGTATGCAACACGTTCGTTCCGTTCTCGCCTTCCTGACTTTCCTTGCTCTTCCCGCTTTCGCCCAAAAGAAGGCTGATAAAGAAGAATGGCTATCGCTGTTCAATGGGAAAGACCTCAGTAACTGGGACATAAAGATCACCAGTTACCCGCTGGGCGAAAACTATGGCAATACCTTCCGGGTCGAGAAAGACATGATTCGGATTGCGTATGACCAGTACAAAACCTTCGATGGAAAGTTCGGGCATATGTATTACAAGCAGCCCTTTTCGCACTACATCCTGCGGTTCGAATACCGGTTTACAGGCAACCAGACACCGGGCGGAGCCACCTGGAATGTGCGAAACAGCGGCATCATGTTCCATTCGCAGTCGGCGGCGAGTGTTAGTTTAAAACAGGATTTCCCCGTTTCGCTGGAAGTGCAAACGCTGGGTGGACTCAGCAACGGGAAACCCCGACCAACGGCCAATCTGTGTTCGCCGGGTACGTTGGTGAAGCAGAAAGGGCAGGTCAACCCGCTCCACTGCATTGAATCGACCTCGAAAACCTACGATGGCGATCAGTGGGTGGCCGTGGAAGTGCTGGTGCTGGGCGATTCGCTGATCGAGCACCGTATGGAAGGCAAGACCGTGCTGGCCTACGAACACCCGGTTACCGACGCCGTATTCATCAGCAAAGACAACGACTACGAACAGGCGGGTGTAGCCGATGCCGCGTATTGGCGGGAACGAGCCGGAAAACCCCTGAAAGAAGGCTATATTGCCCTGCAAGCCGAAAGCCACCCCATCGACTTCCGCAACCTGAAGGTCTTGAACCTCAAAGGCTGCATGAACCGCAAGGCCAAAAACTACAAGTCATACTACGTGGTAGCCGACGAGGCGGCGTGTGTGTTTAAATAAGGGAGGAACGGAGGAAGGGGAGGAAGGAGGAAAGGGAGCTTCGCTGATTAGCGATTCTAACCTGGCGAAGCTCCCCTTTCTCCTTCCTCCGTTCCTCCCTTTCCTCCCTTTCCTCCCTTTCCTCCCTCCCCTTCCTCCGTTCTTTTCCCTATGCCCAAATCTCTCTCCCTTCGTGCCGGTCTTGGCAGTATTTTGTTCTGGTCGGTTATTTCGGCGGCGTTCATTGGGCCGGGGTCGGTCACGGCCTGCGCCATTGCCGGATCGACATACGGGCTGGATTTACTGTGGGTGCTGACGTTTGCCACCCTGGGAACTGTCTGGCTACAGGAAGCGGCCTCGCGCATTACCATCACTACGGGCCGCGATTTGGGGCAGGTAATTCGGCAGAGCTATTCGGGCAAAATGGGCGTTTGGGTGGCCTGGGCCTTGTTTCTGGCTATTTTCCTAGGTTGTGCGGCCTATCAGGCGGGTAATATTCTCGGTGCGGTGTCGGGGCTGGCGTTGCTCACGGGCTGGCCTGTCACGTACCTGACGGTAGTGGTCGGGCTGGTGTGCGTGGCCTTGCTGTGGGTGGGGTCTACGCAGGGGCTAGCCAATATGCTGGGGCTGGTGGTATTCGCTATGGGCGGCGCGTTTGTCTACGTTGCCTTTGGCGCACCCGTTACGCCCGTTGCGCTGGCGAAGGCGCTGGTTATTCCAAATGTACCCAGCGGGTCGTTGTTGCTTATAAACGGGCTGATCGGTACCACCATTGTTCCCTACAACCTGTTCTTCGGGTCCAGCATATCGCCCAACCAATCGCTGAGCGATATGCGGCTGGGTATCTGGGTGGCGGTGGTGCTGGGCGGCATTATTTCGGTGGTGTTGCTGCTGGCGGGCCTGCTCATTCCCGGCGATTTCACGTACCCGCACATGGCCGCCGTACTGGCCGAACGGGTAGGCGCCTGGGCAGGTACGTTGTTTGCCTTTGGCCTGTTTGCGGCCGGTTTTGCCTCCTCACTCACGGCCCCGCTGGCGGCGGCAATCACGGCACAGAGCCTGCTGAATGTACCTAAAAATTCAGGTACGTTCCGGCTCATCTGGCTGGCGGTACTGGCAACGGGCGTGGGTTTCGGCCTGGCCAACGCTACGCCCATTCCCGTCATTGTGGCGGTGCAGGCCATCAACGGCATTTTGCTCCCCTTCGTCACGGTGTTTCTGTTCATCGCCGTGAACAACCGCCGCCTGCTGGGGGAACACGTCAATTCCTTGTCGCAGAACCTGGCGATGGGCCTCGTGGTGCTGGTCACGGCGGTACTGGGCGGCTGGAACGTGTGGCTGGCGCTAACTGCCTGATAAATGGTCAGGCACTCAGTCTCAGCTGCTGGCGGGAACTGCTACTTGACCCGCTCGTAAATTTTCTTGCCATTGCCCTGGTAAAGAAGCATCTGCTGGCTATTGTCAGAGAGGCTATACCTGCCCAACAGCTGATCGGGTTCTTTTCCACGAGTGGCATGCACCCAGATCTGATCGCCCTTCGTGTACCAGGCAGCACCTTCGGCCATCTGTACACCGCTGCCCGACGAACCTCCATTGACAGAACCGGCATCACCGCTGTAACTGGCATTGACTGAGGCCCCTCCTGACCCGATTCGACCATCTGGAAAGAAGACGATCATTGTGCGGGTTGAGCTATAAAATTGCGTACCGCTACCGTAATAGCTGGTTGTTGCCCAGGTTCCAGCCAGTCTGGCGTCGCGGGCCAGCTTATCCGCAGGTACGCTTCGGCTGGGTACGTTTTCTGTCTTACTGGTTTCCAACGTGCCTGGTCGGGTAAGCGTGCCTGTCATAACGGCTACATTATTCAAACCAAAGGCAATAACCAACTGGCCATTGGTGAGCATCCCTTCAAACTGAAAGGTTGTGCCATCTTTAGGGTACGTTGCGGTTCCGGTGGCCTGATTGCCTTGCACATTCCCTTTTATCGAGTAGGTTTCTGTGACGCCTGCTGATTGCATGCGCACCGTACCCATTAGTTGTGAACCCGTTTGCTGGAATGAAATGGTTGTCGGATAGCTTACTGTTGGCTGTTGCGGTGAAGTGAGCGCTCCCTGCCAGCTCCCGGCGAGTTGCTGAGCACAGACGGCCAGAGAAATAAACGGAAGCAGATAACAGAATAATCGAAGGACCAGTCGGTTCATACATGCCTGATAATCAACAAGCGAATCTAAACGAGTTTTTGCAACAATGTACTGTGTTTTCAGGTAAGTGTAAAAAGACAAGGCATACGTACCTGAAAAGCGCCTAACCTGTTGTAGCGTGTGATCTATTCTCACATGAACACTCGCTAATAAATAGGTGCTGATTTCGTTTAAATAAGGTATTGATAAATGAGCCCGTCAAAACGTTATTATCTTGGGCGGGTTAATCTGTTTTGCTCCGTTGATTATGAAATTCTCTATGCGGGTTCCGCTGCTGGTACTGAGTGTCGCCATTGGGCTGAGCGGGTGTAATTCGGCCATGCAGGCCTACAAAAAAGGCGTTCGCCATTTCGATGCCGGTGAGTACAACCTGGCACTCGGTCAGTTCACCAAAGCATCGGGTAAGGTCGATGCCGGGCGGTTGAACTATTACACCGCCGAATCATATCGTCTGTCGAACCACATCGACCAGGCGGCACCATTTTACCAGAAAGCCATTGATGCCGGCGTGGCTACATCGGTAGCGACTACCACCCCCGATGCCGTTGCCAAACCCGCCTTCGCCGATCCTAATCTGGCCGATCTTCGCCTCAACTATGCCTACGCCCTCAAGGCAACCGGTGATTATGCCGGCGCACAAACGCAGTTGCAGCAGTACATCGACGCCCGGCCGAAAAGCAAGGTAGGGTTGGCCAAAGCGCAGCGGGAAATTGAAACGCTGCGGGCCATCAGCGCCATTACCGGTAAACAGACCGATTTCCGGGTAACAAACCTGAGCGCCGTCAACTCGCCCGGTACTGAATATGCCCCCGTACTCCGAGGCGATGAGCTGGTGTTCACCGCCTCGCGGAAAGACGTTACCTATAAAAACAATGGCCTGGCTATGACGGGCCTCTACAAGGCAAAAGTTAGTCAACGACCCGACGAGACCGGCGCGGGTAGTGCTGGCCCCCAGTTGTTTAGCGGCAACGTCTTTCAGGGCGACGTGAACGAGGGAACGCCCGCTTTTTCGAAAGATGGCAAGATGATGGTATTTGCCCGGGGCAATAACGGTAAACGCAAAGGTGGTGCCGATGTAGACCTGTACCTGAGTCGGCAGGACCAGAGCGGCAACTGGAACGTTCCTTTCCGGCTCCCTATCTCCGATTCGCTGGCGTGGGACGGCTCACCTGCCTTCTCGGCCGACGGCAAAACGCTGTACTTCGCCTCGAACCGCGCTGGTAGCGTCGGTGGCATTGATCTGTACCGCGCCAACATGGATGCGTCGGGCCGGTTTAGCCGCCCGGTCAATATGGGGCGCGATATCAATACCCCCGGCGACGAGATGTTCCCGTTCGTGGCCGCCGATGGCAAACTGTATTTCTCGTCGGACGGGCACCCTGGTCTGGGTAAGCTCGATGTGTTCGTGGCAACGCGTTCAGGTGGCGTTATCCGGGTCGAGAATATGGGGCAGCCCATCAACTCGCCCGCCGATGATTTTGGCCTGACCTTCCCCGACCCGAACAAGGGCTATATGGCCAGCAACCGCCCCGGCGGCAAAGGCGATGATGACATTTACCTGGTCGAAAACGGCTCGGCTCCGTCTGGCGATACAACGACCATTGCCCGCAACAACCCGCCCAAACCCGGTACACCCGGTGGCCCTAAAGTAGTGCGTTACTTCCTGGCTGGTACCGTCAAGATCAACGCCGCCCCCAATGCCGGGACGCCGGCCGCACCCCTCGATTCGGCCCGGGTACGGGTAGTTGATGACAGTAACGATGCCACCGTAGCCGAAGCCACCACCGGCCAGCCAGGTACGTTCGGGAAGTTCCCGGTGCAGGAAGGTAAAACGTATAGCGTCATAGCCGAACGCCCCGGTTACCTGACTCGCCGCGAACCCTTTACCATGCAGGGGCGTAGTATTCCAGACATTTTCCTGACCAAACCCGAAACCGACACCACCTTCAACGTGGCCCTGTTGCTGGACAAGGTAGAGCTGAACAAAACGTTTGCCCTGGAAAACATCTACTACGACCTCAACAAATACAACATCCGCCCCGATGCGGCTGAGGAGCTGGATAAGCTGGTGACGATCCTGAAAGATAATCCATCGCTGAAAATCGAGCTGGGTTCACACACCGATGCCCGTTCGCCAGATGCCTATAATATGACACTCTCGCAGAATCGGGCTAAAGCGGCCGTCGACTACATTGTTTCGAAAGGGATCGAGGCTGATCGCATTACGGCGAAAGGATACGGCGAAACGCAGCTCGTGGTGAAAAACGCCCGGACGGAGGAAGAGCACCAACGCAACCGGCGCACTGAGTTTAAAGTACTGGCGCTGTAACGTATTCGATTCACAAAAAATAGGGCTGGACAACACCAGCCCATTTTTTGATGCTTTATAACTAATTGTTTAGTTATGCGTGTAAATTTGTGGCCTTCTTTTATAAACGACTGTCTACAGTAAAATGAAAGCCATTCTACTGCTGTTTCTGGCGACCCTGACTGCCCAGGCTCAGTTTACGCTGCGTGGTCGGGTTGTCAATGCTGCTGATGAGCAGCCTGTGCCGTTTTGTAGTGTGTTCCTGGCCAATACCACCAAAGGAACCACCGCCGATGAGCATGGTAATTTCGTCTTACCCAACCTGCCACCCGGCCGGTTCGACCTGGTGGTTTCGAGCGTGGGGTTCGAAACGCTGGCGTCGACGCTGAACACCAGCATGACGGCCTCCCTGCTGATTCGCCTTAAGCCATCGGCCAATCAACTGGCCGAAGTACAGGTACGTGCCAGTCGTGACCCGGAGTGGCTGGAGCAGCTAGGCGTTTTCCTCAAAAACTTCATTGGTACCAGTAAAAACGCACAAGCGTGCAAAATTGTCAATCAAAACGCGCTTTGGTTCGACGATAACCGGGCCACGATGCGCATGACGGGCGGGGCCCGCGAACCGCTTGTCATCGAGAACAACGCCCTGGGTTATCGGATCAGGTACGTCCTCGAACAGTTTCTGTTCGACTACGGCCACAAATCGGTTTCGTATCTGGGGTACCCGGTTTATGAGCTGATGAAACCTCGTGGCCGCCGGGAAGCGATGCGCTGGGAGAAAGCACGAAGGGAAGCGTACCTGGGCTCATCGATGCATTTTATGCGCACGCTCTACACCCGTAAAGCCACGGAAGAGGGATTTGAGATACGGCGCGTGCTGGAGCGAACCGATTCAGCGAAAGTCGGGGGGCAATGGCGTGTACAAAAGGCCCGCTACCTGGTGAAAGATGCGCTGCCAGCTACATTTCTGGTAGATGAAGAATCGTCGACAGACTCAACTACCGCTTTAGCTTTCGAGAATCTGATTCAGGTGACTTACACGCTGGAAAAAGAATCGCCCGAATACATGCGCTCGGTGTCGCCGTTTAGCGAAAAACCAGGCGTTGGCGGTCCGCAAACCTCGCTTATCTACCTCACAGCGCCAACAGTAACGATTGAGCGAAACGGTAATTTTTATAATCCACTCGGCGTTATTTTCGAAGGGTATTGGGGGTGGGAAAAAATGGCCGAGTTGCTGCCGCTGACCTACGAACCCTAACCGGCAGGTGTGTGCTTCGTGAACACTTGACGAATAACGTCGGTTGTATCTCCAATCAATGTTATAGGGTTTATGATGAATGACCGTTTACGTCAGATACTGGTGGTTGTGGTTACGGTTACACTGATCGTAATGAACGGCCTGTCGAATGCACGGGTCTTTGGCCCGCAAACCAACGGCGACGTGTCGAATAAATACAATACACTGATCACACCGGCGGGCTATGCCTTTGCTATTTGGGGGGTCATTTTCCTGGGGCTGCTGGGGTTTGCCGTTTATCAGGCCCTGCCGTCGCAGCAACACAACCCGCGTTTTCGGGCGGCGGGCCCCTGGTACATCATCAATGCGATTGGCAACGCGGTCTGGAGCCCCATTTTTAATCAGGAATGGATTGGCGGAGCATTGGCCGTCATTCTGATCATGTTCGCCAGCCTGTTTATGGTGATGGAATCACTCAGGATCAATCCGCGAACGGACATGGCCATGATGCGGCCCGTGAAGGCAGCGGAGACCTGGCTGGCCAGAGTGCCGTTTTCCATTTATTTCGGCTGGCTGACGGTCGCCACCATACTCAATATCACGCTGTGGTTTCGGGCACACAGTTTCGATCTGTCGGGCATTTCAGAGCCTGTCTGGGCCGTTGGCGTACTGGTGTTAGGGCTGGTCGTGGGGGCTGTGTTGTACAATCGTTATCGGAGTGCTGCCTTCATTCTGGTCTTCACCTGGGCGTATACGGCCATTGCCATTAAACAGGTGGCCACACCAACTGTTCAGCTAGCGGCTGGCGCGGGGGCTATCGTGGCCGTTCTGTTAGCTATCTACGGCCTCATTGCCCCCAAACGCAGGCAGGTATCTTTTTGAATCAGGGGCCAGAAAGGGAGCGTAAAAACAGCAAGCGCTCTGCTAAGTCAGCCAGTGAACGGTAGCTGGCAAAGCACGTCCTGTTTCTCCACGCTCACTTACCGGCTCCTTTAAGCATTCACCAGCTTCATCATCATGGCAGGATACCGCTCGCCGGCGACGGCCCCTTTGGGCGAAATGGCGTCAATAGCGGCAAGGTCATTGGGCGTGAGCGTTATAGCGAGTGCGCCCAAATTCTCGGCCAGGTACGTTCGGCGTTTGGTGCCAACGATCGGAAGCAGCTCATCGCCCTGAGCCCAAATCCAGGCCAGCGCCAGTTGCGAGGCGGTAACACCTTTTTGGGCGGCCAGTGCTTCAATCTGTTTCACTACGTTGAGGTTTTTCTGGAAGTTTTCGCCCTGAAAACGAGGTGAGTTCCGGCGGTAATCATCAGCGGCCAGATCATCGAAATTCTTGATCTGTCCGGTTAAAAAACCACGGCCCAGGGGGCTGTATGCGACCAGCGTAATACCCAGCTCGCGGACGGTTGGTAGCACCTCATCCTCGATATCGCGGCTCCAGAGCGAATATTCTGACTGAACTGCTGCCACTGGATGCACGGCGTTGGCCCGGCGAATGGTATCGGCCCCGGCTTCTGACAGACCGATATACCGAACCTTACCTTCGTCGACGAGTCGGCTCATCTCGCCCACGGTTTCTTCAACGGGCGTATTGGGATCTACCCGGTGCTGATAATACAGGTCGATATGGTCAACGCCAAGGCGTTTCAGACTACCTTCGCACGCCTGACGCACGTAATCGGGTTTGCCATTGACGCCTCGCTTCGCAGGGTCATTGGGGTCACGGACAAAACCGAATTTTGTGGCCAGAAAAACAGCATCGCGTCGGCCCTGAATGGCTTTCCCTACCAATTCTTCATTCGTGAACGGGCCATACATGTCGGCCGTATCCAGGAAGTTCAGCCCAGCATCGAGCGCCGCATGTATCGTGGCCATTGATTCCTCATCGTTGCGTTGACCATAAAAATCGGTCATACCCATGCAGCCAAGACCAAGAGCTGATACGATCTGGCCCGTGTTGCCCAATGTTTTCGTTTTCATACATCCGTTTGTGATAACTCAGAAAAAGTAGCTTCGCAGATGCATTACTTCTGAAAGAGGGCAATAGTTTTCGGCAGACTAAATTAGATGAAGGGGCTCGCCCAGATGCCCACTGGCTAATAGAAAACAGGTGTATTCACCACTTTATAAATTTATGTCGTTAGCCTATGGGGTTACCGTGTTTAGGCCCTCACTAATGCCTGTACTTACTCAACGTTCCCGTTAATGTGTAAAACTCTGTCGAACGCGTTTGCCCACCCTACTCGTTTACATGTCTCCACGAGCTTATGTTGGTTATTGCTCATACTTCCCGGCCTGGTTCAGGCGCAGGAACGCCGTGTGAGTCAGTACCAGCTGGAGGCGGGAGCGCTGTTATCCACGGATCAGACACCGTTTTGGCTCCGCGCGAATCAGTATGGAGTCGTTCCGCTGAAAGGGCCTGTGTTGCGGCTACAGGGTGGTATCCGGTCTGATTATCGGCGGGCCGACAGTACCGGGCATCGCCTTAACGTAGACTGGGGCTACGCCGTTGATGCCGTGGCGAATGTCGGTGTTACTAACCAGGTTATTTTCCCTGAAGCGCACATTAAAGGGCGTTTAGGAGCTTTCGAATTGTATGTGGGCCGAAAACGCGAGATAATAGGGCTGGTAGATACCCTGTTGACATCGGGTGCTTATGCCTGGTCGGGCAATACCTTGCCGATTCCGAAAATTCAGATAGGTCTGTATCAGTACACCCCTGTGCCCTTTACAAAAGGGGTCATTTCCTTTTTGGGCGCTTTCGCACACGGCTGGTTCGAGAACGGCGACCGGTTGGTTAAAGGCTCTTATCTACACCAGAAATACCTGTATGGTCGGTTGGGTAAGCCCACCTGGCCGTTTCGTCTCTATGGCGGCTTCAACCATAATGTGATCTGGGGAGGGCAGGCCGCTCCAGGCGTATTGAGCGACCTCATTGCCGTAAATGGTAAGTTACCATCATCGATTCAGTACTACCTGCCAATGTTACTTGGCCAGCGCGGGCAGGGTGACCGCAATGACCCCAACGTGACTTCGCTCGAAGACAACCGGATTGGGAATCACCTTGGCTCTGTTGATCTGGGCGCCGATGTAAACATCCGGGACTGGAATCTATATGCCTATCGCCAATTTCTGTACGACGACGGCTCGCTGTTCTACGGCACTAATCTGGCCGATGGGCTGAATGGCTTGCGGTTGAAAAACCGCCGTAAACCCGCCAACGAGCCATTTTTCCTGCAACAGATTACCGTCGAGTATCTCTACACAAAAAGCCAGGGCGGCGATGATTTTGTGATCGGCGACCCTGAGCTTCGAGGTCGGGATAATTACTTCAACCACAGTCAGTTTATCGACGGCTGGACGTACTTCGGCCGAACGATCGGCACGCCTTTTCTGACGCCCACCGCCGAAGCCCGTCCATCTTTACCGGCAGAACGTGGCATTGTTAACAACCGGGTTAGTGCCGTAAACGTTGGTGCCAGTGCGTTGCTAGCCGGAAAAGTGACTGTCATGACCCGCCTGGCCTTTTCTCGAAATTTTGGGACGTACCCCAAACCTTACCCTGACGCGCCTGCGCAATTCTCCGGACTGCTATCGGCATCACTGCCTGTGCCTGCTTTTGGCGGATCGGTCGTGAGTAGTTCGCTGGGTTTGGACGTAGGCGGGTTGCTGCCCAATAGCGTGGGCATATATGTGGCTTTGCGAAAAACGGGATTGCTAGGCAGGAAAAATGCACTGGCCACCAGTACACCGCTGCCATAAGGATGAGTGCCGTACCTTTGGGGAATGTCAGAGACTGTTTCTGCTGCCCGCGTTTACCTGTTGCTTGGCGCTAATCTTGGTGATAGGCTGCATACGTTTGAGCAGGCGCGAATCCGTATTGCCAATCAAATCGGCCCGACCGTGCTGCAATCAAGCCTGTACGAAACGGCGGCCTGGGGCGTTACCAACCAACCAACGTACCTGAACCAGGTTCTGGTAGTAGCAACGTACCTGGAACCCGCCGCCGTATTGACGTACACGCTAGCTATTGAAGAAAGCCTGGGTCGGCGTCGGACCGAAAAATGGGGCGCCCGCGTGATCGATATCGATCTGCTTTTCTACGATGATCTGATCGTCGATACGCCCACACTTACGTTACCTCATCCACTCCTGCATGAGCGCCGGTTTACGCTGGTCCCTCTGGCCGAACTAGCGCCCGCTTTCGTTCATCCTGTACTGCACCAAACCATCCAGACGCTGTTGGCTCATTGTTCCGATGAGAGTGAGGTAATTAAATTCTCCTAACCAGTCGGCTTAACTGCGTTGAAGTCACTAATTTTGTGGCCGTTCAGTTGCCAAATTTTCAATAAACACCTACCAATATGGCTATTGCCGTAGAAAGTCCCGCCAGTATGCTGGCCGACCGGATCAATGCGCTTGAAGAATCGTCTACGCTGGCTATGACCAAAATGGCTCGTGAGTTAGCCGCCAAGGGTCACAAAGTGATCAGCCTGAGCGTAGGTGAGCCCGATTTTAAAACGCCCGCCCATATTTGTGATGCCGCTAAGAAAGCCATCGACGATGGTTTCCACGGCTATAGCCCCGTAGCTGGCTACCCAGACCTGCGCAAGGCCATTGCCGACAAATTCAACCGGGACAATAACCTGCCCTGGAAGCCCGAGAACGTGGTGGTGTCGACCGGTGCTAAACATTCATTGGCCAACGTGTTGCAGGTGCTGGTGAATCCCGGCGACGAGGTTGTTATTTTCTCGCCATACTGGGTGAGCTATTCCGAAATGGTGAAGCTGGCCGAAGGCGTGTCGGTAGTACTTGATGGATCGTTCGACAACGACTTCAAAGTAACCCCCGAGCAATTCGAAGCTGCTATTACCGACCGGACGAAGGTGGTTATGTACGCGTCGCCGAATAACCCGACCGGCTCTGTTTATTCAGAAGCTGAATTGCGCGCCATTGGCGAGGTAGTTGCCCGCCACGAGAATGTGTACGTGCTGGCCGACGAAATCTACGAATACATCAACTTCACGCCCGAAGGCCATTTCAGTATCGGCTCGATCCCGGAAATTGCCGAGCGGGTTATCACCGTCAACGGAGTAGCCAAAGGCTACGCTATGACGGGCTGGCGCATTGGCTACATCGGGGCGGCCAAATGGATTGCCGACGGTGTGGAGAAACTCCAGGGGCAGGTAACGTCGGGCACGAACTCGATTGCGCAGAAAGCAACGGTGGCCGCTCTGAATGGATCGCTGGACGCGAGCCGTGAGATGGCGAAAGCGTATCACCGCCGCCGCGACCTGGTTGTTGGCCTACTGAAAGAGATTCCTGGTTTCAAAGTAAACACACCTGAAGGGGCCTTCTACGCGTTCCCGGATGTGAGTGCTTATTACGGAAAATCGGATGGGACAACGACGATCAATAACTCCGACGATTTCTCGAACTGGTTGCTAAATACCTGTTACGTAGCTACGGTGGCTGGTTCGGGTTTTGGTGCGCCCAACTGCATCCGTATCTCCACCGCCGCCGCCGACGAAGCCCTCGTCGAAGCCGTACAGCGCATCCGCGACGCCGTAGCGACGCTGAAGTAAAAAGGGGTTAAACACAGAGCCACAGAGTTCACTGAGATTTCTTTTATAAGTCTCTCAGTGAACTCTGTGGCTCTGTGTTTAACCCCTTTTTTCTAAACCAGCTCCCGTATGTCCAGCAAATCGGCAGGGAGCTTGATGCGGTTTAGTAGTCGCTCTTCCAGCAGGTTGGCCCACTCGTGCAGGTACGTTACTACATCGTCGCGGCGGTTGTGTTTCAGGAAACGCTGCTCGATCGGGAAGCGACGAAGCACATCGCGGTCGTCCAGCTTTTCGAGGTGGCGCAGATCTTCCAGCGAAAGGCCCGCCTGAAGCATCTGGTTGATGATCACGTCGAACGGGAGCTGGCTGGTATCGCAATAATCGGCTACCTGCTCGTTCCAGTCGCCATAGCGCTGCATGGCATACTGATGAATCTGGTCTTTGGTCATCCGGGTCAGCTCCTGGGCTAAATTACCACAGTTACAACTGCCCATGTGGCCCCATTGGTAAGGGGCTCCTTGGGCCACATTACGGGCCGTGCGGCGCAGGGCGTCGATCAGTTCGGGGGTTGGTCTTGCCATAAAATTGGTTGACTAGGTTTATTGGGAAAGCCGATTAACTCGTCAGAATGAACTACCGAACCTACACAAGTTGCTCGCTACTCAATTGGGATTGAGCAAAAAATGCCTGCTACGTCCAGTTCGCATTGACAACAGGCCGTTCAGCCGATTTGTTCGGTACGAGGTATACGCGCCGTACGGAGCCCCATCACCCCCGATGATAGAAACTAATTGCTCAGGCGTTCACAGGCTGGTATCAATGAGCGGGGCCGTCGTCGAAACCCAGCAGGTTCAGCTCAAAGACAATGCCGGCTTTATTGCCGCTCCCCGGGTTGGGCAGCAGACCACCCAGACAAAGCTGTACGCGCTTGCTGGCCAAAAAGTTAACCCCGAATACTGACGCGCCCGTGGCGTTTGTACCCGATATAAAATCGCCCATCACCAGCAGCTTTTTACTCACCGGTAGCTCGAAGCCCACCAGCATGCCGACGTTGTTTCCCGTGCCCAGCGTACCCTGGTCAGACAGGTAAGGGCCGACCACGACCTTAACATGGTGGCGGGGTTCATAGACCCAGGTGTTGTAGGTGAACTGGGTGGCACGGGCGTTGCCGCCCAGTTGCCTCAGGTTGGTGCCAATCTGGGTACCGATACTGGTTTTGAGGTTATCCGTCAGAAAAAAGAATTTCTGCGCCGTCAGTTGCACCAGCGGACTCATTGGCTGGCCCAGCCGGTCTGGGTTGGTATGCAGCAAATCGGCCTGCCGCCGAAAATCCATTTTCAGGTTGATGACATTGATGCCCGCTTCCCACCCCCTGCCCAGACCGTAGACGAGGTGGTTCTTAGCCTCTCCATACTTCAGGGCGTACAGGTTGGTCTGGTGTTGAAAAAAAAGCTTGTTCCTGGGCGTAAGGTCGCCGGCCGGTATATTGAACAGGTTTTGCTGAGCAGCCAGCTGCCCACTGGCGGCCAGTAAAAGGTTGGCCAGTATCCAATGGCGTATAACAAAGAAAGGTATCATAGAATGGAGTGAAATAACCTGATCTGCCAGGCTAACGGCTGGTACTGTCCCCACCCGATTGAGCGGGGACAGTGGTCACACTAGTCGGTGGTCCAGACTGATATCCGGCGTTTCAGCACGGGGTGCGCTGTGGCCGAGAGCTGAACCAGATGGGCCTGGGCCCATCTGGGGCCCTCTACTTCTACCCGGTATGTGCCGTTTGGCACAGCATGCAGATTGAGGCGGGCCTGTACATGGGTGGCCCTGACCGGAACAGCCTGCTCGTGCAGCACCTCGCCGCCAGCGTCCAGCACGCGAAGGGTAACCGGCATATGCTGCGGTTTGGCCAGGTCTAGCCGTAGCCGATTCTGAAGCGCATCGCCCTGAATCGACGTTTGAACCGGCTTTTCTTTTCTGGGCCGGAAGCTGGAGAAGATGATAACAGGGCTGGCCAGAAAAGCCAGCAACAGCCAAAATTTGATTGTTTTCATGGTTTTATCAGATGAATTGAAAGTGGCAATCAAAGCCGCCGCAGATCGCGCCGAAACCGCCGGATAAGCTCCTGTTCCTTGCGCGACGTGTCGTCGTGGGCGTTGGCAATCCGGATCAGCATGTTGACGAACCGCTTCTTGGTGCGTTCCGTCAGGGCTTTTCGGTTGTAGGTAAACCGACGCATACCAAAAGCGTAGGCTTCTTCAACGGACTCGTCACTGTTTTCCCGCAGGAAAAAAGCATAGAGTGCCAGATGGCCGTGGGGTACGTTCGCCAGGAGTTCCTTGACGGTCTGCATCTCGGCCAGTTGGATTCGGCCATCTACTTTGGCCAGCGCATACGCCACGCTGCCCAGGCCTAAGTACAGATCAGCCGGTTCGGCTTTCGGCTCGCGGGGGGCGGTTGTCGGGTTATCCGGGTTCATATCAGTTGATGGGGTTAATGGGTGCGGATGTATCAGGGGTTACCGTTGGCGAAAACCGGTTCAGGCTCTCAACCGGTTTTCCTGAAAACGGCACCAGACCGGGCCGTTGGCCATTTACCTCTGAGGGACGTATGAGCATGGGCATTTTATAATTGCTGCCTGTCAGGCCAGCGGCGAGTCGATGCTCAATGGTTATTCCCCCCGTCACTGGTGCGCCGGGCATTGGCATTTTATAGCTGGTCAGACCCGCCAGGCCAGGCCGTGGGTAATTGACCCGGATACCTTCATTGTCGGCCAGTCGACGCACCGTCGGTTTACCCTGTTTATAATGATGAACCGAATAGATACCATCATGTCGGCCAGCGGTCAGCGCACCGGGTTGCTGCTGACCGTCCTGTTCGGGCTGGGGCCAGTTAATACGCGGTTTATGGGTAACAATGTCGCCGTGGCGAACCAGCGTTGGGCGGGCCATCGAACAACTGCTCAGCCCAATGAGGGCGAGCAAAACAAGGCAATTGAGGAGGCGGTACATGGGATGAAAAAAGTTTTTGGTGAATGAATACAGGTAATGGGGTGGCCAACGCCAGTGGTGATTGCCACCCCGTTTCTTGGAGTACCCTACTCGGCTTTATCGGCGTTCAGCATCAGGGGTGCGTCGCCGTTGGTGATGATCACTTTGCTGTTGGGCGAGGTCGATAGCTTGTTGAAGGCTTCAATCGTCTTGAACCGGATAAGCATCGGGGTCAGCCCCTCGTTGATGATCTTCTGGGCATCGCGTGTGCCTTCGGCTTCGATGATCCGGCGCTGGGCTTCCTGCCGTTCTTTGTCGAGCACGAACTGCATCCGTTGAGCGTCCTGCTCGGCGGCGAGTTTGTCTTCGATGGCTTTGGTGAGGCCCGCTGGCAGCGCAATACTTTTTAGCAGCACCGATTCGATGACGAAGCCCCGGTCTTTGAGCTGACTCATCATCACCTCGCGGATCGACTTTTCAATCTCGGCCCGCTGCCCGGTGTGCATATCCTTGGCATAATAGCGTGAGGAAACATCGGTAACGGCCGACCGGAACACCGGCAGAATCACCACATCGTCGTAGTTGGGGCCGATCTGCTCCACAATCTTGGGCGCATAAGCCCCTTCCACGCGGTACAGGATCGAAATGTCCGACTGCACCGTCAGGCCTTCTTTGGAAGGCAGCGGGGCGCGTACCTCGAGATTGACCGTCCGGGTCGGAATCTTGATGATGCGCGTCAGCAGCGGGTTGAATCCCTGAACACCTTCGGGCAGGGTTTGGGCTTTGATTTTACCCAGTGTGCGTTTGACACCGACTTCGCCCTGACGAACGACGGTACAACTGCTAAGGCCAGCCAGGGCCAGCAGGGCAAGGAGTTGAAGGGAGCGTTTCATGGTTGTTTAGTTGTTTAGGGGTGATGATGTGAGTCGAATTCGCATGAGTTGAAGCTGCCGGTCGGCCTCGACTTTAGCCGCCAGCAGAGAATCGTACTGAATAGCCTGCGCCTGATATTGAGCACGGAGGGTCTGCGTCTGGGTACGTTGCCGCATCATGCCAAGCAGCGCGGCGATACTACAGACCAACCCGCTGAGCAGCCAGGACATCTGCCGAAACGTGCGGTACATGCGCTGCCGGGGCCAGCGTTTGGGGCGGGTTCGCCGGGTTGGCCGGACCGGATCAGCAAAATCGAGGGTGTACTGGTTCATGGCGAGGGCGAGCAAAAAGAGACAGACGATAGCGAAGGTGCCAGATGGCGGGTACGTCAGTGGTAAGCAGATGGTGTGACCACCGCCACCCTGGCCTGGCGTGCAGGAACCGTTGGCGTTGCCGATGTGAGGCGCACGATTTTAACGAGCCTGTCGTTGTCGGTGGCTACAATGAGGCGGTAGTCGCCATCAGTTAGCTCGCTGACATCGAGCCGGGCAATAAAGGCCGACTGCCCCTGGGGAACAGGAACCCAGGCGACCTCCTCGCCCCGGAGCGTCTGCATCTGAATGGTTAGCCCCCGCAGTGCTCCGTTGTTGACCTGCACGATCAGATCGCCGTTGGGGGCCTGGTAGGTACGTGCGTTGAACGACGCGTTTTGCGCTACCACCCAGCCTGACGAGCCAGGGGTGCGATCTGCATTTGGCAGGGTATCTGCGGCCAGCAGGGGCATAGTCGTCAGCAGAGTCAACAGGCCCGCACAGGATACTGATTTTGGGAATACGTTCATGGCTCTTGTTGGTGAAACCGGTTAACAATAGATCTCCAGAGCGAGCGGATGGAAACGTGTCTGACTGAGACATCCGACCTATCCCTGCCCGCTTTGTTGATGCAAAATTGTTCCGCCGCCTTTAGAGCCGAATTAGGGGTGAATTAGAAAGATATTAGAAGTGACAACAGGCCGAATGGGTGCGTTTCTGGGCTGGATTGCTGCTGTTTGCCAGTCGGTTAGGTTCGGGGCAGTTCCAGCCGGAACGTCGTGCCGTGTTCGGCATCGGAGGTGACCATCAGCCGCCCCCGGTGGAGTTGCACGATGCGCTGCGTTAGCGATAAACCAATGCCATGCCCGGCCACGGCCCGCCCGTTGGTGCCTCGCCGGAAGGGTTTGAAGATGTCGGGCAATTCGCTGGCGTCGATTGGCAGACCGGCATTGTGAAACGTCAGGATGAGGGTGTCTGGCCCAGCCGTCAGCCCAACGGCCACCCTGTGTTGCGGAGAAAACTTACCCCCGTTTTCCATTAGGTTAAACACGGCCGTGCGAAGCAGCGATGCGCTACCCTTTACCCGTAAGCCGGCGGGTTGCTCTTTCTGGTCATCGAAGGTCACTGCTACGGTATAGTCGGGCCGCATCCGAAGCAGGTCTGAACGTACCTGCCACACCAGTTCGTCGAGTGCCACTGGCCCCAGCGATAAGGCCGACTCGTCTATGCTCAGGTTGGCCAAAGCCAGCAGGCCGTTGGTTAGCCGGTTCATATCCCGCACATCCTCCAGCACCGATTGCACGGTGGCCCGCAGTTCGCTCAGGTCGTCACCCGCCAGCAGGGCTACCTCGAGCTGACCTGTAATAGCCGTCAGGGGTGTGCGTAGTTCGTGCGAGGCGTGCGAAACAAAGGTGCGTTGCTGTCGAAAAGCCTCCTCGAGCCGGTCGAGCATCCGGTTGAATCGCCGGGCCAGTTGCGTGAGTTCATCCGCATCGGTGCTTTCGGGAAGCCGCTGCTCCAGGTGGGAGGCCGTGATGGTGTCGATCTGCCCGATAATGCGTCGGATAGGCCGTAAGGCCCGCCCGGCGTAGAAACGACCGGCGCCAAATACGACCAGTACGGCCAGCCCCCAGCCCATCGCCAGCAGCAGGGCCAGGTTACTTTGTTTGCTGAAACCGTACTTATCCACCGCCGATGCCAGCACGACAAAGCGGTTGGCCCGGTCGCCAAATCGGATACCTGCAATTTCGCGCGGCCCCTCCTGCCAGTACACCTCGCCCATCAGCCGCACCTGATCGAGTTGGCTTTTGGGTACGTTCAGGTAGTCGGTGCCACTTTCGTAGACGATCTGGTTCCGATAGTTATAGATGATAATTTCCTCCTCGTGGAGTACCGTCATGTGGTTCTTATCCAGCAGTTTGTATAACTGCCGACCGGTGGTGTCGGGGCCAAACAGCAGTTCGGCCGAGGTAAGCGCTTCGGCATGCAGCCGTTGGCGGTACTCGGTAGCGCGGTAGCGTTCGGCCACCACGTAAATAATGACGCAGAATACCAGTAGCAGCCCCGATACGATGGCCGTAAACAGCAGCGTCAGTCGATTTTGCAGGGTCATCCGGTGCGTTTATTTCTCTTTCAGCACGTAGCCGAAGCCAACCACGGTATGAATCAGTTTCACCGGTGCCTCCCGGTCGATTTTATTCCGCAGATAATTCACGTACACGTCGATGTAGTTGGTGCCCGTGTCGAAGCCAATATCCCAAACCTGCTCGGCGATGTCGACCCGCGACACAACCCGCCCCTGGTTACGCATGAAGTACTCGAGCAGGGCAAACTCGCGGGCTGTTAGCTCAATAGTGCGTCCTGAGCGTCGGGCCACTTTCTGGTGCAGGTCCAGCTCAAGGTCGGCCAGCCGGAGTATGGGCTGGGTGTCTTCGGGCGGGGCGGCCCGGCGCAGCAGGGCCTTTACGCGGGCCACCAATTCCAGAAAATCGAACGGCTTGGCTAAGTAATCATCAGCCCCAGCCTCGAAACCCAGCAACTTGTCGGTGGTCGAGTCGAGGGCTGTCAGCATCAGAATGGGCAGGTGCGCGTGTCGGGTGCGGATGTACTGTGCCAGTTCCAGGCCACTGACAACGGGCAGGTTGACGTCGAGAATGGCGAGGTCGTACCGCTGGCTACTAATCAGGCGTTTACCTTCCCGTCCGTCGGATGCCAGCGTTACCTCGAAGGATTGTATTTCCAGGCCCTTTTTTATGAACAGAGCTACTTTGGCTTCGTCTTCAACGACCAGCAGGCGGGGTTTGAGCATAGGTATACATGGGTTCGGGCGACTGTAAGTCAGCGCAGCAGATCAGGAGAGAAAGACCTGCGTACTCCTGCCGCCCGGCCGTGGCAATCTACTGCTTTTTCGTGATGAACAGTGCCTTCTACAATGTGTTGCGTCACCACCGACAACTTAGTAGCCAGCCACTTTCAGGCCAGGCTATGACCGGCAGCCCGGTTATCAGGCAACCGCTTTTCCCGGTAAAAGCAGTCTAATTTCTTTCTAATAAGGAGCTAATAGGCCCCTAATAGCTGCTCAGCACTTTTGCGGTCGTCATTAACAGATAATGGCCCATTCATCAGGTAAAAATTACTACTATGAAACGCTGTTTGTCCTTGCTTCCATTACTCATCTCGGTTCTTATTCATGAAACTGCCGACGCGCAATCCCGTAAACGCGGGTCTATTCAACCGCCAGCAGCCGTTGCTCCTTTCGATTCGGCAAAATGGCGGGCTGACCACTACGTGGTCAATCGGGACTCTGCTTACGCCAACCCACAAATTGCCCTGCGAAAATTGATGGGCGGCAATCGGCGCTTTGTGGAAGACAAAAGCATTCGGCCCCGACAGGACCGGGCCGCGCTCACCAACACCGAAAAAAGCCAAAAGCCATTTGCGGTGATTGTCAGTTGTTCAGACAGCCGGGTGCCCAACGAGATCGTATTTGACCAGGGCGTAGGCGATCTGTTTATTGTTCGCACGGCGGGTCAGGTCATGGCAGCCGCGTCGTACGGCAGTATCGAGTTTGCCAGTGTGGCGTTGGGCTCCAAACTGATTGTGGTGATGGGACATCAGAGCTGCGGGGCCGTGGATGCCGCCATTAAACGACCCGATGTGCCGGGCCATATTGTTACGCTGGTCAACAGCATTAAGGGAGCGGCCCGAAAAGCAGCGCATATGGGCGGCAACATGCTGGAAAACGCCATCCGTCAGAACGTTATTGACCAGGTGAACGAACTGCGCGACCTCGATCCGATCCTGAGCAAGAAATACCAGAAAGGCGACATTGCGATTGTTGGCGCGGTATACCAACTTAGCACCGGCAAGGTTGAATTCGTGCCCGAAACACTGACTAACGTACCTGCCTTTCAATCGTCTGCCAAATGAGTCTATCCTTTAGCCAGCGCTGGCCAGCTTTGCACCGGTACGGATGGCTGGCGCCGTTACTGATTCTTTGGCTCATCGGGCCGGCAACGGCGCAGAACACCCGCCTGAACGAACACAACACCATTGGCTGGTATACGGCCACCACCAACCTGCAGGTGTCCGGGCGGTGGAGTGCTCACGTAGAATACCAGTTTCGACGCGACAACCTGATTCTGGACTGGCAGCAAAGTCTGCTCAGGACCGGTATTGGCTATCAGGTGAACGAGCGGCTGGCCTTGCGGGTGGGGTATGCCTGGGTTGAAACGTTTCCCTACGGCACCGAACCCATTCAGGCGGCCGGCCGTCAATTTCCCGAACACCGGCTTTACCAGATGGCAACGCTCAGTAACCCGGTAGGCCGGGTTGATATCAGCCACCGGTTTATGCTTGAGCAACGGTGGGTTGGCCGGTTTTTGAAAGCCGACAGTCCCCGCCCCGACGAAACGGTGTTCAGCAACCGGCTGCGGTATATGTTTCGTGTCCAAGTGCCCCTCAACAAGTCGGTCATGGGTGACAAAACGATCTACGCAGCGGCTTATAATGAGGTTCTCCTGAGTTTTGGCAAAAACGTCAACGAGAATGTGTTCGATCAAAATCGGCTGGGTGTGCTGGTGGGGTATCGGTTCAACCCCAGGTTTCGGCTGGAGGGGGGCTACCTTCAGCAGATTCTACAGCTCCCGCGTGAAGTGTCGGGCCGAAACGTTTTTCAGCATAACAGCGGGCTGATCGTTACTACGGTGATCAATCTTGACCTGCGCCACAAAAAGCAGTGAGCCACCCAGCGGTGGAGTTCTTTCCACTCCACCGCTGGGCACCAACCAGACGGCTGCCAGTCAGTGAAGCAGGGCAGAAAGCCCTGAGCACCAACCCGGTTGTGTTTCCAGTGGGGTGATAAGTTTTCATGCCGTTGGTAGATGACCATCTTGAGTGCAACCCATCAGCCACTACATTTGCTTTTCCGTTCAACCTATCCGTTTGTGATTGACTCTACGCTGTTCCGTTGCCTGCCCCGGCTAGCGGTTTTTCTGCTGTTTCTGAGCCTGGGACACCTGGTGGCGCAACCGACACCCCTGCCGTTGATGCCGCCAACGCCCCTCACCCGCACCTACTCGGTTGAGCAGCTACGGGCCGATTTCAGGCTGATGCGCCGGGCTATGGAAGAGGCCCATCCGGGCCTGTATCGCTACCACTCGCGCGATAGTGTATCGCGCTGGTTCGATGCCGCAGAGGCCACCCTGAACCATCCGATGACTGAACTTCAGTTCCGAAGAGCCGTAGAGCCAGCCATTGACCGAATCGGTTGCGGTCATACGGACCTGTACGGCTCGAAAGCATATGTGAAGTACCGGAAAAAGCACCCAACCCGTCCGTTTCCCGTCGATGTGTTTGTATTGGACGACAAATTATATGTTCGTGAAAACCGAAGCACCGATACCACCGTTCGGCGCGGGGCGCAAATAGTGGCCGTGAATGGCCGGCCCGCAGGTACGTTGCTGAAACAGTTTTACAAATACATCTCTTCCGACGGGTATAACCAGACGTTTAAACCCTATGTGCTGAACACCGGCCTTTTTAATTCCTATTACGCCCTGGCTATCGGTCTCGATTCGACAGCTCAACAGCTGACGCTTCGCGATTCGACCGGCGCCGTACGAACGCTAACCTTCCGGGTACGTCCCGACAAGCTTAAGCTGGCGGCAGATTCCGTCGAGAAACGAGTTATTCCAGCCTCGAAACCGCGAAAACCGAAGCCTCGTAATCCAGAGAAACCGGAGGAAGAGCCACGAACGCTCACGTTCTCAGAGCGTGACTCAACGATGGCCATCCTGAAAGTGAGTTCGTTTACAGGCGGTGGCCAGCGGTCGTTCTTCCGGCAAAGCTTTAAGGCCATTGCCCGGCATAAAACCATAACAAGCCTGGTGGTCGATGTGCGAGGTAATCTGGGAGGAAACTCAGGCTCCTCGGTGAAGCTGGTTTCCTACCTGGTTGCTAAGCCCTTTCAAGCGTATACACAGGTAGACGCGCCTGTACGGCAGGTCTCCTTCAATCGACACTTAGGGTGGAAATTCTGGCGCTTCTGGATCCGTAACTTTTTTACACACAAAACACCGGAAGGAACCTATCGACGGTCGGGTGTAGTAGGCCAGATAAAACCGACAAAGCGAAACGGCTTTCGGGGAAAAGTATTTGTGCTGACAAACGGCGGTACATTTTCGGCTGCGTCGATCTTTGCCTCGCTGGTGAAACACAACGCCGCCGATCGGGTCACAGTGGTTGGCCGCGAAACCGGGGGCGGCGCGTTTGGCTGTAATGCGTTTACATCGCCTTATATGACCCTCCCCGAGACAGGCGTGCAGCTTCGGCTACCGCTCTACAAGATCGTGCTGGCCATTCCGGGCGTTGACAAGGGCCGGGGTGTTTTACCCGACGTGCCGGTTGCCTATACCGCGCCAGACATTTTGTCGGCTACCGATGTAGATCTGGAGAAAGTGTATGAATTGTTGAAAAAATAAAAATCGTTGGCCTTCAGCATCGTACCACCGAAGGCCAACGATTTTTATACATTCGCTAGTTGGCCAGCTACATTCTGGAGCGCCGCTCCCAAGGCTTCGAGCCGAGTGGCCATGTCGCCTTCCGGGCCTACTTTAACGCCCATTTCGTGCGTGTGCGTGGCCAGATCAACCAAAATCTGGTGAAGCTCGCCGGGGTTTGGTGAGCCGCTTTCCAGCTGTGTTTTTAACTGCTGAAGTAGATCGACAGTCTCTTTGGTATTCTCCGATTCACTTAATGTGTTGATCCACTGGTCAATAACGCCTTTTCCGCTCTGAGGCGTCAGGTTAGTTACTTCTGTGGCCAGCGCTCCCATGGTCGTGTCGAGCAGATCGGTGGCTTCTTCGTGCGTATCCATATTCGAGTGAATGGCAGTGCCCTATCGGCCAGTTCACCAGCCGATAGGGCACTGCTTATACGGTTGTTGAGAGTTGTCCGGCAAAATTCCGGAGCGATGTGCTGAGTGTATTCAGGCGTGACGGTAGATCCCCACCAGCAGACGTACCCAGCGCGTCGGTCTGGTCGGCCAGGGTTAGCAGCAGATCGTGCAGCCGCTGGTTACTGGGTGAGCCACTTTGCAGTTCTGCCTGTAGATCGTGCAGCGGCTGAATCATTTTATTGGCGTTATGGTCGCTTTTCAGCGAAGAGAACCAGTCGGTAATTAAAGAAAGACCCTCCTGCGGAGAAGCAGCCTGCCCCTGATCGAATGCCTCGATAGTAGCGTCGATTAAGGTAGATGCCGATGATCCGCTCGATTGTGAATGTTGATTTGCCATGATTTTAGCTAGTTTGTGTTTACTGATTCTACGCCCAGTTCTTTAGTACGTTGCTGATAAAGAGCAACACAACAGAAAGCGGGGGACTATTTTTGACCATAGCCCGAGGCATATGGACCATCGTCTTGTTTAGCGGCTCCACTAGCGCCAAGATCATCGTCGGCAATGGCCGAAGACGCGCCAACGCTGGGTGCAACAGTAGCGCCGGCACTGCCATCGCCTGACCGTTTGCCAGCCAGCCGCTCACTGAAACCTTTCAGCGCAACAGACAGCTCGACCAGCGACGCCTGCTGTCCACCGTCCACCGTTTTGGCCGCCTGGTGCGTCTGGTCTGCCAGCTCTTCTAAAAGCACCTGAATCTGGCCACCATTGTCGACCCCATTCTGTAGCTGCATCCGAAGTTCGCTGAGTGTGTGCGCAATTGGATTCGTCGATTCGTCACCGGAATGAAGGGCACTGATCCAGTTCTCGATCAGTGAAATACCGTCGATGGGCGATACTGTTTCTGCCCCACCGTTAAAGGTCGTTACGGTCTCATTGATGAGCGCCGTCGCAAATTGTGATGATTCTGCCATGGGAATAGGAGGCTGATACAGCTGGTAGCGGCAGCAGGCAGTGGCCCGGCCTGGTACAACAACGTACCCGGGCAAACCAACCAGCTGAGCCCGCTGCCAACTGCGTCAGTCTTTATTTAGATACTTGTTGATTGATGTTTTCGAGTGTGGCGACCAGGCGCTGTAGCTCCGTTTGCTGGGCGCTGGCTTCAGGCGATTCCATCACGCTCTGGGTAATGTCGATCAGGTCTTCGATGTAGGCCTGAATCACGGAAGGCTCGGGGTCGCTGCCATTCTGCTGGCTTTCTTCAAGCTCGGCTTTCAGGTCCTCGAGCACATCCGCAATTTCGTCGGTTTCGTCGTCTCCGTTCTGATCCAGCAAATTGAGCCATTGATCGATGAGCGCCAAGCCATCTTGAGGCGTTGTTGATTGGAGTCCGCTATCGAAAGCCGAGGTTGTTTTTTCGATAAGTGCGGTTGTTTCAGGGTCTTGTGATGTAAGGGCCATGGTCTGAAATCGTTGTATAAGTAGGGATCAACTGGTTGCCAGAGTCGTTCTGGCAGTGTACTATTTAAGTTCGTTAGCGAAATCCTTCAGCGATTCGCCCAGGTCTTTCAGGTAATCCTGAAGGTCTCTCTCCGCTTTTTTCGCTGCCTGGGCTGTTTCATTGCCTAGCTTCTTCACTAGTTGAGCAATCTTCTTTCTGTCGGGCTCTTTGTCACTCAACTGGTCGTGCAGCACCTGCAAGTCGTTGGCCAGATCGCTCGTCGATTCGTCCTGTTTCACAACGGTAATCCAGTCCTTGATCAACGAGGCCCCGTCTTTGGGTTCGACACGATCGACCCCGTTATCCAGCGTTTCGATAGTCGACGTAATCAGCGTTTCGGCTTGCTTAGCTGCCATTTTAGTAAGCGTGTTGAGTGAGTAAACGAACCCCTGTACTCCGCTAAGGAAGCACGGGGATAAAACCCCACTAAATCTGTATTGTTTATAGAAAAAATGCCACCCGAGCTAGCGGTACTGAACGAACTTACGAATGGCCTATCTCTTCGGCATCGATCAGCAAGCGCTGGAGTGTATCGGCCAATTGTTGTAAGGAAGCAGCATTTGACGTTTCTTCCTGGCGGGCGAATGCCTGCGTGTACTCGGCTAACTCGGTCAGTAGTAGCCGGATCTGAACTGGGTCGGCATCGTTCAGTAACGACTTTTGCAGGCTACCAAGGGCTTCCCGCACAGTACCCAGCCCATCGTAGTGGGCTAATTCGTTGAGCCAGTCATCGACCAGTGCCGGGCCAGCGGCAGTTGCGTGCTCGCCGTTGGTCAGGGCCTGAATAGTTGTGTCGAGTAGTGTCTGTGTTGACTGGGGCGTGTTCATGTGATGTACGCTGATTTAATGAGTTAAAAGGGGCTAATGGCACGCGAATTCGATTACTCTGCTAAATCCGCGGACTAATCGAATTCGCGCACAATCGCTGTGTACCAATAACTAGTTTGGAAGCAGAATGGCTGATATTTACATCATGAATCCCCAACTGGAACGACTTTATCAACTGGCGCAGCAGGCTGAACGCCGCATCATTGGCCTTATGTCGGGTACCTCGCTCGATGGACTCGATGTGGCCCTCTGCCGGATTACAGGGAGTGGCCCGCAAACCAGCGTGGTCATTGAGCAGTTCATGACCATACCTTACACCGACACGTTCAAAGAGAGCATCCGGGCCGTTTTCGCGAAGCAACAGGTCGATTTTGAACACCTGACCCTACTGAATGAGCAAATAGGCCGGCAACACGGCCGGTGGGTGGCCGATTGCTTACGTGCCTGGAACGTACCTGCCGAGGCGGTAGACCTGGTGGCCAGTCATGGCCAAACGGTGTACCATGCTCCGCAGAAGCAACACCAGCGTCCCGGCTATCCGAACGCCACCTTGCAAATCGGTGATGGCGACCATATTGCCGCCGAAACAGGCATTATTACCCTTAGCGATTTTCGGCAACGGCATATTGCCCACGGTGGCGAAGGGGCTCCGCTGGCTGTCTACGGTGATTATTTCGTGTTCTCGCAGGCCGGTGAAAATCGTATCCTGCTGAACATGGGTGGTATTGCCAATTTCACGTATCTGCCCGGATCACTGGATGCCAGCGTAGTATTCACGACCGATACGGGCCCCGGCAATACAATTTTAGACGCCTACGCCCGTCAGCTTACGGGTAAACCCTACGACGAAGACGGACAACTAGCCGCGAGTGGACAGGTAAACGATGCTCTGTTGAACGCCCTGCTCGCTCATCCGTTCTTCGCCCAGCCTTTCCCCAAAACAACCGGGCCGGAAGTGTTCAATGCTGGGTACGTTCAGGCTGCCCAACAGCGCAGCCAAACCGAAGGTCTGCTGCCCGGCGACCTGATGGCCACGCTCACGCGTTTTAGCGCTGTCAGTATCGCGCAAGCTGTTGAGCTGGCCCTAAGTAACGTACCTGACGCCGATCGGTCGGCTATTCACGTATACATGAGTGGGGGCGGGGCGCATAATCCTGTGTTGACCAAAACGATAGAAGCGTTGCTTCCGGGTTGTACCTTTGCAAAAACTGATGACCTTGGCATTGCCGGCGACGCTAAAGAAGCGGTGCTCTTTGCGGTGCTGGCCAACGAAGCCGTCGCTGGTTCAGGTACGTCGTTCGGTGAACGACAAGGAGTGCCTAGTGTATCGATGGGGAAAATTAGCTTTACTAAATAGAGTTTAGTGTTTACCGTTTGCTGTCTTCTGTTGCTTCGATACATAACGAGTTACAGACTATAGCGAAGCAACAGAAAACAAAAAACAGCAAACGGTAAACGGTAAACACAAAAACATGATTGACGTAACTGTAATTGGAGGAGGAATTGTGGGGCTGGCCACCGCGCTGCAGATCAAACAGCAGCGGCCGGCTTTGTCGGTGGTGGTGCTGGAAAAAGAAAACCACGTAGCAGCGCACCAGACCGGCCACAACTCGGGCGTAATTCACTCGGGACTATATTACAAGCCGGGCAGCCTGAAAGCGACCAACTGCATTGAAGGCTACCGGATGCTGCTCGATTTCTGCGACCAGGAAGGTGTACCGTATGATCTCTGCGGCAAGATCGTGGTGGCGACCAGGCAGGAAGAAGTAGGGCAGCTGAACACGCTCTTTCAACGCGGACAGCAAAACGGGTTGGGTGGGCTGCGGCGAATCGCACTGGCCGAAATGCGGGAAATAGAGCCGCACGTAAATGGCGTGGAGGGCATCTTCGTACCACAAACGGGGATCATCGATTACACGCAGGTCTGCGAAGCCTATGCCCGAAAATTCCGTGCGTTAGGCGGTGAACTGCATCTTGGCGAGCGCGTAGAGCAGGTAACGCCGGGTACGTCGCTGAGCGTCGTGGTGACAGACAAGAGTCGCTACGAAACGAAGCTGGTGGTGAATTGCGCCGGGTTGTATTCTGATAAGATTGCCCAGCTGACGCAGCGAGAGCCGATCGGCTTGCAGATTGTGCCATTCCGGGGTGAATATTTCAAGATCAAGCCCGAGAAGCACTACCTCGTTAAAAACCTGATCTACCCCGTACCCGACCCGAACTTCCCGTTCCTGGGTGTGCATTTCACCCGCATGATCCACGGCGGTGTTGAAGCGGGCCCGAATGCGGTGCTGGCGTTCCAGCGCGAAGGCTATAAAAAGTCGGACGTGAATCTGAAAGAGTTCTTCGAGACGCTGGCGTGGCCGGGTTTCCAGAAAGTGGCCATGAAATACTGGCAGATGGGGCTCGGTGAAATGTACCGCTCCTTCTCGAAGGCGGCGTTCACAAAAGCCCTGCAAGAGTTGATTCCTGAAATCCAGGAAGACGACCTGATCGAAGGCGGCGCGGGGGTTCGTGCCCAGGCCTGCGACCGCACCGGCGGCCTTCTGGATGATTTCTCGATCATTGAAACCGACCGTGCCGTGAACGTCTGCAATGCGCCATCCCCGGCGGCAACCTCGTCGTTATCGATCGGCAAAACCGTGTCGGAGAAAGTGCTGGCTCGGTTTTAAAAAGGGAAGCCTGTAGGGGCAACCGGATCGCCGGACCGCCATCGTGGTTGCCGCTCTCGGGCGCGGCAGCGACCGCAACCAGTATGCTGACCTCTACTGAGTGACGGCTAATGCGCGGTAAGCGACGGTGCCTTGGCTAGCTACAACCCAAACAGCGGCTATTGCATAGCCGAAAGCGGGCGACCACGATGGCGGTCCGGCGATCCGGTCGACCCAACAGATCAACGATATAGTGATAAGGCTACCGTTCCAGCTTGAAGCCGGGATCGACCGTGGGGCGGGTTGGGGCGTTGGCCACCTGCCAGGCCGTGACGTACATCCAGCGGGTCATGTTGGCCAGTTTCGCATAGTCGATCCGGGCAGGCTCGTCGCGGGGGGTGTGGTAGTCGGGGTGCAGGAGCGTGGTGAAGCAGATCGCAGGTACGTTGGCGCGGGCGTAAGGCAGGTGATCGGAGCGGAAATACCAGCCTTCGGGGTGGTCGGGGCGGTCCCAGAGCGTATCCAGTTTAAATTTCGCCGTTGCCTGATTCGCCGTCATGGCCTGATTGACCAGGTCTGTTGAGTTGCGGTGGGGCACCTGCGAACCCAGCAGGGCCGCGCTGTCGGGCGCGTTCCGCCCCATCATTTCACCGTTCAATACCGCCGCAATGGCTGATTTAGGAACGGTAGGGTGCTCAACAAAATAGCGTGAACCTAGCAAGCCCCGTTCCTCGGCTCCGTGAAAAACGATCAGTAACGACCGTTTCCCTGGTTTTTTGGCGAATGCCCGGCCAATAGCCAGCGCGGCGGCGCAACCCGTAGCGTTGTCATCGGCGCCATTATAGATGGAGTCGCCCGCTACTGCCCGACGAATACCGTCGTGGTCCTGATGGGTGCTGATCAAGACGTATTCATCTTTCAGCTTGGCGTCGGTGCCCGGTAGTTTGGCCACAATGTTCACCGATGGGTAGCTGAAACTTTCTACGTTCACCACGTTGGTAAACTGCTGGTTCGGCTGTTTGATCATGTCCAGTTTGCTGGCGGGTAACCAGAGTAGCGGCGCCTGCGCAAATACACGCGTGTTGGGGCCACCGGGAAGGTCGTAACGGCCCATCTCCATGGCGCTGCTCCACCAGTTGTAGATCGCGTCGGCCCGGGCATCAGACACAAAAATGGTGGCTACGGCGCCCGCTTTCACGAATTCGGCGGCGCGGCGATTCATTGTCGTCAGCATAAACCGACGAAAGCTGAGGTCGCCCGGCGGGGTGCCAGAAAACAGGATAGCTACGGCTTTGCCCTTCACGTCGACTTTCGCCATGTCTTCGGGAGTACCCGTGCCCACATACACCAGCGGCGCATCGACCGACGCAATAGCCGGGGCCAGCGCAATCACATCGGGGCCATAGGTCAGGGCTTTTCCGCCAACAACAAACCGGCTGGTTTCACTCACGCGGGTACGCTGGATGTGGAAAAACTGAAAGTACGTGCCATCGTCGCCGGCGGGTTGCAGGCCCATAGCCCGAAGTTGCTCGGCAATCCAGGCCGAGGCTTTCAACTCATTGAGCGACCCAGCCACACGTCCCTGAAAATGATCGTCGGCGAGTTTATACAGGTCGCGTTTCAGGTCTGCTTCGTTGATGGTCGCCCGATTATCGGCGGGCTGTTTCTGGGCAAAGGTGGTCGAGGCAAACAGCAGCAATAGCCACGCTACCCGGTTGATGAAGCGAATTCGGTTAGTCACGAAAGCAGTTGGTTAGATGAATAGCTAAAATAAGGCGAATCAGGCACATTATGTAGCGGGCTGGCGCGAGGATTTCCTCGCGCCAGGTGACGCTGGAAGCCTACAGGGCCTGTCGTAGCTGCTTCAAATCATTGATCGAGAATTTGAAGGCCAGCGTTAACATGCCGTAAACGGCCCCGCCGATGAGTATCTCAGCTATGGTGTTGATGATGCCTTCATAACCAACCAGGGCTTTATAGGCCATGATTGAGCCGACCATAAGCGCGCAGAACAGAACCGGTTGGGCCACATTACGAAGAAAAACGCCCATGAAATTACCGATCAGGTAGTGGACAATCGCGAAGTTGGCCAGCAGGTTGAACGCCGTGGCCAGCAGAAAGGCCGTGGCGGCTCCCGTAACGCCGTAGGTACGTCCCAGCCAATAGACCAGCGGAATCTTGATCAGCAGGGTAACCAGGTTCAGGTAAAACAGCAGATTGGGTTTACCCTTGGTGAAAGCCAGCGTAAACAGCGGGTGGCTGAGGCACATCATCATGCCGACGAATACAAAAATCTGAATCAGCCCAACAGTAGCGCCCCAGCCTGGTCCGTAGAAGAGGGGTACTACGCTATCGGCGGTGATGTATAGCCCGGCCAATAACGGGAAATTGCAATAGCTCAGCACGTCCAGAATTTTGAGATACGACCGCTTCAATTCGGCGTTGTTGTTCTGCATCCTGGCCAGCACCGGATAGGCTACCTGCAAAATAATGGGGTTCAGTTTGGTGATCGGGAAAATGGCCAGCTGGTAGGCCAGCGTATAGAGCCCCAGCATTTCGTTACCCAGAATGAAGCCGATGAACAGGTTGTCGTAATTCGACTGGACATAACCCAGAATACCGTCGCCCACGTTAAAAAGACCAAAACGCAGGTGCTCACCGATATCGCCGAATGAGAATCGCAGAACAGGTTTGAACAGCGGGCTGCCGAACACGATCTGTAGGGTGGTTTTGATCGCCTGCGTAATGAGCTGCCCCACCACCAGCGACAGTTCGTGGTACCCATTGACGGCCATCACCAGTGTGGTAGCTGTGCCAACGAACGTACCTGAAATTTCGATGAGCGCGATGGTGCGGAACCGCAGTTCCTTCTCCATCAGAAACAGGTAGATCTGCCCAAAGTAAACGATCAGAAAATAACAGGATGATAAGTGCAGTACCCGGTCGAGGCGGGGTTCCCCTTTAAAGGCAATAATGGCGGGGGTCGCCAACTGAATAATACCAAAAATCAGTACACCCAGCGTGATATTCAGGAGATAAAGCGTGGATAGCACCGAACGGTCGCTCTCCTGTTTGTAAATGATTGAATTGGAAAAGCCGAGATTCGTGAAGAGTTGGAAGAAAGTAAGAATCAGGTTGCTCAAAGCCACCAGCCCAAAGTCGCTGGGGGTGAGCAGGCGGGCCAGAACAACCATTTGGCCAAACTGGAAGACAGTAGAGATCACCGTAGCGATGGTGATCCACTTCCCCCCATTCATGGCCGCACTTTTTGTGTTCATCAGTTACTGATTATGAATAGATTATCTGGTGTGTACTTGCTGAGGAGCCGTTGGAGCCAACAACACGAAGCTGGGCGTTTCACCTATGGTGAGCGGTATACTACCATTGAGACTGGAAATCGTGCGTTTTGTCATGTCCTTATTAAACGCATTTGGTACATACAGATCGATCGTCTCTCCTTTGGGCACGGGCAGCGAGTAGGCCACTGTTCGGCCCCGTTCGTCAGGAACCATCAGCACATAAGCGGTCTGAGTGGTTCCGTCGGGTCGTTTGTCGACATACCGGTCAACAATGGGCTGGCCGGGATTTGTGCGCCGGTTCGTTTCACGAAATGTAAAAGTACCAATAAGCCGGTTTACCTGATAGAGGTAGTTGGCTGCCGGCTTCCGCGTTTTGTCGCCGTTGATAAGGCCCATGGAGCTAAACTGCGTGGGATCGGCTGGATTTTCATCGTACATCTGGTAAAAAAATACCCGATCGATGCCCCCCCGCAGATACAGCAGGGCCGTGCGAAGTGTCCAGTCGGCCTGGGTTTGCTCAACTGATTTCGGACCAATGGCGACCGCGTGGAATGGGCTGCCTTGGTTGGTGTCATACCCCGCCTCGGTAATCCAGACGGGCATATCGTGGCATAACTCGTGCGATAGCCGGACAAACGCGGCAGCCTGCTCGCCAACGCCCGCCAGCTCAGGGGCTGCGCCGCGGGTAGCCGCTTTTCCACTGCCCAGCTGCGACGTACCGGCGTCATTGGCATACAGGTGCTGGTTGATCACGTCCCAGCAGAGGTTCACCCGGCCGTCGGGAAGGTACCCCCGGAACTCGCGGCACCAGTCGACCATAGCCCGTACATAATCGGTGGTGCTGGCGGCTAGTCCGCCAATGACTACCGTAACCGTCGGATCGGCATTTTTCACCCCTGCGCCCGGCCCCAGTGTGTGTTTGTGCCCATCGTAGAAGGCCGACAGGTTAGCCGCATATTCGCGGGCCGATTGGTACCCTTGCCGACCTTTCCAGGTTTTGTCACGCTCATTCTCACACTCGATGTACCGGATCAGGCCCAGCCCGATCTTTTTCTGATTGGCTGGTGCCCACTGGTTATGCTGCGCTGTTACGCTAACCAGGTTGGGGTCGATTCGCTTGTTGTAGCCGTAGCGGGCCATGTACTGAAACGCCACCCGTGCCTGTTCGATGTACGAAGTGGGTTTCGACAGGTCACTGCCATACCGGACGGGATTGTTGCCATAATCGCGCTGATCGGCCGGATACAGGTTTTCGAGCCATTTCGGAATTGTTTTCAGGCAAGCCAGCACGTCGATATGTTCGGCTTTCAGGCGTTCGTACAGGGCGTCGTAATTCCAGGCCCCGCTGAGCGTGAGGTTATACGAGTACTGGCCAGGTTGCGCTTCAAGCTTTTCCCAGTCCAGATAATGCCGAACGGCCGCGAAACTGCGCATGGCGGGCATTCGGCTTTCATCGACCTCCCACGAGCGGGCCGCTTCTTCCAGGTTCCATTCAAACATATTCACGCCAACGGCCTGCCGAAAGGGCGTCTGACGTACCTGAAGCGCTTTTCTGACCGGTGCCGGGGGCGTATAGCTGCCATACAGTTCCAGTTCGGACGGGTAGGCGCCTGATGTATTGATCAGCAAAAAGCGAGCGCCTGAAATGGGGGTTTTCAACCGGAACGTACCTGGCTGCTGAGGGTCCGGGCCAACCCATTCCTGGTACTTATCGCCGATGAACCGGGCAATCGGAATGCGTTTCCAGTCGGCTGTAATGATCGATAGCGTCATCGGCTTATCGAGGTTCTGATCGGCGTAATCGTACAGTCGGATGCGGTCGATGGTCATCTGCTCGCCAGCGCGAAGCGGGTAATAGGCATCGTAATTGTCGAGCAGTTTATGCCAGCCTGTATTGACGTTCACGTCTGTCACGCCGTCGAAAAGGGCGTCTAACCCACTACTGGCATTCACTACCTGATACCACCGTTTCGCGTCGATTGGAATGCGGCCCGTTGTGTCGAAGGCACCGCTGTTCGTTGAAACTGCCAGTTGTGGCGGATGTGATACCGCGCTGTTTGGCCGGTTCAGGAACAGAAGCGTAATGCCAACTGCCGCCACCGAAACGAAAAAAAGAGGTTTCATTCTTAGTGTGCCAATGCTCCAGCATCGGTTATAATCAGCAACAGGACGACTTCCGAAACTGGAGCTTCGGAACGACAAAACCAGTATAGTACCAGTACGCAGTTACTGCACAAATACGTTGCCGTGGTAGCAAAACCTGTCTGGTCTATAGTGCTCTATACTGTCAGACAGAACGAAAAAATTGGTTCGGTTTGTTGATTTAGACCTAAATCCTGCAACTTCGTCACGCAACTCGCTCGTGCCAATAGCCTTATGACCACGCTACTAGTCGATACCCTGTCTGCTGTTCAGTGGGAACCATGGCCCGCCCCACTCGTGCCGCCTGGTATAGCCGTTTTTCGGTACCTGATTCGGGCAGATGATCAGCCGTGGCTATACGAACTGCTTCAGACAGAGGAAATTGACCGGGCTGCCCGTTTCCGGCAAGTGGCTGATCGGCAACGATTCATCGCTGGTCGTGGCTGGCTGCGAATGCTGGCTGGCCAGCTGAGCCGTCAGTCCCCTCAACAGGTTCGTTTTAGCGTTGGTCCGTCGGGCAAGCCTTCCTTGGTGCTGGCCGACGGCTCGGTTCATCACTGGCATATCAACGTGTCGCACTCGGGCGATTGGGTACTGCTGGCGGTTGGGTCTGTCCCGGTAGGTGTCGATGTGGAATGGATAAGGCCAAACTGGCCTTTTCAGGATCTGGTCGAAACGAGTTTCAACGCCCACGACCAGGCCCAGCTCGCGGCCAGCCCTACCCCCCGCGACCTGTTCTACACCCTGTGGACGCGAAAAGAAAGTTTGTTTAAAGCAACCGGAAAAGGATTAACAAATGACTTTATGAGCATTTCGGCGTCAAAAGGGGTACATCAGGTTGTAACGGGCCTGCCAGAAGGGTCGGGTACGTGGTCGATACGAAGTTTTACGGTTGCCCATGCCTACGTTGGGGCTGTAGCCTGCCACTGTCCGGTTGTTTCGGCTCGTTTTTTTACACTTGATAAACCCGCGTTGGGTTGTCAGGCCTCCTTGTTTGGTCATCAGTAAACAGGAGGATTCACCGTATGATCATTGGCATTGAAGCCCAGCGGTTGCTGCGGCCCCACAAACACGGAATGGACATTGTAGCCCTGGAAACCATCCGGGCGCTGGCTGCTCACCGTGACCACGAGTTTGTTGTTTTTGCCAAACCCGATACCGACCGTGCCAGCCTCTCCCATTCGCCTAATCTGCGGATAGTCGAGCTCAGCGGCGGGCCGTATCCGGTCTGGGAGCAATGGGCTTTACCAAAAGCAATTCGGCAGGCAGGCGTCGATGTGGTGCATTGCACGGCCAATACTGCCCCACTTCGGGCGTCGGTGCCCGTCGTGCTGACCTTGCACGACATTATCTTTCTCGAAAAGACCATCGTTGGCGGAACGGCTTACCAACGCTTTGGCAACGTTTATCGCCGGTGGAACGTACCTAAGGTGGTGCAAACAGCCGACCGCATCCTGACCGTTTCGCATTACGAGCGGCAACGAATCATCGATCACCTGCGGGTAGCGCCCGAGCGGGTGACAACCGTGCATAACGCCGTTAGCCCGCAGTTCCGCCTGATCGATGACGCCAATGCCCTGGCCGGCGTGCGGGCGCGTTTTACCCTGCCAGAGGCCTTCCTCTTTTTTCTGGGCAATGCTGATCCTAAAAAGAATGTACCCAATGTGTTGCGGGCGCTGTGGTTGCTAAAACAACGCGGCCAGCTCACGCTGCCACTGGTGATGGCCAACGTGTCGGCTGGGTACGTTGATAAGGTGCTGGCCGAAACCGGTACAATGGCGCTAAAGCCAGACATCATCTTATGTGGCTATATCCCCAACACGCTCTTGCCAACGGTCTATAATCTGGCTACCGTGTTTCTCTGCCCGTCGCTGCGCGAAAGTTTCGGCCTGCCCATTCTGGAGTCGATGGCCTGCGGAACACCCGTGCTGACGGCCAGTACGTCGGCCATGCCGGAAGTAGCTGGCGACGCTGCCCTGCTGGCCGACCCAGCCTCGCCCGAAGCGATGGCCGATCAACTGGCCCGGTTACTGACCGATACGGACCTGTGCCTTAGCCTACGGCAGCGGGGCCTCGAACGGGCCGCCTTATTTTCGTGGGCCAATACGGCCAAACAATTGCTGGGTATCTATGCAGGCGTTTCGTAACGGCTGGATATTATGATTCAACAACTATTGCTCAAATCGCTCTACGTCGTTGCGGCATTGCGCTACCCTCGCTACCGGCCCGACCTGCGGTACTTCGTGCGGGATAATTACTTTGCCCGCCTGAGTCAACTCCGCTTTTGGAAAGCCGATTTCGTGTCGAAAAAACCGTATAAGGTGGTCGAGTTCTACGGCGAATTTGACCAGGAAGTGCGCTACGCCATGCCGTTTGCCTACTGGCATCACCTGAACGGCACTCTGAAACAGACTATCTCGGCAAAGAACACCCGTCCGTTCTATTTCTTCAGTCCCGATCACGTCGAGAAGCACGAAAAGCGCGTTTGGGAGGCAGGGTACGGTAATTACAGCATACCAAATATGACTCACGCCCCTACCTACGATTTCTCGAAATGGGCGCGGGTGCCGTTCAAGCAGCACTACAAAAACGAGCTGTTTGTGTACGATAAACCACTGCTGGTCATTGCCAATAAGTACAACATTGAGTGGGACAAACCACCCATCAACTTCCTGGATATTCCGGCCCTCGATCGCTTGATCAATGGCTTAAAAAGCCGGTATCAGATCGTCTACAACCGCCCGCTGGGAGGTCAGATCGTGCTCGACAACAGCGAGATCATGGACCTGGGGGAGCATGCCTGGCTACAAAAAACACACCCTGACGTGTTGCTGATGAACGACCTGTTTGATACCTATCACGATCGGGTAGCTAATTTCAACCACCTGCAACTACTGGTCTACGCCAACTGCGACCGCTTCATCTCGATGCATGGGGGAACGGCGGCGCTGGCCAGTTGCTTTGGAGGTATCAACGCGCTGCTGTCGCACCCCGGCGGTGGCTTTGAGCACGACTTCGACGAGTATACAAATCTATTCCCGGCTTTGTCGGGCGCTACGATCCTTCACGCCAAAAACCGCGACGAGTTGTTCAGATACGTGGAAATAAATTATTAGGTTACTGTTTGCTGTTTACCGTTTTCTGTTGCGCTGCCTGTAGAACGCGACAGTGATTAGCAGCGCAACAGCAAACAGCAAACAGAAGACATTTTAACTGATTTATGGTTATTGCAAAAATCACGTCGGGGCTGGGTAACCAACTGTTTCAGTATGCGCTGGGGCGGCATCTGGCGTTGCAGAATAACACGTCGCTCTGGTTTGATTTACGCTATTTCCACCAGGAATACGAGACCGATACGCCCCGAAAATTCAAGCTCGACCGCTTCAAGGTATCGTATAACCTGCTCGATAAGTCGCCCTGGCTGTATGCGTCGAAGGTAACCCGGCTACTGCCCAACCGATCGTTACGCCCCTTGATCGAGACCCGCTACGAAACCGAGTTTCATTTCGAACCCCGCATGACTCGCCCTGCGGCCCCACTGACAATCCTGTGGGGTTTCTGGCAATCGGAGCGGTATTTTGAAGCCAGTACAGCCCAGATTCGACAAGAGTTGACCTTTCAGCGGGAGGAAGGCAATACGTTTCGGTCGTACAAGCGTCAGATCGAGGAGGCTGACATTCCCATTTCAGTACACATCCGTCGGGGCGATTACGTCACGCATCCCGAGTTCAGCCAGTCATTCGGTTTTCTGGGGCTCAACTATTACCAGACGGCTATAACGTACCTGACCAGCCGACTCCCGAACGCCACGCTGTTCTTCTTCAGCGACGATCCCGACTGGGTACGGGCCAACCTACAGACTGAGCACCCCAACGTACTGGTAGCCAATGCCGGCCCCGATGCCGATGTGGATGATTTGCAGTTGATGAGCCTGTGCCATCACCATATCATTGCCAATAGCTCGTTCAGCTGGTGGGGCGCCTGGCTCGACCCGCGCCCCGATAAAATCGTGATTGCCCCCCAACGCTGGTTTGCCAATAAACCCTGGGACACCAAAGATTTGGTGCCCGCGTCGTGGTTGCGGATGTGAAGCAGACGCGTTAACGTACCTGCTGCATCTCGGGCTGATGACGGACGGTAAGCTGAAACACGTCATGGCGGGAATAGTGACCAACGCAGTCGAAATCCAGTTTGCTTTTAACCAGTTCTGAAAAGTCCAGCTCGGCCGTTAAGAGCCCTTCCTGATCCCAGAGCGGTCCGGCCAGTACCTCACCCATCGGCGACATAATCACGCTGCCACCCCGGCTCATCACGTCGGGCTCATCGATGAGGTGGGCCTGGTAGCGTTCGGGATAGTCGGCTTTGGTCACGTATTGGTTGCTGGCCAGCACAAAGCATCGTCCTTCCAGGGCAATGTGCTGCATGGTCGACTGCCAGGAAGGGCGGGCATCAGCGGTGGGGGCCAGGTAAATTTCCACACCTTTCTGATACATGGCCATTCTGGCCAGTGGCATGTAGTTTTCCCAGCAGATTAGCCCGCCAATCTTGCCTATCTCAGTGTTGAAACTAACCAGTGTGCTGCCATCACTTTCGCCCCAGATGTACCGTTCGAGGCCTGTTGGCTTGAGCTTGCGGTGTTTTCCAAGCAGTTGTCCGTCTTTTCCGAAGTAAAGCAGAGTACAATGAAGTGAACCGCCGGTTGGCTCTCGTTCTGTGACACCCAAGGCCACCAGTATGCCTGCCTGCCGAACGGCCTCGCTGAGCCTGGCCAGTTGGGGCGAGCCAACATCAAGGCTATTGGTCCAGTAGTCGAGCCACATAGCCCGACCCTGATCTGACCGACGGCCAACGACGGCGTCGAATCGAAGGCCGCGGGGATAGCAGGGAATGAACGCTTCGGGAAACAGCAGCAGTTCGCAACCCGCTGCGGCGCCTTTGGCAATCCAGGCCAGTACAATGTCAATGCTTTTCTCCAGATCGAACAGGGCGGGCGTGGCCTGCACAACCCCTACGTTAACGCGTTTCATAAGGCTTTCCCTGATCAATAAGCGTAGCAAAAACCGCCTCGAACTCGTTCGCCCGGTGCGCCCATGAGTTGGCGCGGGCCATGTCGACGCGCGCCTGAACACGGTCGGGGGCGTTGTCGGTGAGGGCGTGGCGGAGGGCGCTGGCGAAAGTTCCGGGCGTATCGGCCATCGCAACAATCCCCGAGAAGTCATCGAGAATCGAGAAGGGCGTTGACACGACCGGCAGACCACCCGCCAGATATTCGTTGATTTTCAGGGGGTAGATCGTGTATGTATGCGCGTTGCATACGAACGGGATCATCGTGGCCGACAGCCCGGCGAGCAGCGGCGGCAGGGTAGCGGGCTGCTGCGGCGGCGTGAACACAACATTGGGGAACGTACCCAGCCGTTGCCGGATGGCGGGCTCCTTTATTTCGCCGATGAACTGGAATGTCACGTCGGGCATTGTCTGAACGCAATACTCAACAAGATCGATGTCCACCCGGTCGTCGGCGGTGCCGAGGTAACCTACAACGGGGCGTTGGGTGGTGTTCGCCTTCTGCGATGAATTGGTGGCAATCAGGGAACGTACCTGGTTGAAGAGGGGAAAGTCAACCCCGTTTTTTACGCAAAACGTACGTGGCTGAATGGTTGCTTTGGCCTGGCGCAATGCTTCTGATGTCGTTATCACCGCATCGACCCGGCGCATATACTGGGGTTCGTAGCGGCCACCGTGTTTGCTCATCCATTTGGCAATGGTGATCTCGTCGAAGCAGTAGTAAAGGGTGCCTGCTTCGTTCAGTTTGCCCAGCATGGCTTGTCCCAAAACGGGGTGCATGCCATTGATAACCAGTGGTCTTTTAAAGCCTAGTTCAGTCATGGCCCGCCGTAGCCCGGCTATTAACCGGTTGGCGTTGACCGCCAGTAACGGGTCGTGTAGGGCAGGGGGCAGGAAATTGATCGGCACCATCACGGGCGGCTGCCAGACATGAACCACGCTGCCTTCTTTGCCTGCTTTGGTAGTCAATGGGGTATCGAGCCGCATGATCGACCGCACAGGTACGTCTTTCTGTCTGCCCAACGCGCCCATGATCAGATCTTTTGCCGTATGCTGATAATCGACATACAGCACCCGGTGCCGCACCGATAGCTCGCACATGAGTTG
Organism: Fibrella arboris; assembly: GCF_041321095.1. Classification (NCBI taxonomy): domain Bacteria; kingdom Pseudomonadati; phylum Bacteroidota; class Cytophagia; order Cytophagales; family Spirosomataceae; genus Fibrella; species Fibrella arboris. Next base: position 331,248 of record NZ_JBGGWE010000006.1, on the reverse strand, counting down.
AACCACGGCTTTCTGAAAATCGCCTGCCCAGGTTGTCTGGCCTACACAAATGATACTATCGAATGGGGGCATAAATACGTTTACTGTTTTCTGTTTACCGTTTTCTGTTGCGCTGCGAATCACTGTTGCGTTCCACAGGCAGCGCAACAGAAAACGGTAAACAGAAAACAGTAAACTACTTTTTCTTCTCCCACCGGTCGGCTGAGGCGAAGAGCATGGAGTTGATATACAGCAGGGTACTGGTTGGAAACTGGCCCAGGATTGGGTTTGAGTAACTAACCACGCAGATGCCGATAAATTCGCAAAGCAGCACGAGCATGAGTGTGATCAACCACGGGTCTTTCAGTTGCCAGAGCTTCCAGATGCCCGTCAGAATGATACCGGCCAGCACAAACAGGTAAACACTGAGCCCCACGATCCCCGTTTCGATCCAGAGCTGTACGTACCAGCTATCGGGCGGAATCTGGGCGGCCCAGTGCCAGGGCGTAAACCGGACCCCTGCCCCCGATGAGCTACCGATGCCCGTTCCAAACGGTAGATCGGCCAGGTAAGCCTTCAGCCGATTCTGGTTTTCGAGGCGAACCAGAAACGATTCATCTTTGGTTGGATGCAGCGCCGTGCGGATGCGGTAAATCTGGTAAACGCTGTCGCCAATGTTTGTGAAGTAAAGGATGGCCATCAGCGGAATACCCACAATGGCGCTGTAGACAACGGGCATCAACTTGCGCTGGAGTACCAGAAACGCGCCGAAGCCACCCACCAGCACAAAGAGCGCCGACCGGGTGCCAGACACGGCGAAGCCCCAGAAAATGACCAGCGTAAGGCCCCAATAAAAAAACCGGTAGAACCAGTTTTTTTCGGCCATGAACAGAATGAGGCAAACCAGGGTAACGCCAGCCATCTCGGCTCCGAACTGCCCGGCATCGGAATAGAACGAGAAACTGCGTAGTTGGCCCCATAAGATGTGGGTACGTGCCCCGCCCGCTGCCAGCCAGTTCAGCTCGGCCTGTTCAAGGTCGCGGAGGCCAATGGCATGCCCATACTGCTGTTTGAACCCCCATACGGCCGCCAGAACAGACCAGACAATCCAGGTTTTGATCAACAGCCACACATCGTTTTTAGTGATGGGGTTTACCAGCACAATCAGGGCCAGGAACGACCAGCTCAGCGAAAACGAACGGGCGTGGTAAAACCAGGCCGGTGGATAGGGCGAATCAGGGTTGAAATATTCCAGGATGGTGTAGAATAGCCAGAGAAGCACCAGAAAGAAGGCTGGATTTTTCAGTCGACTCCACTCCATCCGACGGGCATTGAGCAACGTACCCGCAAACGTGAGCACCAGCAGCCCATCAAGGCCAAGGCCCACCTGAACGTCGCTATCCAGGAAACGGGCCATACCAATCATGAAGCTGAAGTTGGCGTACAGATAGACGCCAATCTTCGGCTCTAGTAAGATGCCCAGCAGCGCGGCAATGCCAATGGGCAGGCCTACGACCATCAACCCGCCTGTAACGCCAAATTTGGCCAGCAGATACCCCGCCATCAGCGCCAATAAGATACCTGCCCCGCCGTAGATCCACGGGTTGTATCGCCATCGGCTGGTTCGTATGGAGAGTTGATCAAGCAAAAAAATAGTCAGTTTACTGTTTTCAGTTTACTGTCTTCTGTTGCGCTGCTAATCACTGTCGCGTTCTACAGGCAGCGCAACAGAAGACAGTAAACTCTTTCACACCGCAGAAGCCGTGCCATGTCGGAAATTCCAGAAAGTTGCTTTCAGGAAAGCGCTGGCGTGTTCGAAGCGGCCTTTAAGTACATACGAAGCTACGTGTTTGGGCAGTACAGCAACGGCAAAAAAGCCATAAAAAATCCATCGCTGCGCCAGCGAGCCATGTCGACGGATAAACAGGATGCGGTTGCGGGTCAGGTAATAGGTGCGAAGGGTGCTTTCGCGACCCACCGACGCCGACTCCTTGTGCCAGATGGTAGCCGTGGGCTGGTACCGGATCAGGAAACCCGCATTACGAATACGCTGCGACCAGTCGAGTTCTTCGTAATACAGGAAAAAGCGATCGGCGAAGCGGCCAACCCGGTTCACCACCGCCCGGCTAACGAGCATCGCACAGCCGTGGGCAAACGGCGACGTACCTGGCCGGTCATACTGCGGGCCGTCGGGCTGGTTGAAACCAACGAGGTGCGCCGTGCCGGTAAACATGTTCATGGGCCCATAGCCCGCAAACTGCACCAGGTTGGGCGCGTCGAAGAAACGGATCTTCGGACAAACAACACCTACCTGCGGATTTTCCAGAAACGGCTTGATCAGCTCGGTCAGCAGGGTGGGCTCCAGCTCGGTGTCGTTGTTGACGATAAAGAAATAGTCTCCCTTCGCCGCGTCGATGCCAAGGTTATTACCGCCCGTGAAGCCCAGGTTCTGCTCGCTCCTGATCAGTTTGACAAACGGATATTGAGCCAGATCGAGCTGCGTATTGAGCGCGGGCGATGAGGCATTGTCAACGACGATCACCTCAAACGCCGGGTACGTCAATGTCCGGGCCGAGTCCAGAAAAAGCCGGGTCATGTCGGCCTGGTTGTAATTGATCGTGACCAGCGAAATCAGCGGAACGGCCGGGTTCATGCGTTATGGGGCGTATGCATAAACGATTTGAACGCCTTCCGCATATTGAGCAACGCCCGTCCGAAACTGATCATCAGCGTAAACACTACGCCCAGATCACGAATCGACAGGCGTTTCCAGAGATAGGCGGGTATCGACAAGGCCATGCTCAGGAACAGCGCCAGCAACAGCACCGCCGAAAGAAGCAGGGTAGGTACGTTGCCGATAAGCAGACAGGCCAGCGTGGTGATCAGCAGAATTCCCAGTAGCAGAACTTTCGGCAACGCCATTTCCTGCACCAGTTTGATACCGCTGAGCCATTGCCCCGCCAGCAGATTACGCATACCGGGTTTGAAATAGTCGGCTACAAACTGCCATTGCGCGGCGATCCAGCGGGTACGTTGATGCTCGAAAACGGCTCGTTTGGCCACTTTTTCGTCGTACACATACGCTTTTTCGAGGTAGCCGATCTTGTGATTGTCCACCGCCAGTTTCATGGCCAGTTCTTTATCGAAGCCGCCAATCGTGGTCAGGTTGTCCATGGCTGCTTTCATCAGGCCCAGATCGACAGCCATGCCCGAGCCGATGATCGTGGCCGAAACGCCAGCCGCCCGGTAGCCCTTGCGGGTAATGTGGTTGTTGATCTCTTCACTGACAGCATCGAGCACGGCCACGCGGGTGTTGGTGTTCTTGGCCACCCGGTGCCCCTGAATGGCTTTCCAACCCTGCACAAAGGCCGCGTTGACCCGGCTCAGGAAATCAGGGGCGAGGTGGTTGTCGGCGTCGGCAACCACCACCATGTCATAGTCAGTGGTCGACAACGTACCCAGCGCGGCATTGAGGGCTTTGGTCACGGTCGATACCTCGAAGGAGACAGGCAGCACCCGGACAGGCAACCGGGCCAGCGCATCGAGCGTGTGTTGCTGGAAGGAATCGGCAATAACGATGAGGTCGTAGTGGCTGTCGGGGTAATCCTGCTGCAGATTGGCCCGTACGGATTCCAGAATGACGGCATCTTCTTTATAGGCTGGCACCAGCACCGCGATGCGCCGCTTCGGTTGCTCGGCCGTGGGTAGTACATCGTCGGCGCGACCCAGCCGGCCCAGCATGGCGTAAAAAAAGTAGTGTAGTGTGTTGAGCGCCAGAAAACCGAAAAAGAGGCTAATCAATAGCCAGAGAACCGTTTGCATGAGAATAAACCAACGAGCCGGCAAAACAGGCCTCGCTGGTTTGGATGTTCAGCTATTTAGACGCGAAAAAGGCCGTTCAGTAACACCAGCTTATCCGGCTCCTGAATGACCTACTGTTCCTGCGACCGCTTTTTGCCATACCGGATCATTTCGCCGTAGCCCATGCCCATTGAAAAGCCAGTGATCGCCTGGGCAATCCGTTTCGCTTTGGTCTGAGGCGTTTTGGCGCTCTCGATCCAGTTGGTGTAATACCGCTGATGCCCCGGTGCCAGCGAATCGAAGAAATCCTGCGCGGCCGGGTCGTCGGCCAGGCATTCCAGCAGGTCGGCCGATTGGGTGAAGGGCTCGTCATCGGCTTCGATTGTCACCTGCACTGATGCGCCTTCTTCCTTGCGAATAGCCCGGCGCATGGTGGCGTTCACGACCAGGATAAACAGACCGTCGCCCATCGGAAGTAGCGCAATCTGCCGGATCGGATGGGCATCGAGCAGGCCCTTCACCCGGAACGAGGTGCGCTGGCCGGGTTTGAGCGTTTCCGTTAAGCTGGGAGGCACCTCGATGTAGGTCCAGCCCGTTTTTTCGCCGTTCTGGCCGAATTTCAGCAAGGTTGTTTTAAACGAGACAGACATAGCAGGCTTCGCAGGTGAACAGACTCAGCGCTGCAAAATAAACCAAAAAGGCTGAGCCGCGAACACGACCGCTGCGGTTTAGCCCCCCGGTGAGCCGTCGGCCGTGGGTATCGCACAGATTCCGTTAGTCTACCTCTGTCATCGATCGCCAGATCGACTTGGCGGCTGATTGCAGAAAGCCGGGTCCTTCAGATTTTCCTTCGTTGAATTCGAAGATGTATCCGTCGGGATCGGAGACAAACAGCGACGATTTTCCGCCTGTCTGCAGGTTCTGCCGGGTAGCAGCCACACCCCGCTGGCGAAGCTGTTGTTCTGTTTTCCGTAGCGAGCTAACCGATAGCGCTATGTTCATGCCCGCTGATCGGTTGGCATCCGGGCGACCTTCAACGAGCCGAATCTGCTGGCCGCTGCCGACATCAAACCAGGCCTGCGAGCTGGATATGCTACCAGGCACTGCCACTGGTTTCAGGCCAAGTATGTTGGTATAAAAAGGCGTACTGACCGTCAGTGATCTCACCGGCAGCACCACATGGCCATATCGTTGAATGCCCAGCCGCTCCTGACCGGCCGCCATGAGCGAAACCAGCATTAGTAAGGCCGTCAATCGTTGTTTCATGCGTTGACTTGTTTCGTTGAGCAAGTTAGCGGTTAGGCAGGTACGTTGTCGATACCAACATCCTGCAAGTAACAGATGCCTACTGCGTACACACCCGTTGCATCATAACGACTTAAAAATGCTTTTAATCAACGATATGCCCAACAAATTGAGCCGTATTGTCAATGACAGCACCGCCCCTGCGGAAGCCTAGCCCGCACGCTTCACCGGAAAAAAAGACGCCCGCCTGGTACCGGTTGCCGGCTGCATCCTGCGGAAAATCAATGTATTGCTGGTAAATCGTGTCCTGGCCACCGTAGTCACCATCAACGGTTTGTGTGGCCTGTCCGGTGGCGTCGAACATACGAATATTGGCCCCTTCGCGCCCGAAAATGACTTTCTCGACCGACGGTTTGCCGGCTAGCGGTTCACTATCCGTTTCGAGCAAAAGCGGGTTGTCGGGAAACAACTCCCAGAGAATCTTCAGCATGTATTTCGACTGGAACAGCAGCGCGTAGGCCGGATTCAGAATCACTACTTTGCGCTCCCTGACCAGTTGCGTCAGGATCGTGGCCAGTTCGGGTTCGTCATGGCCGATGAATTCCCAGGGTATCAGTTTGAACCAGAAATCGTACCGCGTGAACGTCCCGTCTTCAAAACGATAAATCCCTTCGGTAGCCGAAAACTCGACTTCATCGATATAGGCGAAGGCCACGTCGAACCCGGCTTCGCGGGCGGCTTCGCCCAACAGGGCCACGTTGGCATCGTCTTCGGGCGAGTCGCGCATAGCCGAGAGTAAGATCGTTGGCGTGAGGTCGTCGTTTTGCGCCTTGATTTCTTCAAATTGGGCCACCAGCGCTTCAAAAACGGCATTTACCTGCTGACTTTCGTCGAGGCCGTTGGCTTTTAAATGGGCGTATTGCACCACCGCCGTCTCGGGCAGGCAGGTAGCTGTATCGGCGTTGAACTCGATCAGTTTGATGGGTGCCTTGTCGATGCCGCCCGCCAGATCGAAGCGGCCGTAGAGCAGAATATTCCGGTCATCGTCCCAGGAGTGGCGGATAAGCTCGACCAGATTGGCGGGGATGCCCAGCTCAGTAAACCGATCCTGATCAATCACGTGCTGACCAGCCTCAACCAGCATTTCGAAGAGTCGATTGGCGGCTTCGGCATAGCCCATGGCCTGCTGCACGTTGAGTTGAACAACCTCATTGGTGAGGTAAGGCAGCGTATCGGTGCCTAGCATCCAGTCCCAGCCAATCTGCCGCAACTGCGCATCGGGCGATTGGGGGAGGGGTTTGAGAGAAATCATCTGAAAAGAGTTTAAATTTTGTCCTCTGTCCTCAGTCCTCTGTTGCGCTGCTTCTCAGCCAGTATGGTGATGCAGCAGCGCAACAGAGGACTGAAGACAGAGGACAAAAAACGATTACCCCGAAAAGCCCCGACCGCCGAAACCACGGCTGAAGAATCCGCTTCGCCCACCCGATGGGCGACTGGTTACGACCCGTGAGGAGGTAATGGTTCGGCCCAACTGCTGCGAACGGTTATATGTAGTTGGGTTTGTGTAAAAGCCTGAACTATAGCGCTGCTCGTTGTAGCGAGGTGCCGTGCTTCGACCCAGCATATAACCCATGCCACCCCAAAGCAGCGCATTGGCCAGGCCATTCGAGTGATGCTGCCCATACGCCGACGGATTATGAAAATACTGGCTCGTCGACGGGTCGTTCTGCACCAGTTTCCGGGCGGCTTCTACGCTCAGCGTGTCGGAGTGACCGTCTTTATACTTCACGATCGCGCCCGACTGGCTGGGTTCAGCTTCGGTCTCGTCGGTAATTTTGAATTCGCCGGGAGCCGTTTCGGTAATGACCGAGCGAACGCCTTTTTTGAAGGTAACGGTCTCTTCGGCAGGGCCATCACCATAGCTCCCCCCCGCTTCGTCGGACCGGTTGTTGCCGCAGCTTTGCAGCAGCACCGAACCATTGAGCAGAGCAATGGTAAGCGTGGTGCCCAGGGTTATGTCTTTTACACGCCGCAACAGCGTGCCTTGTCTGATTGTCGTCATAGGAGTAAAGGGCCTGTCTGAGTATACTAAACTACAAGCTGCCGGTACTGGTTGCAATTGCTTTCGGGCAGGCGGTCCGGGGGCTGGGCAAACGTTAGTTACACTGGTTGAGTGGGTGGTATCGCGGAACATACCTGATCAGTTGATCAATTCTTGCACATACGTCTGTACGGCTGTCGATACCCGCTGTTTGACCTGTGGCCAGGTTGTATTCTGTAAATCGATTGGGTTTTCCTGTTCTTCCGCATCATCAAAATAGACCAGCGAACGCACCACCTGACCAGAATTACTTTGAGGATATTTCTGCCTGTAAAATGCGATCATATCAGCGATCGTGAAGCGACTAAGCAGTCGGTCAATATCCCAGAAATCTTTTTTTGCACCACGACCCGCTACTGCCCCTAGTTTCATCGCTATTACGTCTGGTAATGAAGCCAACCGAATGCCATCAATCAAGTCGACGGGTTCTATGTAAATATAGTTATGACGGATCAGGTCCACTTTAACGCCGTCAATAATGCATAGCAGGGTTTGTTTACGGGCTTCAAGTTCATGCGCTTCGCTGAACCGTTCACGAATAGCATCCTTTACTGCCAACAAATCGAATGATTCTGGTGTGAATAAATCCAAATCGACAGAAACGCGGTGCCCTAGCCGTAAGGATAGATTTGTTCCGCCAACTAACGCAAAATCGGCTAGCTCAGGAATAGCCAGGAGACGATTTAGTAAGTCCAGGGTAGGTTTTGCGACTGTCTCCGTGTGTAGCATGTGAAGTCTTGGGGTGACAAATCGAACACGACGCATAAAAAATTGAGTACGTCTTTCTTAAGATAGGCCGCCTTTACAATTTCACAGCAAAACCGGTCAGCACCATAAAAACGAACCATACCAATGAAGTCAGCCCAGGTGCCGTAGTTGGCCACCTTTTCCATGACGAACAAAGGTCGTTTCTCAAAGTCAATCCTGTCGAAATCGACATCCCAAAAAGCTGTTGCCGAGATGGGGGGACGGTCATGTGCTGTCATCGCCTTATACTGATTACCTGCTAATGTATGAATTTCTGTCATCCCGACGTGAGGAGGGATCGTGGCGTTCCTGTTAAAAGTGCCAAGCACTATCAGAAAGAACGCCACGATCCCTCCTCACGTCGGGATGACAGAAAAACGCTTACCCCGCCAGTTCCATAGCCAGGAACTTGCCGGTGTGGCTGCCTTTGACTTGGGCTACTTTTTCGGGGGTGCCTTCGGCGATGATGGTGCCGCCTTTGTTACCGCCTTCGGGACCGAGGTCGATCACGTGGTCAGAGACTTTGATCACGTCGAGGTTGTGTTCGATCACCAGCACCGTATTGCCTTTGTCGACAACGAATTTAAAGATAATAAACTGATTTTCAGGATTTAAATTAACGATATACAAATTGAATCCGATAGAAAGTATACAAGGTTGGGGGTTTTTACGTAATTTCGAGTAATTCTATAGAATAAATATATTTTATTAGAGTAGACTAACTCTTTAGTCGCGAAGTTTACCACAATAAAAATTACCCTAATTCTGAGTTACAAGCTCAACTGTTTATAAACAGAAAAAAATTCCTGAAAAATGCTACCGTTTTTGCTGGCGGGTTCATCGTATTAGGCTGTGAGAAGCAACTAGTCTCCGACCTGATGCCTGATGATAGTGGCGAAGCACTCTCTGTAGAAGAGGCCGAAAAATGGTTTCAAAGTACGTACCTAAAAGGACCAGCAGGTGCTCGGCTTGCAGGGGACACAGGGGGCCATAAGCGAATTGCTCAATGGGAAAAGGCTGTTAAACACAAACAATCGGGTAAACGGGAGTTTGTTTGGGCGCCTATTGCTTATGAAGATGAAAAGAGACCGGTTTTATTAGATTGGGACGAGAAAACAGAATATAAGGTGGAACTGGCAAAATACTTTGCTAAGCCGCTTGTGGAAGGCGTAGTGGTTGTCAAAGAAAAAGGAGTTACCAATGCCTTTTTAGTGCAAATCGCTTATGACCCCGTTGCGCTACAGATGAAAGGCTCTGTAACTCGTGAGAACTTTTCTGGATGGTTAGTAAGAGCCGATTGGAACGACCGCTTTATTGACGGAATCAAATTTGAGGAAGGCAAGAGTGGCGAGTACTATGTTGATAGCAAAATTGATGTGAAGGGTGGCCGTAGGGTTTACCAAATGATAACCGTAAAATACCAAACTGTAACAGGTTCTTCATGTGGCCCTAATTGCACGGAAGTTACAGTAACAGAGCATACTGATACACAGTGGATATGGATTCCAGATGGTGGTGTATCTGGTGGCGGTGGAGGTGGAGGGCCTGTCAATACTGGCCCTTACTACGATCCTAGCTTTGGTGGAGGTGGGGTAAATGGCGGTACTTCAGCACCTACCTCATTTCACATGACTACAGCGTTGAGCAACCGATTTAGTAATGATCGAAGGGTATTTAGTCAAGCAATAAAAGACGCGGTAAATGCAACAGGTTTAGCCGCTTCAATGGCTGGATTTACTGTGGATAAAGCCCAAGCTATAGCTGGAGCTATCGGAGCAGAACTCAGGGGACTAAGCCCCGTTGTCAGTATAATGGGAAAATCATGCGCTGTTTTGAGCTTGGCAACCAGTGCAGGGGCATTATATATGGGAGTGGCAGACGACGGCTTTACATGGGACGATGATGGGTGGAATGCAGTACAGACAGGACTTGGCGTTATAGGTGTTGGCTTAATTATTGCTGGTGCCGCTCCCGTATTCGCCGTAGCTGTAGGCGCGGTGTCGATTGGTATAGCTGTTGGAACGACGATTCAGGCGATGGAATAACAGCCAATAATTTTCTACCAATAACCCAAAATGAAAAATGAGATTTATCCTTTTAGCAATCAGAGATTTTGTTATCGTCAACTTTCGTCAACGAGGATACTCGGAAGACCAAGTGTACTCGAACGCAAAACAAGGATTGGTGGCCTGGTTCTCTGGCTGGTATATGTCATTGGTTGTTGGTGTCGCTGTTATGTCACATAAATTAGGCTTCAAACCTGTCTTCGACCATAGCTTTCTGGCAGTATTGCTTGGAGGATTACTGCTGCTTACTCCCTACGTGCTGTTTATGTGGCCACTTGCTGATAAGATTATGCAGTTTCCTGAACTTGTTAATGAGACAATATCTCGTAAACAATCAGTCTGGATTAGCTGGGTCGTATTCTTGGTTGGCATTTTAATGATCGGCATTGTACCAACCGTCCTTGAGGCACTTGTACCTGCTATGTCGCCGAGATAGGTACGTTCGCTGGAAGCCTGAATGTAAAAAGCCTGTCAAGAGGGTTCAAAGTTATTGAACCCTCTTGACAGGCTTTTTACGGACTGAAGTCCGTGTTACCCCGCAAGTTCCATTGCCAGGAACTTGCCGGTGTAGCTTCCTTTGGTTTTGGCAACTTTTTCGGGGGTGCCTTCGGCGATGATGGTGCCGCCTTTGTTACCGCCTTCGGGACCGAGGTCAATCACGTGGTCAGAGACTTTGATCACGTCGAGGTTGTGCTCGATCACCAGCACCGTGTTGCCTTTGTCGACGAGCTTTTGCAACACACCGAGGAGCAGGGCAATGTCCTGGAAGTGGAGGCCCGTGGTAGGTTCGTCCAGGATATACATCGTCTTGCCCGTATCCTTCTTCGACAGTTCTTCGGCCAGCTTCACCCGTTGGGCTTCCCCGCCCGAAAGGGTCGTGGCGTGTTGGCCGAGCGTGATATAGCCGAGGCCTACGTCGTTGAGGGTCTGTACTTTGCGCAGGATTTTTGGGTGGCTCTGGAAGAACTCCAGGGCCTGCTCAACGGTCATGTCGAGCACGTCGGCGATGGATTTGCCTTTGAACCGTACCTCCAGCGTTTCGCGGTTGAAGCGTTTGCCTTTGCAGGTTTCGCAGGGTACGTGTACGTCGGGCAGGAACTCCATTTCGATCTTCTTCATGCCCGCGCCTTCGCAGTCTTCGCAGCGTCCGCCTTTCACGTTGAACGAGAAACGTCCCGGTTTATAGCCCCGGATTTTGGCTTCCGACAGCTCGGCAAACAACGTGCGGATCTCCGAGAACATACCCGTATAGGTAGCCGGATTCGAGCGCGGGGTACGGCCAATCGGTGACTGATCCACCTCGATCACTTTATCCAGAAACTCCAGCCCCTCCACGCTCTTATGTGGCATCGGCTCGCGCTTCGACTTGTAGAAATGCCGGTTCAGCACCGGAAACAGCGTGTCGTGAATGAGCGACGATTTACCACTACCCGACACGCCCGTAATGCTGATCATGCGACCCAGCGGCAGTTTCAACGTGGCGTTCTTCAGGTTATTACCCGTTGCGCCTTTGATGATCAGGAATTTGCCGCTGCCTTTGCGCCGTTCAGCAGGTACGTTGATGTTGGTCCGGCCGCTCAGGTAATTGGCCGTGGTACCACCTTTCTGAATGAACTCGCTGGGCGTTCCGTAGCTGACCACCTGCCCGCCATGCCGACCCGCGCCGGGACCGATGTCGAGAATATAGTCCGACTCGAGCATCATGTCTTTGTCATGCTCAACGACCAGTACGGTGTTGCCCAGATCGCGCAGGTTTTTCAGTGACTCGATGAGTTTTACGTTGTCGCGCTGGTGGAGGCCAATGCTTGGCTCATCCATAATGTACAGCACGCCAACGAGTTGCGTACCGATCTGCGTAGCCAGCCGGATGCGTTGCGCTTCGCCGCCCGACAGTGTTTTCAGCGAGCGGTTCAGCGTCAGGTAATCCAGGCCAATGTCGACCAGGAAGCCGATACGCTTGCGAATTTCTTTCAGAATCTCTTTGGCAATCGTGTTCTGCCGGTCGGTCATGCGGCTCTCCACGTCAACGAACCACTCGGCCAGCTCGGCAATGTCCATGTTAGCCAGTTCGGAGATGTTCTTCTCGGCGACCCGGAAATATTGCGACTCTTTTTTCAGACGGGCCCCGTTACACTCCGGGCAGGTGTTGACCACCAGAAAATCGCGCAGCCATTCCTGAATCTTCTCAGAACCCGTTTCCTGCTGCCGTTTCAGGAAGTTGACAATGCCCTCGAACTTGAAATTGTAGTAATCTTCCCCCGGATGTTTTTTCGACGGAACCGCCGCTTCCTCCTCCGTACCGTGCATCAGTACGTGCAGCAACTCGGGTGGGTATTTGCTGACCGGGGTGGTCAGGTTCATCTTGTATTTTTTCAGGATGACCTCCACTTCCTTGAAAAACCACAGTTCGCGGTATTCGCCCAGTGGTGCAATGGCTCCCCGGCTAATGCTCAGCGACTTGTCTGGAATAACGGATTCTTCGGTGATCTCTTCCACCACACCAAGGCCCTGACAAACGGGGCACCAGCCGTAGGGCGAGTTGAACGAAAAGGAGTTGGGCGATGGCTCGTCATAACTGATGCCCGACTCGGGGTCCATCAGGTTTTGCGAGAAGTAGTGCAGCTTATCCTGATAATCGAGCACCTGGATGGCGCCTTTCCCCTGCTTCAACGCCGTAGCTACTGACTGGCTCAATCGGAACCGGTCTTCTGCCGTTGGAATCAGGCGGTCGATCACAATCTCAATGTCGTGGACCTTATACCGGTCGACCTGCATTTTGGGCACAATATCCTGCACCGCGCCGTCGACCCGCACTTTGGTGTAGCCGAGCTTGGCGATCTGCACAAACAGCTCGCGGTAGTGCCCTTTCCGGCCGCGCACCACCGGAGCCAGCAGGGTCGTTTTCTTGTTGGCGTACTGATCCAGCAACGTATCCACGATCTGGTCCTGCGATTGCCGAACCATCTTCCGGCCCGTCACATACGAATACGCTTCACCCGCACGGGCGTAGAGCAGCCGCAGAAAGTCGAAGATTTCGGTAGTGGTGCCCACCGTTGAGCGGGGGTTTTTCGACGTCGTTTTCTGCTCGATGGAAATCACCGGGCTCAGGCCGTTGATCTTGTCGACGTCGGGCCGTTCCATATCGCCCAGAAACGAGCGGGCATAGGCCGAAAAGCTTTCCATATAGCGCCGCTGTCCTTCGGCGTAGATGGTATCAAACGCCAGCGACGATTTGCCCGATCCGCTGATGCCCGTTACGACAACCAGCTTGTTTCGGGGAATGGAAACGTCGATGTTTTTGAGGTTATGTTCGCGGGCGCCGAGCACGTCGATCTGCTCATAGCCGGTTAATTGTACGTCGGTAAGCGACGAGCGATCAGAGGGGATCGATGGCTCGGCTACTGGCGTAGTATGGGTCGTTTGTTGTTCCTGCGTCACGTGTTGCTCATTGGCCCAAAGCAATAGGGCTATTCCTAAGATCAACACCCAATCGGAAAGGGGAGTTTCCGGCGAATTTTATTTGTACCGGGTTAATCCTGGTGCGCGCCGCCGTAGGTCCGTTCGCCGGCCTTGATCGCTACGGCCAGGCGGTTGGCGGCTGGTGGAATCGGGCAGGCATAGCCCGATTTATAAGCGCAATACGGATTATACGCTTTGTTGAAATCGAGCACGAGCGTTCCGTTCTGAATCTGGCCGGTCCGAAGGTCGAGATACCGCCCGCCGCCATAGGTCTCCTGCCCGGTGGTTGCATCGGTAAACGGCAGAAAGAGGTAATCGCGATACATGGGGTTGTTTGCCAGGCCCAGGCTCCTGTACACCGTTAACCGGCAGGGTTTACCGTTGATGGTAAACGATAGGGTAGCATACGGCGCTTCGCTAGCGGTTCTGTTGGCCATCGACGTAGGAAAATCGACCGGGGCAGAGCCGGGCGTACGCGTTACGGTAGCTGTGACCCGATAAGCGGAATCGGCCGGGTAAAAACGAAGTAACGATACCGCTTCCTGCGATGGCAGCGGGCTGCTTTTCGTGCTCAGAAACTCAGCCTTATAGTGCTCGCGATGGTCCTCAATCTGCTGATCGAACGCCGTTTGGGCCATACCCGGCAAGCTAAGCAGAGCAAAAAGAAAGAGGAAATGGAAGCGCATAGGTACGTTGTCAGTTTTTAAGCAATACACTACAACAGAAGCAAAGCTATTCACTGCTCTGGAGCGTCAGGGCAATTTGGCGGTTATTGGCCAATGCCTGGCCGGGTTCCAGCGACTGGCCGATTACTTTACCACGCCCCTGCGCAATGACGTGGAGGCCCCGGTTTTCGAGTAGCGGCAGGGCGTCGCGTAAAGGTAAGCCCCGCACGTCGGGCACACGGTCTTTCCGGACAGGCAGGCTTCGCCACGAGCCGCCTTCCGTACGACGTACCCAGCCTTCGGCGGCGGGCTGACTGTCAATGTTCAGTTCAGAACCAATTGTGTGCAACTCATCGGCGTAACCAGCGCTGGCCAGCATGGCTCCCTGCGGACGAGATGCCGTGGTCTTGCGCATCCGCATAGGCGCGTGAATATCGATGTCGTACGCATAGATGCGATCGGCCACCTCCTTGAATACAGGAGCCGACACACTACCTGCATAAAGCAGATTGACGTTCTCGCCATGCGGATTGTCGACCATGGTGAGCACGCTGTACTTTGGTTTATCGGCGGGGAAATAACCGATGAACGAGGTGTAGTAGCGGCCTTTCTGGTACAGGCCATTCACGATCTTCTGCGCCGTGCCTGTTTTGCCGCCAATTGAATAATGCGGATTTTGAATGTTACGGGCCGTGCCGTGGGTCACAACCCCCTCGAGCATCTTCTTCACCAACCGAATCGTTTCTGGTTTGGCAATCGGATTCGGTGATACATACGGTTCTGTTTCTTCCACAACCTCACCGGCCAGTTTCACCTGTTTCACCAGCATCGGACGTACCCAGCGCCCGTCGTTGGCCACGGCATTATAGAACGTGAGCATCTGTAGCGGCGTGAGCTGCATTTCGTAGCCGTACGACATAAATGTGAGCGACGTTTTGCTCCAGCCTTTCATGTCGGGGTTGCGCATCACGGGCGGCGCTTCGCCTTTCATATGAATACCCGTTGGCCGGTTCAGGTGGAACCGACGCAGGTACTGGCAGTATAAATCGGGGCGGGCGTAGAAATAGCTCTGCATCATCAGGTGAATCCCCACGTTCGACGACTTTTCAAAGACCTGTTGCGCCGTAATACTGCCCGAGGCGCCACCCTTCGAGTCGGCCACGTCAACGCCGTGATACCGAACAGCGCGGTCGCCGGTGTGGATCATCTTACCGGGGTAGATCGCCTTTTCCTCCAGCAAGGCCATCATGGTGGCCAGCTTGAACGTGCTGCCGGGGTCGGTGCGGCCGGCCAGGGCGTGGTTGAAGTTTTCAACGTACCCATCGCCTTGCCGGGTCAGGTTGGCCAGTGCCCGAATTTCGCCCGTCTGTACGTCCATCACAATCACGCAGCCTTTATCGGCATTGTACTTATCCAGCGCGTTTTTTAAGGCCGTTTCGGCAATATCCTGAAAGTTGACGTCAAGTGTCGTATGCAGGTCGAGCCCGGGCTCGGGCTTCATGTCGGGGCCGTCGTCGACCGGTTTTTTCACGCCGCCTGCCAGAATTTCTACCAGGCCAACGGCATTCTTTCCGGCCAGTACCGACTGGAAGGAAGCTTCAAGACCCATTTGCCCCTGCCTATTTTTCGGGTTCAGATCGCCAACGGTTCTAAGCGCCATCTGACCATACGGGTGATAGCGTTCGTAGTAGGCCCGTAAGCCACCCCCCCGAGCCGACAATTTTTTTGTTGACCGAAAAAAGGGCCAGGTCAGCATTTTTTGCCGTTCCTGAAACGAAATACGCCGGCGGTTCAGCAGCAAATATTTCCGGCCACTTTGCCGTGCCGCCCGAACCAGTCCTGTATACTCGTTGGCCGATTTATCCCGAAACAAACCTGACAGCAGCATACCCAGCGAATCGACCTTACTATTGAAATAGCCCTCTTTAGCCACACGCGGATCGATACCCACTTCATACGTTGGCAGAGACGTGGCCAACAGGCTGCCATCGCGGGCGTAAATGTCGCCCCGTTTAGCCCGCAGGGTATCCTGTCGAATCTGGAAGCCTTCTATTCGTTCGTTCCAGTACTTGGCTGTCGTTTCGCCCTTCTTTTTAAACGTGGCGAAATATTGCATATACACCAGTCGACCGATAATGGCTACGCCCAGCAACACCAGAAAATAGAAGGCGTGCCGCGACCGGATGAGGAATTCTTCTTTGATGTTCATGGGAAAGGAGTTTGCTGTTTGCTGTTTACAGTTGCTCCGCTAGCGAGCAGTACGTGCCCTGGCGAAGCAACTGTAAACAGCAAACTGTTTTATTCGTTGACAATCAGTTTCGTGGGTGGGCTTTGGCTATCCAGTAAGCTGTCGGCCAAAACACGTTTGCTGAGCTCCGATTGCTTGCTGCTGCGGGCCAGGTCGGCCTCCAGCGTCGTGGCCTGGGCACGTAGCTCATCTACATCGGTGCGGGTGCGGTGAATCCGGCGGACGAGCCGTTCGGCGTTGTGGTTCAGGCCGATATACAATACCAGCAGCAACGTGACCCACAGAATACGGTTGATGTTCCGAATAGGCCAGGCGTTGTCTGACCCGAATAGCCGGTCGAAACCCATAACCTCATTGATCCAGATGGCAATGCGGTTGGGCTTCCGTTTACGCCGCGTTGGTTTCACCGGCGGCTGGTGCTTGAAGGTGTTAAGGGCCATGGGAAGGGGGGAGGAAAGGGAGGAAAGGGAGGAAAGGAGGAAAGGGAGGAAGGGGAGCCTGGCGGAGCTACCCTTTCCTCCGTTCTCCCCTTCCTCCTTCCTCCCCTCTCTCTGCTATTCTCAGTTTTGCGCTTCTGGCCCGTGGGTTATGGGCTACTTCGTCGGCGCTGGCTTCAATGGGTTTGCGCGTGACGGACTGCAGGGGCTTTATCTCGTTGCCGTAGAGGTCTTTCTCTACCTCGCCCGAGAACTTGCCTTTGTTGATGAAGTTCTTCACCAGCCGGTCTTCCAGCGAATGATAACTCATCACCACCAGTCGGCCACCGGGAACCAGTACGTCGGGCGTTTGCTCCAGAAACTCTTCCAGCACCTTCAGCTCGTCGTTCACTTCAATGCGCAGCGCCTGAAACACCTGCGCGAAATACTTGTTTTCTTTCCCCCTTGGCGCACAGCGCTTTAATGCGTCTTTCAAGTCGTTGATGGTCTGGATCGACTGGTTGGCGCGGCCCGATACCAGTGCAGCGGCGGCGGTGCGGGCGTTGGTCAGTTCGCCGTACATACCCAGAATACGGTGCAGTTCTGTTTCCGGGTACGTGTTCACTACCTGGCGGGCGGTGAGGTCGCCCTGCTGGTTCATCCGCATGTCGAGATCGGCGTCAAAGCGGGTGGAAAAGCCGCGTTCGGGCGTGTCGATCTGGTGCGACGAAATACCCAGATCGGCCAGGATACCGTCGACCTGCCGCACCCCGTAGAGGCGCAGGTACCGTTTCAGGTTCCGGAAATTGGCGGCGATAAAGGTGAGTCGCGGATCGTCGATGGCGGCGGCATTGGCGCGGGCGTCCGGGTCCTGATCGAACACCAGTAATCGGCCCGCGTTTCCTTTTGCATCGGGCACCATCGCGTTGAGCATAGCCCGACTGTGCCCGCCGCCCCCGAACGTCACATCGACGTAGACGCCACCCGGTTTCAGGGCGAGGCCGTCGATGCACTCGGCCAGCATAACGGGATTATGGTACTCGGTAGTCATAGGGCGTGGGGTTAAGGTGGCTCGTTGGAAAAGCCTTACACAAACTTAACAAAACCCACTCACCCAACCAGCCCAATCCGTATTGTTACGGCTGAATATTGCTTGAAATTATGTTGTCTTCTTTCAGCTTCCGCACCACTACGCGCGGGTCTAACGCATCCTGCCTGAAGGATTGAATTGAGGTTAGGCCCTTCCAGAAAGGGGTATGATCGGGAAGCGTTTCCAGTTCAAGCACCACATCATTCACACTGGCAGCATACTTTCCCTGACTGATCAGGCTGCTTTGTCCGAGATGCAGGGTCAACATGACCTCACTGGTACACGCCCTGCTTTTCGCCCGGATCAGTGAATCGACATTCCCGAACGCTAATGGCCCCGCATCGACGGTGCAGACGGAATAGTTGGCCGGAAACGCCCGTACATACTGATCCAGGTAATGGGGCGAAGTCCGAGTCAGCTTTGACACGACCAGGATGCGGGTAAAGTCAGGCGGTGTGCCGTTGGTATTGCTCTGAAAAGAGACGCAACTAGCCAACAGGCTTATCGACAGGCAGTAAACCAACGTTTTCATGAGCTGCAATAAAGTTATTGTGACAGGCAAAGCACCGTTAATGCGGCTTTCAATCCATTAACGGTCAATGAAATAGCGATGAACAACCCGTTAAATGTCACCAGGAATAGGCCCTGGCTCCGGCCGCTCATCGCTGGGAACGTACCGACACACAGGCACGCTCAGTTGCCACTGGTCATCTCGCGTACGTACGGGACCTCGCCCGATATGATTCGATCAGCACGTAATTGCCTTACGATTTGTTCGGCGCTGGGCACAACGCCGCCGGGAGCCTGCGCAATGGCTTTCCAGAATGATTTCTGCGTAGTCATGTCTGTCATCTCCAGCAGTACTTCGTCGGTAGACCGAATGTATTCGCCCGAGCCCGTTGTGTAGTTCCGATACGGGTTAATCGTTAGCACAACCTGGCTTTTGCAAGCCGCCAATTCCTTCCTGACCAGGCTGTCGGGGTTGCCAAAAGCCAGCGGCCCGGCCGCCACCACACACACTTCATAGTTGCGCGGAAACGAGTTGAGGAACATGTTCAGGTAGTCGACCCGCATGTTGGGTAGCTTGGAAACGACCAGCAGGCGCGTAAAGTCAGGAATGGCCGCCCGGTCTATGTTGCTGTTGAACGATACACAACCGGTAAGCAGGGCAAGGAGCAGAAGTAAGGACGCTTTCATGGTGACCGTAGTTTTGTTGAATAGACTGTAGCGCGTTGATTATCTGGCTGAGATCAAGTAAGTAACGGATGGTTTAATAAATGACCCTATTTTGTTTTTGAACGGGAATGCCCCCTTTTACTGTTGCCCCTGTTGAAAAACGGAGCATGGCGTATACGCTATCATCGCATGAAGAATCGACTGACTTACCTCCTTACGACCTTACTTGGTTTACCCTTCCTGGCGAATGGCCAGTCGGCCACAACGGTGAAAACGGGCATATGGCGGGCTGCCCTGGAAACCAGCGGTGGCCAGCTCCCCTTTGGCCTTGACATCAAACCAGCCGCAAAGGCGGGCAAGTACACGGTTTTCGCCATCAACGGAGCCGAACGCTTGCCTATGGACGAGGCAACGCTGCAAGGCGATACCCTGCACATGCCGATGGGGCTGTTCGAGTCGGAACTGGTGGCGAAAGTAGACGGTGACAGGCTAACCGGTACGTGGCGCAAGCGGCGCGTGAACGATCAGTTTCAGCTCGTACCCTTCAGCGCCCGCTTTGGTGAAGCCAGCCGCTTCAACGTACCTGCGGGCGTAGCTCCGTCGGGCGACCTGTCGGGTAAATGGCAAACGGTGTTCCGGGCCGCAGGCAACGATGGTGCGCCGGGCGATACCACCGTTGCTGTAGGTGTATTTGCGCAGAAGGGCAATGAGGTGACAGGTACGTTCCTGACCCCCACCGGCGATTACCGGTACCTGGCTGGTAATGCCTTCGGCGACAGCCTGCTGCTCTCCTGCTTCGATGGCGGCCATGCATTTTTGTTTAAAGCCCGGCGTGGAGACGCCCGGCGTGGAGGCGCGAAAGAAGGCCCGAACCAGACCCTAACCGGTGTTTTCCATTCCGGCCCAACTTATCGCGAAACCTGGACGGCCCGCCTCGATCCCAAGGCTTCGTTGCCTGATCCAGCCAAACTAACGTACCTGAAACCCGGTCAGAAATTCACGTTTGCCTTCCCGGATGCTTCGGGAAAGACGGTGTCGCTGACCGATCCGCAGTTTAAAGGCAAGGTAACGGTGGTGCAGATTATGGGGTCGTGGTGCCCGAATTGCATGGATGAGACCAAATTTTTGGCCCCCTGGTATGTCAAAAACAAAGCGCGTGGCGTTGAAGTGGCGGGGTTGGCGTTCGAGAAAACGGCCGATCTGGCTGAGTCGGGACCAAAGCTGAAACGGATGAGCGAACGATTCCAGATCCAGTATCCCGTATTGCTGGCCGGAACCAATAACAAAATCGAAGCGGCGAAGTCATTACCAGCCCTGAGCAGCGTGGTGGCGTTTCCGACAACGATCTTCATCGATAAAAAGGGAACAGTACGCCACATTCACACTGGTTTTTCGGGACCGGGTACGGGCGTTTATTATGATCAGTACGTAGGTGAATTTAACCGGTTGATCGATAAACTTCTGGCCGAATAATTGCTTAAGCTTCGCCGGTTACGGCCACACAACTGCGTGCTCACCGTGGACGAAACAAGTGCGTACGTCGACACAAGGAACTTGTGTATCGACACATATTTTTTTCTGTCAGAAAGTAATCCGTCTTTTGTTTAAGAATCTAACTTCTTTTAATCGCATGAAATTTCTACTCATCCCCGTAGCAGCCCTGCTGACCCTGTCGGCTGCCAATGCGCAAACCTGGAATGTTGACAAAGGTCACTCTCGGGTTGGCTTCTCGGTTACTCACCTGCTGCTGTCGGAAGTTGACGGCAACTTCAAAACGTTCGATGCCAAGATCACCTCATCGAAAGAGGATCTGTCAGACGCCGTTATCGAACTGACTGCCGATGTTAACTCAATCAATACCGACAGCGAGCGCCGCGATGGGCATCTGAAAAGCCCTGATTTCTTCGATGCCGCCAAATTTCCAACCCTGACGTTCAAGAGCACTTCGTTCAAGAAAGTGGAAGGTAAAAAATATAAACTGACGGGCGACCTGACCATGCACGGTGTAACGAAGCCCGTTACGCTGGACGCGTTTGTAACGGGTCCCGTTAAAATGAAAGGGATGGGCGGCAAAGAGCAGGAGAAAGTAGGCCTGAAACTGAACGGCACCATCAAACGGACTGATTTCGGCGTAGGATCGCCCGGCGGTACTACCGTTAGTGAAGAAGTAGAACTGAAAGCCGCCGGTGAATTCGCCAAGCAGGCTGCTCAGTAGTAGCTGGTCAATCCAGGTACGTCCTTATACATCAAGGCCGACGCGTTTCAACGTGTCGGCTTTTTTGTTGGTGGCGGTGATAAGTACGCGGACAACACGATGGCACACGTCAATCTGTTCAATCCATTTAATCCGCGTACTATCGTGTTGCCCACGTACCCGTATAAAATTCGTATTTTTGCGGCCTTAACGTGGCCCCGGCCCCATCAGACGGCATGATTGCAAAGACATATTCACCCACCGATATTGAAGCCAAATGGTACCAGTATTGGCTTGATAATAAGCTATTTACCTCTACGCCCGACGAGCGTGAGCCGTATACCATCGTGATTCCGCCGCCCAACGTAACGGGCGTGCTGCACATGGGCCATATGCTCAACAATACCATTCAGGACGTGCTGATTCGCAAAGCCCGGATGGAAGGAAAAAATGCCTGCTGGGTGCCGGGCACCGACCACGCCAGTATTGCCACCGAAGCCAAAGTGGTGAATATGCTGAAGGAACGGGGCATTGATAAAAAAGACCTGAGCCGCGACGAGTTTCTGGCCTACGCCTGGGAGTGGAAGGAGAAGTACGGTGGCATCATCCTGCAACAGCTCCGCAAACTCGGCGCCTCCTGCGATTGGGACCGTACCCGCTTCACAATGGATCCCGCCCTGTACGAATCGGTGATCGACGTGTTTGTTGACCTCTATAATAAAGGCCAGATCTACCGGGGTGTTCGTATGGTAAACTGGGATCCGCAGGGCAAAACCGCCGTATCGGATGAGGAAGTAATCACAAAAGAGGTGCAGCAGAAACTCTGCTACATCAAGTACGAAATCGTAGGCAGCGACGACCACGTTATCATTGCCACCGTTCGGCCCGAAACGATCATGGCTGATGCCGCCATCGCCGTAAACCCAACCGACGAACGGTATGCCCACCTGCATGGTAAAAAGGCACGTATTCCGCTGATTGGCCGGGAGATTCCGATCATTACGGACGATTACGTAACGATCGACTTCGGAACGGGGTGCCTGAAAGTGACGCCCGCCCACGACCCGAACGACTACGAACTGGGTATCAAGCACAACCTGCCTGTTATTGACCTGCTCAACGACGATGGCACGCTGAACGAGAAGGCGCAGATCCTGGTCGGTATGGATCGGTTTGCGGCCCGGAAGGCGATTCTGAAGAGGCTGGAAGAGTCGGGCAATCTGGAAAAAGTAGAGGAGTACAAGTCGAACGTGGGCTTCTCGGAACGGACCAACGCCGTCATTGAGCCGAAGCTGTCGTTGCAGTGGTTCCTGAAAATGCAGGATATCGCCAAACCGGCGCTGAATGCAGTCATGACCGACGACATTGCGCTGGTACCGCCTAAGTACAAGAACATGTACCGCTCGTGGATGGAGCAGCCTCACGACTGGTGTATCAGTCGCCAGTTATGGTGGGGGCAGCGCATTCCGGCGTTCTACATGCAGGATGGCACCGTCATTGTGGCCAAAAACAAGCGCGAGGCGCTTCGGAAAGTGCAGCACGAGAAACTGCTCTTCGCCATGACCGAAGCTGACCTCACCCAGGACGACGATGTGCTGGATACCTGGTTCTCGTCGTGGCTGTGGCCCATTTCGGTATTCGACGGCATCCGCCACCCCGACAACGACGAGATCAGTTACTACTACCCCACCAACGACCTCGTTACGGGCTTCGATATTATCTTCTTCTGGGTTGCCCGGATGGCGATGGCGGGCTTCGAGTTCCGGGGCGAACGGCCGTTCAAAAACGTGTATTTCACGGGGATGGTCCGCGACAAGCAGGGCCGCAAAATGTCGAAGCAACTCGGCAACTCACCCGACCCGCT
Source organism: Fibrella arboris (assembly GCF_041321095.1). Classification (NCBI taxonomy): domain Bacteria; kingdom Pseudomonadati; phylum Bacteroidota; class Cytophagia; order Cytophagales; family Spirosomataceae; genus Fibrella; species Fibrella arboris. The sequence continues at coordinate 308,197 of NZ_JBGGWE010000006.1, read as the reverse complement.
CGTACTGATCGACCAGTTCGGCGCCGATGGCGTTCGGACGGGTATGCTCTTCAGCGCCGCCGCCGGGAACGACCTGCTGTTCGACGAAAAACTCTGCGAACAGGGCCGTAACTTCTGCAACAAAATCTGGAACGCGTTTAGACTGGTGAAAGGCTGGACGGTGGCTGACGCAGGCGCATTGCTGACGCGTGTAGAGCCGCAAAATCTTGCGGCTCTACACGCGCGTCAGCAATTGCCCATCCAATGGTTCGAAGCTAAACTGAACCAAACGCTGGTTGAGATTGAAGGTCATTTCAGCAAATTCCGTATTTCGGATGCACTTCAGAGCATCTACAAGCTGATCTGGGACGATTTCTGTTCGCAATACCTCGAACTGATCAAGCCGACGGAATACACCGAAAAAGACGCCGACGGGAATTATAGCGGTATTATCGACGAGGCAACGTACCTGGCTACGATCAACTTCTTCGAGCGGCTGATGGCCCTGACGCACCCGTTCATGCCGTTCATCACCGAAGAAATCTGGCAGGATATTCGCGACCGTCAGCCTGGTGAAAGCCTGTGTACGGCTACCTTCCCGAAAGCCGCCTCGATCGATACGGGTATACTGGCTGATTTTGATACGCTGTTCGAGATCGTGACCAGCATTCGGAATATTCGCAACGCCAAGCAAATTGCGCCGAAGGTAGAATTGCCGCTGTCGATTCGGACCACTACACCCGATCGGTTTAAAGTGCTGGAAGGGCTGATTCAGAAAATGGCGAACGTACCTGCGATTGACTACGTGTCGGAGAAGCTGAACGCAGCCCGGCCAGAGAATGCGACTTCGTTCCTGATCAAAGGCGACGAATTCTTTATTGATCTGGCCGATCAGCTCGACGAAGAGCAGGAGAAAGAAAAGGCGCAACAGGAGCTGGATTACCTGATCGGTTTCCGCGATTCAGTAATGAAGAAACTCGCAAACGAGCGGTTTGTCGCCAATGCCAAAGCCGACGTTGTAGAACGCGAACGCCAGAAAGCCACCGACGCCGAATCGAAAATCGCGTCGTTGCAGGCGTTTTTGAACAGGTAATTTGAGACACCTCTTTTCCACGAAAAATGTCCAGCCAGAACTAGCTGGGCATTTTTTATGGAAAAGTATACGCTTGATTCTAGCGTTTCCCAGTTAAAAATTGCCAGAAAGAACGCCGTTTGGGCGTTTCCTGCTGAACGACAGTAAAGCCACCGCCAACGATGGTACGTTGTTCAAAGGTGGCATACATCGTAATGGAGAGCGGTTCCTTCGGCTGCTTAGCAGCTACCTTAATGGTCATCCTACTACCGTCCCCGATAAGGCGGAGGCGAATCGTGTCCTGAACGTGGTCAGACGCATAAATCGGCAGGTTGAACTCCCCCTGCTCGTTGGTAGTCACAAAACGTCCGCCGCCCTCAGGTCCAACGATTGCCTGATTGTAAGGTATGCTGTCTTCATTGACGATGCGCCCTGTTATACAGAAGAGCACAGGATCAGACAAGGTAACTGTGTTTCTAGGCTGTATTGGTGAGGCAGCCGTTGGTAAACTCGTCGGCTTTGACGGTGCTGGCTGTGCCCGCGCCGTTTGCCAGCCCAATACGAGTGCCATCGCCCAACGTACCCAGGCCATATAGCCAGCTTGTTCTGAACGTACCTGAACTGGCTGAATCGACCGCTCTAACTGATCGGTACGGAACCGGCCACAGGCCGCCTCGCCCGTATACGTTGCCAGCCAGTTGGCCAGTTCCCGGTCTGAAAAGGCCGAAAAATCCTGCACTGTTTTCTGGCAGGCTGCACAGTGTCGCCCGCCAGTCACACTGGTCATCTGCTCCCACGATTCGGTACAGGGCAAAGGAATGGAAACTACAGCAGACCGTGGCATACAATACTTGTTTATTGAAGCTATACAAACTTGAAATTCGATATGCTTATAATAGATCCTGATTGATGAAAATCAGGTTCTCATGCTTCATGTCGAAGCTGAAATTGAATTGGCTTGTCGCTCTGAAGACCGCTGCTGAACTGCCCATCTGCATCTGGTCGTGTACCTCCACCAATAGCATCCTCACGCGAGGAAGCCAGATGTCATAGTTTGTAGAGAATAGCTCTTTTTCTGATCCCTCAATATCGATTTTCAGCAGGTCTATAATTGGCCAGTTACGCTGTTGCATAAGTGTTGGCAGGCAAACCGCCGGTAGGGCGGTTGCATCATCCGGCGTTGTTACGACCACCTGAAATGAGTTGCTGGTTGCCTCTGTATTGCTGATTTTCAAATAACCGTCAGTTGACCATACGCCAGCACAACGAGCCTCTATTTGCGGATAATTGGCACAATTACGCTGAAGTTGTGCAAAATTAGCCTTATCGGGCTCGATAGCTACAAGCTGTGCATCTGGAAATCGGTGCGCAAAGTAGACAGCTGATAACCCGATATTGGCGCCTGCATCAACAATCGTCTTGGGATCGAACGGATAGGGGAGCTTGTATTGATCCTGAATGAATACCTGATCGAATGTATATAGATCGGACGTGTGCGGACGTAAATGGAATGTTGTACTGTACCGACCCGATGAAAGCCGTTCGTTTTGATGCGTCTTGATAGCCGTATACATACGGAGGGCATCGAGCCATCCAAATGTTTTAAGCAATCCTTTTAATCGTGATGCCATACCGGCTGGCAACGTAGAAACGCCACTTCTAGTGTGCTGGCAGAGCGAAGTGCGGCTTTTTAACCTTGCTTATTACTGTACGGCCAGTGCTGGCGTGGCAACTTCCAGTCAACTGGCTATAGGTTGGTTTATGAACACTAAAGCCCCGGCCTGCTACAGCAAACCGGGGCTTTGACGTAAATCGTAAATGCTTATTTGTTGCCGTACTTCTTACGGAATTTATCAATACGACCAGCGGTATCGAGCAGTACGTTCTTACCCGTGTAGAAAGGGTGCGACTGTGAGCTAACTTCGATTTTCACCAGTGGGTACGTTTGACCTTCAAACTCCATTGTGTCTTTTGTCTGAACAGTTGAGCGCGTTACAAATTTGTAATCGGCCGACATGTCGTGGAATACCACATCGCGGTACTCTGGGTGAATGCCCTTTTTCATTGTATCTATCTGATTATCTGCCAAAATTCGGTTTCCGTCCGAAAAGGATTGCAAAAATAAAGGCTTTTTCGCTGACACACAACACTTTCTGACAACGAATTGCAGAATTAACCGCACCCTAATATTAATGACCTAAAAGAGGCGCGGGCACTGGGATTTTCGATGGTAAATCGGCTATTTTGATCAGCCTCACAGGAAAGCTTTCTTCATTTTAAATACCAATTCTATATACGCAGTAGTTTTTGTAACAGAAATGCTGCATACTTTTTCAGAGTAGTACCTTTTTTAGATCCGCTACTTAGTAGAGTACTGTAAGTCGTTTACGATCAGTCATCAACGGATTGGTCTGGCAGTTCGTCAAGTTTCATTTTTCAAAGGACTTCTTGGCGAAGCGAATTTTTCGACCGGTTTGGGGTTACCTTTAACAGTGGCTTACTACTCGGTTTGGCTGCTCTATGTTTCTGTATTTGTCTAATTGTCAACACATTGTATCATAATAGACTGACTCGTTGCGGAACGGTTTTTACTGATCGTTCCACAGCCCTGTTAATCGTAAAATCACGGTAAAACGCGTATCTAACCCCTACAAGCACCATGTATGTAATTAAGCGAGATGGCCACCGGGAGTCGGTCAAATTTGACAAGATCACCGCCCGTATCGAAAAACTGTGCTACGGCCTTGACCCGGCCTACGTACAACCCGTTGAAGTAGCCATGAAGGTGGTCAACGGGCTATACGACGGCGTGAAAACCACCGAACTCGACAACCTGGCCGCTGAAACGGCCGCGTCGTTGACGACCCGGCACCCTGATTATGCCATTCTGGCGGCTCGCATTGCGATCTCCAATCTGCACAAGGAAACGAATAAATCATTCTCGGGCACCATCAAGCGGCTGTACAATTACATTGATCCTAAAACGGGAGAAAATGCGTCGCTGATCTCGAAAGAAGTATATGACGTAGTTCGGGAGAACGCGGCTATCCTTGACTCAACGGTTATTTATGACCGGGATTACGGTTATGACTATTTCGGCTACAAAACGCTCGAAAAGTCATACCTCCTGAAAATGGAAGGCCGGATTGCCGAGCGTCCGCAGCATATGCTGATGCGCGTGGCGGTTGGTATCCACATGGATGACATTGACGCGGCCATTGAGACCTACAACCTGTTGAGCGAAAAGTGGTTCACCCACGCAACGCCAACGCTCTTCAATGCCGGTACGCCGAAGCCGCAAATGAGTAGCTGTTTCCTGCTGACGATGAAAGACGACAGCATTGAAGGCATCTACGACACGCTGAAACAAACGGCCAAAATCTCGCAGTCGGCGGGTGGTATTGGCCTGAGCATCCACAACGTGCGGGCAACAGGTACGTATATCAAAGGTACCAACGGCACCTCGAATGGTATCGTGCCCATGCTGCGCGTATTCAACGACACCGCCAGGTACGTTGATCAGGGCGGGGGTAAGCGCAAAGGCTCATTCGCCATTTACCTGGAGCCCTGGCATGCCGACATCTTCGACTTTCTGCAACTGAAGAAGAACCACGGTAAGGAAGAAAACCGCGCCCGCGACCTGTTCTACGCCCTCTGGACACCCGATCTGTTCATGAAGCGGGTAGAAGACAACGACTCGTGGTCGCTGTTCTGCCCGCACGAGTGCCCTGGTCTGTCTGATGCCTACGGCGATGAGTTCGAGGCGCTGTACACCCGCTACGAGCGCGAAGGGCGCGCCCGCCGCACGGTAAAAGCGCAGGATCTGTGGTTCGAAGTGCTGGAAAGCCAGACGGAAACGGGAACGCCATACATGTTGTATAAGGACGCTGCCAACCGGAAGTCGAACCAGAAAAACCTCGGTACCATCAAATCGAGTAACCTTTGCACCGAGATCATGGAATACACCTCGCCCGATGAAGTGGCGGTGTGTAACCTGGCCAGCATTGCCCTGCCAAAGTTCATTCTGAAGGGCGACGATGGCGTGTTGCGCTTCGATCACCAGAAGCTGTACGAAGTAACGCGCACAGCCACCCGCAACCTGAACAAGATCATCGACCTGAACTACTACCCCGTTGAGGAAGCCCGTCGCTCGAACATGCGTCACCGGCCAATCGGATTGGGTGTACAGGGTCTGGCCGATGCGTTTATCATGCTTCGTATGCCGTTCGAATCGGACGAGGCGCGGCGGTTGAACGAAGATATTTTCGAGACGATCTATTATGCCGCCATGACTGCCTCGCTCGAACTGGCCAAGCAGCATGGCCCGTACGAAACCTGGAAAGGCTCACCGATCTCGCAAGGTCAATTCCAGTTCGATATGTGGGGCGTAACGCCAAAGTCTGGTCGCTGGGACTGGAATGCACTACGCACCGACGTAATGGAGCACGGTGTACGGAACTCGTTGCTGCTGGCACCCATGCCAACGGCATCGACCAGCCAGATTCTGGGTAACAACGAGTGTTTCGAGCCGTACACGAGCAACATCTATACCCGCCGCGTACTGTCGGGCGAATTTGTGGTGGTGAACAAGCACCTGCTGCGCGATCTGGTGAAGCTGGGTCTATGGAATGATGCGATGAAGAATAACCTGATCATTGCCAATGGATCGGTGCAGGACATCCCGAACATTCCGCAGAACCTGAAAGATCTGTACAAAACGGTTTGGGAGATCAAGCAGAAGCACATCATCGACATGGCGGCCGACCGGGGCGCGTATATCTGTCAGTCGCAATCGCTGAACATCCACATTCAGGATGTGAACTTCGGTAAACTGACGTCGATGCACTTCTACGCCTGGAAAGCGGGTCTGAAAACGGGTATGTATTACCTGCGCACCAAAGCCGCCACCGATGCCGTGAAGTTCACCGTAGTACAGCCGCAGGCCGAGCCACAACTGGCCCCCGCCATTGCCGAAACTGCCCCTGTTGAGGTACCACTCGACTACGTAGGGTACGCCAAAGAGCACGCCGCCCAGAATCCACAGCAGGTCAGCGAAGCCGAACAAGCCTACGCCGCCATGATCTGCTCACTGGATAATCCAGACGCCTGCGAAGCCTGTGGAAGTTGATTTTAAGGTTGAATATCAGTTACTTATCACTCCCGGTTGTGTCTGACATGGCCGGGAGTGTTCGTGAAAAAGAGAATTAATTACACAGTATAAAAAGACATAAATCTAAAATCTGATATCTATTTGTGGATAAGGATAAGGCGTATTACGAAAATTGGTTAAATTATATTGAAAATGCCCAATTAAGCGCTGTAGGCGATTTACCCACAGTCGAGTTGTCGCTTTAGGAAGCTCGAAAAATAATTCAGGTTGCGCTCGAATTGAACGAATACAATAACCCAGCGTTAGACAGGGTAAAATCACTCTTGAGCCAACTCAAGAGTAAACAGAAAATATTGGCAGAGGAAATCGATAGCCACGATTTGAATATTAATCACTGCCGGTTCATGATTGATTTATTAAGCAGACTGACTAACGAAGATGGATAATCAACAGGTGATAGACGATTTGGCCAAGCGGGCAGAAGCTATTCTTGAAGAAGGGATTAATAAGGCTGATAGTTTGCTCGTCAAGAATGCCAGTATACGCACACAGCTTGAGCAGTTCAAACGAGATGTAAGTGAACGACTTGCTCAACAGGACAAGTCAGAGCCTCTTCATCCCTAAAATGCTATATGAAAGCCTCAGCAGAACAGAAATCGGTCAGTTTAAAGGATGTTGTAATAACGGAAAACCCTGAATCAGGTCGCCTTTTTGGAGGCCGTGTTCTTTTTCCGGAGACGAATGAACTGGCTAAGGAGCAGATTCGCCAGTACGGATTGCCCAAGGATCTATCCATTCCCAGGCCTTTCAAGCGCTAGGGACAGTCAATACGTCACTTATTTAACGATTATAAAGAGAATGCCCACCTAGCTCTAAAACTGGGTGGGCATTCTCTTTATAATCGTTTATCAGAAATTCGACCCAGCTACTTCATCACTAACTTCACCGCAACGGGTTGGTGATGAAATAGCATTTCGATGTGCTGTGTTGGCCCACTTATAACGCTTCGACCCAGTCGGCTATGGCTGGGTACGTATGGAAGACGTATGATACGTGAGACTTTTACTTCATCACCACCTTCACTACAACGGGCTGGTGATCGGAGGGGTAGCGCTGGTCTTTGGCGTCGGTGAGCACAGCGTAGGAGAGGACCTTGATGGGTTTGCTGACAAACACGTAATCGATGCGGTCGTTTAGTGGAGCATCGAATTTAAAACCGTTGAACGTACCCACGGGGCCGTAGGGTGGCAGGACGGTCACCTGATACGAATCGTTCAGGAGCGTTTGAATCGTCTTTACCTGCTCTGTCTCAGGGGTTGAGTTCAGGTCGCCGACGCAGATGGTCAAGTCGTTGCCGGCGATTTCCTTTATCTTCTGCACCATCAGTTTCCCCGATTCGCGGCGGGCAACCACGCCCTGATGGTCGAAATGGACGCTGAAGAAGTAAAACGTCTTTTTCGTGGTTTTGTCGTTGAATTTCGCCCATGAGCAGATTCGGTTGCAGCAGGTGGCGTCCCAGCCTTTTCCAGGTACGTCGGGTGTCTGGCTCAGCCAGAAGTCACCGGCATTGAGCACGTCGAACCGATCTTTCCTGTAGAAAATGGCGGAGTGTTCACCAGCTTCTTTCCCATCATCGCGGCCTTTACCCAAAAAGGCGAATTCGTTCATCTCAGCCAGATCGACAAGCTGGCCCCGTAAGGCTTCCTGCACGCCAAACAGATCAAAATCGTGGTACCTCACCAGCGCTTTTACCATCTCTTTCCGGTTAGGCCAGGCATTGACGCCATCGCCGGGGTTGTTGTAACGGAGGTTGTATGAGGCAACGGTGATTGGGTCTTTCTGCTGGGCAACCGCTATGTGCATCCAGAAAAGGCTGCCTAGTACTAGAAGTAGTCTCATACTATGGCAAAGGAAAAAGGCGGCCTGAGTTAATCAATAGAGCCAGGTACGTTGTGCATCTGAAAGAGCCAGGGGCGGCTGGTGTTACGGTTGCCCTATCTGATAGAGTGCCACTTCTGTCTGAGGCAATATAGGGTAGATAACCAGCTAAGCCTGGTTTGATAAGTGGGGGCATAAAATAGGGCTGAAAACATAGTTTCAAACCTATTTCATACTAAGTGGGCCAAAAAGGGCGAATAATATTTAAAAAGTACAACTTATTTGTGTGGTTTACAGTTGCCTATACGGTGGGTTATACTATACCCGCACGGATTGGTAGCCCGTTCAGGCGTTTGCTTACCATTCTGGAAACCAATCCTGGCGCATGCGCGCGGGTTCTCTCACTTAATACCAATCATGAATGGAGACATTTAGCAAGAAAGAAAAAGAAAAAGCAAGACAGAAAAAGAGAAAGGATAAAGAAGAAAAGCGGGAAGAGCGCAAAGCCAGTGCTCAGAAAGGTCTTGGCCTTGATGACATGATGGCTTACGTTGACGAGAATGGCAACATTACCTCGACGCCGCCCGACCCCAATAAAAAGCGGCGGGTGATCGACCAGGCAGACATCCAGATTGGCGTGTCTAAACAGGAAGATGCAGCCCCCGAAGATTTAGTCCGGAAGGGCGTGGTTACCTTCTTCAATTCATCGAAAGGATATGGTTTTATTCGGGATCAGCAAAGCCAGGAAAGCATTTTCGTGCACATGAACGGCCTTGTCGATGCAATCACCGAACAGGATAAAGTGACCTTCGAAATCACGAAGACGCCTAAAGGTCCGAATGCGGTTGAGGTTAGAAAACAAGTAGCGTAAACTAGTTCTTTCGAGTTGCCCGGCAACAGACCGCATGCGCCCGGTCGACAAGATTCGCGCAAAAATACGTTGACTAATCAGACAGGGTGACCGCACAGTCACCCATATTCATTTTTATCATACGAATCATGAGCAAGCCAGTTTATACATCCATTCCGCCTACTACCGACAACGTCTACTGGATGCTCAAATTCTCGGACGGGAAGACCAGCATCTACGTTCCACGGGATAAGGAACTTGATCGTCAATTGAAGATCAAATTTCAGGCCGAAGTTGCCGCCCGCACATCGGTCAAGCGGAAGCGAAACAGCTCAGCTTCATAACCGCTAGTCAGGTACGTTACTTTTCGGGGCATTTGCAGGCTTTTTACCGTCTGTGGATGCCCTGTGTTTTTTTGCCACGGCAACAGCCCGTTTGCCATCTTCTTCCTCTTCTTCGCTCAGTTTGTACTGGGCATCGCGAATGGCCTCTTCCACCGAGTGGGTCTTGCGCAGGTCACTGGCGTGGCGGGTCAGCTCTGCCATGGTATGATAATGCTCGCAAAGCACCTGTAATTCCTGCTCCGAGAGTTCTTCTACAGAAACAAGCCGGTTGCTGGCCCCTTTTGTGGCGGCAATCAGTTCATTCAGCTTTAGTTGCACAGCCAGCGATTCTTTATTCTGCGCTTTCTGGATCACGAACACCATCAAGAACGTGATGATCGTGGTACCTGTATTGATAACCAGCTGCCAGGTTTCAGAATAATGGAAAAGCGGACCCGTGGCTGCCCAGACCAGAACAGTGGCAAAAGCCAGCAGAAAAGCCGTTGAACTACCAGTAATGCGGGTTATGTAAAGCGAAAAACGGTCGAACCGTTCGGCCAAACTATTCGGAGAAGGTTTTTCCTGGTCCATGTGTGCTGTGGGAATAGCCATTATATACGATTGTATAACACGCAAAACGGCTCTAATCTATCGATCAGAGCCGTTAAATTCTACTTAAAGGGATACTGATAAGTTATACGCCAACTGGCTGCGCTCGTTTCTCCTGCTTCTTTCGGTCACGGCGCGTATAGATCAAGCCGTAGATGACGGGTAGGATCAGCAGTGACAGAATGGTGCTGGTGATGAAGCCACCGATCATCACGGTAGCCAGTGGTTTCTGCGTTTCGGAGCCAATGCCTGTCGACAGGGCAGCGGGTAGCAGACCCAATGACGCCATCAGCGCGGTCATCATGATGGGCCGGACCAGCGCGATGGCTCCTTCACGAACGGCTTCGAGAATGTCCATTTTTCGGTGCTGGTTCTCTTTGAACCGGTTAATCAGGATCACCCCGTTTAGCACTGATACGCCGAAGAGACAGATAAAGCCTACCCCCGCCGAAATACTGAAATTGATACCGGTAACCCAGAGGGCCAGGAAGCCACCAATGAGGGCGAACGGTACGTTCAGGATCACGAGCGTGGCGTCGAGCGCACTGCCGAAGGTGAAGAGCAGGATCAGGAAGATAACGGTGATCGAAATGGGCACCACGACCATCAGCGTTTTCTGGGCCCGGGTCTGGTTCTCGAATTCACCTGCCCACCGCATCCGGTAACCGTCGGGCAGTTTCACCTGGGCGGCCACTGTTTTCTGCGCTTCGGCAATGGTGCCGCCCAAATCACGCCCGCGTACCGAGAACTTGATGGCAATGAACCGGGCGCTGTTCTCGCGATACACAAACGCCGGACCTGACTTGGTTGTGATCTCCGAAATCTCTTTCAGTGGTACCTTGGCCCCCGACCGGGTGGGCACCAGCAGGTTTTCGATCATTTCGGGCGAATACCGGAAGCGCTCGTCGTAGCGCACTTTGATGTCGTAACGGCGTTCACCTTCAAAATACTGGGTCACGGTTTTACCACCAATGGCCGTTTCAATGACCGACTGCGCCACGTCGGTAGGTACGTTGTAGAGCGCCAGTTTCTGCGGGTCGAGCGTGATGCGGAATTCGGGCTGGCCCAGGTTACGGAAAACGCCGAGGTCTTCGACGCCCCGGATTTTCTTCATCACGTTGAGGACCCGCGTGGCTTCCTTATCGAGCACGTTCAGGTCCTGACCAATAATTTTGATGGCCATCGACCCTTTCACACCCGACACGGCTTCTTCCACATTATCAGAAATAGGTTGCGAGAAACCGAACGTAACGCCGTGGAAACGCGCCAGCTTTTGCCGCATCTGCTCAATGATCTGATCTTTGGTCAGGCCGCGCGTCCATTCTTCTTTGGGGTACAGGTCCACAAAGAATTCGTTGTTGAAAAAGCCGGTAGGGTCAGTACCGTCGTTGGGGCGACCAGTTTGCGAGATCACGCCCCGGACCTCCGGGAATTCCTTGAAAATGGCCCGGAACTTCCGCGTGTAGGCATAACTCTCGTCGAGCGATACGGAGTAGGGGAGGCTGGCCCGTACATAAATCGATCCTTCGTTGAGGCCGGGCAAGAATTCGGAGCCTACGTGCGCGGCAAAAATGTAGCCCGAAATAGCCAGCCCCGCCAACGCAATGCCGATAATGGCTTTGGGCTTTTGAATGGCCCAGTCGAGCGCAGGTACGTAGCCTTTCTCGATGCCCTGCACAATGGGGTTATGCCGTTCGCGCACGTTCTTTTTCAGCAAGATCGAACACAACAACGGAATCAGCGTAAGACTAACGATCAGGGCACCGAGCAAGGCAAAACCGATGGTCCAGGCCAGCGGGCTAAAGAGTTTACCCTCTACTTTCTGGAAGGCGAAAATGGGCAGCAGGGCCGTGATGATGATAATTTTGGCGGTGAAAATAGACTTGCCTACCTCTGTTGCCGACGAGGCGATCCAGCTCAGTTTGGCGCGTTTGTTAAACTGCATCATGCCGAGCTGATCGGCGCGGTGAGCCAGCATCACAAACAGACCCTCTACCATGATCACGGCACCGTCGATGATGATACCGAAGTCGAGCGCACCAATGCTGAGCAGGTTAACGGTCATGCCGCGCAATCGGAGGCAGATGAACGCAAACAGCAAGGATAGCGGAATCACGATGGCGACCATGAGTGTGGTGCGCCAGTCGGCCAGAAAGAGCAGCAGGATAACCGTGACCAGAAAAATGCCCAGGAATACGTTCTCGCCCACCGTATGCATGGTGTAGTTGTTGAGCGTGGTTCGGTCGTAGAACGTCTTGATCTTGACGTCTTTGGGCAGAATCTGGTTGTTCAGCTCGTCGATCTTCGCCTTCAGGGCGGGAATGACCTCATTGGGGTTTTCGCCCTTCCGCATCACCACGATACACTCGACCACATCGTCTTTCTTGTCGCGGCCCACAATGCCGAGCCGAGGCTGAAACGACTCACGGACGGTGGCCACGTCACGTACCCGGACGGGGGCACCGTTCACGTTATCGATGATGATACCCGCTACGTCTTCGGGTTTGGTGAGCAGGCCAATACCCCGCACCACCAGCGCCTGATTCCCCTGCTTAATGACATCGCCACCTACGTTGACGTTACTCTGGTGAATCGCTTGATCTACATCGACGGCCGTGAAGCCGTAGTTGGCCAGCAGCGTTGGGTTCAGGCTTACTTCGATGGTTTTTACTTTGCCGCCAAAGCTCACCACGTCGGCAATACCCGGCACTGCTTTGATCTGCCGCTCGATCACCCAGTCCTGAATCGACTTCAGCTCGGTAATGTCTTTGGTTTTGCTTTCCAGCGTGAAGCGGTAGATCTCGCCGGTCGGGCCGTAGGGCGGCTGAATTTCGGCCTGTACGCCTTCGGGCAGGTCAACGCCGGCAATGCGGTTGGCTACGTTGGTTTGCGCGGTGAAATTATCGACCCCATCATCGAAGATCATGGTGACAACTGAGAGGCCAAACAGCGATACCGACCGGAGCGTCGTTTTCTTGGGTACCGAATTCAATTCAGTCTCGAGCGGAATGGTCACGTAGCGTTCCACTTCCTCGGCCGACCGGCCCGGCCACTGCGTAATAACAATGGTGTTGGTATTGGTTACGTCTGGAAACGTCTCAACGGGCGTATCCATAAAACTGACCACGCCGCCCACCATGATGAGCAGGATGCCGAAGAACACGGCGAACCGGTTCGTCAGGGCAAACGTGATGATAGAGCGAATGAACTTGTTCATGATGGTGAAAGAGTGAAAGCGCGAAAGCGGGACGCCGCCCGGAATGAAAGCGTAACTATTGGTACAGGAGCCGAGCCAACTATCTGGCGAAGCTCTATCGCTCTTTCACTCATTATTTTTAGTCTGTTAAGTCGTTGTACAACAGCAGGCTACCCTCGGTGATGACGGTTTCGCCGGGGCGGATATTCCCTTCGACGAAGGCGTAGCGCGACGTGTTTTTCTCGACTTTCACTTCCCGTACATCGTATTTGTCTTTACCTGTCTGCACCACCACATAATAATGGTCACGGTCGAAAACGACGGCTTTCTGTGGTACGGCCAGTGCGTTACCCGTAATGCCGCCGCCGTTGTTACCCACGTGTACATGGATGGTGGCGAACATATCGGGTTTTAGCAGACCCTCTTTATTATCGAGCACAATCCGCACTTTCAGCACGCGGGCCTGCTCGTCGAGCACGTTGCTGATGTTATCGACGTGCCCCCGGAACACACGGTCAGGATAGGCCAGCAGTTGCACGTCGACCGCCTCGCCCTGCTTGATCTGCGGAATATCCTGCTCGTATACATTGGCCATCACCCAGATACGCTGCAAGCTCGAGATGGTGTATAACGGGTTCTGGTTATCAGACCGCAGATCCTGGCCGGTGTTCACATTCTTCTCGACGATGTAACCCGCAATGGGTGCTTTCACCGTAAAATAAGGCTGGCCCGTATTTGCGTTTGCGCCACCATATACGCGCAGCACATTCGTTGACCGGCCCAACTCTTCCTGCGCTTTCTTAAGGTTATTCCGCGCTGTGATGAGGTCGGTTTGCGAGGCAAAACCGGCTTTATACTGGGCTTCGGTGTTCTTCACTGCCTGCTGCGCCACTTCCAGATCCGCTTTATCGGCCTGGTAGTTATTAACGTAGTTCGAGATATCGCCCGACCGAATGACAGCCAGGTCCTGCCCTTTTTTGACATACGTACCTAATGTCACGGTCGCTTTCTCTACGTTGCCCGACACCAGCGGAAACACGCGGACTACATTATCCTGGTCGAAGGTGACGGTACCATTAAGGATCAGTTCGTTCTCAGGGTTCATACGCCGCACCGAGTCGGTAAGGTAACTGGCCGTTGAATCAGCATCCGACGTAGGTACGTTGCTGGCCTTGTCATCTTTGCTTCCGCACGCGGCCAGTAGGCAAGCGGCGAAAAGAGGGAAAATTGCGTGGATTGTTTTCATATAGGTCAATGAGTGAAAGGGTGAGAGGGCGACAGAGTGAGAAAGCGAAAGAGCGATCCATAACACCGCTCTATACCCATGCGAAGCGTGCGCTCGCTCTTTCGCCATTCACCCTTTCACTCTTTAGAAAAACCGCGTGTTCGTTACAAAGTCGAGCTGTTGCTGGCTTTGAAAGACGTTATTGAGCAGATTGATGTGGTTGAGTTGTGCTTGTTGGTAGGTACGTATCTTATCCAGATAATCGAGCAGGCCGATGTTACGGGCATTATAGGCTTTGGTGGCTTCGGCGCTGATGTTCTGAATTCGGCCGAGGTAACCGGCTGGGCGGGTATTTACCTGCTCGTAATACGCATTCAGCACATCATAGGCGTTCAATACATCGCTCTGTACAACCGCCTGCATGTTCTCGAGGCCTGCCCCGGCACTCTTCGCCGTGATTTCGGCGGCCCGAATGGCGCCCTGATTCCGGTTCCGAACGGGCAGATCGATACTCGCCTGCAAGCCGACGAAATTGGTATAGGCATTTCCGTAGCGTTCGTAGAGTAGACCAGTCATCAGGTCGGGTGTGCGGCGGGCACGCTCAAGGCTCAGGCTGCGCTGGGCATTGGCGATCTGTTCCTGCGTCAGGGCCAGATCGGGGCGGTTCGTCAGGGCCGAATCGAGCGCAACGCTTAAGGCCGGGGCTGGACTGGTTTGCTGTGCCAGGGCGGTAGGCAAAATAAAGGTGGGATTCGACTGCCGGAGCAGGATACGCAGGGTAGCCTGTTCGTCGGCAATCCGGTTTCGGTAGTCAGCAATGTTGGCCTGTAGGTCGCGGTTGGCTACATCGAGACGCGTTACTTCATAAGAGGCCGCACCACCCGTCTGCAACGCAATGCGTGTTGACTCAACCAGCCGTTGTTGTCGGGCCAGCTCATCCTGAAACAGGTCGAGTGCCTGTAGGTCGAAATAGAGGTTGGCGTAGGTGGTGTAAAGCTGATAACGCAGCGACCGCAGCACATCGCGAAACGCGATCTGGGCTAGCGACCGGTTACTTTCGGCCAGCGCCACCAGCTTCGAGCGTTTTCCGGCCAGCATCACTACCTGCTGAAGCTGCACGGCGAAATAGCCGCTGTTGAACGTTTGCCTTTCCAGGTCAGACTGCGATGGGGTGCCCAGGGGCAGAACCTTACCGGTGTTGGGATTGTACAGGTTGGTCTGAAACCACAGGTTCGGATTCAGCCGTAAACCCGCCTGTGTAATGGCAGCCCCGGCAATATCGATCTGATACCGTTGAGCCAGCAACTGATAATTACGAGCCAGCACCTGTTGTTCCAGATCGGGCAGGCTAAGTCGGAGTGTATCCGTTACGGATGGGATGATGGGGGCAACAGGTGCCTGAGGTTGAGCATGTCCGAGTAGACAAGTGCAAAGAAGCAGGCCCAGCAATGAGTAATTCCATTGGCTAATGCGAACTCCAACTGAGCGATTCATAAAAATTACTAGGCTATGATGTACGTGGCAGGCGGCGCACTGATTAATGCCCTGACTGCGGCTGCAAGTAGCTGCCACCTCGTTAATGTGTAATTAAACACCTATTAAGAGCCTCTTAAACAAAATGGACAAATCGTTTAAGCCGTTTTAACGCCTCGTTCACGCCTCTTTAATGTGCGGCCAATACCTTCGACCTACAAGATTTTACTCATTTGTTCATGCAACGAAGCCTTACCTGGTATTGCCGTATATGCTTAGCTACCTGTATTGTACTTGGTTATTCAAGGCCTGATTTATACGCTCAGAAAGACAACAACAATAACTACTTAGATTCATCGCAGGCCTGGAGTTTACACTATCAGTTCACAACGATTGCGCAGGGACATACCGGTTTTCAGGGGGCTGGGTACGTTGGCCGTAATACGTTGAGCACCCAGCCCGACACGGCTTTATCGGTTACAACGACTCTTTTCGTTGGTCGGAAATTGTGGAAGGGCGCTGCCATTTACGCTAATCCTGAAATTGCGGGCGGGGTAGGCGTTGGCCGTCGGGATGCCGCAGAGCCTTACAATGCAGGGCTCTATAATGCGGCTGTTGGCATCGCGGGCTTTCCTAATGGGGAGAGCTTTCGTATCGGTAGCCCGAAACCGGCAGTCTACATGGCCCGGTTCTTTGTTGAACAGGTCTTTGCGTTGAGGGGCGCACAGGCGGAAGAGATCCAGTCGGAGGCAAACCATGTGAAGCAGCGCCGCCCCGATTCGCGGGTGGTTATCACGGCCGGTAAGTTCTCGATTGCCGATATTTTTGATAACAACAGGTTTTCGCACGACCCCAGAACGCAGTTTTTCAACTGGTCGCTGATGAGTTACGGGGCCTGGGATTACCCGGCCAACACGCGTGGCTATACCTGGGGGCTGGCAGTAGAATATGTGCGCCCCGCCTACGAGGTGCGTGTGGCTTACAGCCTGATGCCAAAAATGGCCAACGGTAACGTCCTCGACTGGAACATCAGCCAGTCGGGTGGCTTAACTGTTGAGCTTGAAAGCCGGTATCATTTGCTGGCACAGCCCGGAACTGTTCGGTTACTGGCGTTCAGAAATGCCTCGAAAGCGCCCGCTTATCAGGAAGCTACCCAACGATTGCTTGCTGGTACTTATGATACGTCATTGCCTTATATATTGAATGGCGAGCAATATGGCGGCGTGAAATACGGGTTTGGCGTGAGCCTCGAACAGCCCATAGCCAAAAACAGTGGTCTGTTTGCCCGCGCCAGCTGGAATGACGGCAAAACAGCCACCTGGGCGTTTACCGAAATTGATCGGAGTGTATCTGCGGGCGCGTTTATCGCGGGTAGCCGCTGGGGTCGGCCAGAGGATGCTATCGGTATAGCTGCTGTAGTGAACGGGCTTTCTCCCGATCATGCCGCCTTCCTGAACGCCGGGGGAATCGGGTTCATGATTGGCGATGGACGGCTGCCAAACTATAAAACGGAACAGATTCTTGAGGCTTTCTATAAAACCAGACTAACTCGTGCGCTCTTCCTGACTGCCGACTATCAGTTGGTTGCCAACCCCGGCTACAATGGCGATCGTGGCCCGGTAAACCTGTTTGCACTACGTACCCACGTGGAGTTTTAGTGGATTTACTCCCAACTCCCCAAAGGGGGCTAGAGCTCCGTGGCGCTATATAGTAGCGCAGTAGCCCCCTGTAGGGAGTTGGGGGTAAATCCGTCAAGATTGCAAATTTTGACTAGCAACGTACACCAACAAAAATGCCCAACCATTGCTGATTGGGCATTTTTTGGTAGTGTACAGATTGAAGCCTTAAACGGCTTGCGACGTAATTTTAGCACCCAGGTACTCCCGGTTCAGGCGGGCGATGTGGTCGAGCGAGATCTCTTTGGGACACTCTACCGAACAGGCACCCGTGAATGAGCAGGCACCAAAACCCTCGGCGTCCATCTGGGCCACCATTTTCTCGGCCCGTAGGCTGGCTTCAGCCTGACCCTGTGGAAGAACTGCCAGGTGCGACACTTTCGCCGCTACGAACAGCATGGCCGATGCATTTTTGCAGGCAGCCACGCAGGCGCCGCAACCAATGCACTGAGCCGCGTCCATCGCTTCATCGGCAATGGGGCGTGGAATCAGCGTTTCGTTGGCATCGCGGGCCGAACCGGTGTTGACCGACACGTACCCACCTGCCTGAACGATGCGGTCGAAGGCCGACCGGTCGACCATCACGTCTTTGATCACCGGGAAGGCGCGAGCCCGCCAGGGTTCAACCACGATGGTGTCGCCATCGCTGAACGAACGCATGTGCAGCTGACAGGTAGTAGCTCCGGTTTGCGGGCCATGTGCCCGGCCGTTAATATACATCGAGCACATACCGCAGATACCCTCGCGGCAGTCGTGGTCGAAGGCAATGATTTCTTCGCCTTTCATGGTTAGTTCGCCGTTCAGCACGTCGATCATTTCCAGAAAAGACATATCAGGTGATATGTTGTCGAGTTGATAGTCAACGAGTTTGCCCTGAGCGTTCCCGTTGCGCTGTCTCCAGACTTTGAGGTTAACTTTCATTTTGAAAGAGTTTCAGGTCTCAAGTTTCAGGTTTCAGGTTTCAAGTGCTCTGCTCATAAACAACTGGTTGATCAGAAAAGCACTTGAAACTTGAAACCTGAGACTTAAAACTTATTTATAACTACGCTGGGTGAGTTTAACGTTCTCGAAGACGAGTTCTTCCTTGTGAAGCACTTCGGGCTTGTTATCGCCTTTGTATTCCCAGGCAGATACGTATGCGAAATTGGCATCGTCGCGGAGCGCTTCACCATCTGGCGTCTGGTACTCTTCGCGGAAGTGACCGCCGCATGATTCTTCACGAGCCAGCGCATCATCGACCATCAGTTCGCCGAGTTCAATGAAGTCGGCCACCCGTCCGGCATGCTCAAGCGACTGGTTCATCTCTTCGTTTTCGCCCATCACCCGAACATTCGTCCAGAAATCGGCTTTCAGCTCCTGAATCAGTTTTTTGGCTTTGGTCAGTCCTTCGGCGTTACGCGCCATACCGCAATACTCCCACATGATGTGACCCAATGCCTTGTGATACGCATCAACGGGCTTGTCGCCTTTGATGGTCAGGAACCGATCGATCATGTGCTTCACGTTTGCTTCGGCTTCCTTAAACGCAGCGTTCTCAACCGGCACTTTATCGGCAGGGCCGATCGTAGCGAGGTAATCGCCCAGCGTGTAGGGAATCACGAAATAACCATCGGCCAGCCCCTGCATCAGTGCCGATGCACCCAGGCGGTTTGCGCCGTGATCAGAGAAGTTGGCTTCGCCCAGCGCATACAGGCCGGGAATGGTCGTCATCAGGTTGTAATCGACCCACAGGCCACCCATCGTGTAGTGAACGGCCGGGTAGATCATCATAGGCGTTTCGTACGGGTTGTCGTCGACGATCTTTTCGTACATCTCGAACAGGTTACCGTACTTGGCTTCAATGGTCTTCTTGCCGTCGCGCTTGATGGCGTCCGAGAAATCGAGGTAAACGGCCAGGCCAGTCGAGGCAACACCGCGGCCTTCGTCGCACATGTTTTTTGCATTGCGTGAGGCCACATCGCGGGGAACCAGGTTACCGAAGGCCGGGTAGCGACGCTCCAGGAAGTAGTCGCGGTCTTCTTCTTTCAGGTCGGTTGCTTTCAGCTGACCCTTCCGAATTTTCTCGGCGTTCTCTTTCGTTTTGGGTACCCAAACACGGCCATCGTTCCGCAACGATTCCGACATCAGCGTCAGCTTCGATTGGTAATCGCCTTTAACGGGAATACAGGTTGGGTGAATCTGCGTAAAGCAGGGGTTACCAAACAGGGCTCCTTTCTTGTGTGCCCGCCAGGCTGCCGTCACGTTCGAGTTCATGGCGTTGGTGCTCAGGTAGAATACGTTGCCGTAACCACCCGTACACAGCAATACGGCGTGGGCCGAATGCGACTCGATTTTACCCGTTACCAGATTACGTGTGACAATACCACGGGCTTTACCATCCTGAACGACCACGTCGAGCATTTCGGTACGGGGGTACATCTTCACTTTCCCGTTGGCAATCTGCCGACTCAGCGCCGAATAGGCACCTAACAGCAGCTGCTGACCGGTTTGGCCCCGTGCGTAGAAGGTGCGCGATACCTGCGCGCCACCGAATGACCGGTTGGCCAGCAGCCCGCCGTACTCGCGGGCAAAAGGAACGCCCTGGGCTACGCACTGATCAATGATATTGACGCTTACCTCGGCCAGGCGATACACGTTGCCCTCGCGAGCCCGGTAGTCACCCCCTTTAACGGTATCGTAGAACAGGCGGAAGATTGAATCACCGTCGTTCTGATAGTTCTTGGCGGCATTGATACCACCCTGTGCGGCAATACTGTGGGCGCGGCGTGGACTGTCCTGAAAACAGAACGCTTTCACATTGTACCCTAACTCGGCCAGTGACGCAGCGGCAGATGCACCGGCCAGGCCAGTTCCTACCACGATAACCTCGTATTTGCGTTTGTTAGCCGGGTTGACCAGCTTAAGCCCAAACTTGTGCCGTGACCATTTTTCGGCCAACGGCCCTTCCGGAATTTTTGACTCTAAGTTCATAGACAATCGTTGTTAGGAAAGCTACTTATCCGATTATACCTACGTGTTTTAAGAACATGTATACCGGCATGGCTGCAAACAGCGCCGGAATAAGAATGCCGAAGCCATAAACCCCCAAAAACTCAATTAGTGGGGTATACTTTTTATGACGTAGACCAATGGTCTGGAAACCACTTTTGAACCCGTGAACAAGGTGGAAGCCCAGGGCCACCATAGATAATACATAGATGAGCACATACCACCACTGCGAAAATGCCGCCACTACAGTCTTGTACAGATCTTTATACTCTTTGCCATCATACTCGGCCATCGGTACGCTGCCGAAGTGCATCTCGTACCAGAACGTCCGCATATGAAGAACAATAAAGATGAGCAAAATGGTACCCAGAATACCCATATTTCGCGATGACCAGGGGCTGTTGGCTTCCGGACGGGCATAAGCATACTTCACCGGGCGCGATGCCTGGTTATGGCGCGTCAGAATGAGGGCCATCAGGGCATGAACGATAATCGACGTGTAGAGCAGGTAGGAAACCGTCATGATCACCGGGTTATGGGTCATGAAGTAACTATACTCATTGAAGGCCCGGCCTTCATCACCTTTAAAAAGCTGAAGATTGCCCGCAACGTGAACAATCAGAAACGTACACAGAAACAGGCCCGTTAGTGACATAATCACTTTCCGGCCAAGCGAACTGGCTAACGTTTGGGTTACCCAAGACATAGATTGATTGGCAGAGATAAACAGTTGAAAAACAACAAAACAAGTCTTTGGTTTTGGCTAAAATGTAGCCTCAGAAAGACCGCGTAAAAGTACTGCCCGATGCATACGCAAACAAGGTAGCTACTTGATTTTTGGCGCAGGTACGTCCTTTTACCGGATGTGCACTGGCTCGCTGTCGATCGGGGTTGCTTTGGTCGGGTAGCGTAGCAATGACCAGATGCGGGTAATCTACTGGCTAGCCCGTTGGTATTATGCCCCAACCGTAGCCTATTTTTCTGATAGCCAGTGTAGTTAATGGGCGGGCTGTTGCTTGTTATTGTGCCACGGAAGGGCTATATTTACTCTACTATTATAGTAAACTAACAACACAGATGAATGCCGGTCACCCAGCGGGTGAATGCCGGCTTTTTTGCGCTTATGGCACGTACCAAATATCATCCTGCACAGCTTCAGATTGATTTTCTGGCCAACTTCCGCCAGATGCTCGTCAGCCTGGGCAATGCCGATAACCTTCCTCAGAACGAAGCCCTCTTCGTTCGTATGACTGACCAGTGGGAAAGTCGGCAGGTATTACCCGCTGATTTGCTGTTTCAGAAGAGCCCTGTTGAAGCCGTGGTTTACCGACTTCAGAAAGAAGACCAGGCATCGGGCGAAGGCCGCCTGCGCTTTCCGACCGATCTGATTGCCGGTGAGCTGCGCGGCACACCGGGCCTTACTGGATTCTCGGCCAAGTTTCGTGAGCAGGGATGGATTATCCTGCCGGCCGAACTGTCGGGTATGTACAAGAATCTGTTCCTGAACATACTGACGGCATCGATAGGCCTGGAATACCTGTACCCGAACCGGCGTGAACTGCTGACCGAGGCCGAGAAAGTGGCTTTGGCGTCGTTACTGCCCGAGTCGGAGATGAAGAAATTTTTCGGCATCAAGCTGTCGCGCTTCCCGGACTCGTTTCGGAGCGAGGTGTCCAATTACTTCAACCTGCCGTTCGACTACGTTTTGAAACGGGCGCAGCACATGGGTGCCGTTACGGCTGAAGCTGTAGAGGAAGCGGCTAACCCACGCAGTGTTCGGCCAGCTACGCTTCGGAAACCAGTTAGTTCGCGGGCTGCGTAGTTACGCACGCAATCAGCCATTTAGACCGTATATGTAAAAAGGGGGCCCTGAGCAGGGGCCCCTTTTTACGTTTGTGCTGCGCCGCCGCTGGTCCAGAACCGGCAACGTACCGGCAAGAGGACCAGCCTTGTTACGACTGAATTTGGTACTAATCGCAGACGTAGTTTACCTGAATAAGGAAGTTTGAAAAAACTCAGGAAACTTCAAACTTTCTGCGAGTTTCCCGGGTTTCGGCTGCAATGAACGTACCTGCAAACGAAACCATTAAAGACAAAATACTGGCTGAGTCGGCTAAGCTGCTCTGGAAATACGGTGTGCGCACGATCACAATGGATGACATTGCCCGCCGACTGGGAATATCCAAAAAAACAATCTATCAGCATTTTTCTGATAAGGAAGACATTGTTTATCAGGCTGTTAAGCATCATATCGAGCACGAGATGCTGGAATGCGACCGGGTAATGCGTCTGGACATGAACCCAATCGACGAGATGCTGCTGGTCTCTGACATGATGCGTCGGCAAGCCGATGCGATTAATCCAAGCCTGCTGATGGATGTACAGCGCTATTACCCGAAAGCCTGGGCTTTTTTTCTTGACCATAAGGAAAAGCGGATTATCAATGACATCAAGGCCAATCTGAAACGGGGCGTGGAGCAGGGTTTTTACCGGGCCGACATTAATCTGGATACAATGGCCCGCCTACGGGTCGAGCTGGTTCAGTTGGGTTTCGATGACCGCATATTTCCGAACAACAAAGACGTGAAAGACGTGATCGCCACGCAGGAACAGCTACTTCACCACTTCGTCCGGGGCATACTGAGTGAGTCTGGCTTTGTGGCTTACAATGAACGCATCAATAGCTTTAACTAGAGTACAATCTGATTCTTCCATTACTATGAACATTTCTTTACACAAACGGTCTCTGCGACGCCTTATGCTGGCGGTAGGCTGGCTGGGTACGTCTATGGTGCCTGGCCCGGCCGGTACATTGCTGGCACAGGTACCGGCGGCCGGTACACCAACGGGAACGGTACCTACCCAACCATCTGTCGGACAACAACCAACCGGAGCTGCTGCCAGTGGCCAACAGCCGGGGGCTCAGCAGCCTGCTGCAACGGGTGCCATCACACCATCGGGGCAGGCAGTGCCATCGCAACCAGGTGCTACGCCAGCCGGAACTGCCCAGTCAGCGATTCAAACCACACCGGTCAATCTGCAACCCGGCAACGTGTCAACGTTTAATTCGGGACTGGCTCCGGCGCCAACGGGATTGAAACCATCGAATCAGGCGGGAACCGGGCAAACCTTCACGTTGCAGGAGGCCATCGATTTTGCCATCAAGCAGAACATCAACGTACGCAACAGCCAGCTCGACGCAATCAGTGCTGAAGCGCGGATTCACGAGATAAAGGCATCAGCGTTACCACAGGTGAGTGGAAGTGGCTCGTTTACCGATAACCTCATCATCCAACGCGCCTTTTTACCGGCCAACTTCTTTGACCCGAAGGCATCGCCTGATGCGCCTGCTGTGCCGGTGCAGTTCGGGGTGAATTACTCGGCCAATGGTACCGTTGCGGTGAATCAGTTGCTGTATAGCGCAGGCTTGAATGTAGGGCTGCGTGCCGCTGCCACGTACCGGGAGCTGGCGCAACGCACGACCCAGGCAACCAAAGTAACGGTGGCCGAGCAGGTAGCGAAAGCGTATTACGGTGTGCTGGTCGCCCGCGAGCGCTCGAAACTGCTTGACCTGAACATCGGTCGGCTCGATACGCTGTTGCGCGATACGCGGGCATCGAACCAGCAGGGTTTTGTGGAGCGACTCGACGTGCAGCGGCTCGAAGTGCAGGCCAACAACCTGCGGTCGGATCGGCAGAATGTGGAGAACCTGATTCAGTTGAGCTATGCGCTGTTGAAATACCAGATGGGCCTGACGGTGAACGATGAAATCACCCTGAGCGAGCAGTTACAGGACCGTGACTTCGCCGAACTGGAATCGCTAATTGCGCCCGACCCGACGTTCCAATACCAGAGCCGGATCGAATATTCAACCTTGCAAACGCAGCTGAAGCTGGCCGAACTAGACATTGAGTTGTCGAAAAAAGGTTATATGCCAACAGCTTCGGCGTTTGTTAACTACGGGTATAACAACGGTAAGAATCGGATTGGCGACATGGTCACTACGCCCTGGCTGAATTTTGCCACGGCGGGCCTGAGCCTTCAGATTCCCATTTTCGATGGTTTCCTGAAAAAATACCAGATTGCCCAGAAGCGGATTACGCTTCAAAAGGCCCAGAACAGCGGTGAACTGCTGAAGAACTCGATCGACCTGCAAATCCGGCAATCGAGCATTACGCTGAACAATGGCTTTCAGACGTTGCAAACCCAACTACGCAACCGTGATCTGGCCGTCGAAATCGTTCGCGTCACGCGGATCAAGTACAAGGAAGGGGTTGGCTCGAACATCGAGGTACTCAATGCCGAAACGTCGCTTCGCGAAGCGCAAACCAATTATTTCGCCTCCCTCTACGATTTCCTGATCTCGAAAGTAGATCAGGACAAAGCGCTGGGTCGGCTGTATACAGGACAATAAAAGGAGTTGGCTGTTTACAGTTTGCCGTTTACTGTTGCTCCGCTGGGCGACAATACGTTCCCAAGCAACGCAACAGAAAACAGCAAACGGTGAACAGTAAACACAAAAATTATGAAGCACACATACATCATTACTACACTGCTGCTAGGTACGTTACTGGCGGCTTGCGGAGAAAAGAAAAGCGATCTGCAAACGAAAAAGGCGGAACTGGACAAGCTGAAAGGCGAACAGGCCGACCTTAATGCGAAGATCAAAGGCCTGGAAGGGGAGCTGACCAAGCTTGATCCGGTAAAGCGCGAAGAAGCGAAGGTAAAAGCGGTGGCCGTGTCGCCACTGACGGCAGGTACGTTCCGGCATTTCGTAGAGCTACAAGGCTCGGTGGATGCAAAGAACAACGTGCAGGTAACCCCGAAAGGACAAGGCGGTGTCATCACGGCCATGTATGTATCGGAAGGAACACCGGTGAAGCAGGGGCAGCTGATTGCTAAGCTCGACGATCAGATCGTGCGTGAATCGCTGGCGGAAGTGCAGACGCAACTGTCGCTGGCCAACACGGTTTTCGACAAGCAAAGCAACCTCTGGAAACAGCAGATCGGTACAGAATTACAATACCTGCAGGCCAAGAGCAACAAAGAATCGCTCGAACGCCGGATCTCGACGATTAAAGCACAGTTAGGCCAGTCATCGGTAACAGCGCCTATTTCGGGCGTGGTTGATCAGGTGATCGGAAAGGTAGGGCAGGTAGCGGCGCCGGGTATGGGCATTGTGCGGGTGGTTAACCTGTCGCGACTGAAAGTTGTTGCCAAGGTGGCGGATACCTACTCGGGCACGGTGAAACGCGGTGATGCCGTGCAGGTTATTTTCCCCGACATCAAGAAGCAGATCAACGCGCCGATCAGTTTTGTATCGACCTCGGTTGACCCACTGAGCCGGACATTTACGATCGAAATTCCGCTGCCGTCGGATAATGCGCTGAAACCGAATATGCTGGCACAGGTTAAAGTCAATGACTTCTCGAAGTCGAACGCCATCGTGATCAATCAGAACCTGATTCAGAATACGGAGAACGGCCAGCTCGTGTATGTTGCCGTTACGGAGGGTAACAAGAAGATTGCCCGCGCCAAAAAAGTAGTGGTAGGGCAGAGCTACGGTGGCCAGATCGAGATTACGCAGGGCCTCAGCGCAGGTGATCAACTCATCACGCAGGGTTATCAGGAAGTGACAGACGGACAACAAATCAGTTTCTAAGTTTACCGTTTGCCGTTTACTGTTGCTTCGCTCAGGTACGTCATTATGAATTAGCGAAGCAACAGTAAACGGCAAACAGTAAGCTGAAAACTCTTTTCTATGAAATTCACAGACTATAAAACCCTCGGCTTCACCAACTGGTGCGTCGAGAACCGGACGGCGATTTACATCTTCACCTTCCTGATTACGTTCGGAGGGTTGTTCGTCTACAATAACCTGCCGAAAGAGCAGTTTCCGGATATCAAGATCCCGACGGTTATTATTCAGACCGTTTATTTCGGTACGGCTCCCGCCGACATCGAGAATACGATCAACAAGCCGATTGAGAAACAACTGAAAGCGGTTACGGGCGTAAAACGCGTGAAATCGAACTCACTACAGGATTTTTCGCTGATCACGGTTGAGTTCAACCCCGACGCCGACGTAGCCGAAGCCTTGCAGCGGGTGCGTGACGCCATTGACAAGGCCCGGCGCGATCTGCCACAGAAGCTCGATAGCGGCCCAACGGCGCAGGACGTAAACTTCTCGGAGTTTCCGATCATGAACATCAACCTGGCCGGTAATTTTTCGCTGAACCAGTTGAAAGACTACGCCGAAGATATGCAGGATGCCATCGAGGCCATGCCTGAGATCAGCCGCGTGGATATTGTGGGTGCCCTGAAACGGGAGATCCAGATCAACGTAGACCTGCCCCGTATGCAGTCGACCGGCCTGACCTATTATGATATTCAGACGGCCATTCAGGGAGAGAACATCAACGTATCGGGTGGTGATCTTGACGTTGACGGTGTACGCCGGACGTTGCGCGTGAAGGGCGAGTTTACAGACATTGCCCAGATCAGCAATCTTCAGATTCGGACCGGCACGGGCGCTACTGTTCGCCTGGGCGATGTAGCCGACGTACAGGACAGCTTTGAAGAACAGCAGGATTTTGCCCGGCTCGACAACAAAACCGTTGTGACGCTCAACGTCATCAAACGGGCGGGGGCCAACCTGCTATCGGCGTCGGAGCGAATCGAGCAAACAATTGATCAGTACAAAGAAGACCGTTTCCCCCAGGGCCTCGATATTCGGATCACGGCCGACCAGTCGGAGAAGACGAAAGAGAACGTGAACGACCTGGTAAACACCGTGGTGCTGGGCTTCATTTTCGTGGTGCTCGTGCTGATGTTCTTTATGGGCGTGCGGGATGCCATCTTCGTTGGGTTATCGGTGCCACTCTCGGCGCTGGTGGCCTTCGTGTTGATGCCTATTTTGGGACCAATTGTTGGAACGGCCTTTACGCTGAACACGATCGTGCTGTTTGCCTTTTTGCTGGGCCTCGGGCTGGTGGTAGATGACGCCATTGTGGTTATCGAAAATACACACCGGCTGTTCAACGAGAACCGGAACTGGACCATTCAGCAGGCCGTGAAAGCGGCAGCGGGCGAGGTATTCGTGCCCGTGTTCTCCGGTACGTTAACGACCATTGCGCCGTTCTTCCCGCTGTTGTTCTGGCCGGGTATTGTGGGCGAGTTCATGAAATTCCTGCCCCTGACGCTCATCCTGACCCTGTTTGCCTCGCTGTTTGTGGCCTACGTGATCAACCCGGTATTCGCCGTGTCGTTCATGAACCGGCATGATGACGATCACCACGAAGACAACCAGGGTTTTGATACCATCAAACGCCCGCTGATGATCATCGGCGGACTGGCGATCATCGGCTACGCCGTTGATCGGGGTGTGGGTAACCTGTTTGTGGTGGGCCTGCTGCTGTACGTGTTCAACCACTATGTGCTGACGCCAAAACTGATCCTGCCTTTCCAGGAAAGCTTACTCCCCCGGCTGAAGAGCGGGTATCGCAAGCTGATCTCGTTCCTGCTGACGGGCTACCGGCCAGTGTACACCGTAGCCGCCGCATTTGCCTTACTGGTGGTGACGTTCATGCTGCTGGGTGTTTTCCCGCCGAAAGTGATCTTCTTCCCAAGTGGTGAACCCGATTACATCTACGTCTATAACGAGATGCCGCAGGGCACCGACGCCCGCATAACTGATTCGGTAACGAAGGTGATTGAGAAGCGCGTGTACAAAGTGCTGGGCGATAACAAAGCAACGGGCACCGTCAACTCGGTGATCTCGAACGTTGGTAAGAATGCCGGTGATCCGCAAAACCCGGATCGGAACGCCACGCCGCAGAAATCGAAAGTGACGGTTGCGTTTAAAGGCAACGAAGAACGCGAAGGCATCTCGACGGATACGCTGCTGAATAAAGTACGGCTTGCCATGCAGGGAATTCCGGGTACCAACATTTCGGTACAGCGCGAAAGCAACGGGCCACCAACGGGTAAACCCATTGCGATCGAAATTGCCGGCGATGACTTTGTTGAGCTTCAGAAACTGGAGAAACAGGTACGTAACCGGATTCAGCAGGCGGGTATCGAGGGAATCGAGCAGTTGAAGTCTGATCTGGTGACCAACAAGCCCGAAATCGTGCTGAACATAAACCGCGACAAAGCTGAACGGGAGGGGATCTCGTCGCAGCAGGTAGCGTTCAGCGTTCGGACGGCCCTGTTCGGAACGGAGGTGTCGAAATTCCGGGACGCGAAAGATGAGTACCCAATCATGGTTCGGTTGCAGAAAGACAACCGCAGCCAGATTGAGCGGCTGCTGAGTCAGAACATCGTGTATCGGGATATGAACTCGGGTGGGGCGCTGCGGCAGGTGCCGTTGTCGTCGGTGGTTGATATTCAGTATTCGACTACGTTCAGCCAGATCAACCGGAAAAATCAGAGCCGCCTCGTTACGCTCAGTTCTGATGTGGTAACGGGCTATAACGCCAACCAGATTGTGGGGCAGATTCAGCAGATCGTGAATGACCTGGACGTACCCAACGGCTACACCATTAAAATGGGTGGCGAACAGGAAGATCAGAAAGAGTCGATGAACTTCCTGGTATCAGCCTTTGGTATCGCCATCCTGATGATCTACCTGATTCTGGCCACGCAGTTCAACTCGGTCATCAAACCATTTATCATCTTTACCACCATTCTGCTGTCATTGATCGGGGTGTTCCTTGGCTTCATGGTTACGGGTAAACAATTCTCGGTCATCATGTCGGGGGTGGGTATCATTGCCCTGGCGGGTATTGTGGTGAAAAACGGTATTCTGCTCATCGAATTCATTGAAGAGTTACGCGGGCGGGGTGTGCCAACGCGCGAGGCGATCATTGAAGCGGGGGGGACGCGTCTGACGCCCGTATTGCTGACAGCGGCAGCGGCGGTACTTGGGCTGGTGCCACTGGCTTTTGGCCTGACGGTCGATTTCGTGAGTCTTTTCCGCGACTTCGATCCGCATATCGTTATCGGTGGCGACTCGTCGGTGTTCTGGAATATTCTGGCCTGGACCATCATTTACGGCCTGACCTTCTCAACCGTGCTAACGCTGGTGATCGTGCCCTGCCTCTACTGGATCAACGAGCGCGTTCGCGACAAGTGGTTCCGCAAAGGTGACGCGGTTGTTCAACCAGCCCATCAGGAAGAACCGGCCGAAGTGTAGCAGAACGTACCTGGATCAACAGTAAAGCCCCTCAACGAGAAATCGCGGAGGGGCTTTGCTGTGTAAAATAGATTTAAAGGTGAACTGTTACGGAAAGCAAACAGCTTACTGGACTTTCTGCATAAATTGATCCCGCTCAACATCTGCACGTATTGATATGCTTTATCTACTATCATTCATAGTGGTCGTTATTGCTTTTCTGAATTGCCTGTCCATGCTGGTCTGGGCTTACATAACGCACAATAGTTTGTTTCAAAGCGGCCTCATCGCTCTGACTGGCGGGCTACTGGTGATCAGTGCGGCACTTGGCAGAGAGGTCAATAAGCGGTACAGGTAACAGCAAAGCAGCCCCATCAACTGGCATCTTTTCTGTAGCTTTGATTGTACAATTCTGACAACAAACTGCATGGAGCCCATCTTTGCCACCGACCATACCCGCGAACTGATCCCCCGCATCCGCGAATTCATAGAGCAGGAAATCATTCCGCTCGAAACAGCTGAACACCTGACGGGTAACTTCTCGAAAGTGGCCAACATCCTTGATCAGAAACGTGAACTGGTGAAACGGGCGGGACTGTGGGGCTTACAGCATAGTGTAGACGAAGGCGGGCTGGGGCTGACACTCTGCGAGTTCGGTCAGGTAAGTGAGGTGCTGGCCTACAGTCCGTTTGGCCATTATACCTTCAATTGCCAGGCGCCCGACATTGGCAATATGGAATTGATGCACAAATACGCGCCCGAGCATCTGAAGCAGACGTACCTGGAACCGTTGAGAGAAGGGGAAATTCGTTCGTGCTTCTCCATGACCGAACCCGAATTTGCCGGGTCGAACCCCACGCAGCTGGGTACGTTGGCCGAGCGCCAAGGCGCTGAATGGGTGATCAATGGGCATAAATGGTTTACCTCGTCGGCCGATGGGTCGGCCTTCGCCATCGTGATGGCCGTAACAAATCCAGATGCTGCCCCACATCGCCGGGCCAGTATGATTCTGGTGCCGACCGATAACCCTGGTTTTGAGCTGGTGCGTAATATCAGCATCATGGGCGATGGGTCTGACCATTGGGGCAGCCATGCCGAGGTGCGGTACACCAACTGCCGGGTGCCCGCCGCCAACCTGATCGGAGGCGAGGGCATGGGCTTTACGCTGGCGCAGGAACGCCTGGGACCGGGCCGTATTCACCACTGCATGCGCTGGATCGGCATCGCCGAACGGTCGTTCGATCTGATGTGTCGCCGGGCCGCCACCCGCGAAATGGAGCCGGGTGTGATGCTGGGCGAAAAGCAGTTTATTCAGGGATTCATTGCCGAAAGCCGCGCCGAAATCGACGCCTCGCGCCTGATGGTATTGCGAACGGCCCGCAACATCGACGAACAGGGAGCTGCCGCTGTCCGCAACGAGATATCGACGATCAAATTTTACGTGGCCAACATGATGCTACGCGTCGTTGACCGGGCTATCCAAACCTTCGGAGCAGCAGGCATTACCGACGATGTGCTCCTGGCCTGGTATTATCGCCACGAACGCGGTGCCCGCATTTACGACGGTGCCGACGAAGTGCACAAAACCGCCCTCGCCCGCAGTATCCTGAAAGGCTACGGCCTCGACACCCGAAAGGCCAAACCAGTAGTTGGTTGACTTGCATTTTTGTCAACCTCACAAATGCTGGCTATGCTACAGTAGGTCGATTCGTAGGAGCAGGCCACAGTGCCTGCCTACTCTCGGCCGCGACAGCGACCGCCTGTAGCGCCAAAATAAAATCAACCTACAGAAGCTACACTGAACGGTAAAGCGTTGTACGTACTCCGTTTGCTTAGAAAATATATGGCGGTCGCTGTCGCGCCCGAGAGCGGGCAGGCACTGTGGCCTGCCCCTACACATCAACGATAAGGGAGAGCAAGAGCGATCATGGAGGGTAGACAAGATAGTGTACAGCCCGTGCGGGCGGGAGAAGAACTGAACGTATCGGTGCTGGAGACGTACCTGGGGCTTGGGCCGATCACGGGCGTAAGTCAGTTTCCGGGCGGGTATTCCAACCTGACGTACCTGATCACGATCGGCAAACGCGAGTATGTGCTTCGGCGGCCGCCGGTAGGGGCGAAGGCAATCAAGGGCGGGCACGATATGGGGCGCGAGTTTCGGGTGCTGTCCTTACTGCGCGACGCCGGCTATACTAAAATCCCAACTCCGGTAGCCTATGGCGATGATGAGACCGTGCTGGACTGTCCGTTCTACGTCATGGAGCGCGTGCCGGGCGTAATTCTGCGGGCGCAATCGGCGCCAAAGCTTGGTTTATCGGCCGACACCCTGACGCGCCTGTCTACGGCGCTGGTCGATACCTTAGTGGAGCTTCATGCACTGCCCGTTGAACCGAACCTGATCCAACTGGGAAAACCAGACGGGTACGTGCAGCGGCAGGTAGAAGGCTGGCACAAACGTTACCTCGCCGCCCAAACCGACGACGTACCCGCCATGACCGGGCTGGCCCGCTACCTGACTGACTATATGCCCACACAAACCCCCGACGTGACGTTGCTGCACAACGATTTCAAATATGATAACGTGGTGCTGAGCGATGACCTGACCCAAATCAGGGCGGTGCTCGACTGGGAAATGTGTACCGTTGGCGATCCGCTGATGGACGTGGGTACGTCCCTCTCGTACTGGGCCGAGGCGGGTGACGATCCGTTTCGTAAATCGTTTAACCTGACCTGGTTGCCCGGCAACCTGACCCGCCACGAATTTGCCGACCATTACGCTCAACAAGCTGGGCGAAACCTGTCGAACATCCTCTATTATTACGTGTTCGGGCTGTTTAAAAACGCCGTGGTCATGCAACAGATCTACGGACGCTATAAACAGGGCTTGACCAAAGACGAACGCTTTGCGGGGCTGCTCGCTGGTGTAAAGGCCCTGTCGGCCGTTGGGGTGAAAGCGGTAGAAACGGGGCGGTTGTAAATTATGCCAGGCCTAACTGCTTTTCAATGAGCAGAATAAACAGGTGGATCACCTTGATGTGAACCTCCTGAATACGGTCGGCAAAACCAAAATGAGGTACCCGAACCTCTACGTCGGCCTGGCCGGCTAGTTTACCGCCGTCTTTTCCGGTCAGTAATACTACTTTCATGCCTCTTTGCCGGGCCGCCGCTACTGCCTGAATAATGTTAGCTGAGTTACCACTGGTGCTAAGGCCCAGCAGCACGTCGCCGTCGATACCGAGGCCTTCTACAAAACGAGAAAAGATAAAATCGTAGCCGTAGTCGTTACCAACACACGACATATGGCTGGTGTCAGAAATGGCAATGGCAGCCAATGAGCGTCGGTCGCCGCGATACCGGCCCGATAGCTCTTCGGCGAAGTGCATGGCGTCGCAGTGAGAGCCACCGTTACCGCAGGAGATAATTTTACGGCCGTTTTTCAGCGCATCAGCCATAAGCTGAGCCGCATCAGCAATAGCCTGTATGGTAGCCGAATCGGCCATGAACTTGTCTAAAACAGACCTTGATTCGGTTAGTTCGTTGATTATGAGATTGTTCATAAGGTAAGGTAAAGAGCTTCCTGGTGCAAGACCATTGAACTCTTCAAAAGAGCCAGCTCCGGTAAGGCGCGTTCCAGCGGATGGCGAAGTTAGCGACGGTGGTATTATAAATGTCAGGAATATACTGGCTATCCTGCCTGCGGTTGAGGTAACGGGCTTCCAGGAAAAAATTATGCTTCAACATGTAGGTCAGGCGCATGTCGGCATAGGTAATGATTGTCTGCCGCCCCTGGCCGACGAAGTTGCCATAGTCGCGAAGGCGGTCTTCGTAATTCTTTGTCGGATTGCCGCCATAATTTCGGCCGGGTGAATCGGTCCCTTTCATCATGACGCTAAATGTGCCGTTTACCGTCAGCCGTTTGAACTGATACCGAACCACGCCGATCCCTTCCATGAAATTGGCCCCCAGCGGATGAGCCAGCGGCTGATTGTAATGGGTATAATTGGTTTGTGCCGATTTGTGGGCGTAGGTATAGGGGCGGGCTACGTTGAACTCGCCCTGAAGATCGAGATTGGGAACGCCCAGCACGTCGATGTATTTGACACCCAGCTGCGCCGCAAATTTATTGGTCCATGACCCGTTAGCGGCGCGTAGCTCTTTGATCAGAAATTCGTCGAGCATAAGCTGACCGTAGAACAGAAAATGCTGGGCTGCATTCACTTTCACGTCCATCCCCACAAAAGCATTATCGCCGCTGCCGCGTGCCGACTCAACGTACCTGTAGAAGATCACCGGGTTCAAGTAATTGATATCGAACTTATCACGGCTATATATCTCTGATTCAAAAAGGCCAATGTTTACCCGTTTGCTGAGGTTGATGCTGAGGTGGTGCATGGCCGTGAACTTCTGCGGGAAAAAGTTAGTGCCATCCAACACAACCTGTCCATTCTGTAATTCAGTGAACAGGTTGGTGTATAGGAACCGTTTGCCAAACCGGGTTTGAAACTTCAGGAAAAGTGTCGAGGCGGCGTTGTCGGATAGCAGGAGCGATCGAATACCATTGCCGAAGAAATTACGGTCGTGGCCAAACTGTAAATTAATGATCTTCAGGGCATTGAAGGTAATGTAGCCCCGGGCTTCAATGAAGTCGGCAGCATTGTTGAAAAGCTTCACTACGCCCTGCCCGGGGGCAAAGCCGCCACCCGTAGGCAGCGAATACAACAGCCCATAATCCTGAATGTATTTGGGGTAGTAGATCTGGTTGTCGGTAACGAAGGTGTAAAAACCCAGTCGACGACCAATACTTCCCCGCACTTCCACCCCCCGCGTGTTGGTTGTCAGGGGCGTACTCAGTACCTGATCGCGGCCGTAGCCTACCTGGAGAACCGGGCTGATATGCAGGTCAAATTCGTCGTTTTTGATGCTGTAGAAATCAGACTTTTTCCGATAGAAATAGCGCAGCAGCATTTTGTCGCTGTTGCCAGGTTCTTCATAACGCAGAATGACGGGTTGGGTAGACGATGAATCGACCGACTGCCCAAAGGCTACGGACACCGGCGGAAACATGGCCCGTACAGGCTGGGGGGTAGCCCACTCCCAACTATCATCGCGGAGGTAGTTGATGTTAAACTTATCCGTTGCCGAGAGGCTCACGCCGTCGGGATCGTTTTGGAGCGTGTCGATCAATTGCATCACCGCCTGCCGGTTATAGGGCTTCACTGTACTGTGAAACTTATCGGCCCACCGACCCTGTCGAATCTCATAGCGATCAATGAGGTGATACTGGTCCTGGTTGAGCGGAATGTAGGGGCTTTGGGCCCGAACGAAGGGCGATAGCAGGATAAAAAACAGAACGAATAGACAACGCATAGCAAACTCGGCAAGTGACGGGCAGGGCAAAAAGAACCACTACTGCGAAAAATAGCCGTTTGGGTTGGCATTACGGCATCTGGCCAGCTAAATTACACGGAAACTTAGCTACTATTTGTACGACCGTATGTTTGTCTTTGCCCAACACCCGTCGATTGCCAACCAGTACCTTGCCGAACTGCGTGATGCAACGGCCCAAACCGACCGGCTTCGATTCAGGCGGAACCTTGAACGACTGGGCGAGCTGATGGCCTACGAAATTTCGCGTACCCTGGCCTACCAGAACGGCAACGTGCAAACGCCGCTGGCTCTGGCCCCTACCCAAACCCTGTTGCAACAACCGGTGCTGGCCACTATTCTGCGGGCTGGTCTGCCCTTGCATCAGGGTTTTCTGAATGTGTTTGACCAGGCCGATAATGCCTTTGCCGGGGCCTACCGGCGGGTTGCCCGGCCGGGTGACGACGATAATGAGTTTGATATTGAAATGGACTATATCAGCGGGCCTGATCTTAGCGGTCGAACGCTGATCCTGATCGACCCGATGCTGGCCACGGGGCGGTCGCTGGAAAAAGTATACCACACCATGTTGCGCTTTGGCATACCTGCCCAAACCCATATTGCGGCCGCCATTGCCAGCCCGGAAGGAATCCGGTACGTTCAGGATCAACTCCCCCAGTGCCGGTTATGGCTCGGCGCGATAGATAGCCACCTGAACGATCACTATTACATTGTGCCCGGCCTCGGCGATGCCGGCGATCTGGCTTTTGGTGAGAAAATCTAACGTACCAGCACCTTACGTACCTGCGTGGGCAGGCCATCGACCTGTAGCGTGAGCAGATACATGCCCGCGGGAAGTCCACTGACAATCAGTTCAGTAACCTCGCCTGTTTTAACCTGCTGGCGAACGAGCCGACCGGTCAGGTCTGCCAGATCAAAACGGCCCGCTGCCACGCCCGTTTGCCAGCGTACCCAGACCCGATCGGTGGCCGGGTTGGGGTACACCGTGAGCAATTCGGTCGTTGGCTCTGCGGCCGTGATAACATAATTCAGGGCTTCGGATGGCAACGATGAGCACCCGCCCGACATAGCTACTACGTAGTAGGCGCCCCCGCCGCCCGGCCGGAACCGTGGACTCGTGGCCCCGGCGACCGGCTGCCGGGAGTTGGTATACCACTGGTAGGTGACACCCGCCACACTGCTGGTGCTGACCACCAGTTCTTCGCCCGACTGCGCTACGGCCGGTATGGATGGCGCAGTGCCCACCGTGACCGAAATGGGTTCGCCTGTGTAGCTGGGTAGCGGAGAAATAGCCCTGAGCCTGTACCCTGTTCCAGCGGCTACGCTGGCAGCCAGCGGCACTGTACTGGTAAAACTGCTCACCGAAAACAAATTTCCAACGGTACCAATCGGAATGGTCCCAACTGACTGAGCCGCCGTGAAGTCACCCTGTGCGTTGGAGAGTTGGATAACCGGTGCCTGTTCAAAATAACCGGCGTAGGTACCACTGAGTGGCGCGCTGCTGCCGGCACAAAGTACTACCGAAGTGGGGGCCGGACGAAGCACAAACGGCTGCAATTGGGTCAGGTAATAGGCCGGGCTGGCTGGTGTGCCCGTTATCGACAACGTACCCAGCGTTAGCGTTCCGGTGGTTTTGCCGAGCAGCAGCACTGAACCATCGGCAGCGCGGGCAGCACCAATAAGGCGATCAGCACCCGCAGGGGCATTCAGACGTGTCGACCAGCGCAGAGCCCCGGTAGGCGCGTACCCGGCAACGCTGATATAATCGGCCGGGCCATATTCATTTGTCGACTGATCATAAGGGCCATTGTAGCCGCCGTACACCACAAATGCACCCGCCTGATCGGAGAGCACCCCCATAGCTACCGCTGAATCGGCACGGGAGACACCCGTTTTAACCCACTGATTCTGCCCGCTGGCCGCATAACGGAGTAGCACCTGTCCGGTTTCAATGGAAAGGCCTATCGTCTTATCGGTGAGTGTGTAGTTGCTCAGCACCACTGCGTTATCATCTTTATCGAGGGCCAGACCCAGGGGTGATGTGTCGTAGCTGCGGAAGGCATTAACGCCCAGTGCCTGATCTATATACGAATGCCAGCCCAGGGTATCTTCTTTGGTCGCTACCAGTAGCCCATAGGACCCCGTGCGGGTACGTTCGGTAATGGCTAGCAACGCTTCTCCCTGAGAGTCGGGCGCCACAACCACAGCCTGAGGGGCCGGAATGGTGGGTGCACCGTAGGTATTGGCATTTAAAAACCGACCATCAGCATCGAAGGTGCACAGGAAAGGAATGCCGGTGTTGGCCTGTTGGCCAAACACCAGGATCGAACCTGACGAATTGGCCGCCAGGCTAACAGGCTGACTCATCAGGCCTTTGGCCGTCAGTACATACGTAACCCACCGGCGAGCGTGCGCGCTGTCGAACTCAGCAATGAACGTACTGCTCTGAAAGGGATTGTCGAGGCGATACGTTGAATCGCCAATGGTAAACTGACCAGTAAAGTTACCGGCCACAATCAGGCTGCCGGCGGGCGTAGTAGCAATTCGTCGAATAGCTGGCCAGCCTGTGAAGGTCTGTTTCCAGCGTTCGCGGCCTTTGCTGTCGAGCTGAACAATCGTGTTATTCGTTGCCAGTACATAAGCACCCCGTGGGCCATCGGCGGCCACTGCCAGTGGTTCGCTGGAGAGCACTGTTGCCCAGTTAAAGTTAGTAGTCACGTTGGTGGCTACCTGCGCACGGCAAGGGCCTGACAAACACAACAGAACGATAAGTAGCCTGCGTAAACGTTTCTCCATCATCAAAAAGATCCCACAAAATCGACGCCAGCAACGAAGATAAGCAAACAATAAAAAGGCATACCAATCCAACGGGACAGAAAACAGAGAAGGGCGTTGCTGCTGAACCTGTCTCTTCAGCAGCAACGCCCTTCTCTGGCGGTTATAAACAGATACTAGCGCATCAATTCGTCGAACGTCAGACCAATATAGAACATAGAACCAACCGTTGAGCTACCGTACGCCTGGTAGTAAGGAGTGCCACCAATGTTGGTGCCGCCCACTTTCACAATTGATTTCATACTGGTCAGCTTGTAGCTCACCTGCGCGTCGAGGTTGTTGATAGCTGGCACCGTCGTGTTGCTGAACGGCGTTACACTTGCATCAGAAGGCTGCACAATGCTCGACTCCCAGACGAACGCATCCTGGTGCTTCAGATTCACGCTGAAGCCAAATTTAGAGGCGTCGGTAGCCCGCTTGGTCAGTGTCAGGTTGTAGCGATACTTGGGCGTGTTGAAACCCGAATATTGTACTTCTTCAGAGGCGGTGAAGTTGTTCAGGTTGTTGTTGGCGATGTTTCCGCTGACAATGTACCCTTTGTTCAGTGCGTAGTTCAGGCCAAGTGCCCAGCCCGACGCCGTGATATCCTGACTACTGTTGGCAGGCAATGAGAATACCCGACGCGTGCTACCCCCAAACACACCACTTTTCACATCCAGGAGGCCGGGTGCTGCCGAGGCCGTAGGTTGAATTAATACGGCGCTGCCAATAAAGTCGGTGTAAACGCTGTAGTAGTAGTAGGCATCGACAAACAGTTTTTTGCCGAAAATGCCCCGATAGCCAATCTCATAGTTGGCTACACGCTCTGGCTTAAAGGCCCGCTGTGTGTAGGGAACCAGTTTACCGTAGTTGTTCAGTACCGCAACACCCTGTTTCGTAGCAGCCAGGTTAGCCGAGATAGCACCCGGTAATTGCGCGGCCACGTTTTGCTGAATCAGGCCCTGAACCTGGGCCGTGGCGAGTTGTGCGGTCACGCCCTGCTGAATGGCCGCCGCCGCTGCTGAAGCCGGAATCTGCCCCGCCGCTACGGCTGCATTTACCTGTGCGGTAACGCCAGCTGTAACCTGCTGCGTTACCGCAGCCAGCACACCCGATTGTACTTGCTGGGTGATCAGTGCCCTGGCGGTGGCCTCTGTGGCGGGGTCAGCCAGTGCCTTGGTGATGTCGGCGCCAACCGCCGATACATTGCTCAAGGTGTAGGAGTTCGACAGATTATAGCGGTTGTAAAATTCTGGCAGGCCACCAATCAGGCGGGCGTTGGGCGTTTGCAGGTCGATGTACTGGTTCTGCGTGGTCGGAATCCGGAAGCCCGTCTGATACGACAGCCGGACGTTATGATCGCCAAACGTAGTCACGGCCGACACGCGAGGGGTAAACTGACCCTCGAAATTCTGGTTTTTGTCGTAACGAAGTGAAGCCGTGATTTTCAGGTGGTCGCTTAGCAAATTCTTTCCCGCCTGCAAAAACGCTCCGTATTCGTTAATGCTGATCCGTCCGGTTCGTCCTTCGGCCAGATCGGCAAACAGCGTACCTTCCGAGCCAAGCTGATATTGCCGGAAGTTGGCCCCCACCAGCACATCCGCAAACTTGATCATGTCTTTGAAGTTATACACCCCTTCGGCATGATACAGGTTCGACTTGTCGAGAAAAGCGCCGCCACCCTGCGAGATGGGCTTGTTCCGGTAGGTATCAAACAGCGTCTGGTAAGCCGACGTACCTGGCAGCGGCCGGCCCTGATCGGCTACGCCCCGGGCAGTCACCAGCGCCTGATCTTCGCTCTGACCGGCACCACGTGCCTGGGCAAATGCGCCCGCAAACTGCCCAAACCAGGTAGTACTGGGCTTCCAGGCTTCGTTCATGTAAATACTGGCCAGCCCGGCCGCGTATGAATCGCCCGAGCGTTCCTGCGTGGTATAGGCACGCAATGAATAGTTGCTGCCGCGTAGTTCGAGTTTTGCCTGCGTAATGCTGAAGTTCCGTAGTGAGTACCGACTGGCCCCCGTATATACCGTTGTTCCCTGCCCGTAGTTGAGCTGACCAATCAGCTCAGCCTTTTCTGTGATTCGGTAGTGGAGGGCTCCATTAAACTTCAGGCTTTTGGTGTTGTAATCCACTAGATCCTGCTCTTTGTAGCCCGTCCGGCTCACACTTCGGTTTGGTAACAGGCCTAATGCTGCCGATGGCAATAAGCCTGCCGTGACCAGACTTTGCCCGACCGACAACAGGTTAGCCTGGGCTTCGTCGCCGTATACGTTCACGCCATCGTAGTTAGGCGCTACGCCCGCCCCGCGAGCAGGGTCATTAACGCCAACCTGAGCCCCGTTGATGTTCAGATTGCTATAGTTCGTAGCCTGCCAGTCGTCGGCTTTGATGTAGGCGAGGTTCAATTTGAACGCGAGCTTGTTATTGAACGCTTTGGCATACCGGATCGAGGCATCGTAGAAACCGGTCGTGGCTGTGCTGCGGCTGCTTTCGTTCATAATCCCGGTTTTAACGTTGGCGCTCAGGCCCTGATACAGGAAGGGACTTTTGCTGCTCATCAGAATCAGCCCGTTGATCGCGTTCGGGCCATACAGGGCCGAGGCGGCACCCGGCAGGATCTCAACGCTTTCCACATCCAGCTCGGGCATACCCACAATATTGTCGACCGGGAAGTTCAGGCCGGGAGCCGAGTTGTCCATCCCGTCGATCATCTGTACCGTGCGTGGGTTACCGGTCGCACCAAAACCGCGCAGGTTGATCGACTTGAACAGGAAGCCCTGCGTAGCCATGTCTACCCCTTTGAAGTTGGCCAGGCCGTCGTAGAAGTTGGCGGAAGGCGTTTCGCGAATGGCCCGAATGTCCATTTTCTCAACCGCCACCGGCGACTTCATCACGCTTTCCTCTACCCGCGAAGCGGCCACAACGATCTCTTGACCCTGCAAGGCCTGTTCGTCCAGCTTGACAGAAAGCGTGGCGGTGTTACCGGCCACACTGACTTCCCGGGCGGCAAACCCAACCGACGAAACAACCAGGGTGAAGGGGGGTGGCGTATTCGTTGTCAGTGAAAAATTGCCCTTGCTGTCGGTGGTGGTGCCCGTTACTTTGTTCTTCACTTTCAGACTGGCACCGGGAATTGGTAGCCCGGCAGCATCGGTAATCTGGCCCGATACTTTAGTTTGCGCTAGGACTGTTGCCGACACAAGCAGCATGAACAGGCATAAAACGGAAACGAACTGATGTATGCGTTTCATCATATAAGTTTTTGTTGATTGTTTCTGGTGGTTGTTCAAGTGTCGAAAATACAGATACTATGGGATGTGTACAATTTAATATAAGAATCATTACTTATTTTTTAACCACAAATCGCTCAAACACTTAGTTGCCAATCAGTTACATATCATATTATTTTTTTGCTCTTCACCTGTAAGTCAGTGAGTTATTGATTGAAATATAATAAAAACGGCGATTCATGCTACGCAGTCCTGTTGTTTCGTGCAAACAGACCGTCTAAAAAAGCGCATTGCATAAGAATTAGAAGGCCACTTTCAGCTTTGCTTTACCTTTGCAGCAACATCGAGTTCACTATGAATCACACATATGTAGTAATAATGGCAGGCGGCGTTGGTACGCGCTTTTGGCCGTTTAGCCGTACGAATTATCCAAAGCAGTTCCACGATGTGCTGGGCACAGGGCGCACGCTGCTTCAACAAACTGCCGATCGTTTCGATGGCATTTGTCCAGCCAGTAACATTTACATTGTAACCAGCGATAAATACAAGGACCTCTGCCAGCAACAGTTACCCCAACTCGCCGACGATCAGGTATTGTGCGAACCAGTAGCGCGCAACACGGCCCCCTGTATTGCCTATGCCTGTTACAAAATCGCGCAGAAAGACCCGCAGGCAAACATCATCGTGGCCCCAGCCGATCACATCATTCTGAAAGAAGAAGCCTTCCGTGAAACAATCCGTACAGCGCTGGCAGCTACCGAAGGGAAAGACGTGCTGGTTACACTCGGCATTCAGCCTAGCCGCCCCGACACAGGATACGGCTACATCCAATACCTGTCCGACTCGACCGATGACGCGGATGAAAAGGTGAAAAAGGTGAAGACATTTACGGAGAAACCGCACCTTGACCTGGCTAAACAGTTTCTTGAAAGCGGCGAATTTGTCTGGAATGCGGGCATTTTCGTTTGGAACGCACAGGCCATTCAGAAAGCGTTTGAACAGTATTTGCCCGAAACGGCGGAGATTTTTGCCGAAGGCAACAACGCGTATTATACCGACGACGAAACAGCCTTTGTTCATAAAGCCTACTCGCTCTGTAAAAGCATTTCGATCGACAACGGTGTAATGGAAAAAGCCGACAACGTATATGTTGTTCTGAGCGAGTTCGGCTGGTCGGACCTGGGTACGTGGAAATCGCTGTATGAAGTATCGGATAAAGGCGATAATCTGAACGTGATCGACGGCCATATTATGTTGTACGACACAAAGAACTGCATCATCAAAACGCCGAAAGACCGCCTGGTGGTCGTGAATGGCCTAGACGGCTACATTGTTGCCGAGTACGATAATGTACTGATGATCTGCCGCAAGGACGAGGAGCAAAAAGTGAAAGAGTTTGTGGCCGACGCTAAAGAGCGGGGCAACGAATTCGTATAGGTGAGCATAGGAAGTTGGGACAAATGAGTTCGTACGACAGAAGCCCGTTTATCCCAACTCCACCATCATGCAAGTACCCACTTACAAAACCGGCAAATACACGTTGAACGTGGCTCCTTCGCCAGGGCGGCTGTGGGCTGTGATAGTGCCGTCGTGATTGATCACTACTTTTTCGCAGATGGCCAGGCCAATACCCGTTCCGGCATATTCATTTCTGCCGTGCAACCGCTGAAAGACCTGAAAGATTCGGTCTGCATATTTTTCGTCGAAACCGATGCCGTTATCGGCTACCGAAATCTGGTAATAGGCCTCAGCTGTTCGGGGAAGCGTTAGCGATGTGGGCAGATCATCGGTCGCTATCAGTTGCGAGCTGATGTGAATCCGTGGGCTAAGCAAAACACCCGACGAATCGGTCCGTCGAAATTTCAGCGCGTTGCTGAGTAAGTTCTGGAAGAGCTGCCCCAGTTGCATGGCATCGCCCAATACCGTTGGTAAACGGTCAATGTCAATGATGGCACCTGTTTCCTGAATCAATAAATCCAGGTCGGAGAGAATAGTATTGACAACATCGTTGAGCGAAACAGGCACAAACTCGTCCTGTTTTGACACAACGCGCGAAAAGCTGAGGAGATCCCGAATGAGGGTCGACATACGCAGGGTTGCTGCCTGCATTCGATCCAGGTAACTAACGCCTTCGCCCAGTTCTGTGGCATACCTGGTCTTCAGCAGGTCGCCAAACTGCTGCACCTTCCGAAGCGGTTCCTGCAAGTCATGCGATGCCACATAAGCAAAGCGTTCAAGGTTTGTATTCGACCGAAGGAGCAGCTCGTTAGATTCGTGCAATTCCTCATTCATGGCCAGATACTCTTCATTGATACTGGCATACTCTTCGTTTAGTGTTGCCAGTTCTTCATTGGTAGACTGAAGCACCCGGTTGGCCGCGGCCAGTTGGTCGGTACGCTCTTTTACCTGCTGCTCCAGGGCAAACTGGATTTTACGCTGCTCAGTGATGTCCCTGGCCGTACCACTCAGCAACATGGCTTTGCCGGCGGCATTATAAAAAACCTGTCCCTGTGCATGAATGATACGTACCTGACCGGTAAGCCGGTTAACAATGGGGTGCTCATTTTCGTATAAACCAGATGAGCCCGGCCGAATCGCCTCCTGAATGGCGTCGGCTACAGCTTGTCTAAACTCATCTGGAATTGGATTATAGGCGGCGTCAATGTCTTTGGTCGACTCTGAAAAACCAAGCCAATTCATAAATCGACTCGAATAATGGAACGTTCCCTGCTCAATATTCAAGCTCCAGGTAGCCAGTTCGGCCAATTCGATGGCCCCCCGCAACGACGCCTCGGCCTCTTCAATCTTCTTACGGGCAAGCACTTGCTGCGTAATGTCGGTAGCTACTACCAGAATGCCTGTAACGGGGCCGCTACGATCCGGATGGACGGTGCGGGTGACCGCTGATAGATCTTGTTTCGGGTCCCATTGAGGCTGGTACGTTAAATCTACATAGATGGTTTCCAGTTGGTTGTGCCGTTTGATCTCCACGGGTACCTCAGTGGCTATGTAAGGGATGCCCGTAGCGACGACCTCGTTGAGTAGCCTGTCGAACCCTTGTCCCTGCAACTCGGGCAGGGCCTCCAGCAAGGGCTTATCAAGCAGTTCATTGGGTGAACGACCAACCAGTTGGCCATAAAACGGATTGGCCATCCGAAAGCTGAGGTCACCGGCATTGATGATGGCAATAGCAACCGGCGACTGCTCGAACGATGCCAGTAACTGCTGCTGACTTTTTTCGATCCATCGCCGCGACAAGACCCGTTCAGTGACATCGATAGCCACGTTCAGGATCGCGTACACCGCCTGGTCATCGTTCAGCAGCGGTTGGTAAGTAAAGGTGAACCAGTATTCCTGTAGTCGGCCATCAACAACCAGGTTGGCTTGCTGTTCGTTGGTCTGGTAAGCTACGCCGGTGTCATAGACCCGTTCCAGCAACTCAATAAACGGTTGCCCGTCCAATTCAGGCA
This sequence comes from Fibrella arboris, assembly GCF_041321095.1. Taxonomy (NCBI): domain Bacteria; kingdom Pseudomonadati; phylum Bacteroidota; class Cytophagia; order Cytophagales; family Spirosomataceae; genus Fibrella; species Fibrella arboris. The sequence goes on along the minus strand of NZ_JBGGWE010000006.1, from coordinate 263,741 downwards.
GCGCATCGGCCAGTCTGGTGCCAATGACGGCCGGGGTTTTGCCCCACAGCTTGATCATCGCCTCATTGGCGGTTTCGATAACCAGGTCGCGGGTAGCATAAACGGCCGTGGCAACTGGCGACTCGTCGATCAGCGTCCGGTATCGCTTCTCACTCCGTTCCAGTTCCTGATGGCCGTTTAGGGTACTGGCCATTTCCACGCAGGTGACCTGTACGCCCGCCACCGCACCGTTAGCATCAAAAACAGGCGACAGGCTGATTGTCAGGCAGGTGGCTTTACTTGCCCGCGTGCGGAACAGGGGGCTGGGCTGATTATCCAGCCGAACAGGCTTACCAGTAGCCAAAACGCTGCTGAGTGGCGGCCCGATAGCTGACCAATGAGCCGCCCATACGTCGCGGGCCGGTTTGCCTAGCAGCGCATCTGCCTGTTGACTATCCCGAAAAGCATCGTTATAAAAACATAGCAGATCATCGCCCCAAAGCAACAGCATGGGCAAAGCCGTATGAAGTAAGGTGCCTAATGAAGTGCAAAGGCTGGGCGGCCATTGGTGAAGCGGACCCGCCGACGTGGTTGACCAGTCGTGCTGGCAGATGAGTTCCCCCATTTCACCGCCTCCCCGCAAAAAAGGGTAAGTGTGGTTCGTAGTCGTTTTTTCCAACGTAAAAAGTGGTAGCTCAACTAATGATTAAGTAGCTCCCTCTCTGGTCAGACCGTGCCAACAAGCAACCGAACACGCTCGGCTGGCCGAGGCTCATAAACAGATTAGAACGGGATTAAGAGGCTTAACCAACCGAAATCGTCGTGTGTTTAAAATATGATTCTGTTCGCCCGATTAATCAGCAGTGGCCAGGTGCGTTGCTGCTGAAAGGTTACCTAATCTGGCCAATGGAACGTACCTGGCTGGTGTTTCGACCTGTTGTGTTTAGAAGAGTGGCTAGCCATTCCAGCAAAAAAGGCCCGTTAAGGGCCTTTTTTGCTGGACGTATGTTGCTGTTGATCAATGAACGCTATCGGCTTTCAATTTCTCTTTAAATACTTTTTTGAACTTGTCGAGCTTGGGCGCGATCACAAAGGCGCAGTAACCCTGATCGGGATTTTGGGCGAAATAGTTTTGGTGATAGCTCTCCGCTTCATAAAACGTAGTGGCGGGGCTAATCTCCGTAACGATGGGTTTGTTGTAGGCACCCGATTTGTCGAGTTCAGCTTTAGCCGTTTCGGCCAGGCGTTTCTGCTCGTCGTTATGGTAAAAAACCACCGACCGGTATTGCGTGCCAACGTCGGCGCCCTGCCGGTTCAGGCTGGTCGGGTCATGGCTGCGGAAGAACGCTTCGAGCAGTTCGGCATAGGTAACCTTGCTTGGGTCGTAGGTCACCTCTACGCATTCGGCATGACCGGTTGTGCCTTCGCAAACCTGCTTGTAGGTAGGGTTTTTCACCTGGCCGCCTTCATAACCAGATACGGCGGCCTGAACACCATCCAGCGTTTCAAACATGGCTTCTGTACACCAGAAACAGCCAGTGCCGAAAGTCGCTTTCTCCAGTTGTGTCGTTGAGGCTGTGCTTTGAGAATTCATAGTTTGTTTTTTTACAGAGGTGGCCGACTGAGCAACCGCAGTTGAGAAGCTGGCACTACCTCCGAATAGGGTAAGCCAGGAGGCAAAAAACAGATACAGTCGGGAGCTAGCCAGGGTAATAACCATTTGGGTTGTTTTGCGGTTAGATTGCCTACGGATAGAACAGGACTAGGTACGTATAAGTTTTCCAATCTGCGCCTGCCCGATCCGTACACCATCAACTTTGTACCAGAACGAATGAGTAAAATAGATGCCTTCCGTTACGACGGTTCCACTAAATTCTCGGCCAAAAAAGCCGATACAAAAGTTAAAGACTGGTATGACGATGAGGCTGACTACGAAAGCCAACTCCGCGAACAGGCCGCTGAGATAGATGCGCTCCAGACTCGTATGTATGCCAATAATCGGTATGGCGTGCTGGTGATTTTTCAGGCGATGGACGCCGCCGGCAAAGACGGTACCATCCAGCATGTATTTACCGGGACCAACCCGATGGGTTTACGCGTATACTCGTTTAAACGCCCTACCGAGCAGGAGCTGGATCACGACTGGCTTTGGCGAACGTATGTGAATCTGCCCGAACGCGGCACGATCGGTATCTTCAACCGGTCGTACTACGAAGAGGTGCTGGTGGTGAAAGTACATCCCGAGATTCTGACCAAGAGCCAGCATATTCCTGCCGACCTGACGGAAGACCTCGACAAAGTCTGGAAACATCGTTACGACGCCATTGTCGATATGGAAAAGCATCTGGCCCGCAATGGTTTTCCAACCATCAAGTTTTTCCTGAATGTGTCGAAAAAAGAGCAGGCCGACCGGTTGATCGCCCGCATTGAAGACCCCGAAAAAAACTGGAAGTTCGAGGAGCAGGATGTGGATGAACGTGAATTCTGGGACGATTACCAGGAGGCCTTCGAAGACGCGATCAACGAAACGGCTACCAAAAACTCCCCCTGGTACGTTGTTCCCGCCGACGACAAAAAGAACATGCGCCTGATTGTAGGCCGTATCCTGATCGACGAGCTGAAGAAACTGCCGATCAACGACACAAAACCCGATACGGCTCGGTTTGAAGCCCTCCAAAAGCTGATCCCGAAGCTGAAGGAATAGGTGTTCAGCCAACTCGACCAATGAAAAAACTACAGTCAGGTACGTTCCGCTTCGACGGGAAGAAACCCTACTCGGCCAAAGAGACCCCTACGCTCATTGACCCGTTCTACACCGATGAAGCCGACCGCGCCCGCCAGCTCGATGCCCTCAGCGAACGGATGGACCAGGCACAGAACCAGATGCATGCCCACGAAAAATATGGGCTGGTGGTGTTGTTTCAGGCCATGGATGCGGCTGGTAAAGACAGTAGTATTCGCCACGTGTTTAAAGGGGTGAACCCATCGCGGTTTAAAATTGCCTCGTTCACCAAGCCCGGTAAAACCGATAGGGCGCATGATTTCCTGTGGCGCTTCTGGCAAAAATTACCCGAGCGAGGCACCATTGGCATCTTTAACCGGACGTATTACGAAGAGGTGCTGGCCTTGAAGGTGCATCCCGAACGACTGGCAGACGGCAACGTACCCGACGAATTCATCGGTAATCTGCCCCGCCTCTGGAAAGAGCGTTATGCCGATATTACCCACTTTGAAGACTACCTGTACCGCAACGGCTTCCGGGTAGTGAAGTTTTACCTGCACGTCTCGAAAAAAGAACAGGGAAACCGGCTGATCGCCCGGTTAAGAGACGATGAGAAACAGTGGAAGCTGAGTGACAGCGATCTGGTAGAACGCGAGGAGTGGGCCAATTACATGACCGCCTACGAGGCCGCCATCAACGCTACGGCTACCAAAACGGCCCCCTGGTACGTGATTCCCAGCGACAACCGGGACAATCAGCAGCTGATCATCGCTCATATCATGACCGATGTGCTGGAATCATTACCCGTCACGTTTCCCGAAAAAGATGATAAAGAAGCCAGCCGATTGATTAAGAAAATTGAAAAGCAGGACGGGTAGTTCAGCGCCTGAAAGACATTAAGTTGAGCACCGCAGACCATTCCGACAGGTCACGCATATCCAGATAATTTGTAGGTTTTCCTGTCAGGTACTCGGCCGTGGCGGGATTTGCCAGAAAAAGCGACATGTCGAGGCTGGGAAAGATGGACTGAAACGAGTTTGGGTCTTTGAACGCACTTCCCGCCTGCGTCAGGATGAGCGCGAGTGGCACCTGGATGGTTTGGCTTTCGCCTACGTGTAGATTTATGGTGGGGGTTGCTATCGTAAACTGACCATTCAACAGCCCACCGGGCCCGGTACCTGCATCGCCAAAGGTGGTCGACAAATTCTGCCCTTTGGTGTACAGGCGTGTTAAAACAACATATTTTTCAGTGGGCTTAGCAGGTGGGGCTACCCGGCGGATAGTCAGGTTCAACGTAAATGTGAACTGGCGTAGCGGGAATTTAGGGGTGGCCATAATTTCTCCTTCCTGCGCCTGATTCGGGTTGAGAGTAATCCCTTTTCGGCTTTGATTGGGTACGTTAGCCAATACGGGGTCAGCGCCGGTTATGGTCAGCTTCTCCACCGTGAACTCGCAGTCAGCGGCCCTCTTTTGGCCGGTAAAGGTCAGACACTGCGTGTTGGGAGTACATCTGATCTGGGCAGGCAACGTAAGTACGACAACTAGAGCGCCAACAAAGCTGGGCCGCCACCGATTGATAGCCATAGTGTTTTTCTGTAAAACAAGTCTATTTATCTGATCGGAGCCTGATTTCGCTCAACTGTTGAGCCAATGGTCAGCGGCTATTTCACGGCCTTGACAACGTACCCAGCTTCGCGAAGGAGATTCAACAGGCCGTTAGGGCCAGTGAGGTGGCCAACACCCACGGCAATAAACGTAGAGCGTTCGGCTAGGAGGGGGCGCAATTGGCTCATCCAGCGAAGGTTGCGGTCGTCGATGAGTGCATAGAGATCGGCGGGCGTGTCGCTCTCGCGCTGAAACAAAGTCCACATGCCGTCAAGGTCAGCGCGCAGGTATAGGTCTGTCAGGGTACTGCCCTGTGGCCTGGGTACGTTCTTCTGCTTCACCATCCGCACCAGGTTCTCGGCCTGCTTTTCAACAGACTGCCGGTTGTAGAGCAGCGTCAACTGCTCGTCGAGGGTTTCCAGGCCTTTGAGTGGTTTTTGGGCGGCCTGAGCCTGTTTCACGAAGTACAGATCGATGGGTTGCCCCGAAAATCTGGTGAGGGTATCCGATCGTTGCCGGGCGTAGGCGACGCTGAGAGCCGTGGCGATAATGACCGGTTTGATCTGGTTGTAAAACGACAGCTCCTGACCGGTAACGGCATTGAACTCGTCGGCCACCAGTTTGTAATCGTTGGCGTCGATGAGCCGGATCAAATTATTATCGGCCATCGTCGCGTACTGCCTCACTTTCCCCGCCTCCGACGAATCGAACACCATTTCGACCACTACCCCTTCGGCGTTTTCGAAGTGGCGCCGGGTCAGGGAATCCTGCCTGAGGTAGCTATCGCGCAGAATGTGGTAAGTGCCAAAAAGATAAGACGGCTTGGCCAGGCCATTACCCGACACCTCCCATAATAACGACTGCCCTGTTGCTGCCAGGCAGGAGAGCAGGAGAATAAGGGAAATAAGGACAGGTCGCTGCATGGTGTGATCTTGGTTTTATACTGTGATACTGACCGTCTACCCCGGAAAATCGCGGTTTTGTCTATTTCTTAACATACGGCCAGCCGGGTTACTGTACTTTTGGTGTAGTACTAACAAATAGCGTGCCCCTGCCGTTATTTATGTGATTCACCGGACACAACCACAACAGGAATGAGAGCTCTATTTTTACTTTGTTTAGCCTTGACAGCCAGTGTCTTAGCGCCTGTCGTTCAGGCGCAGGATAAACTCACGGTCAACGGGTATGTAAAGGACGCATCCGATGGCGAAGGGCTGATCGGTGTATCGGTTTACAGCAAAGAAAGTAGTACAGGTGCCGTAACCAATAACTACGGATTTTACGCCATCACGCTGCCAAAAGGTACCTACACCTTCGTGATCTCGTATGTAGGCTACCAAAAACAGACCCGCACCGTTACCCTCACCGATCAGAATGTGCGCCTTGACCTTGAGTTGACAGAAGAAGGCCGCGATCTGCAGGAACTGGTTGTATCGACCCGGCGCGACGACGACAATGTGAAAAACATTGAAATGAGCGTCAATAAAGTAGACATCAAAACCATCCAGCGGATTCCGGCCTTACTGGGAGAAGTCGATGTGGTGCGTAGTATCCAGCTGCTGCCCGGCGTATCGACGGTGGGTGAAGGCGCTACCGGTTTCAACGTGCGTGGTGGCGGCATCGATCAGAACCTGGTGTTGCTCGACGAAGCGCCGGTCTATAACTCCTCCCACCTGTTCGGCTTTTTCTCGGTCTTCAACCCCGACGCGGTGAAAGATGTCAAGCTGATCAAAGGAGGCATTCCAGCCCTCTATGGTGGTCGGATCGCCTCGATTCTGGATGTTCGCCTGAAAGAAGGCAACTCGAAAAAAGCAGAATTGAACGGTGGTATCGGGCTTATTTTTAGTCGTTTATCCTACGAACGCCCGTTGTTCAAGGGGAAAGGCTCGTTCATTGTGGCTGGTCGCCGGTCGTATGCCGATATTCTGGCGCAGCCGTTTCTGACGGGCAACCTGAAAGGTTCGCAGTTTTATTTCTATGACCTAACCGCCAAAGGCAACGTACACCTTAACGAGAAAAACACGCTGTTTCTGTCGGGCTATTTCGGGCGCGATGTCTTCGGGGCCGATTTTGGGTTCAACTGGGGAAACGCCACCACCTCGCTCCGCTGGAACAAGGTGTTCAACGACAAGCTGTTTCTGAACACCACGGCGTTCTACAGCAACTACGATTACTCGCTCGATTCTGACCTTCGGAAGAAAGCCGAAAACGCCAACGATTACTTCCGCACCAATTCAAAGATCGTCAATTACAGCATCAAGCCCGACTTTACACTGTTCTGGAACAAGAATACGATCACCTTTGGCGGGCAGGCACTGTTCTATGATTTCCAGCCCGGCACGGCTACGGCAGCCAGCGCAGGCGTGGTGCGGTCGTTTGGGCTGAAAAGCAAATACGCCCTGGAAAGCTCGCTGTATGTGGGCAACGAGCAACAGGCCACCTCACGCCTGCAACTCCAGTATGGCTTGCGGTACTCGTTCTACCAGTACCTCGGCCCCGGCGAAGTGTACACCCTGGGCCAGTCAGAAACGCCGGGCCTGCGCAGCCGCCCCATTACCAACACAAAGACGTATACGGCCGGTCAAACGATTCAGACCTACGGTAATCTGGAGCCGCGTTTCGCCCTGAAATACGACCTGACCGCCAGTAGTTCAGTGAAGCTGAGCTACAACCGGCTGGCGCAGTACGTGCACCTCCTCTCGAATACGACGGCCTCCACCCCTCTCGACGTCTGGACACCTTCGACCAACAACGTGGCGCCGCAACTGGCCGATCAGGTCGCGGCGGGCTACTTCCGTAACTTTGGCGGGTCGGATGGTAACCTGTTCGAGGCGTCGGTGGAACTGTATTACAAGTCGCTGCAAAACCAGATCGACTACATTGACCGGGCCAATCTGGTGCTGAACCAATTCCTGGAGGCCGATCTGCTGTCGGGTAAAGGCCGGGCCTACGGGGCTGAGTTCTACCTGCGGAAAAGCAAGGGGCCGATCAACGGCTGGCTGAGCTACACATTGGCAAAAACGGAGCGGCTCGTTGAGGGCGTCAACGAAAACAACTGGTATCCGACCCGCTTCGACAAGCGCCACACGCTGAACGCCGTGGTGTTGTACGATCCCATCAAATCGAAACGCTGGAGCTTTTCGGCCACGTTTGTGCTGGCCAGCGGAACCCCGGCCACCTTCTTCACAAACCGCTACACGTTCCAGGGCATTGCTACGGGTACCAACCCCGACGATGTGCGCAACAACTACCGGATTCAGCCCTACCATCGCCTCGACCTGGCCGCTACGTTGCAGGGGCGCCGCAAGCCGGGCAAGCGGAAAGAAGACAACTGGGTGTTCTCGGTCTACAACGCCTACGCCCACAAAAACCCCTTCTCGGAGTATTACCGGGCCAACCCCGAGAATGTTTTCCAGACGCAGGCCATCCGGTATTCGGTTTTTGCCACGGTTATCCCATCGGTCACCTACAACTTCAAATTCTAAGCAGCCAACGTACCTGGCTCATACGCTTCAGATTCCCACTCCCCATGAAATTACCTGCTTCTATATCCATCCTCTCGCTGTTAACCGCCGTAGCGCTGAGCAGCTGCGAAACGGTGATTGACGCCAACATAGCATCGGCCCCGTCGCAACTGGCCGTCGATGCCTGGTTAACCGATCAGCCCGGCGAGCAACAGATCAGGCTGACGCAGACCGTCAATTATTTCAACAATGCTACCCCTACGCCTGCCTTAAGCGCCAGCGTGACCGTGGGCGACAACACCGGTCGGCTCTTCAGCTTCACCGACCCAGACCAGGACGGCGTATATACCTGGAAGCCCGCGAATGCCCAGGACACGACTAAACTTGGGGTGATTGGACGTACCTACGGCTTGCAGATTCAATACCAGGGCGAAACCTATGTAGCCGTTTCTCAGATGCCGCGCATTCCCCGTATCGACTCGCTGACGTTCTTCAAAGATCGGGTAACGCCTGTATCATCCGAGGAGGGCTATCGGGCAGAATTTTATACGAATGACCTGGCTGGTGCGGCCGACTATTACTACATCCGGTTTTACCGAAACGGGAAGTTGCAGGTGCGTACCCAGGATATCATACTAGCCTATAACGGGGCGTTCCGGGGAAGTGCCGACACCGACGGGCTAATGTTCATCCGGCCGATCAGGCGGTCGATCAATCCAGAGAAATTATACGCGCTGAATGACTCTGTCCGCGTAGAGCTACGGACAATAACGGCCGATGGGTATTTGTTCTGGGAGTTATTGAAAGCCCAGTTGCAGAACGCAGGGCTATTTGCAACGCCGCCATCCAACGTACCTACGAATATTCGGAACCAGAAAACAGGTGGTCAGGCGGCCGTAGGTTTCTTCCTGGTGTCGCCCGTCCGCACGCGTACGGCGGTGGTGGCGAAAGAGAACCTACGCAACGGGGCGTGACAGGCCAACGATTTTGCGGCCGAGTACGTAAACAGCCATAGCACCAATAATAAACAGGCTGGCCGAAACGGTTAAAAACACGCCAACGAAGGCGAAGCACGTCAGAATAAAGAGGAGCAGGCTTTTCATGAATACGGCGATTAGAATAAAACTAATTCTTCTAATCGCCGTGCAATTTTTGTGCCAACTTGTTGAGCAGCAGAGGGAATTTTGTCTTCTATCGTCCCGACGACCGGAGGGATCCTGAGGGTAGCCTGACAGCAGGAATAAGCCACCGCAAGCTCCCTCCGGTTGTCGGGACGAAAAAAAAACTTAGCTAAAGCACGTCTACGCAATCTTAGCCTTCAGGTACTCGATCACCACGTTTAGCCCTTTCTGGTAGTGTATATTATTGGGAATCACGATATCCGCTTCGGCGCGGTAGGGCTTGATGAACTGCTTGTAGGTTGGTTTCACATGATTTTTCCAGCGATACATCACGTCATCGAGGTCATAGCCGCGCTCTTCGGCATCGCGTTTTACCCGCCGTTCCAGCTTGATGCTGTTTTTGGCGTCGATAAAAATCTTCAGATCCATCTGGTCGGATAGCTCCCGGAAGTGAAACACGAAAATGCCTTCCACCACAATGATCGGGGCGGGCGTAAAGGTCAACATCGTTGGAACGACATCCGGATTATTGAACGTGTATTCCTTCTGCGTGACGGTCTCGCCCCGGCGCAACTGCCCGATATGTTCGGCGTACAGGTGATGATCGATCGTTTCGGGCATATCGAAGTTATGGATGCCCTGATCATCGACGGCAATCTCGTGGAGGCTGCGATAATAATTGTCCTGTGAAATCAGGCAGACCTGATGCGGTTGAAAGGCATTCAACAGCCCCTTTAGAAACGACGTTTTGCCGGACGCGCTGCCGCCGGTGATGCCAACAATGTATGGTTGCACAAGTATTGATGAATAAGTCTGGAAACAACTGGCTGCCCAACGTACCTGGCCATCCTTATACAAAGGTACGTCAGACGCGTAGTTCAATGTCAAGGTGTATGGCCGAAGCGGGAAAAGTTCAGAGGTGTAGGTCGTGCCAGCGATACGGAAGCAATAGACCGTTGACTTTTAGGACGAAAACGCTTGCGTAATCAAGCAGAACACTGTTCCTTTACAGCGTGATTACGCAACCAGCGAAATTTCGCTAAAAGAATAATGATTCCAGAAGCCCCTGCCACGCAACTGAACCGGTTTAGCCAGACGCTTACCCAGAAAATGGATAACCCCGCCGCCAAAGCCATGCTTTATGGCGTTGGGTTGACCGCCGACGACATGCAGAAGCCCCAGATTGGCATTGCCAGCACGGGCTATGAAGGTAATACCTGCAACATGCACCTCAACGGCTTGTCGGTCTATGTAAAACAGGGGATTCAGGCAAACGGGCTGGTAGGGCTCATTTTCAACACCATTGGCGTATCAGACGGCATGACCAACGGCAACGATGGCATGCGTTATTCGTTGCCCAGCCGTGACCTCATCGCCGACAGCATTGAATCCGTGGTGATGGCGCAGTGGTACGACGGCGTGGTGACGGTGGTGGGTTGCGATAAGAATATGCCCGGTGCCATCATGGCTATGGCCCGCCTCGACCGGCCCGGCATCATGGTCTATGGCGGTACCATCCGGTCAGGTCAATATAAAGGGCAGAAACTCGATATCGTATCGGCGTTCGAGGCGTTGGGCAAGAAATACGCAGGCAACATTTCCGACGAAGACTACGAAGGCGTTATCCGCAATGCCATTCCCGGCGCGGGTGCCTGTGGGGGCATGTATACGGCCAACACCATGGCCAGCAGCATTGAAGCGATGGGTCTGAGTTTGCCTTTCAGCAGCACCTACCCGGCTACCCACGAAGGGAAACAGGAAGAGTGCAAGAAGATTGGCGCGGCCATGCGCATCCTGCTCGAGCGCAACATTACACCGGCCGACATCATCACGAAAAAGTCGCTCGAAAACGCGCTGACGATCGTGATGGCCTTGGGCGGTTCTACCAATGCCGTGTTGCACTATCTGGCCATTGCCCGATCGGCCGGCCTCGATCTGTCGATCGACGATATTCAGGCGATCAGCGACCGGGTGCCACTTCTGGCCGACCTGAAGCCAAGCGGCAAGTATTATATGGAGGATATGCTGGCGATCGGCGGTGTGCCGGCGGTGATGAAATACCTGTATCAGAACGGGATGATCCACGGCGATTGCCTGACGGTGACCGGTAAAACAGTAGCCGAAAACCTGGCCGACGCACCCGACCTGAATTTCGAGACACAAAGCATTGTCCATTCGTTGGATAACCCCATCAAGGCAACGGGCCATATCCAGGTTCTGCGCGGCAACCTGGCCCCTACGGGTTCAGTAGCGAAGATCACGGGTAAAGAAGGGCTGCGTTTTGAAGGCACCGCCAAAGTGTGCGAACATGAAGGGGAGGTGATCGACGCCTTATCAAAAGGCGAGATCCTGCCCGGTCAGGTCATCGTGATTCGGAACAGCGGCCCCAAAGGTGGCCCCGGTATGAGCGAAATGCTGAAGCCAACATCGGCTATCATGGGTGCCGGGCTTGGCGACAAAGTGGCCTTGATCACCGATGGTCGTTTCTCGGGTGGTACCCACGGTTTTGTGGTCGGTCACGTAACGCCCGAAGCGTTTGAGGGTGGCCCGATCGCGTTCGTAAAAGATGGCGACCGCATTACCCTCGACGCCGTTGGCCGCGAACTGACGCTGCATATTTCAGACGAAGAAATGGCCGACCGTCGTAGCCGCTGGACACCGCCCGCTCCGTTATTCACGAAAGGCGTATTGGGTAAATACATTCGCAGCGTGAAATCAGCCAGCGAAGGCTGCGTAACGGATGAGGCTTAGTTTGCGTTACTGATAAAGCGCTGATCGACAGGCATATGAACGTCATTGAACAAACAGTTGAACCTAAAAATGGCGCTATTGATCTACATATTCCTGTTCCAGAAGGAGGGGAAGATTGCGCCGTCAAAGCAGTGATCATTTTTGAGAAAACGGACGTACCTGTTAGCAAAAACAAGGTACAGGTTTGAGTAAGCACAAAGGCGCTTTCGCGCATTTGCCACTTGTCTGAACCCATCATTCTTCAAACCGTTAAGCTCCGACGGCATTACAAAGGATTGAAACTGCCAGACGCCATTATGGCAGCTACAGCCATTGCTCATGACTTTACATTGCTGTCGACCAATGATAGTGATTTCAACAAGATAACGGACTTAAGATACCGAAGTCTAACCGCCTGATTCGATGTATACCGACACTGTTCACACGCTTCCCAAAGGCTTTGCGGCCATAGAAATTGCCAGCAAGTCCATCCGCTTTTCGATGCCGTCTGACCTACAGACCGGGGCGTTGTTGAAAGCGCTGGTCGGGTCGAAGCCGAGGGCGCGGGTGCTGGAGATCGGTACCGGTACCGGTCTGGCAACGGCATGGCTGCTGGCCGGTATGGATGCCGACTCGTCGCTGATTTCGATTGACAACGACGCCACTTATCAGGCCGTTGCTGACAATATCCTGGGCGACGATGCCCGCCTGCAATTGCTGTGCACCGACGCAGGTGCGTGGCTGGAAGACGAACAGCAACAGTTCGACTTCATCTTCGCCGACGCCTGGCCCGGTAAGTACGCCAATCTCGACGCTGCGCTGGGTACGTTGTCGGCGGGTGGTATGTACGTCATCGACGACATGCTGCCGCAACCCAACTGGCCGGAAGGGCATGCCGACAAGGTAGATAAACTAGTGGCGGATCTGGAAAGCCGCGACGACCTGCAGCTAGTCAAAATGGCCTGGTCGACCGGAATACTGATCGCTACGAAGAAGTAAACGATTACATACAACGAACTGAACAGCATACTATACACGCACCACTCTATGGAAACGGTCAGCGTCTTACCTGAATTAACAATCGAACCGGCTGTAGAGACGCAACAGATTGCGTCTTTGATGTCGGGTTCGGAGGCCCTCATGCGCTCGCTGGTGGCCGAGAAGGTCGATACCATTTTTGGGTATCCTGGCGGAGCCATCATGCCGGTGTATGATGCACTCTATGATTTTCAGGACCAGATCAACCACATTCTGGTACGCCATGAGCAGGGCGCCGGCCACGCCGCACAGGGCTATGCCCGGATGCAGGGCCGCGCCGGTGTGTGCCTGGTTACGTCGGGTCCTGGTGCCACTAACCTGGTTACCGCCATTGCCGATGCCCTGATCGATTCAACGCCATTGGTGTGTATTGTGGGGCAGGTGGGCAAAAAACTGCTGGGCACCGATGCCTTTCAGGAAGCCGACGTGATGGGCGTAACCATGCCGATCACGAAGTGGAACTACCAGATCACGAGTGCCGACGAGGTGCCCGAGATCATGGCCAAAGCATTCTACATTGCGCAGTCGGGGCGGCCCGGACCGGTGCTGATCGACATGACCAAGTCGGCGCAACTGGAATTGATGACGCAGCCATTTGTGTACGAACGTTGCCAGACCATCATCAGCTACCGGCCACGTCTGGTGCCGAAGCAGGATCAGGTCGAAGCGGCCGCCAGACTGATCAACGAGGCAAAACGCCCTTATATCTTCGCGGGTCATGGCGTACAACTGGCCAAAGCCGAAGCTGAATTGCTGGCTTTTGCCGAAAAAACGGGTATTCCCGTGGCCACCACGTTGCTGGGCCAGTCAACCATTCCAACCAATCACCCAAACTACGTGGGCTGGCTGGGGATGCACGGTAACTACGGCCCCAATGCACTGACCGATCAGGCCGATGTGATCATTGCCATCGGTATGCGGTTCGACGACCGCGTAACGGGCGATGCCAGCAAATACATCCGGCAGGCCAAAGTCATTCACGTTGAGATCGACCCCGCCGAAATAGACAAGATCATCAAGGCGCATGCGCCAATCGTTGGCGATGCCAAAGAAGTGCTGAAAGCATTACTGCCACTGGTCAATGCAAACGACCATACGGTCTGGCGCAACGAGTTCCGCAAGTACGACGCTATCGAGAATGAGGCGATCACCGCGCCAGAGCTGTCGGGGGATACCGAGAAGATCAAGATGGCGGAGGTGATTGACCTGCTTTCCCGGAAAACCAACGGTGATGCCGTACTGGTTACCGACGTGGGGCAGCACCAGATGATGGCCTCACGCTACTATCAGTTCCGGCAGAAAAACAGCCTCGTAACCTCGGGCGGCATGGGGACGATGGGCTTTGCGCTACCCGCCGCGTTTGGGGCGCAGGTGGCCGCTCCCGACCGGCAGGTAGTAGCCATCATTGGCGATGGCTGTTTCCAGATGACCTTGCAGGAACTGGGCACGATTGTGCAGAATAAACAACCCGTAAAAGCGATCATCCTGAACAACAACTTCCTGGGTATGGTACGGCAGTGGCAACAACTTTTTCACAGCCGCCGCTACTCATTCGTAGAGCTGCAAAACCCTGATTTCGTGACGATTGCGAAAGGCTTCGGCATGGCTGGCCATACCTGTAACGAGCGCGAAACCTTGTCCGATTCCCTCGATCAGATGCTGGCTCACGACGGCCCGTATCTGCTGGAGGTGATCGTTGAAAAAGAAGAAAACGTGTTCCCGATGGTACCAGCCGGCGCCAGCGTGTCACAGATCAGACTAAAGTGAGTTTGCGGTTTTCTGTTGCTTCGCTTCTCAAAGCCAGATACGTTGGCAAGCAACGCAACAGAAAACGGCAGACTGAAAACTTTAACAGAATTTCATGGCCACTATCCATCGGTTTGAGGACTTGAATGCCTGGAAAAAGCGCGAGGGTTAGCTAAAGCAATTTTCGAAGTGACAGGCCAAAAACCGTTTTCTACAGACTACGATTTAGTCAGGCAGATAAGGCGAGCCAGTGGTTCGGTAATGGATACTATAGCGGAAGGGTTTGGTCGGGGCGGACAAGGAGAGTTTAGTCAGTTTCTGGGCGTGGCTAAAGGCTCAGCTACTGAAGTGAACTCTCAACTATACCGAGCGCTTGACTGTAGATACCTTTCGGCCGAAGTTTTCCAACGCCTTTATGAGCAGGCCGATGAGACAGCAAAAATTATAGATGGCTTCATCATCTATCTTAATAAAACGGATGGCAAAGGTCGTCGATATGCACATGAGCCCGAGGCTGTTTACAGGGTTCAGCCTAACGAAACAGAAGACAGTGAACAGCAAACAGTAAACTGAGAAATGACAACCTATACCATTTGCATTTTCACGGGTAACACCATCGGGTTGTTGAACCGGATCACGATCATCTTTACCCGGCGGCGGATCAACATCGAGAGCCTGACGGTGTCGGAAACCGAGCGGAAGGGCGTGTCGCGCTTTACCGTCGTTATCCGGCACGAGTCGCGCGATGAGGTGGAGAAGATCGTGCGGCAGATTCGGAAGATCGTGGAGG
This sequence comes from Fibrella arboris, assembly GCF_041321095.1. Classification (NCBI taxonomy): domain Bacteria; kingdom Pseudomonadati; phylum Bacteroidota; class Cytophagia; order Cytophagales; family Spirosomataceae; genus Fibrella; species Fibrella arboris. The sequence continues at coordinate 248,546 of NZ_JBGGWE010000006.1, read as the reverse complement.
TGTTGGCTGTGTTTGGCTACCTCAACGACGAGATCGTGTTCAACGAAATCGCCCTGTTTAAGATCTCGACGCCGCTTGGCAGCAAGCCGCTCGATGTGGAAACCATCAACAAGCGGCACAAAGCCTGGGTGGTGTATTGGGGCCTCGATTACGTGGTGATCGAGAAGACGGGCAGCGAGACCGAGATTTTTGCCTTTTTCGAGTACCTGCGTCAGTACGAAATCCTGGAGTTTGTCCGCTCGGGCCGCGTGGCCGTTGGCAAAACGGAGAAAGGCCTGGTCGAGTACCTGCCCGAAGCAGATTGGGCGTACTACTTATAGTGTTTTTTGTCATCCCGACCTAGGAGGGATCTTGAGGTTAGCCTGCCAGTAGGATAGAGAAACCTCAAGATCCCTCCTGACGTCGGGATGACAAAAGAGCCGGGATGATAAAAATTGACACTAACAGAGTCGAAACACTACAATTAATTTTTACAATCTAAATACAGTACCTAGCATGGCACAGATTAACTTCGGCGGAACAGTCGAGAATGTTGTAACCCGCGAAGAATTTCCGCTCGAGAAAGCCCTCGAAACACTTAAAAACGAAACAATCGCCGTAATCGGTTATGGTGTACAGGGCCCCGGCCAGTCACTCAACATGCGTGAAAATGGCTTCAACGTAATCGTTGGGCAGCGCAAAGGCAAGACGTACGACAAGGCCGTGGCTGACGGCTGGGTTCCCGGCGAAACGTTGTTCGAAATAGAAGAAGCCCTCGAAAAAGGAACGATCATCTGCTTCCTGCTGTCAGATGCCGCTCAGATTGAACTGTGGCCAACGGTGAAGGCTGCTCTGAAGCCTGGTAAATCCCTGTATTTCTCGCACGGTTTCGGCGTGACCTACAAGGAAAAAACCGGTATTGTTCCGCCCGCCGATGTTGACGTGTTCCTGGTGGCCCCGAAAGGCTCAGGTACGTCGCTGCGTCGTTTGTTTGTGGAAGGAAAAGGCCTGAACTCGAGCTTCGCCGTGTATCAGGATGCCAGCGGAAACGCCCGTAACAAGTGTATCGCCATGGGGATCGGTGTTGGCTCGGGCTACCTGTTCGAAACCGATTTCTACAAAGAAGTAACGTCTGACCTGACCGGCGAGCGGGGTACGTTGATGGGCGCCATTCAGGGCATTTTCGCGGCTCAGTACGAAGTGCTGCGTGCCAACGGCCACAGTCCATCCGAAGCCTTCAACGAAACGGTGGAAGAACTGACCCAGTCGCTGATGCCACTCGTAGCCGAGAACGGCATGGACTGGATGTACGCCAACTGTTCGACCACGGCCCAACGCGGTGCCCTCGATTGGTGGAAGCCTTTCCGCGACGCCACGAAGCCTGTTTTCGAGCAACTGTACAACTCGGTAAAAACCCAGGAGCAGGCCGAAATCAGCATTACCCGCAACTCACAGCCCGACTACCGCGAAAAACTCGAAGTAGAACTGGCCGAACTGCGCGAGTCAGAAATGTGGCAGGCCGGTGCCGCTGTACGGAACCTACGCCCAGAACGGAGCTAATCAGTAACAGACTAAGTAAAGTTGAGTGCCCTTACCTTTAACGAATTGTTTTGGGTAAGGGCATTGTTTATTTTACACTACGTATCCGCGGCGCTTTTGCGGGCTACTCTCATCAACTATGATCGACTCTGAAAAAGCTGTTCAACTTCCTGATCTTGACAACATCTATCTGGCCGCCGAACGGTTAAGGGGCGTTGCTTCTCATACGCCTTTGCAGGAAAATCTAAACCTGTCGGAGCGTTACGGAGCCACTATTTTCCTGAAGCGGGAGGATTTGCAGGTGGTGCGGTCGTACAAGATTCGGGGAGCGTATAACAAAATGGCCAGCTTGTCGGCCGATGAACTGGCGAAAGGCGTTGTATGTGCCAGTGCCGGTAACCACGCGCAGGGGTTGGCTTATGCCTGCCGGAAGATGGGCGTAAAGGGCACGATTTTCATGCCGACAACTACGCCCAACCAGAAAGTAAAACAGGTAAAACTGTTTGGGAAAGAGTTCGTCAACGTGGTGCTGATCGGCGACACCTACGACGACGCTTTCCACGCGGCTACCGAGTACGTACAGACCCACGACAGCACGTTTGTTCATCCCTTCGACGATGTGCTGGTGATGGAAGGGCAAGGCACGGTTGGGCTGGAAATCTTCAAGGATTCTAATTTCAAGATCGATTACCTGCTCATGGCCATCGGTGGGGGCGGACTGGCTTCGGGCGTCTCAACCGTATTCAGGCAGCTCAGCCCCAAGACGAAACTCATTGGTGTAGAGCCGCTTGGGTCGCCATCGATGAAAATAGCGATCGAAGAAGGCCACGTGGTGACGCTCGACCACATCGACAAGTTTGTGGATGGGGCCGCCGTGAAACGAGTAGGCGATACTACTTTCGAAATCTGTCGCCGTAACCTCGATCGGGTGTTGTTGGTACCGGAAGGGAAGGTGTGTACCACTATCCTGGAACTCTACAACGAGGAGGCCATCGTGGCCGAACCTGCCGGGGCGTTGAGCATTGCCGCGCTGGATCTGATCAAAGACGAAATCAGGGGCAAGAATGTGGTTTGTCTGGTGGGTGGCGGTAATAACGACATTACCCGAACCGAAGAGATCAAGGAACGGTCGCTGTTGTACGAAGGATTGAAACACTACTTCATCATCCGATTTCCACAACGCGCTGGTGCCTTCCGCGACTTCCTGGAGCTAGCCCTTGGCCCCAACGATGACATTACGCTGTTTGACTACGCCAAGAAAACAAACCGCGAACGCGGCTCCGCGCTGGTGGGTATCGAACTGAAAAGCAAAGCCGATTTCGACCCGCTGATCGAACGCATGAAAGAGGCCAAAATCCAGTTTGAATACATCAACGACAAACCCACTCTGTTCGAATTTCTGATCTGACGAAGCCATGATAACCGCCGTTCAAACTAAAGAGCAGGCCTTCGAGCGCATGCAGTCCCATCAATCGGCGTTGAAGCAATTCGGCGCGGCTGGGCTTATTCGGGTCGTTTGTGCGCGGCGAGCAAACGGATGCGAGTGATATCGACTTCGTGGTGGAGTTTCAGGAAGGCAGAAAGAAACTTCATACTTTTCTGGACCTTGCTGACTATCTGGAAACGTTGACGGGGCGCAAAACCGACGTTTTAACCTGGGAGGAAATGGCTGATTTCGTTCGTAGACACGTAGCAAATGAAGTTGAATACGTCACCTTTGCTTCCCTCTAATGCTGCTTCGCGAGGTAGGCTCAGGGCCTACCTCGCGAAGCAACGTTGAGAAACGTCCACTTTCTTTAGTAGAATGCACTTTTCATATGCTTCGCGTCCCCTCGTCTATACAACCCCATCAGTTTCAGTCGCTGACCATTCAGCGACCGGACTCGGCTGGGCCTGATGACTCGCGGTCCGACGGGGCGCGGTCCGACGGGTCGGAGATGACGTTTGTGGCGTATCGCAGCGATGTATACCCCGAACGGAACGAGATTTTCTTCGAGGAGCACGCCGTAGTGGTGGTGCTGGAAGGCGAGAAGAAATTTAGCTCACCCACGCAGGAACTGCACGTCCGGAAAGGCGATATTCTGTTCTTTCAGCGGGGGTGTTACTCGATGAATGAATCCATCGATGTGAATTACCGGAGTCTGGTATTTTTCGTGAACGAGCGGCTCCTGAAAGAGTTTGTCAGCCAGCATATTACTCTATTTCAACGTACCCCGCGTGGATTCGCCCAGACAGGTTTTGAACCCCTGCCCGAGGCGGCAATTCTGTCATTTGCTTCCTCAGGTACGTCCGTGCCAGGTACGTTCACCAACTTCATTCAGTCGCTGCTGCCGTATTTTGGATCGCACACGCCCTACCTGAACGAACTGCTCCGGCTGAAATTCCAGGAACTGCTGCTTCACCTGTTTGAACTCGACACGACAGATCAGCTTCGCACCATTCTCTGGCACCTCTATCAGGGCCAGAAAACCGACCTCGACTACCTGATGAGCACGTACCTGCTCAAACCGCTGTCGATGAACGAGCTGGCCCGGATCTCGGGCCGTAGCCTATCGGCCTTCAAGCGCGATTTCGAGGAACACTTTCACACCTCGCCCGGCCACTGGATTCGCCGTAAACGCCTCGAACACGCCCATTTCCTGCTTCGCAATACCGACAAGAACGTTTCGGAAGTCAGCATGGAAATCGGCTATGAAAGCGTGTCCCACTTCATTAAAGCCTACAAGCAGCAGTACGGGTTTACCCCGAAACGAGTGCTAGCCTCTACAGAAACTAAGTAGGGTATCATTTCAGCCGTTCTAGATTATCTAAATCATTTTGATCTCGGGCGCGACCAGCCGCTCGTTTAGCCTGGAGCAGATGATTGTAATGAATGAGGCGAATGAGCAAACCATCAACGTCAACATCAGAAGCTTGCTCGTATGCTTCGCTGAATGAAAGGCCTTTTATGGCTGTAATGATGTCAATCGCAACTGGTTGTCGACCAAATGTAAAGACGTCTAAGGCTGGATTAGTCAGGAAATTGTCGGCTGTCATATCGAACATTGACATTCCGAAAATGGCAAAAGCTTGACTTAATCGGAGATAGTTATCTAATGACTCTCAACCCAAATGTCCATGTCGCCTGTAGTACGACTATATCCGTGTAGAATTACTGAGTAACCGCCAACCAGAATGTAACGTACCTGAACTTGGCGAAGGGCTTTGAGGAAATCCTGAAAATCGTCGTTGAACAGATTCGCCATATCAATGCGAATGTTTACGCGCAGAGAACGCCGTTCTGTCCAGGCTTGGAGGGTTCTCTACATTATAGCGGTAAGCAACACTGTTCAGGTAAGCCGCCGTACGAAGCCGTTCAGCATAGGTGGCTGGCTGGCACTCAGCATGATACTGCGCTGTCTGCTCGTGCGTGCCAGCGTGAAAAGCGGTTCTATCAAGGCGATAAGGCATAAACAAAGATAAACGTCCAGGCTCAATAGGCCTATTTACGCTTACGCAATACCGACAAGAACGTCTCGGAAGTGAGTATGGAAATCGGCTATGAAAGCGTGTCCCACTTCATTAAAGCCTACAAGCAGCAGTACGGATTTACCCCGAAGCGGGCCTTGACCGCATAAAGAGAGGTTGTCACGGACTTTTAGGTACGTTGCCGGGGCCCACTGCGCAAAAGCAATGCGAGCGGCTAAGTGGCAGGCTACCAGAGATAGGAGATCGATAGATATCTGCTAGCGAAAATATTGGTTACTTTGAGGCAAACTATACAAGCTGTTATGAAGCCACTTCTGTTTACTGCCCTGTTCCTGCTTGGTGTGGCGTTTCACGCTCAGGCGCAAAGCACCCCGAAACGAGACCGGATCAAGTACCTTTTTGTGCTTATGAAGCAGGATTCCCTGGTGTTGAAGCAGATGGATGCCACCATAGACATGGCCCGGAGCCTCTCAAGAATGAGAACGGGAATGGCAAAGCAGCTGGTCGGCGCAGATAGTGTTCGCATACCGATCGATTCAGCCATGCTAAAAAGGCATGATGCGTTTATGCAAAAGATGGTCAAGGTGGCGAAAGAAAATACCCTGAAGCTGCTCAATGAAGATATGGTCGAGGTCTATGACCAGCACTTTACAGCGCAGGAAATCGACGCGTTTTGCACGTTTTATCAAACGCCGGCTGGTCGCAAACTGATCGATAGTACGCCTGCTATTTCAAAAGACATCATGATGCGTTCGATGAATAAGTACCAGCCCGAGATCATGAAGTTGTTCAAGGAGTACATGGACGAGTCGAAGCGAGAGATTGACCAGAAATATAAATGAGAACGTGATAGGCCGCTCTGTTGGCGTTCAGTTCAGCGATAGAATAGATCGATTTAACCCATTGACCGCCAGCGGTTCCAGTTGAGGCCAAATCTCTTTGCGGGCTATACAGATCGTTACCAGTGGCACTGTGCGGCGGCTGTGTTCGGGGTGTGGGATCTGCCGTATAGTGGGTGGAGAGACCACCACGTAGTGGCCCGAATGCTCGGGATTGCCGAATGAGGTTACCCTAAATTCAGCCCCATATCTATAGTCGCCACCAAGGGCCGATTCCCTATCTGTCCAGATGTCGGGCTTTATATGAATGGCTTCTTTAGGGTCGAGGCTAGTATAGCATACAAAGCGCAGGAGCACCTCCGGCTTGAGTATGCGTGCATTGTTGTCCATCTGTAGGTTGCAGTTATTGGGCAACCAAGATAAGCAAGAGTTTAATACAAGTAAAATATAATACCCGTACTTATAATACATATCAGGTATATTGTATAGGGCAAAATAGAGCTATACGCTCTGTCAGCCAGTGTCGTATAACCTGTAAGCGGTTGTGAGCAGTAAGCTACAACCGTCCAGTAACAATTAAATTATAATAGTATCATATATAATTATTTTGCGTCCATGCTGCCGGTCGGTACTGTGGTGATCGCGCAGCGTAGTAAACACATCTGTTCGGCCACTATGCAGGCTTGTACTGTGTAAGTCAACTAACAAAATTCATCGCTGTTTCTTTTCGCTCAATCGTATGAAAAAACTACTACCTATTCGTCTGCAATGGCTACCCTGGCTGCTCGCCAGTTGCTTAAGCCTACTACTTTTAGTACCCCAACAGAGCCAGGCCCAGCTTTATTACGTGCTAAACGATGGTGCCCTGGCTACAACGGCCGATCAGCTACGGCGCGTCAATCTGGATGGCAGTACTAACATCCTGATCAAAGATAACTTCATTCAGTCGCCGGGGACCACGGTGCTGGATGCGGCCAACAACCGGGTACTGGTCGCGAATATTGGCGTGACCAATGCCGATAATCCTGACCGTACTCGCATTATAGCCGTTGGTCTGGGAACGGGCAACCCGGTCAGTACGCTGGTGACGGCCGGGCTGCTGCCGGGGGCTACAACCACACAGATCACCGGTATGGCCCTGGACGCAGTTAATGGCTACCTCTATTACGTGCTAAACGATGGGGCCCTGGCTACAATGGCTGATCAGCTACGGCGCGTCAATCTGGACGGCAGCAATAACATCCTGATCAAAGACAACTTCATTCAGTCGCCGGGGAATATAGTGCTGGACGCGGCCAACAACCGGGTACTGGTCGCGAATATTGGCGTGACCAACGCCGCTAACCCTGACCGCACCCGTATCGTAGCCGTTGGCCTGGGAACGGGTAATCCCGTCAGTACGCTGGTGACGGCCGGGCTGCTGCCGGGGGCTACAACCACACAGATCACCGGTATGGCCCTGGACGCGGCTAATGGCTACCTCTATTACGTGCTAAACGATGGTGCCCTGGCTACAATGGCCGATCAGCTACGGCGCGTCAACCTGGATGGCAGCAATAATATCCTGATCAAAGATAACTTCATTCAGTCGCCGGGGACCACGGTGCTGGACGCGGCCAACAACCGGGTACTGGTCGCGAATATTGGCGTGACCAATGCCGATAATCCCGACCGTACTCGCATTATAGCCGTTGGTCTGGGAACGGGCAACCCGGTCAGTACGCTGGTGACGGCCGGGCTGCTGGCGGGAGCTACTACCACGCAAATCACCGGCCTGGCCATAGTTAATCAGACCTCGCCAACGGTGACCACTACGTCGCCAGCCAGTAATATCACCAGCAGCAACGCTACGGTGAGCGGCAGCATCACCAGTGATGGCGGCAGTGCCCTGACAGACTATGGGGTGGTTTTCGTGGCGGGCAACGGCAGCCCCACTACCAGCAATACCAAAGTTCAGGTAGGTACCAGCTCACCGGCAGCATTTCCAAGTAACTTCTCGGCCAACCTGACGGGGCTGACGCCCAGTGCCACTTACACAGCACGGGCCTACGCCACCAACGGTGTTGGCACCAGCTACGGTAGTGCCGTGAGCTTCACTACGTCTCAGCCTACCCCCACGGTGGCCCCAATGCTGCTCGCGCCCGCCAACGGGTCGAGCCAAAACCCCATCCGGCCTACTTATACCGGCACGGCCCCGGCCAGTAGCACCGTGACCGTCTACGTAGACGGAGCGCGCATCGGCAGTGCTACGGCAACCGGCGGCGGCGGCTTTAGCTTCCTCCAGCCGACCAACCTGACCGAAGGCACCCATAGCGTGTATGCCACCGCCCAAAGCAGCGGTCAGTTGACCAGCCCCGGTAGTAATACCAACACCTTCGCCGTGGACGCCACCCCACCTACGGTGATGGTTGCCGGGCCAGCCAGCAACACCACCTCAAGCTCACCATTCTCCGTTACCATTACCTTCTCCGAGCCTGTAACGGATTTCATCTCCGCGGATGTGGCCTTTACGATCACTAATTTTAACTCGGCGACATTGACTGCCCTTAGCTCGACGGCGTATCGACTGAACATTGCCCCTCGAAACGCTGGCCCAGTGAGCTTTAGTGTGCCTGCCAGCTCAGGCTTCGACGCGGCGGGGAACGGCAATACGGCTGCCGGCCCCTTTATCGTTTCCTACATACCTAACCAGGCTCCGACCGATGTTAACCTGAGCGGAACGGCCGTGGCCGAGAACGCCGCCGTAGGTACGTTGGTAGGTACGTTAAGCACCACCGATGCCGATATACCCGCCCAGGACTTTACTTACTCGCTGGTCAGTGGGGCCGGTTCGGATAATAATGCGTTGTTCACCATCTCGGGCAATAACCTGCTCACGGCCGCTGCCTTCGACTTCGAGACAAAATCCACCTACAGCATCCGGGTACGTTCCACCGATAGCGGAACGCCAGCACTGAGCTATGACAAAGTGCTGACTATCAGCGTGACCAATGTCAACGAGCTGACGGCCAGTATCACCAGTCAGACCAACGTCATCTGCTTCGGAGGGGCTACCGGCGCGGCGACCGTAACGGCCAGTGGCGAAAACGGTCCGTTCAGCTACGACTGGCTGCCGGGTAACCCCGCCGGAGACGGTACGCCTACAGTAACAGGCCTGGCGGCGGGTAGCTACTCGGTAGTCGTCACTGCCACCAGCTCCGGCTTCTCAACAACCGCCTTGGTCAGCATTACCCAAAACGCGGCGCTGGTGGTGAGCGTGAGCCCGGCCACCAGCGCCGTCTGCGGCGGCACGGTATCGCTTAGTGCTGTTACCACTGCCACTAACCCCAGCTTCAGCTGGAGCGGCGGCTCGCCCACCACAGGGCCAGTAGTGACAGTCAGCAACACGGGGGCCTATTCGGTGACCCTGACCGATGGCAATGGCTGCACGGCGACGGGCAGCGCCTCGGTAACGATCAACCCTGTGCCGGGTAGCCCAACGGTTGTCGCTTCCGTTTCGGCCTGCCAGAACACGACGCCTGTATCGCTGTCTACAGCCGTAATTTCCGGCAGTAATCTGCGCTGGTACACCCTGGCCACAGGTGGAGCCGCCTCAACGCTGGCGCCCGTTCTTCCCACCAGCAGCATTGGTTCAAGGACGTTCTACGTCAGTCAGGTCAATGCCAACGGCTGCGAGAGTGATCGGACCGCCATTACGCTGACCATCACGCCACTACCTACTGTGAGCATCAGTGGCCTGGCCACCGCGTATTGTAAAAACACGGACCCTGTGACCTTGACGGGTCTGCCCGCCGGAGGTGCCTTTACGGTCGATGGTGTCGCTGCCACGCAGGTTGACCCGGCTTTCCTGACGGTGGGTAGCCATACGGTGGCCTACAGCTTCACCAACAGCAGTGGCTGCGTGGGTACCACGACCCAAAGCGTGACCATCAACGCCCTGCCAACGGTGACCATCACGGGCCTGGCCGCAGCCTATTGCAAGAGTGCAGCGGCCGTTACGCTGGGCGGCAATCCGGCGGGTGGGCGTTTCACTGTTAACGGCACTCCTGCCACACAGTTTGCGCCAGCTACCCTGGTGGTGGGTACCTACACGGTGGTTTACAGCGTTACCAGCGGAGATGGCTGTGGGAACACGGCTACCCAATCGGTGCGGGTAGATCCTCTGCCCGTCGTTTCGATCATCGGGCTGGGCGCAGCGTATTGTAAAGATGCTTCGCCCGTTTCCCTGACGGGATCACCGGCGGGGGGCAGCTTCACCATTGACGGCACGGCAGCAACCAGCTTTAACCCCTCCCTACTGGCGGTAGGTAACCGCACCGTTGATTTTACCTATACCGACGGCAACGGCTGCACCAACACGGCCACTCAGGTGGTCACCGTTAAGGCTACCCCACCCGCCCCAACGCTGCTAACCCAGAGCGGGGGATCCTACCTCGCCAGCCAATCGGCAGTAACGGTGGATCTCAATTCGGGCAACGTTAACCTGGTGGTTGGGGGCTGCGGGGGCACCATCGCCTGGAGCGGCCCCAATAACAGCTCGGGTAACGGCTCTTTGATCAGCGTCTCGACCAATCAGCCTGGTACCTTCACCTATCAGGCTAGCTGCACCGTGGATGGCTGCACCAGCCCACTGGCTACGGCCGTGGTTAGGGTGGGTGGCCGCCTGACCGTTTTGCACCGCGATGTAGACAACTATGTGAACAACAACGCCATCCAGCCCCTGCTCGTGCTGCAAAACCAGGGAGCAGGCGCTCTGCCGCTCTCGGGCCTGACCCTGCGTTACTACCTGACGGTGGAAGGGGCCTCGGCCCTGAGTAACCTCTCGATCAACTACGCCCAGGTGGGCAACCAGAACGTGCGTTTGCGCTACGTACCCCTGAATCCCGCTCAGACTGGTGCGGCTGGCTACGTGGAGTACAGCTTCACCGCGGGGGCGGGTAGTCTGGCCCCTGGAGCCAGCTCGGGACCTATCCAGGCCTATTTCGCCAAGGGCGACTACTCAGGGCTGAATGAGGCCGACGACTATTCCTACGCCACCGTGCGCGATCAGCTGGTGGGCAATCTGCAGATCACGGCCTACTTCAACGGGGTGCTCATTGCGGGGCAGGAGCCCGGTGGGGTCTTCACCCCCATCAAGGCGTTGCGCGCCTTGACCGAGAGCAAGAACGGACCCTCGGCTACCCAGATCAACACGTACCTGACTATCCGCAACGAGGGCAACGTAGCGGTGAACTTCAGCGATTTGAACGCCCGTTATTACTTTACTTCCGACGGTACTGAGCGCCTTCAGGTAGAGGTCGACGAGGGGCAGGTAAGCACCCGGCTGGTGGCCTTGAGCCCGGCCGTCGGTGGGGCCAACTACTACCTGGAGATCCGCTACAACCAGGGGGGGCAACTGGCTCCGGGCGCTTCTACAGGCCGGGTACGTTACCGCATCAGTAAGCCCGATGGCGGACGCTTCAACCAGGCCAACGATTACTCGTATCAGGAGCAACCCGCCGAGTCGAGTTCCAACAACCGGGTGGTGGTTTTCGTGGGCCAGGATCGGGTGTGGGGGAATGAGCCAACCGGGTCTGCCCGTATGGCATCAGCGGAACCGATGCCTGAGCTGGAGGTGACCGTACTGGGCAACCCCGTGCGTGGCGACGTGGTTTCGGTGCAGATCAAAGGAGCTGGTTCTGAACCGCTGCAACTGCAACTGGTCAGCGCGCAGGGCCGGGTAATTACCCAACGGCAGGTGGCCAGTCCGCAAGCGGTCGAGCAGCACGAACTGTCGGTAGCCGGACAGGGGCCGGGCGTATTACTGCTTCAGGTAAGCACGCCTACCCGGAGCCGAACCAGCCGGGTACTCAAAGTCGAATAAACACCTTTTTTAAGTCAGCCAATTAGATAACTGCTCCCCTGATGACTGAACCAAGCGTTTGGTCATCAGGGGAGCAGTCGTTTTTACACGCTCTGTACAGGACAACTGTCGAAGGATAGCAAGAAGATGCCAATGAAGCAGAAGGGTAGTCTTCAATACGTTAACAGCACCGTGCGCCCAAACGACCTATGCAGTTTTACACCCATTACAGCTCGCTGAACTAAAATCGCTATTTACTGGACGGATGGCGTGATGCGTAGTTCTACACGATCTGCCACTTTTGTAGGTACGTAATACGATGTCCTCTATAGGTATGAGTACCCCAAAAACATTATTTGATAAAGTCTGGGATGCGCACGTCATCCGCAAGATCAGCGATGGTCCCGACGTGCTGTTTATCGACCGTCATTTCATTCACGAGGTGACCAGTCCAGTGGCGTTTCTGGGCCTTGAAGGTCGGAATGCGCCGGTGTTGTTCTCGAAACGCACGTTTGCCACTGCGGACCATAACACGCCTACTATCAATCAGCACCTACCAGTTGCCGACCCATTGTCGGCGAACCAGCTGGATGCCTTGGAGCGGAACAGTGCAAAGTACCACATCTCGCACTGGGGACTGGGCAATCCAAAAAATGGCATTGTGCACGTGGTTGGGCCCGAAAACGGCATCACCCTACCCGGCATGACCATCGTTTGCGGCGACTCACATACCTCGACCCACGGCGCGTTTGGTGCTATTGCGTTCGGGATCGGTACGTCGGAAGTCGAGATGGTACTGGCTACGCAGTGTATCATGCAGCCCAAGCCCAAGAAAATGCGGATTTCGGTCAATGGTACGCTGGGTAAAGGCGTGTTGCCGAAAGACGTGGCCCTATACATCATTGCGCAGATTTCGGCGAGTGGTGCCACCGGGTATTTCGTAGAGTATGCCGGCGATGTGTTCCGTAACATGAGCATGGAAGGCCGTATGACGGTCTGCAACATGAGCATCGAAATGGGCGCGCGCGGCGGCATGATTGCCCCCGATGCCACCACGCTAACGTACCTGAACGGCCGCGACCTGGCTCCCAAAGGCGAGGCCTGGGACAAGCTGGTTCCGTACTGGGAATCGCTGAAAACCGATGACGGCGCCCTGTTCGATCACGACCTGACGTTCAACGCCGCCGATATTGAGCCACAGATCACTTACGGCACCAACCCCGGCATGGGCACGGGTGTAACCAGGCAAATTCCGCTGGCCGCCGATCAGCAGGATGGCGATGCCAGTTACAAGAAATCGCTGAACTACATGGGTTTCGCCGAAAACGAATCCATGATTGGCAAACCCATCGATTTCGTGTTCCTGGGAAGCTGCACCAACGGTCGTATCGAAGATTTTCGGGCGTTTGCATCCATCGTAAAGGGCCGGAGAAAAGCCGATAACGTAACGGCCTGGTTGGTACCTGGGTCACACATCGTGGAGGCGCAGATCAAGGAAGAAGGTATTCTGGATATTCTGACCGAAGCCGGTTTTGCGCTGCGTCAGCCTGGTTGCTCGGCCTGTCTGGCCATGAACGACGATAAAGTACCGGCCGGTAAATACGCCGTATCGACGTCGAACCGCAACTTCGAAGGTCGTCAGGGCCCCGGTGCCCGCACGCTGCTCGCCAGCCCCCTGGTAGCCGCCGCCGCCGCCGTAACGGGCGTAGTGACAGACCCAAGAATACTGTTGTAAAAAGTTTGCTGTTTGCCGTTTACTGTTGCGCTGCTACCATACCTAACCACAGTTTAGCAGCGCAACAGTAAACGGCAAACAGCAAACAGTAAACTCATTTCCCCCATGGCTTACGATAAATTTACTATACTCCGTAGCAGTGCCGTTCCGATGCCGATCGAGAACGTAGATACGGACCAGATTATTCCCGCCCGTTTCCTGAAAGCCACTGAGCGTACAGGCTTTGGCGACAACCTGTTCCGCGACTGGCGGTATAACAACGACAATACGCCCAAGGCTGATTTCGTGCTGAACAACCCGACTTACTCGGGCGAAGGGTCGCCCCGCAAAATCCTGGTTGGTGGCAAGAACTTCGGGAGCGGATCGAGCCGGGAACATGCTGCCTGGGCTATTTACGACTATGGTTTCCGGTGCGTGGTGTCGAGCTTCTTTGCTGACATTTTCAAAGGTAACGCCCTGAACATCGGCATTCTGCCCGTACAGGTTAGCCCCGACTTTCTGGAGAAGATTTTCGCCGCCATCGAAGCCGATCCAAACACCGAGCTGGAAGTGAACCTGCCGACGCAGACCATCACGTTGCTGGCTACTGGCGAAAGCGAACCCTTCGACATCAACAGCTACAAGAAGGACAACCTCACCAACGGCTACGATGACATCGACTACCTGCTCTCGATGAAGCCTGAAATCGAAGCCTTCGCGGAATCGAGACCATTCTAAAGAGTGAAAGCGTGAAAGAGCGAAAGAGTGACTAATGTGGTCTATTTGTCACTCTTTCACTTTTTCGCTCATTCGCTCTTTCACTCTTTGACTATGAAACGTCGCTACATTGAAATCATGGATACGACGCTCCGCGATGGTGAACAAACCAGCGGGGTGTCGTTTTCTGCATCCGAAAAACTGGCTCTGGCGCAGTTGCTACTCACCGAAGTCAAGGTTGACCGGGTGGAAGTGGCTTCGGCGCGGGTATCGGCTGGTGAACTGGAGGCTGTGAAGCAGATTACCCGCTGGGCTGCCAGTGCCGATCTGCTCGAAAAAGTGGAAGTGCTCACCTTCGTGGACGGGCAAGCTTCGATCGACTGGATGCGGTCGTCGGGGGCAAAGGTGATGAACCTGCTCACAAAGGGCTCGTTGAATCACCTCACGCACCAGCTCAAGAAAACGCCCGAATGTCATTTCTCCGATATTCAGCAAGTCATCGCCGACGCGCAACAGGAGGGTATCTCGGTGAACGTGTACCTGGAAGACTGGAGCAATGGCATGCGTAACTCGCCTGAGTACGTGTTGCACTACCTGGACTTTCTGCAAACACAGCCCATTCGTCGCGTTCTGCTGCCCGACACGCTGGGCGTGATGACGCCCGCCGAGAGCTTCTCGTTTGTCGATCAACTGGTTACCCGATACCCAACGCTTCACTTCGATTTCCATGCCCACAACGATTACGATCTTGGCGTGGCCAACGTGATGGAGGCAATCCGGGCGGGTGCGCACGGTATTCACCTGACCGTGAACGGCCTGGGCGAACGGGCGGGCAATGCGCCACTGGCGAGTACACTGGCTGTTATCCGTGACTTCATGCCGCAGGTACGTATGGGCGTGGCCGAAAAATCGTTGTATCAGGTCAGTAAGATCGTCGAGACGTTTTCGGGCCTGCGCATTCCCGATAACAAGCCTGTTGTTGGCGACAATGTGTTTACCCAAACAGCTGGTATTCACGCCGACGGCGACAAGAAAAACAACCTGTATTTCAACGCCTTACTACCCGAACGCTTTGGCCGGAAACGGAGCTACGCGCTCGGCAAAATGTCGGGCAAGGCCAATATCGAGAATAACCTGCGCGAGCTGGGCATTCAACTGGCAGACGATGATCTGAAGAAGGTAACGCAGCGAGTCATTGAACTGGGTGACCTGAAAGAGACCGTTACGCGGGAAGACCTGCCCTACGTCATTGCCGACGTGCTGAACACCAACGCCATTGCCTCGCGGGTAGAAGTGCTCAATTACGTGCTGACGCATTCGAAGGATCTGAAGCCATCGGCTACGCTCCGGGTACGTATCGATGACGAGCAGTTTGAAGAAAACGCCCAGGGCGACGGGCAGTACGATGCGTTTATGAATGCCCTGAAGATCATCTATAGCCGCAAGAAAATGGCTCTGCCCATGCTGACCGACTATGCCGTACGGATTCCAACAGGTGGGCGAACCGATGCCTTGTGTGAAACGATCATCACCTGGAAATCAAAGAACAACGAATTTAAAACCCGGGGCCTCGATTCTGACCAAACCGTGTCGGCCATCAAGGCAACCCAAAAAATGCTGAATACTTTAGAATAGAGGAGGAAAGGGAGAAAGGAGGAATGGAGGAAGGAGACGGGGAACGTACCCGGCCCTCCCTTAATCCCCCCTCCTCCTTTCCCCCTTTCCTCCGTTCCTCCTTTTTTATGAACAAACACATACTCATTGTACCCGGTGATGGCATCGGGGCCGAAGTAACCACTGTTGGTAAGCAGGTTCTGGAAGCCATTGCCCGCAGGTTCAAACACGAATTCACCTACGACGAAGCCCTGATTGGTCACGTTGCCATTGAAGCCACCGGCTTGCCACTGCCCGCCGAAACGCTGACTAAGATGCGTGCTGCCGACGCCGTTCTGTTTGGCGCGGTAGGTCACCCGAAATACGACAACGACCCCTCGGCCAAGGTACGTCCCGAGCAGGGGCTGTTGCAGATGCGGAAAGAACTGGGCCTGTACGCTAACCTGCGGCCGATCAAACTGTTCGATGAACTGCTGGAAGCGTCGAGCATCAAACCGGAGATTCTGCGTGGGGCCGACATTCTGTTCTTCCGCGAACTGACCGGCGATGTGTATTTTGGCGAAAAAAACCGCTCGGAAGATCGCAATACCGCCTCTGATCTGATGGTCTACCAACGCTACGAAGTAGAGCGCATTGCCGTGAAAGCCTACGAAGCCGCCCGCACCCGTCGGGGTAAACTGTGTTCGGTCGATAAGGCAAACGTATTGGAAAGCAGCCGGTTGTGGCGTGAAGTGGTGCAGGAAGTCGCCAGGCGTTATCCCGATGTGGAGACGGAACACCAGTTTGTCGACTCGGCGGCGATGTTGCTCATCAAAGATCCAACTCGTTTCGATGTGGTCGTAACGGGCAATCTCTTCGGCGATATCCTGACCGACGAAGCGTCCCAAATTGCCGGGTCGATGGGGATGCTGGCCTCGGCATCGGTGGGTGACAGTACGGGCGTGTATGAGCCGATTCATGGTTCAGCCCACGACATTACGGGCATGGGCGTGGCGAATCCGCTGGCGTCAGTTCTGTCAGTGGCCTTGTTGCTGGACATCTCGTTCGGCATGAAAGCCGAATCGGAAGCCGTCATTGCTGCCGTTGATGCTGTCCTGAAAGACGGTTACCGCACCCGCGACATTGCCGATGCTGATACGGCCGCCGACAAACTGCTGGGTACGTTCGCAATGGGTGAGCAGGTGCTGGCCCATCTGGCCTAATAAATTTCTGGTTAATCGTTTGTCGATTTCAGTAGTTGCTCTATTTTTGTAGTGAAATAACGCAGTCAGCGAAATTTCACTACAAACCAATGCAAACTCTTCTCCTTCTGGAAAACCAGCTATTACTGACTTGTTTTTAAGTCTGAAGGGGAATTATTGATCATATAAAATCAAGCCCTTTCAGCGAATGAAGGGCTTTTTTTACGCGAACGCAAACCGAAACGTAACTGAATACCGCTATGAGCAACCGGATTTACATCTTCGATACGACATTGCGCGATGGTGAACAGGTACCAGGCTGTCAGCTAACAACCGACGAAAAAGTACAGGTTGCCGTTGAGCTGGAGCGACTGGGTGTTGATGTGATCGAAGCGGGTTTTCCCGTTTCAAGCCCCGGCGATTTCCGATCAGTAGTCGAAATTTCGAAGGCCGTGACCAACCCGACTGTCTGTGCCTTGTCGCGGGCCGTTGTGGGCGATATCGATGCGGCTGGTGAGGCGCTTAAGCACGCCAAGCGCGGCCGGATTCATACCGGTATCGGCGCGTCGGATATTCACATTCGCAACAAATTCGGCAGTACCCGAGAGGCTATTCTGGAGCAGGCCGTAAAGGCCGTCAAACACGCCCGTGGGTACGTCGATGATGTGGAGTTCTACGCCGAAGACGCTGGTCGGGCCGATCTGGAGTTTTTGTGCCGCCTCACCGAAGCCGTCATCAAGGCCGGTGCTACGGTGGTGAACATTCCTGATACGACGGGTTATTGCCTGCCCGGCGAATACGGCGAGAAGATCAAATACATCTACAACTGCGTTCCGAACGTGGATAAAGCTACGATCTCCATTCACTGCCATAATGACCTGGGCCTGGCTACGGCTAATTCGCTGGCGGGCATCATGGGCGGTGCGCGGCAGATCGAATGTACGATCAACGGCATCGGCGAACGGGCGGGCAACACCTCGCTTGAAGAAGTGGTGATGGCCATGAAAGTGCATAAGGAGCTTGGTTTTGAAACGGGCATCGACACCACGCGGCTCTATCCGGTCAGTCAACTCGTGTCGGGCCTGATGCGGATGCCGGTACAGGCCAACAAAGCCATCGTAGGCCGCAATGCCTTCGCCCACTCATCGGGCATTCATCAGGACGGCCACCTGAAGCATACCGAGAATTACGAGATCATGAACCCGCTCGACGTGGGCGTCGATAAGTCGCTGATCATCCTGACGGCCCGGTCAGGTCGCCATGCCCTCCGCCACCGCCTCGAGCTGCTGGGCTACCGCTACGACAAACCCACCCTCGACACCATCTACACCCGCTTCCTCGACATGGCCGATGTTCGGAAAGAGGTGAACGACAAGGACTTGATGGAGTTAGTACGCTAACCAAAAAAAATGCCCCGCCTTTCTGACGGGGCATTTTTTTGTGGGATCGGCAACTACCTGGGTGCGATTAACCGATGCTTTCTGCAGCAAAAGCGCCGACTCGATACTATATATTCCCTCAAAACCAGTATACTCATTGGCATGAATGTTGTTCTGGATAGCTGTTGTATCACGTGTTTTTGCAGCTCCTGTGAAAAAAGCGGTTTCCATCGGTCTGTTCGGATTACTTGTTTACCACACGTTAGCGTATGTACTGGTGTGCATTACTACGTGGTGGCAGGCAGAGCATGACCTGTCACAACGCCTGCAGGTGTACCGCTCCGTTGATAGTGTCGTCGAGTTCCAGATTCCGCTGCATGGTAAGACCGACGGTGCCGCCATGGCCCGTACCACCGAGGATGGCTTTCGGTACCGGGGCCATTATTACACCGTGATCAGTCTCGAGGTGGCGGGTGATACGCTGCACATTGCCAGTATGGAGGCCCAAAACCACTCATTATGGCAGGATGACCTGCTCATGTTTTTAACGAAGCATGTAGCCGGGAGCAGTGATCATAATCAGAAAGCAACTCAATTTCTTAAGTTTCTTCTCAAGGAATATTCGGCCACACCACGAACCGAATTTACGTTCGATTTTCCTGACTGGCGGGAGGCGCTCCGCATTCCCAGCCAATTGTTTATGGTGGCCTCACGCGCCCTGCCGGTTCATTCGCCCCCTCCCCGCTACTAAAAAGGGCGGTTGTCAACAGCCTGTGTTTCACTTACTGGCTCTGGTTTCTGCTTCCTCCACGAGAGGTAGCCTTGACTTGTATGCTCGTTTGTTGGCCAATCCATAAAACGGGTTGACGGAGAGGGGGAGGTAGTTTCGTCGCCTTCCCACAACGCCTTGTCGACAGGACGCTGACTGAACAACCATGGCCGTTCAGTCAGGTACGCACTAGCTGACGTTTTATCAGATAAGCCATCAAGGCAACATGTCTTCCTGCAAAGGGCTACCAGGAGTCATCTGGTTTAGTCTATCAAGGAAGCTTACGCCCTGTCTGATTGGTGAAGTCAACAGGGCTGTTCTCAAAACGACGAATGTACACCCTAGACGGTGGCCAGGCTCTATGCCCAATTTCTGCAAAAAGCGGGCTCTTTCAACCGCTTCTGTCCTGTAAGGATGCCTTACAGGTATCGATCAGTATGCACTCCATTTCATTCATAAGTCAAACGCACAATCATGAAAGTTTCTATATATACGTCCATCAGGACATTCACTCAACACGTTTTTCAGCTTCGCTATATACCGATCATTGCTTTTCTATGGTTGCTAACGGCATGCCAACCCGCTAAAGATGCCGATCCAAATCCGGTTCCGGCCGTTACAGATGCCTCGGTGGCCATGCAGTGGATGGACTTGTTTTTAACGCTTGACCGCTATGCGCCAGGGTATCGGCCACCAGTAGCCGCCCGGACACTAGGCTATATTGGTTTGGCCGCCTATGAAACCGTTGTGCCCGGCTCAAAAACGTACCAGTCAGTAGCCGCAAAATTTGCTGGTCTGACGATTCCCAAAATTGAGACCGGAAAATCGTATCGCTGGGATGTAGCCGTTAATGAAACGTACTATTTGATGATGAAGAAATTCTTTCCCCATATTGTTGATGCAGATAAAGATAAGATCGAGGCTCTGTATGCAAAGCTGACAACGACAACCGGGGCGGCCGATGAGCTGGACCGATCGAAAAAGTTTGGTCAGGCTATGGCGAGTGCCGTGTTTGCCTATTCTCAAACAGACGTTGCCGGCGATGCAGCTTATTTGCGGAATCAACCGGCCGACTATATACCCCCAACGGGTGCTGGAAAATGGCAGCCTACAGCGCCTGATTTTAGCCGGGCCCTGTTACCCTATTGGGGCAAGGTCAGGACGTTCGTTGCCAATGAAGCGGATAAACTGGCCAAGCCCCCGCTCGAGTATAGCACGAATAGTAAATCAACGCTGTTTGCCCAGGGCCTCGAGATCTACACAGCCACCACGCCGATCACAAAGGATCAGCAATGGATCGGCGATTTCTGGAGCGACGACATTTATAAACTAACGTTTGAACCAGCTGCGCGCTGGCTGGCGGTTGCCCAGCAGGTGGTACGTCAGCAAAAAGCACCGCTGGATAAGGCTGTTTATACATACGCGAAACTAGGCATCGGGCTGAGCGACATCGGTGTGGCCTGCTGGAACTCGAAGTATGTATATAACATCGAACGACCGATCACCTACATCCGACGCAGCATTGACCCAACCTGGCGAACACGCCTGGCTAATCCAATCAGTATTCAGGAAGGTGTAACGCCACCATTTCCGGCCTATCCATCAGGGCACTCCTGTTTTGGGGCGGTCTCGGCCGAAGTGCTGACCAACATTTATGGGGCCAGTTATGCCATGACCGATAGCTGCCACCTGGGACGCACAGAGTTTAACGGAACGCCCAGAAGCTTCAATAACTTCTATGAAATGGCGCAGGAAAATGCATATTCCCGGGTGCTCTTGGGCGTTCATTACCGGATGGACTGCGAAGAGGGCTTACGCATGGGCTATGCAATCGGGCGAAAAGTAAATCAGCTGGCCTGGACAAAATAGCGACAGAAAGCGAGGTCTCTCACTGGCGAAAGAGGAGTTACTGAGGCAAATGGCCGCTTTCATTAGTGAGAGACTCTTGCTGTTAACTGACTCGTTATCAATAGTTTTTATAAGTCAATCTAGCGCCACTATGGCAAAATATCTCTTTATACGTCGGGTGCTTAAACTCGGGTTGCTCTGGGGCTGCAATTTTTTGGCTCAGGCACAATCTCCGACGGCCATTCCAACGGCAGACCCCATTGCAACGACCTGGGCCGATATGACGGTGCGCGTAATGACGAAAGCGCCCAGGAATACGCCTACTTATGGCTCCCGGGCCATTGGGTATTTGGGCCTGACCATGTACGAAACCGTTGTGTACGCGTCGGCCAGCCACCGGTCTGTGTTTAGAAGGTTGGCAGGTGCCGATTTGTTACCGAAACCCGACCCGCAAAAAGAGTATTGCTGGGAATTGTCCCTGAACGCCGGGCAGGCGTATATGCTCAAGGCGCTGTATGCGTACACAAAAAAAGGACAACTGATTGATTCCCTGGAGGGTGCCTTACGCCAACGCTATGTTAACCGGGTGAGTCCGGAGGTTGCGGAGCGTTCCGAACGATTCGGCCAAGCAGTTGCCACTGCCATTTACGAATGGTCGAAGACCGATGGCGGGCATGAAGGTTATGAACGAAACTTCCCGACAGACTACGTGCGGCCTACCGGGGAGGGTTTATGGATTCCGCCTATTATTGGCCAGTCGAACACCAAAATTCCGATGCATCCAACCTGGGGCCAAAACCGAACGTTCTCGGCCCGCAACGGCAAACTTCCCCTACCTAAACCGCTGGTTTATTCTACCGATACAACCAGTCAATACTATAGTCAGTACAAAGAGGTGTTTGACCGAGGGAAAACGCTGACAACGGCAGACCGTGCCACCGTGATGTGGTGGGGCGACGACCCCACCGAAACCTGTTCACCGCCCGGCCATTCCTATAATCTGGCGACCATAGCCATTCGGACCAGCCAGGCTGATGTAGTCAAAGCGGCCGAGACCTATGCCCGCGTGGGCATGGCGGTTGCCGATGCATTCGTATGCTGTTGGAAAGTCAAGTTCACGTTTATGGTCCAACGCCCGTCTTCGTTCATTCAAAACAACCTTGCTACCAGTAGATCCTGGGGGCCCCCGTGGCTGCCGTTCTTTCTGGAACCCCCTTTCCCTTCGTTTTATTCAGGCCATGCCGTGCAGTCAGCAGCCACCGCCACCGTGCTGACCGACCTGTATGGCGACACCTTTGCCTTCACCGATAATACCCATGTGAACCGGCCCGATTATTTTTATACCTATCTAAGTACGGCCCCTGACAAGTCCACGTATTCATATCCTCAGCTGATTGAGCACCTGCTAAAGTATGAAGCCCGGCACTACCAGTCCTTTTGGGAAGCCGCTCGGGAATGCGCCGAATCGAGGCTGATGGGTGGTATTCATACGCGGCATGACAACGAGGTAGGCCTGGCCGAAGGAACCAAGATCGGCCGCAACATCAACTCATTTCGTTGGCATTGAGTGTCGGAAAGCCACTAGAGGCTTAATGGTGTACTGACTAGTTGTTTGTTCTAGCAATAATCCACTGCCAGACATCGCCATCGTCGGGGTCGTGTACCAGACCGTTGTAGTGAAAACCAATGGATTGCAGCAGCCGGTTCGAGTGGTTTTCAACCGCCAGCGTATGCGCCATCACCCGCCGGACATCGGGTCGGCTGAACGCAAACTGAACCAGGCCACGGGCCGTTTCGGTGGCCAATCCCTGGTGGCGATAGGGGTCAACGATGGAATAGCCGATCTCGACCGTACCCGTCTCATCGGGTCTGCCTTTGAAGCCACCCATACCGACCAGGGCATGATCGGCGCGGTGAACGCTGAAATAGGCACCCCAGCCCAGTGTATGCAGGTCGGGGTCAGTCTGCAAACTGTTCAGCGTGTAGGCCAGCGCACCAGGGTGATCGACCCACAAGCCGGCCCATTCGGGTGGAATCGTCAGGGGCCTGTCTGCCAACCGTATCGGTTGGTCGGCCATTAGTTCGGTTAGCGAAGACTCGGTTACGGGTACGAGCCAGAGGCGTGGGGTATCGATCATTGTAGGTACGTTAGTAGAGTTCATGTCAATCTTGCGTACTAGTTATTCAGTAGGGGTTTGACAGCGGAGCGTCGGTAGAAAAAAAGGGCCTAAATCGAACCTGCTTGCCGTAGGTACGCAAGCGGTAGCGTACCTACGGCACGCGGGAGAGGGGGACCCTACTTCCTAAAGCTACCGACGCTACGCTGTGATGTCCCGATGGGACAACAGAAAACCTGGCATAACGAGATTGACATGCACCCCGTTATGCCTTTGCCAGGGTTCGTAAGGCGGAAACAAACATGTCTAATTCAGTCAGCGAGGTGTAGAGATTGGGCGTGACCCGTACACCCTGCACGGAAGCCGCCGGATTGTCGATGGCGACCGTCCAAACCTTGTGGTCGTTCAGCAGCGTTTTGGCCAAGGCTGCCGGTGCCATTCCCACCACGCCGACGTTGGCAATGGCGCAGGTACGTTCGGGTTGGGCGGGCGTGTTGAGCCGGATGTTGGGCAGGGAACGTACCTGGCTGGTCCAGTACTGTTGCAGATACCGAAGCCGGGCTTCTTTGGCGGCGATGCCTATTTTCTCGTGAAAATCAATCGCTTCGTTAATGGCCAAATCGGTATGGACGGGATGCGTACCGGTGTGGTTCAGCTTTCGTATGTCGTCGTCGGCATAACCCAGATCGGCAAAAATTGGCCACAGGGCGGCTATTTTGGCTTTTTTCACGTAAAGAAGGCCCGCGCCGATGGGTACGCTCAGCCACTTGTGCAGGCTGGTGGCGTAATAATCGCAGCCGAGGTCGGGGATGGAAAAATCGAGGTGGGCGAAGGCATGGGCCCCGTCGACCAGCACCTCCACGCCATGCTGGTGGGCCATGTCTGTAATCTTTTTCACGGGCAGAATCTGCCCCGTAATGTTGACCATGTGGCAAAGCATCAGCAACCGGGTTTTGGGTGTAATGGCCCGTTCGTACAGCTCCACAATCGCTTCGTCCGAAGTCGGGTGCAGGGGTACGTTCAGCACCTTGTTGACGATGCCGTAGCGACGGGCCTGTAGCTGAAACATATCGAGCATGGCCCCGTAATCGTGGGTGGCCATGATGGCTTCGTCGCCGGGTTTCCAGGTTAGCCCGGCAATCACCGTGTCGATGGATTCGGTGGTGTTGCGGGTAATAATCAGTTCGTCGGGCGAGCAACCGGCCAGCTTGGCGAGGCGATTCCGAACGGCGGCTTTATCATCGAACTGGCGGGTACGCATGTAATACGATCCTTCCAGATTCACGTCGCGCACGTGCTGGATAAAGGCGCTCAGCACCGGTTCGGGCTGAATGCAGTAGTAGCCGTTTTCGAGGTTGATATAGTCGGGCTTGATCTGGTACGCCTGCCGGATGGTTGCCCAAAATGCCTCATCGCGGGCCAACTCGGCGGCGGGTACGTTATGTACTCCGGTCAGCAGCGTATCCAGTCTTACGGGTAATAAAGGCGCGGCGGCCATGGTTTTGATGAATTCCCGTTTGGTCATGGTGATTAGGTATTTGTCAGCGTAACCACCTCCACCGTTTCTGTTGAAAACGTCATTGGCTTATCGGCGAACAACACTTTGGTGGCGGCCCAGGTTGTTCGGAAGAGGTCCGACTGGCGGTAGGCTTCCAGCGCCTCGGCTGATTCCCAGTGGCTGTAGGTCATGCGGACGGTGGGGTGGTCGAGGTCGCGGAGTAGTTCAAGGTGCTGACAGCCGGGAAAGGCTCTGATGTTAGCCTTCGATGCCTCGAAAATAGACAGAAAATCGGCCAGGCGATCTTCTTGAAACGTCATGCGAACAAAGCGAATAAGCATGGGGCGGGGTTAACTCATGGACGATAGCATTCGCTCAACGGTTAGTTTGAGAGGAGGGATATTACTTTGTGTAATCGACCAGACCAAGTCCAAATCAACGCCAAAATATTCGTGGACAATAAAGTTTCGGAAAGCTGCCACTTTTCGCCAGTCAATCGAAGGGTACTGCTCTTTAAGCAAAGCAGAAAGATGATTCGTCGCTTCGCCAATAATTTCCAGTTGGCGTTCTATAGCGAACCGTAGTAACGCATTGTCGTATAAATCCTGCTTCGTTTTGTCGACTAAAAATTGATCGATGTAGTCAATTGCCTCCAGGATATGAAGTAGTCTGGCCTTGTCAGGAATTGGCATAAATTAACTGTTTCTCAGCGTCGATATAGGGCTGTATAAATTTAGATAATCCCTTGGCACTCAGTAGATCAACGGGTTTTTTTAATAGCAACGCCAGCTCGTCGTGCATCTGGATAAACCCGAAGAAATCAGCGCCATTTTCGTAGTCAAGCTCAACCAGAATATCAACGTCGCTCGTTTCTGACTGCTCTCCCCGCACATAGGAACCAAACAAATAGGCTCGTTTCACCGGTTTAGCTCTGAAATAGGCAACCAGTGTCGGCACGAACGAAATGGTCTCAATAGCAACGTTATGCGGCTCTTTCATGGGGATAAGCTACCTATTTTCTGCTTTCTAAAAAAATAACGAATAAACCAATGCAGTACAGAACATTTGGCCGGACAGGCTGGCAAGTAAGTGAAATCGGCTATGGGATGTGGGGCCTCGCCGGTTGGACCGGTTCCGACAAGGCCGAGGTGCTCCGCGCCCTGCAACGCTCGGTTGAGCTGGGCTGTAACTTCTTCGACACGGCCTGGGGCTACGCCGAAGGGGTCAGTGAGCAGATTCTGGGTCAGTTGCTACGCGACAACGCCGATAAAAAGCTGTATGCCGCCACGAAGATTCCACCCAAAAACCGGGTGTGGCCATCACGAGCCGACTTCTCAATCGACGATGTTTTTCCGCCCGATTACATTGTTGAATACACCGAGCGTAGCCTGAAGAACCTGGGTGTCGAACAGATTGACCTCATGCAGTTTCACGTTTGGGAAGATGCCTGGGCCGAACGGGACGAGTGGAAGCAAGTGATTGAGCAGTTGACAAAGGCCGGTAAAGTAGCCGCCTGGGGCGTATCGGTCAATCGTTGGGAGCCAGACAACTGCCTCGACACGCTCCGCACCGGCCTGATCGACGGGGTGCAGGTGATCTACAATATTTTCGACCAGAATCCCGAAGACAATCTTTTCCCGCTTTGCCGCGAACTGAACATCGGCGTAATCGCCCGCGTACCATTCGACGAAGGCACGCTCACGGGTACGTTCACAAAAGAGACGACCTTCCCCGCCGATGACTGGCGGTCAACGTATTTTGTGCCGGAGAACCTCAACAGCAGCGTCGACCATGCCGATGCGCTGAAGCCGCTGGTACCGCCCGGCATGACCATGCCCGAACTGGCGCTGCGCTTCATCCTGGCTAACCCCGACGTGGCCACCACCATCCCCGGTATGCGTCAGATCAGGAACGTAGAAGCCAACTGTGCCGCCAGCGACGGAAACGCACTGCCCGCTGAACTGCTGGAAGAGCTAAAGGCCCACCGCTGGGATCGTACCCCGACGGAGTGGAGCCAATAACTAGTTAAACTGTTTGCTGTTTATTGTCTTCTGTTGCTTCGCTCAAGTACGTTAATCGAGGCGAAGCAACAGAAGACAGTAAACAGAAGACAGTTTAACTGGTTCAATAGTCCTGCGTCAGCGGGTGAACCATGAACTCGTCAATGACGACGTGGGCGGGGCGGGTCAGGATGAATAGCATCGACTCGGCCATGTCGTCGCTTTGCAGGTAGTCTTTCGAGGTTTCGTGCCCGTGGCCTTTGGCGTGAAAATGCGAATCGACCAGGCCGGAGTAAACGCCCGACACTTTGATGCCGAACGGACGGACCTCTTTCCGCAACGCGCCCATGAACGCTTCCTGCGCGTATTTGCTCGCCGTATAGAGCGACCCACCCGCAAACGTGCGCTTGGCTACATCGGAGGCCACCACCACGATATGCCCGCTGCCCTGTGCTTTCAAGGTTGGCAGGGCGGCTTTGGTGAGCAGGAACGTACCTTTTACGTTCGTAGCCATCACCGAATCCCACTCGTCGACACTAATTTCCTCTACGTTTTTGAAAACACCATAACCCGCATTGTTGATCACGATGTCGATGGTGCCGAACCGGTCGATGGCCGTTTTGACAACCAACGCCATGTCGGTTTCGCTGGCTACATCGCCGGGAACGACCACGATCTTGCCGTTTCCTTCCGTTTCCAGCGTACTGAGCTCTTCAGCATTACGGGCTGTGGCCAGTACGTTGGCGCCATTCTGGGCCAGCAGGAGTGCCGTTGCCCGGCCAATGCCCCGCGAGGCGCCGGATATAATGATTGTTTTGTTGGCGAGAGTCATGTGTATGGCTGTTTTAGGATTTAGGTACGTTCCGAAGCAACGTACCTGGGTCAACACGCTATTCTGCAAAGATGCGGCGTATCTTGTCGCCTGTGTTCAGCCTATCTAAAAAATGATCTACCTCCTTGCCAGTATCGGGCTCTCGGTGATGTTGCTGCTCAATTTTCGCCTGTTTCCGCGCTATAATGTCAACACCGTTCAGGCCATCAGCCTCAACTACATCGTCTGTTTCATAACTGGGTACGTGCTGCTCCCGTCGGGCGTTTCCTTCTCCCTGGATTTTGCCCAGACCTGGACCTGGGTGGCGCTGGGCATCGGGGTGGCGTTTGTGGTCACGTTTCTGCTGTCGGGCGAATCCACGCAACGGAATGGCATCACGGCTACGTCGCTGGCCAACAACCTGTCGCTGGTCATCCCGGTCTGCGTGAGCCTGTTTGTCCTGGGTACGTCGGGGCGTGTGTTCGATGGCTGGAACTACCTCGGGTTATCGCTGGCCGTAGTGGCCGTGGCACTCAGCACGTATAAAAAGCCGGCTGACAACGCTGCTGACACCAAACAGGTTGCCGTGGATCAGCCGCGTAGGGCTGGTCTGGTGGCGCTGCTGCCCGTAGCCGTATTTCTGATGTACGGATTGACCAACACCATGATCAACTACATGAATGTTGAGTACATCGCCGCGCTGGGCATTAATCCGGTTGTGGTCACCCTGACAATGGTCATTGGCGCTGTTGCGGCGGGGATGACCCTATTTGTCTATCGGTTAGTAAGCCGGAAAGACCGCTTCGAGCTACGTAATCTGGTCGGGGCTGTAACGCTGGGGGTGCCAAACTTCCTGAGTTTCTACACGCTGGTGCTGGCATTGTCCGCTTTTAGTGGAAACGGGGCGCTGGTTTATCCGCTCTACAACATTGGTGTCATTCTTGTGGCTGCTGGGGTAGCTGCGCTCTTTTTTCAGGAAAAACTGCTGCCAATCAATAAAGTAGGTCTTGCGTTAGCCGTTGTGGCGATTGCGCTTATCTCGTGGCAGGAGTTTATCTGACCAGACCAATCAAGGCATTCGTTGGGTCGGCATGGGCAGCGCGTTGTTTTTTACCAGTCAGTATAGGCTGCCCGGAAGCAATGGTTTTTGTTGTAAATGGCTATAGATCAGTAGATTGCTTGGGTAGATTAGTCGATTTCCCGTATGAAACAACACCGTTACCGTTACCACTACCTCCTGGTCGCACTGTTTTGTGGCGGCTTTTTGGCGAGCTGCCAGCTACAGCCCGATCTGCTTCCTGTTTCGACTGAATCTGGGCAGGCGCGTCTTGGTGCCAAGTACAGGGCGGGCGAAGTACTGATCAAATTTAAACGTGGCACAAAATCTGATAAGGTGCTCGGCGTCCTGAGCAAGATCAACTGTCGTAAGTCTGAACGGATCTTGACCAGGATGATGCAGCATGTTGGCGATCAGGATGGGGTCATTCTGGCTACTATTCCCGGCGATATGCTGGCCACGGTCGCTCAATTAAAGGCCATGCCCGACATTGAGTATGCCGAGCCCAATTACGTTTATCAATCCAACGTTGTTTCCAACGATACCTACTTCACCAACAAGTCGTTATGGGGTATGTATGGCCCCAACACTTCACCTGCCAATGCCTATGGTTGTCAGGCAGCAACGGCCTGGGCGGCCAATAAAAATGGGTCGAGTGGGGTCATTGTGGGTGTTCTCGACGAGGGGGTCATGATCACCCACCCCGATCTGGCGGCCAATAAATGGGTGAACCCGAAGGAAACAGCCAATGGAAAGGACGATGATGGGAATGGCTATATCGACGATATAAACGGCTGGGATTTCGATGCCAACAATGCGTCGGTGTACGATGGCGTTGTTGATGACCACGGTACCCACGTGGCCGGCACGATTGGCGCGGCCGGTGGGAATGGGCAGGGTGTTGTGGGTGTTTGTTGGAACGTGAAACTGATTGCCCTGAAATTCGTTGGCACCAACGGCGGCACAACGGCCAACGCCATTAAAGCCATTGATTATCTCACCGACCTGAAGACCCGCCACGGCCTGAACATCGTAGCCAGTAACAACTCCTGGGATGGAGGCAGCTTTTCGCAGACCCTGCAAAACGCCATTGAACGGGCCAACGCCGCCGGTATTCTCTTTATCGCGTCGGCCGGCAATGGCGGGTCTGATAACATTGGCGACAATAACGATGCGGTTCCCAATTATCCGTCGGGCTATCCCAATGCCAACATCATTGCCGTAGCCGCCGTTACGTCGGCCGGCACGCGGGCAAGCTATTCCAATTATGGCGCCAAATCGGTGGACATTGCCGCACCGGGAACAGGCATCTGGTCAACGGTGCCGGGCGCGGGCAATACGTTCAGTTACGCGTCGTACAGCGGGACGTCAATGGCGGTTTCGCATGTAACAGGGGCCGTGGCGCTATACAAGTCGCTGAACCCCACGGCTACGGCCGCGCAGATCAAAGCCGCTATTCTTAACAAAGCCGTTGCTACACCCGATTTCTCCGGCAAGTGCGTGGCGAACGGTCGGCTCAGTGTGGGTACGTTCTAACCGATACCGGCTGATTCACCAGAGTCATTGGTCACCCCGTGATCCAATCCAGCACCTGGCTGGTTTGTGCCCCTGTTCCGCCCGTACTCGGGCTCGCCTTGCCGCCGCGTAGCTCGTTGACGATCAGTTCGATCAGTGGCTGTTGCACGTGCTCGGGAAACGGAACGGTCAGTATATCGGTGCCCGCCGCCGTATCGACGGTGATGGTAAAATTCTCGAAGAACGAGAAGGTGATCTTGCCTTTCGAGCCAATCAATTGGGTTTGTTCGAGACGTTGCTCCGGGTTTACCGTGAAGCACCAGCTACCCGTTCCCACCACGCCCGAGGCAAACTCGAATGCAGCGACCACCACATCGTCGGCGGTATATAAGCCCGCCTGATTACGGGCAAGGCCGCTGGCCGATTGGATAGGGCCAAGCAGAAACGCCAGAAAATCGAACTGGTGTGCGGCCAGGTCGTGGAAAAGGCCCCCGCCCGAAACGGCTGGGTCAACGCGCCACCCGGCCTGCGGGTCCAATTCCCGTTCGTTTGGTTGCCAGTTCAACTGAATGGAAACGGAACGTACCTGGCCAATCACGCCTGCATCGACCAGCTCTTTCACCCTGAGAAAATAGGGAAGTGCCCGGCGATAAAAAGCTACGAAGAGGGGTACACCCGTTTCCCGACTCACCTGATTCATGGCCTCGCACTCCGATGCGTTCAGAGCCATGGGCTTCTCAACATACACCGGCTTACCCACGCGCATGGCCCGAATGGCGTAGTCGGCATGGCTGCTGGGCGGCGTAGCAATATAAATCGCGTTCACGGCCGGGTCATGGATCAGGGCATCGGCATCGGTATACCAGATAGGTACGTTGTGGCGGTTGGCGTAATCGGCGGCTTTTTGGGCATCGCGGCGCATCACGGCCACCACCGTTGAATGGGGTATTTTTTTGAAAGCCGGGCCACTTTTCACTTCGGTTACGTCGCCGCAACCAATAATGCCCCATTGCAAATTTTCCATACCCTCAAAAGCATATTTGGCTGAAGTTTACCGGTGAGCGAGTCGTCTACGGCACCAGCCGTGGAGCCAAGTGAACTAGATTGCCTCCACGGCTGGTGCCGTGGACGACTCGCTCACCGTGTGCGAATCCGCACAGATAGTGCAATTCCGCACACGTTTTCAATTTGTAGATTGACTCAATCTATTGATAGACAATGGGCTATCCGTTGGCACGTCATTCGCAAGCCCTACAGGTAAAATGTGTATGCTGTATGGATCGTGAACTGGCCCCCGAACTTGTTACCCGCTCTCGTCGAAAGACGTGGCTTGTTGGCCTTGTGGCGCTGCTGGGTCTGGCGGGGGTTGTTCTTGGCGCCCGCTCGCTGCTGAAAACATCAATTGAGGCCACCAAGATCCGGACGGCGGTGGTGCAGAATGGGCCCGTCGAAAATACGCTGAACGCTACCGGCGAGATCATTCCGGCCTACGAACAGATTATGACCAGCCCCATTCGGGCCAGCATCCGGCGGGTATTGCTCACGCCCGGTGCGCGGGTACGTCCCGGTCAGCCGCTGGTGGAGCTGGACAAATCGCTGACGCAGATCGAATATGAAAAGCTACAGGATCAACTGGCGTTGAAGCAGAACGGCATCGAGCAGCTCAGGATGAAACTCGACAAGAACCTGTACGATGCGGATGTGAACGATCAGATCAAGCTGCTGAATATCAACAAACTAACGGCCGAAGTAGAGAACGCCCGGCGACTACTGAAAGTGGGTGGTCAAACGCCCGAAGACGTTACCCGCGCCGAAAATGCCCTGCGCATTGCCCAACTGGAAAAGAAACAACTGGAGAATGACCTGGATTATAACCGCCGGTCGATGGGGGCGAGCCTGAAGGAATCGCAATTGCAGGCCCGCATTGAAGGCACGAACCTGAAAGTACTGGCCCAGAAACTCCGGCAGGCCGATATTCTGGCCGACCGGGCGGGAGTGCTTACCTGGGTGAACGAGAACGTGGGATCGGCGGTAAACGAGGGCGACATGCTGGCGAAAGTGGCTGATCTGGGCAGTTTCCGGGTCGAAGCGTCGTGCTCCGATACCTACGCCGATCAACTGCGGGCAGGGCAGCCCGTCATCGTTCGCATCAACGAAACCGATCTTCGGGGACTGATTACGCAGGTGAAACCATCCGTGCAAAACGGTACGATCAAGTTCGCCGTCAGTCTCGACGATAATAACAATGCGGTGTTGCGGCCCAATCAGAAAGTAGAGGTATTCGTGGTGACCAATCGTACGGCCAATGCCACTCGGATAGCCAACGGACCAGCCTTCAAAGGCAAACGCCGTCAGTTTGTCTATGTGTTGGGAGATGATAGCGTCGCCCGGCGGCGGGAGGTGGAGATTGGCCTGACCAACTTCGACTGGGTAGAGATCAAAAGCGGCCTGCAGCCCGGCGACAAGGTGATTCTGACCGATCTGAGCGACTACGAGCACCTGGAGCAACTCACGATTTCTAAAGAGTGAACGTATGAAAGAGCGAAAGAGTGGGTCGTGGATAAAGGAAAAATTGGTGTCGTTTTTCTGGCCAGGTACGTTGAGCCGTTCATGGCAGACCATAACCGGTCCGCTGGCTGCCCAGGCCATCAGCAATGCAGCGCCGCCCCATGGGGGCACAACATCGGTAGCCAATGCGTTATCTCCCGCGTATTGGCGTGCCGTAGGTAGGCGACCTGCGGGGCTGTTGCCGCTCAATAGTTTGTGTGGCATAATGGCCTGTAGACATCTGGCCCCGATGGGGCGATGCTTACGAACTACTCGTGCGATAGCAATACACCTGGTCCTCGCCGCTTTTTTTTCCCTTACCAGCGTCAGTTTCAGTGTGGGCCAACCGACCAGTTGGCCCACACTGAAACTGACGCTGGATGAAGTCATAAATCTGGCGCGTGAACAATCGATTGCGGGCAAGCAGGCGGCTACGCTGAAGAAGACCAACTACTGGAAATACCGCTCGTTTCTGGCCGATTTCAAGCCGCAACTCAGTCTCGACGGGTCGCTGCCCAGCTTTACCCGCTCCTTCATTCAGGTGCAGCAACCCGACGGAACCATCGCGTTTCAGCCCGTGTCGCTCAATAACTCGTTGCTGAACCTGTCGCTGAGCCAGAACATTCCACAAACGGGCGGGTCGATCTATGTGCAGCAGCAACTCCAGCGGTTCGATAATTTCCTGAACCGGTCTACGCTCTACAACGGTATCCCGTTTGCCTTCGGCATCAGCCAGCCGTTATTCCGGTTCAACCAGATGAAGTGGGACCGGCGCATTGAGCCGCTGCGGTATGCCGAGAGCAATCAGCAGTATATCGAGGCCATGGAGCAGGTAGCCCTCGATGCCACGGGCCTGTATTTCGATTTACTGGTGGCGCAGGTGAACCTACAGATTGCCGAGACCAACCGCGCCAACAACGACACGCTGTACACCATTGCCAAACACAAGCTGGAACTGGGCAAAATCTCGCGCAACGATCTGCTGCAACTTCAACTGAGCGTACTGAACGCCCGGAAAGATCTGGCATCGGCCCGGCAAAGCGCCGAAGTAGCGTCGCTGAAACTGCGGTCTTATATCAACACCCAGACAACGACGAATCAGGTACGTTCTTTTGAGCTGGTTATTCCCGATCAGGTACGTTCGTTCGAGATCGACCTTCAGCAGGCCCTGGCCGAGGCATTCGCCAACCGCTCAGACGCCATCGGATTTCAGCGAAGGCGGCTCGAAGCCGACCGTGATGTGGAGAAAGCCCGGAAAGAAAACGGCATCAACGCCACCCTCAACGCCGATTTTGGCCTGACCAACCGGGGCAGCCGACCCATTGATGTGTACATTCAGCCACAAGACCGGCAGTCGGTTATACTTCAGTTTACCGTACCCATCATGACCTGGGGCCGGGCGCAGGCTCGTACCGAAACAGCCCGCGCCAACCAGCAACTGGTCGTGCAAACGCTGGAGCAGGCCCGGCGCACGTTTGAGCAGCAGATTTACACGCAGGTAACGCTACTCGATATGCTTCGTCAGCAGGTGAAATTAACCGCCGAGGCCGACCAGATTGCCCAGACCCGCTACCAGATCGCGCAGGAACGTTTCCGCCTCAGCGACCTGACCGTGACCGACTTAGGCATTGCTACGCAAGACAAAGACCGCGCCCGCCGCGACGCCATTCTGGCCCTTCGCGACTACTGGCAATCGTACTACACGCTCCGTTTATTGACCTTATACGATTTCGACACAAACCAGAAACTGCAAGGAGCTTAGGGCTTGGGGCCGGGGGTAGCTGACGCAAGAGCAAACCCCCAAGCCCCAAGCCCTACGCCCCTGCCCAATCACATGATCACGCTCAAAAACATCGAAAAAGTGTACCGCACCAGTTCCATCGAGACCCTGGCGCTGACCAACATCAATCTGACGATCAAGTCGGGTGAGTTCATCTCGATCATGGGGCCCAGCGGCTGCGGTAAGTCGACGCTGATGAACCTGATGGGCCTGCTGGATGCGCCCAGCGCCGGCCAGGTAGCGATTGACGGAAAAACCGTGACCCAGTACCGCGACAAGGAACTGGCCCTGCTGCGCAATCAGCAGATCGGTTTCATTTTCCAGAGCTTTCACCTGATCAGCGACCTCTCGGTGCTCGATAACGTGGAGATTCCGCTGCTGTACCGGAAAGGCGACACAACAGGGGCATCGCGTCGGCAACTGGCGCAGGAGGCACTGGAAAAAGTGGGTCTGAGTAACCGCATGAAGCATTTTCCCGGCCAGCTATCGGGCGGACAAAAACAGCGCGTGGCCATTGCCCGGGCCATTGTTGGCCGCCCGTCGATCATCCTGGCCGATGAACCGACGGGGAACCTCGACAGTGCGATGGGGAACGAGATCATGGCCATTCTTCAGCAACTCAATACCGAAGGCAGCACCATTGTGATGGTCACGCACGACGAAACGATGGCCCGGAAAACGCACCGCCTGATCCGCCTGTTCGACGGCGCCATGGTGGGGGATTCGTTGCTACTAAATGAAAGAATGACTGAATGACAGAGCGATGGTCAGCGTACCCCTCTTTCACCACTCACTCTTTCACTCTTTCGCCCTTATGCTCACGAACTATATAAAAATCGCCTGGAAGGTGTTGCTGCGGCACCCGTTCTATACCTTCATTACGCTCTTCGGCATCAGCCTGACGCTGACTGTGCTGATGGTGCTGACCTCGTTTCTCGACCATTTATTTGGTGCGCATTATCCCGAACTGAAGCGCGACCGGTCAATCTATATCCAGATGATGACCCAGCTGGATTCGGGCCGCAATGGTCGGTCGCAGGGGCCGATGAGCTTCAGGTTTTTAACCAAATACGCCAAAGCCCTGAAGTCGGCCGAGCGGGTGACGATCTGCTCGATGTTCAACACGTCGAACGCGTATGTCGGCTCCCAAAAAATCGACCTGAACACCAAGTTTACCGACGCTGACTTCTGGCGGGTAACTGATTTCGAGTTCCTGGAAGGAAAACCGTACAACGAACAGAACATCGCCAATGGCGATTACGTAGCGGTAATTACCGATGACTTCAGAAAACAGTATTTCGAAGATCCGTCGGAGCCGGTCGTTGGGAAAGATGTGGAGATCGAGAACATTCACTACAAAGTAATTGGTGTAGTGAAAGGCAGCCCGATCACACGGATTCTGACGCATGCCGACGTTTATTTTCCCTACACCGCCCCCAAAAGTAATTACCAGAATACAGGCCTGCGGGGGAATTACATTGCCATTGCGCTGGCAGGCGATAAGCGGGGCATGAAAGCGATTAACGATGAGTTTCAACGCTTTATCCAGCGCATTCCGGTACCGGGCGATCAGGATGGATTCAAGTATTACGTACTGGTCGTAAAAAGCCTGCCTTATCTGGAAAGTTTTATGGGCGCCTTTGCCGACGGCGACAGCGGCCTGAAAACTATGTTCTACGGCGTCATCGGGTTTATCATGCTGATGCTGATGGGGTTGCCTGCCATTAATCTGGTGAATGTAAACGTGAGCCGGATTCTGGAACGTGCCTCGGAAATAGGCATACGAAAAGCCTTCGGGGCACCCATACGTACCTTGCTCTGGCAGTTTATTGTGGAAAATATTTTCATCACGTTCATCGGCGGGGCCATCGCCCTGGTGCTGACCCTGATCGCCATTTCCCTGATCAACAACAGCGGCTGGATTGCCCATGCCGACCTGACCATCAACGTACCCGTTTTTCTGATCAGTATGGGTATCTGCCTGGTATTCGGGCTGTTATCGGGCGTGCTGCCTGCCCTGCGGATGTCGAAACTCAATATTGCCGAAGCCTTAAAATCGTAAAGAGTGAATGAGCGAAAGAGTGCTAAACGCACCTTCCTCTATCTGGTCACTCTTTCACTCATTCATTCTTTCACTCTTTAAAAAATGATCCGTCATCTGTTTACCCTCATCTGGAACAAGAAACGGGCGCACTCGCTGTTGATCATCGAGATCTGGGCCTCGTTTATGGTCTTGTTCGGGCTGGCTTCGCTGCTGGTCCACAACCTCAGCAATTACCGTGAACCGCTGGGCTTTGCTTACGAAACTATCTGGGTGGTTGACTTAAATAATAACCAGGATACCGTAGCCGTAGCCGAAAAAACGCAACGGATCATCCAGCGAATAAACGCCTTTCCCGAAGTGGCGTCCAGTTCACGCATGAGCGATAATAGTCCATTTTCTGCCAATACCATGAACAATGCCGTTGTGCGTGGGAATCGAAACACGATGATGGATTTTTACGTGACCGACGAGAATTTTGCCAAGGTGCTGGCTATTCCATTGGCCTCGGGCAGATGGTACACGGGCGCTGATAGTATTGGCAAATACAAGGCTGTGGTGATCAATCAAAAGGCGAAAGAAAAATTATTTGACAACGAAGATCCGATTGGTCAATTGTTGGGCGATAAGCCTAAAGAAAATGATGGCCCACGCCAGAAGAAAATCGTTGGTGTAGTCGATAATTTTAAAGCCAAGGGCGAATTCATGACGAACAAACCGGCTATTTTCGAGCAGCTTGACAGCCGTGAGCCGTACTACAAAAAGATTCTGGTCAACGTAAAACCCGGTACCGACGCTGTTTTTGAGGCGAAGCTGGTGAAGGCCATAACGGCGATGGCCACGGGCTGGAGCGTTGATGTGGATCACCTGACGGAGTCGCGGCAGAACCAGCACAACCTGACGCTGGTGCCTGCTATCATCTTCGTCGTTGTGTGTAGCTTCCTGCTCATCAATGTCGCGCTCGGCCTGTTCGGGGTGTTGAACGTAAGCATCACCCGGCGGCGGGGCGAGATTGGCCTTCGTCGGGCGCTGGGGGCCACTGAACGGTCAATTTCGTGGCAGTTTGTGGGGGAAATGTGGGTACTGGCTACTTTTGCACTGGTACTGGGGCTCGTGCTGGCCTGCCAGTTTCCGCTGCTCAACGTATTCGATCTGCCCGCCAGTGTGTACATCACCGCTATCCTGATTGCCGCCCTGGTCGTGTACCTGCTCGTTACGGTCTGTGCGCTGTTCCCCAGCCGACAAGCCGCTACGATCCAGCCTGCCGTGGCCCTTCACGAAGAATGAACGGCAGGTAGCACCGAAGCTCCAGCTTCGGTAGTAACTGATAAGCTTATACTACCGAAGCTGGAGCTTCGGTGTTACCCTGCCCCATGCTCCTTATCATCGACGACGATATGGCTGTTCAGACGTCTCTTTCGCTGCTTTTCAGGAAAGAGGGGTTTGCTGTGCGTATTGCCGATGGGCCGTTCGAGACGCGGGAGGTACTGGAGCAGGAAACGCCCGAAGCCATTCTGCTCGACATGAATTTCTCGGTCGAAACGTCGGGCGATGATGGCCTGCGGCTGCTTCGGTCCATTCGCGAACGGCTGCCCAACGTACCTGTGCTCCTGATAACGGGCTGGGGGAGTATCGATCTGGCCGTGCAGGGAATGAAGGCCGGGGCCAATGATTTCATTACCAAACCCTGGCAGAACGACCATTTGGTGCAGTCGGTCAAAACGGCGATCAGGCTGGCGGGCGGTCGATCTGGTGAGGCTGTGTCGGCGGGCCGTCGGCAGCTCGATGAACAGTTTCAGTTCGATAACATCGTGGGTGAAGACCCGAAGCTGCTGGATGTGCTCACCACGATCGGACGTGTAGCCCCTACCGATGCGCCGGTGCTGATTACGGGCGAAAGCGGAACGGGGAAAGAATTGATTGCGGAAGCCATTCACCAGAACAGCCGTCGTAAACGACAACCGTTCGTGAAGGTGAACCTGGGCGGCATTTCCAGCACGTTGTTCGAGAGCGAACTTTTCGGCCACGTGCGCGGCGCCTTCACCGACGCCAAAGCCGACCGCATTGGCCGTTTCGAGCTGGCCAATCGAGGCAGCATTTTCCTGGATGAAATCGGTGATCTGGATGCGGCGTCGCAGGTAAAACTGCTCCGCGTGTTGCAGGACCGCACCTTCGAACCGCTGGGCAGCAGCAAAACCCGGACGGCCGACGTGCGGGTGATCTGTGCCACGAACCGGAATCTGGAAGACATGGTGAGGCTGGGTACGTTCCGCGAAGACCTGTTCTACCGCATCAACCTCATTACGGTGCGCCTGCCCGCCCTCCGCGAGCGCCCCGCCGATATTCCGCGGCTGGTCAACTTCTTCACCAACAACCTGAAAACGCTGTACGGCCGACCGAATTTACAGGTGAGCAAGGAAGCGCAACACTGGCTGAAAGACCTGTCGTTGCCCGGCAACATCCGTCAGTTGAAAAACGTGGTTGAACGGGCCGTGCTGCTCGCTCCCGGCGATATGCTCACCGTTGCCGACTTCGAAAAGCACGTGAGTCAGCCATCTTCCAGCCCCGCGCCCCAACCCCCCAGCCACTTACCGCCTGTTGGCAGCATGACCCTCGATCAGATGGAGCGCCAGATGATCGAGCGGGCGATGGCGCACCACCAAAACCGGGTCGGCCACGTAGCGCGGGCGTTGGGCATCACCCGTTTCGCCCTCTACCGCCGCCTGGAGAAATACGGCATTGCGTATAATGCGGAGGAATAATCGGTATAGGGGGCTCAACTGGCACGAGCACGTGCTCGTGCCAGTTGACACTAATCCGCCAAGTCAGTGTACCATAAAATCACGCCCGTTTCCAGTCGATTTCGATGCGGCGGCCTGTGTCGGCGGCTCGAACGATGGCATCTATAATGTGGAGGTCTTTGATGCCCTCGGCGGCCGAGGCAATGGGTTCGGTGTTGTCGATGATGTTGGTAGCGAAGGCGTCCATCTGGCGAATTTGCTGAAAAGGCGGCGTTGCCAGGTCGATCTTTCCTTTCGATGAATCACCTTTGGCACCCGTGGCGTTGAAGGCGGGTTGTAACCCGAACCACTGGTAGCCGGTGGTCGCGTAAAGCCGGTCAACGTAGGAGGTATAGGTTGTAGTTGAGCTGGATAAGGCACCGCCCGGAAATTCCATCTGGAAAAACATACTCTCGTAAATGTCCTTGAAAATCGTTTTGTCCCGGATAAAGCCCTGCGCCGTCACGGCAATCGGATCTTCGCCAATCGTACGGCGGGCACCCTGAATGGCATACACACCCAGGTCCATGATGGCCCCGCCACCGCCCATCTGCTTGTTGAGTCGCCACGACTGTGGGTTGGCCATGGAGAAGCCCAGTGCCGTTTCCATCATTTTTATAGTGCCCAACTCCTTCGATTGTGCCAGCCGACGTACCTCCAGATGATGCGGTTCAAAATACAGCCGATACCCCACCGACAGTTTCACGCCCGCCTTTTTGCAGGCCTGAACCATCTGCTCACATTCGCCCGCGTTGAGGCCCATCGGCTTTTCGCAGATCACGTGCTTGCCCGCTTTCGCCGCCCGAATCACATACTCGGCGTGCATCGAATTGGGCAGCACCACATACACAATGTCGATGTTGGGGTTGTCGGCAATGCGGTCGAAGGTCTGGTAGTCGTAGACATTCTCTTTCGGAATGGTGTACTTCGCCATCCATTCCTGCGCTTTAGCCGGTGTGCCCGTCACGATGCCCGCCAGCCGACAGCGCTCGGTATGCTGAAGCGCCGGACCCAACTGAACGGTACTATACGTACCCAGCCCCACCAGTGCAATGCCCAACTTACGGGTGTCGGCGGCACGAAACAGCGGCGAGGCATTGGCACTGGCCAACGCGCTGGCTCCGAGAGCGGCCTGCGATATAAAAAGGCGACGATTCATGGTTAGCATGTAGTTAAAAGCAGGAGATTTACCCTTGACAAGATACGAAAGAGCTGTACCTGTAAAATTTGTGTAAATCGGCTTATCTGCGTCATCAGCGTTCTATATGACATTTCAAACCCGTTACCTGCTCTACATTGGGGCCGTTCATGCCGTATTGATCGGGCTGACGTTTCAGTTGCTGAAAGAGAATAAACCCTACTTCATTGCGTCGGAAGTGCTGATCCTCC
The DNA here is from genome assembly GCF_041321095.1 of Fibrella arboris. NCBI lineage: Bacteria > Pseudomonadati > Bacteroidota > Cytophagia > Cytophagales > Spirosomataceae > Fibrella > Fibrella arboris. The sequence goes on along the minus strand of NZ_JBGGWE010000006.1, from coordinate 208,122 downwards.
TGTCGATGTACATTGCCGGGCGGCTGTACCAGTCGTTCCGGCAACCAGCGGCGTTTATCGCGTCGGGCATTGAAGCCATTCGGGATAAGGATTTTACGATCAAGTTTGTGCCGACGGGTAACGAGGAGGTGGATGGTCTCATTACGGTCTACAACCTGATGATCGATCAGCTTCGGCAGGAACGTACCCGGCAGGCTGAACAGCAGTTTTTTCTGAATAAGCTGGTAGAAGCGGCCCCCATTGCCTTACTGATTTTTGACTTTGATGAGCGCGTATCGGCCGTGAATCCGAAAGCGCACCAGCTACTAAACCTGCCCGACAACGACCTGATTGGCAGATCTTTATCGGCCATAGGGCACCCCCTGCTAACGCACCTGATCGACCTGCCCGCCGACCAGCCGCAGACGATCAAACTGACGGGCGTTGAAACCTACCGGGCCATGCGCGGCCAATTTATTGATCGGGGTTTCCGGCGTCAGTTTCTGTTCATTGAAGAACTGACGGCCGAGATTATCGATACCGAGAAGAAAGCCTTCGGCAAGGTGATCAGGATGATGGCCCACGAAGTCAACAACTCCATTGGGGCAATCAACTCTATCCTGCACATTGCCGAACCCGACGTACCTGACCCCGACGTGCGGAAGGCCGTGCGGGTGGCCATTGAGCGGAATGATCGGCTCAACCAGTTCATGCGTCGCTTCGCCGATGTGGTGCGCCTGCCCGTGCCCAACCCTGCGCTAACCAACGTACCTGACCTGCTGCGCGACGTATTTAGCCTGATGCAACCCCAGGCAACCGCGCGCGGCCTATCGCTGACGCTGCACTTGCCCGATGGACCGGTGAAGCAGTTGATCGATGTCGCCCAGATGGAGCAGGTGCTGGTCAACGTGGTGAAAAACGCGCTGGAAGCCTGTCAAACCGGACAGTCAGTCGAAATGGTGTTGACCAGTAGTGACTTACTCGTCCGCGACAATGGCCAGCCGATTTCCGATGAGGTGGCTACGAATCTGTTTAACCCGTTCTTCAGCACCAAAACCACCGGCCAGGGTATTGGCCTGACCCTCGCTCGCGAAATCCTGCTCAACCACGGCTTCGCCTTCTCGCTACGTACCCAGCCAGACGGCTGGACGGTGTTTCAGATTAAATGGCACGCGGATTTAGGGGATTTGAAAAGATTGGCGCGGCTGTTGGATTGAAGCGGATTGGTAACCTGGAACAGAGCCAATCTGCTCAAATCCCCTAAATCCGCGTACCCGGAAAACAGCCCCGAGAATCGGTTTAATCCCCACATCCGTGTTCTATTGGCCAGCCGCGTACCCCCTTAAAATCCGCGTACCATTAATGGGCCAAGCAGCGGTTCAGGCGGAGGCCTTGTGAATTGATGGCTGTGATCAGCAGTGTTTCTTTGTTAGGGCCGCGTAAAAGCGCCGATGACCGGGCGTCGCCCCGAATCAGCAGGCCGCTGCTCGTGGAGTCGAGCGGCTTGAAATGACCACGGCCATCGCCCAGCAGCACTGTACCCACAGAGGCATCTTCCCGGCCCATGTTGACTTCGTTTGGGTAAAAATTGCCCGTCAAAACCGCATCCAGATGTCCATCCCGGTTAAAATCGTGTACGACGATCCCGAAAGCCGGCGCTACCTGAGCCGGGCGAGGCAAGGCATGTACGGCGAATTGACCGTGCCCCTGGTTTTCGATATAAGCGCTTTGCAGGTACGTTGCCTGGGCCTTATAAGCGTCTTCCAGCTCATCGCTGGTCAGTAAGTCATCGAAGTGTACGGCGGCGTAATCGGCAAAGCGCTGGTATTTTCGGCGGAACTGGATTACCTGCTGGTTCAGCGCATCGCGTGGAATGGCCGGATAACACACACCGTTGATGAAATAGCCCATCAGCGGGTCTATGGTACCGTCGTTGTTAAAATCTTTGGCGATAATCTTGACCGGTTCGTTGGCTGAGGCCTGATAAAGCGTATTCAGTCCCTCGTTTCCAGCCATGTAGTCGAGGTCGCCGTCGTGGTCGAAATCGCCCTGCGCCAGCGTATTCCACCAACCAGTCGTGTTTGGCAGCTGCACTGCGGCCGATTTGAAACTACCTCTTTGATTTTTGTAGATCGTCAGCGGCATCCACTCGCCGGCCAGCAGCAGGTCGGGCCAACCATCCTGATCATAATCGGACCAGAGCGCCGAGCAAACCATACCGGCCTTGAGCAGCGACGGACACAACTGCTGGGTCACGTCGGTGAAGCGATACCCCGTTGCCGACCGGTCGTTTCGCAGCAGATAGCTCCGGGCGGGCAGCGGGTATTCGCCGGGAATCTGACGCCCCCCCACAAACAAGTCCAGATCGCCATCATGGTCAAAATCGGAGGCAATGGCACAGGATCCGCTTCCTGATAGATCGGGCAGCACCCCGGCAGGAGCCATGCCGAAATTGCCTTTTCCGTCATTGACATACAACTGATCCTGGTAGAAGGCCTTATCCGTTGCCGGCCGCTCATTACCCCCATAAACCACATAGAGGTCCAGGTCTTTGTCGCCATCGGCATCGAAAAACAGCGCGTTGGTCGCTTCCTGATCAGCCCCGGCTGGAAAGGCTTTCTTCGTGAACCCGCCCGCCGACTGCTGAACGAACAAACAGGCTGGACTCCCCCGGTATGAACTACCGGTAAAACAGTCGTCTAACCCATCTCCATTGACATCGCCCACCGCCAACGCAAAACCAGCGCGCGACAGCATTTTGTGCATAGCAGCCCGCTGCTTGAAATCAACGAAATCAGATTCTTTATGCACGAAATCGATGGGATAGTGCTCCGTGACGTCGGTGAACAGGCGATTACGGGCTGAGTTAACCGAAGGCTCTTTTGCCGCTATCGTCGCCTGCGAATACGATAGCGTGATGGGTTGATCTACGGCTATATTTCGCCTGCTTTCTGAGCGCCCGCCCGGCCACTCGATACGTACTGAGTCGATTGTTGCGTTTCGGCCTATTCCAAAGTGAAGGGCCGGTTCTACAGACGACAGATAGCCCCGCACAACGTATAGCTCGGCATATTGCCTGGCGCCCCCGGCCCAAAGCGTTACGGTCGCGCCTATCCCTTGTCGGTTAGCCGAATCGCCCTGTAGTTTAACCGTCAGGTAGTGTTGGTCCGGCGCCTGCTCACGGCTTCGATTGCGGTAGATAAGCGCTTCACTATCAACGTTGTTGACGGCAATGTCCAAATCGCCATCCTGGTCGAAGTCGGCGTAGGCGGCGCCGTTCGCGTACGATTTTGTGTCAAGTCCCCAGGCCCGTGACACATCGGTGAACGACCCATCGCCTGCATTGTGAAACGCATAGTGCGCGAGCGGAATCTCGGGCACCTTATCCAGCAGGGCAAGGCGCTTCTGCGTGTTGTATTCGGTGGTGCCGAAGCTGGAAAAATCTTCGGTGAACGTGATGAAGTCGCGGTCGGTCACGTTTTTGCGGTAGCCGTTGGTGATGTACATGTCTTTCCAGCCGTCATTGTCGAAATCGGCCAGTAACGTGGCCCAACTCCAGTCTGTCTGCGCAACGCCCGCCATCAGGCCAACTTCAGCGAAAACGGGCTGGGGGCGCGGGGCTGAGGGCTGATGGTTTGGGGCAGCGCTTTTTACCCCCTGCCCCAAACCCTCAGCCCTCAGCCCGTCGCCCAGATTCATCTGCAGCGAATTCCGCATATACTGCATCTGGTTGCCGTAGCGGGACGAAATGCTCATTTCCTTTCGGTCGTAATCCTGACCACCCAGCATCATCTTCAGCCGGTCATTCTCTTTCGGGAGCATGTCGAGTTGCATCAGGTCGATGCGGGCATCGTTGTTCAGGTCAGCCGCATCGACGCCCATGCCGTACATACTCGTGTGGGCAGTAGCTTCTTTGATGACGTTGGTGAAATGGCCGTTCCCGTCGTTCAGGTAAAGAATGTCGCTGCTGGTGAAATCATTGGAACAATAAATGTCTGGATAGCCGTCCTTATTCACATCACTAACGACCAGCCCCAGGCCCAGCGCGTCGTAGGTGATGCCTGCCTGCCGGGAGACGTCGGCGAAAACCGGATGGCCCGCCGGCCCATTTCCTTCATTTCGGTAAAGTTTACCCGTGCCGGGATGCGACCCATCCGATACGACAGGGCGCATGTGGGCGGGGTTCTGGTAGTCAGGCGCTGTGTTGAGCAGGAAAGCATCCAGATCGCCATCCAGGTCATAATCGAAGAAAGCGGTTTGGGTAGTGAAAGCCGGGTCAGCCAAGCCATAAGCTTTCGCCATTTCGTTGAAAACGGGTTTCCCATTCGTCAGCCCCTGGTTGACGAAGAGCAGATTCTCGGTCTGTTTGAGCGACGAATGGCTGGCAACAGAAACATAGATGTCGAGCCAGCCGTCCTGATTGATGTCCGTCATCACCGCCCCCGAGCACCATCGATTGGTGGTCAGTCCGGCCGCTTCCGTTATATCGTCGAACGAAAAGCCATCACCCGGCTGTTTTCCCTGATTCAGATACAGGCGGCAACTAGCCTGGTTGCCGGTGAAGAATACATCCGTAAAACCGTCCTTGTTAACGTCGCCAACCGCTACGCCGCCCCCGTTGTAAAAATTGGTGAACGTGAAGCCATTTACCTGTTCGGAGGGAGTCAGCGAATTGGTAAAGGTTATGTGGGTCTGACTGCTGGGTAATTGCTCGAACAGGGGATCGGGTGACCGATGACAAGCCAACAGAACGCTGCTCAGCGCACTCGCCCAAACCACATGTAACCAACGTACTTGCATACCTATCGCCTCGGGTTTACGTAATACAACAATGACACCGGAGCATCCGGTGTCATTGTTGTATTACCAGTGTATATCAGATTAATCCATTAATAACCAGGGTTTTGGCCTTTAACGCCAATGTTCGGGTTGTTGTCGATTTCCTGTTGAGGAATGGGCAGCAACTCATGCTTGCCTTTCTGGAAATAGGAGAAGGGCTCGGTCGTCAACTTACCCTGTTTCCGCCAGCGCAGGATATCCCGGTTCCGAATCTCTTCGCCATTCAGCTCCACCCGACGTTCGTGTACAATGGCCGCAAATACCTGATCTTTCGTCGAAGTAGGGTATTTGGCGGTTGGGTACGTTGGCATGGCTACGCTGGGCCGGTTGCGGATCTGGTTCAGGTACGTTACCGCACTGGCTGTATTTCCCAGTTCGTTTTCGCATTCAGCCATGGCCAGCAGCGTTTCAGCATACCGCATAATCCGCTGATTGATGCCGCCTGTTGTCGAAACGCCCGCTTTGTACATCAGCGTGAACTTCCGCCAGCTTACCTTCTGCGTTTTGCCATCCACAATCGAGCTATTGCCGTTCTGCACCTCGTCTGTCAGGATGTTTTGGTCCTTGTTAAACTTATCGCCCGTGGTGTAGAACGATTTCGCATAGCGGGGGTCGGTCTTCGCATCGCCTTTGCTGGTTTTCTCAAACTCAGCTAACAGACTGTTCGACGGAATAATGTTCCGCCAGCCAATACCCGAATACTCCTGGGTACGTACCGTTTCTTCGCCTGCCGAGGCGCCATCCGCATCGCCATTCCAGTTGAATGTGCCCCCCGATGGCAGGAAATTCACTTCCCAGATCGATTCCTTGTTAAACTCGGTCTCTTCGAGGAAATTGTCGTTGTACTCATCTACCAGGGCATAGGTGCCGGAGCTGATGACTTTCTGAAGTTCAGTCTTCGCGTTGGCATAGTCACCCTGTTGCATGTAGACCCGGGCAAGCAGCATCTGAGCAGCGCCCTTGGTCGCACGCCCCTGATTGGCTGCGTCATACGTGGCCGGAAGGGCATCCTGAGCGGCTTTCAAATCAGCCACGATGAACGCATACACATCGGCTTCCGGCGAACGGGGCAACGACCCCGATACGCCCGTGACATAGTTTTTATAGAGCGGAACGCCTCCCCACATACTCACCAGCTCGAAATAAGACCAGGCCCGCAAGAACTTGGCTTCGCCCACTGCCTGTGTGGCCACGCTGGCCGTTAGCGCTTTGGCCGCCGCCGCTTTGTCAACCACTACGTTGGCCCGGTGAATCACGCGGTAGGCTCCCGTCCAGACAGAGGCTACCAGCCCGTTGTCTGTTGTGTGAACGCCCAGCAACAGCTGGTTCCGTGGTGTTTCGAGCTGGCCGCCGCCTGCCGCTACGTCGTCTGAACGCAAATCATTGGTAAAGAACCACTCGCGGGCAACCAGGTTCGTAGACTGCAACGCGGCATAAACACCGTTGACTGCACTCCTGATCTGTAGATCATTTTGAAAATAACTGTCGGTCGTAACCGCGTTGGGGTTTAGCTGCTCCAGCTTCTTTTCGTCACACCCGGCGGTCAGAACCAGTAGTAAAGCGCCGGCTAAGAAATAGTGCCTTTTCATATATACAGTATGCTTTGAGTTCGTTAAAATCAGTTAGAATGTTACCTGAAGACCGGCCAGCAGGGTACGTGCCTGCGGGTAGTTAGCGTAGTCGATGCCGCTCCGCAGCAGCGTTCCATTGCGCGAACCAATCTCCGGGTCATAACCCGTGTATTTGGTCAGCGTCAGCAGGTTCTGACTCGATACATACACCCGTACTTTGTTCACCGACCCACTCGTTAAACTGCCCAATGCCTTGGCCGGGATCGAGTAGCCGATCGACAGGTTCTTGACGCGCATGTACGAACCGTCTTCAATGAACCGATCTGACGTACGGCTGTTGTTGTTCGGATCACCCGCCACTGCCCGGGGGATGTTTGTATTCGTATTGGTTGGCGTCCAGGCGCTTAGAACGGCAGGACCTGCATTGAAGAGCCGGAGCATACCTTCTGTAACAACCCGGGTGCCGTTGTAGATTTTGTTGCCGTAAGTACCCTGCAAATACAGCGTAAAGTCGAAGTTCCTGTACGTACCGCTAAAGTTGAGGCCGTAATTGAACTTCGGCAGGTAGCTGCCCAGGTACGTCCGGTCATTCGCGTCGATTTTACCATCGCCGTTCAGGTCTTTGAACCGAATGTCGCCAGCCGACGTGTTTTTGGCCGGGTTATCCGCATCGCGCGTGGCAGGGCGGTTCTGAATAGGCGAGCTATACACTTCGTCGATCGACTTGAAAATACCATCGACTACGTAGCCATAGAACGACTGAATGGGTTGCCCAACTTCGGTCTTGGTGATATCGGCTCCGCCGTAGTCAGCATTGGAGCCTGCATAGATCGCTGAGGTTGGGGTGGCCAGGCTCAACACCCGGTTGCGGGTAATGCCCACGTTGGCCGACACGTTCCAGCGGAAAGCACCTTTCGAATAGTTATACCCCGCCTGGAATTCATACCCCCAGTTCTTCATGCTGCCGATGTTGGCCACCGGTGCGTTGCTGTAGCCGATCGAGTTTGGAATGGGAACGCCCAGGATAAGCCCGTCGGTGAACCGGTTATAGATTTCGGCCGTAAACGTGATCTTGTTGCTAAACAGGCCCACATCGATACCGCCATTGACCATGTCGGTCGTTTCCCACTTCAGTTCGGTGTTCCCCAGCGAGTTGAAGTAAGAACCCAGGCTGTTTGCCGAGCCGAACGGGTAGGCCGTTGCATCGGCCGATACGAGCGACTGCCAGGCGTAGTTGCCAATGCCGTTGAAGCCCGTCTTGCCGTAGCTCACCCGGAGTTTCAGTTCAGACAGCTGCGGTACACCTTTCATGAACGACTCCTGATCCATACGCCAGCCGAGCGATGCCGACGGGAAATTCCCCCATTTGTTGCCCGGCGCAAACAACGACGAGCCATCGCGACGGATCGAGGCGCTGAACAGATACTTACCTGCGTAATCGTAATTGACCCGACCAATGTAGGAGATCAGGTCCGTTTCTGCCCGCGTGCTGGTGATCGCCGGGTTACTGACCCCCTGAATCACATCCAGGTCATTGTTGGGCCGGGTGCCCGATCCATTCATGCCTGTCGACAGGACCTGTTGCGTTTCAGCAACAACCAGCAGACTCAGGGAGTGTTTCCCGAAGCTTTTGTCGAACGAAAGCTGATTGGTGATCGTCTGCGCGATATTCGTGTTTCGCGACTGCGAGACAGTGGCCGAGCTACGTGTTGTATACCCATCGTTGTAGATTGGGTTGAACGTGCTGCCATTCGAGAAGCCCAGATCGACGCCGTAGTTGAACCGGTATTTCAGGTAACTCGTCAGCCGAACATCCGCATAGATAGTGGCAAAGGCTTTCAGGAACTTCGTCCGGGTGACGTCCATGGCTGGTGCCCGAAGTGGGTTTTCCGGGTCTGACCCATCGGCGGCCGTTGGTGCGCTATAGCCCCCTACTTTGGTCGGGTCCGTTGTAGGCCAGTAGGGCATCATCCGGAGGGCGTGCATCAACTGCGACCGATCGCCGGTGGTTTCGTTACGCTGATTGCTGTAGGCCGCCGTCAACGTCTGACCAATCGAGAGAAACTTGGTGATCTGGTGATCGGAGTTCAGCCGCAATGAGCCGCGTTCGAAATCAGTCCCCTGCATGATACCAACCTGCTTGAAATAGTTACCCGACGCAAAGAACCGCGACGTTGCATTGCCACCCGACAGAGAAAGCTGGTGCTGCGCAATGGGCGCATTACGGAAAAGCTCGTTCTGCCAGTTCGTTTCCGTCTCGGCAAACGTTTGAGTGGCACCCGCATAAATGGGCGTATTCAGGTTATTGAGCCGCGAGGGAAGAGCGATACCCGCATTGGCCGTGAGCGCTTTGGCATATTGCACATACTGATCCCGGTTGAGGACATCAATTTTATGCGTTGCACTCTGAACGCCGACGTACGAATCCAGCGAAACGCGGACCTTGCTATCCCGGCTTCCCTTTTTGGTCGTGATCAGAATAACCCCGTTGGCGGCCCGTGATCCGTAAATAGCCGCTGAACTGGCATCTTTCAACACTTCCAGCGACTCGATGTCATTGGTGTTGAAGCTGTTGAGGTCGCCCGTTGGTACGCCGTCAATAACGTAAAGCGGGCCAGATCCGTAGCTGATTGACCCAACACCCCGGATTTGCACGATAGGCGAGTTACCTGGTCCACCGTTGTTAACGACGGATACGCCCGGTACACGGCCCTGAAGCGCTGAAGCCAGGTTGGGGACTGGCAAGGCCGTTATCTCTTTCGGCGTCACCGTCGATACCGCGCCCGTCAGAGACGACCGTTTCTGAGTGCCATACCCCACCACAACCACTTCTTCCAGCGAACCGGCGTCGGCTACCAACGATATATTGATCGTTGTTTGATTACCGACCGTGACCTCCTGTTTTTTATAACCAATGAAGCTAAATACCAGTATCGAGCTACCATTAGGTACGTCGATACGATAGGCCCCGCGTGCATCAGTCGTTGTTCCTCTTGCTGTTCCTCTGATCTGAATGCTTACCCCTACCAGCGGGCTGCCTGTTTCATCGAGCACAGAACCCGTTACTGATTGATCGGCTAGGCGGGCCCAGCTTGTGATCGTCAGGGCGTGAACGATAATGAGGGTGTAAAGTCCAATCCATATGAGCTTCTTTAAGGAAGCATGGATTTGTAATTGTTTAGACATAATTTTAGGGGTTTGTTGGTTTCACAACGGACAAAAAAATCCCTGCATCCGATTACGGATGTTCTCTCGCAGGAACAAAAAGGGAGCTTCGGAGTCAGTAATGCGCCAACATTGCTGACTCTTTTTTTATGCGTATAGCATGTGATCGCGCATAGGCTGAAGGAGGGTTGGGTTTAATTTAATTCGGTTGTAGTGGGCAAACACTGACTGGTCTCAATCATAAAGGCACGCTGGTTTACTTTCCACTGCATAGCAATCATGGGTAAGGGGTACATAGAATAGACTTGTCTTCCAGTCTGGTGAAGCCCGTTTACTCTATTCTACAGGAATTCCATTATCTCTATCAGGTAACTGCTTAATTCTATGTGTCAAAATGACACTTTTTCATTTGTACGAGTAAAGGCGTTTGACTGTGATGCATGCCGCGAGTGGAATCCAGGAAAAGTCCCGCTGCTTAAAAATGACAATTTTTAAAGTGAAAATACTATTTATATATGGATTGTCAAGGCGTTGGTCATATCTTGATATATATCAGTCATATTATTACATATATCCGTCAGGTTATCACATTTACTATACGTTCGTAGCCTGGAAATACTACTTATAACTATAGCTCTTTGATAGTCTATTATACAGTAGCTGGTCTGAACAACAGCAGGAAAACCAGTAGATCAGCCTGATCTTGTCTCGCGAAATTCTACTTAATCACGCCTTTATGGCTTATTGCGTACTCGGAAAGACAAGTGGTGCGCAGCTTCTTTACTTCGAGCGGACCAGATAAAAGAAAGCCTTCTGATTGAAGCAGAGCCAGGGCATGTGCATCCGTTTAGTCCGCCTGTTGTAAGCCTTATCAAAAAGCAGCCAACCATTCGTCTTCTTTGCTGCGCATTAGTTTCTCATCCTCAGGCGACTTGTCGCCGTAACCGCAAAGGTGGAGCAGACCGTGGGCCAGCACCCGGCGCATTTCCTGTTCGGGCGAAACGCCCAGTTGGCCAGCATTGTCGGCTACGCGGTCAACGCTGATAAAGATGTCGCCCTCGATGGGGTCGTCTTCAAATTCGCGATTATCGAACGTGATGATATCGGTGTAATAGTCGTGGTTGAGGTGTTCGCGATTGACCTGCAACAGGTAGTCGTCGGAGCAGAACACGTAGTTCAGGTCGCCCATGTCGTGCCCTTCGGCCCTGGCCTGCGTCGTGAGCCATTTTTTCGCCGCCAGTTTCTGCGATAACTTATAGTCGACGTCTTCGTTGAAAAAGCGAATCATGCTTAAGGGGAGTAAAGGAGTAACGCAGGAAGGGAGAAACGGTAGCTTCGCGCGTTGATAACTCAACATGCAAAGCTACCGTTTCTCCCTTCCTGCGTTCCTCCTTTACTCCTTTATTTCTATCTAACTTAAAATTTCACCCGCACCCCCGCCAGTACATTGCGGGTGGCTTGTGGGTAATAGTAGTTGTACGAATCGAGGCGGCCTTCGCTGATATAGCCATAGGTGTAGCCGTTCGAGACGTAGCGCTCACTGAACAGGTTATTGACCAGCAGGGTGAAGGCGATTTCCTTCGCAAACGTGGGCTTCAGCGTGTAGATGAACCGCAGGTCATTCACGAAATAGGCGTCGATCTTCCGGTCGTTGCTACTGGTATTATCCAGGAACTGCTGACCCACATATTTCGATAAAAAGCCGATTTCCAGGCCTTTGGCGGCTGTCAGCACCAGTTGCGAGCCGGCAATGACGTTGGGCGAAAAGGCAATGTCGGTCTGCGCAAACTGGCGGGCTTCCTGGCCGGCATCTGAGTCGAAAAACTGGGTATAGTTGCGAATTTTGTTCTGGCTGAAGGTGCCGTTCACGCTCCAGCGCAAGGCCTTCGTCAGCAACGTAGTTACTTCGGCCTCAATACCGGCTCGGTAGCTGCTGGGTACGTTGATCCGGTTGAACGCGCCCACGTCGTTGATGGCTCCGTTGAGCACCAGCTGATTGCGGTAATCCATGAAATAGCCGTTCAGGCTCAGGGCCACCCGGTCGGTACGGGTTTTCACGCCCGCTTCCCAGTCATACAGCCGCTCGGCCGCTGGTCGGCTGCCCGGTGTCGACTGCGTGTAGTCGTCGCGGTTGGGTTCCTTGTTGCCCACGCCGACCGATGCGTAGGCCGTGGTGCGGTCGTTGACGGTGTAGGTAACCCCCGCCTTTGGATTGAAAAAGGTTAGCGCCGCCTGCTGCTGCACGTTCTTCAGCTGGCTATTGAAGCCCAGAAACGAGTAATTCACCGAACGTACCTGCAAGTCCAGGAAGGCATTCAACTGGGTCGTGAACTGGTAAAAGGCTTTGGCGTACACATTTACGTCGGTCTTGGTGGCGTCATCTTCGTAGTACCGATACGGTGTGTTAGGAACGAACTGCCCCGAAATAACCTCGCCGAAATGCTTCCCCTGGTACTTGTTCAGTCCGCCACCGATGTTGGCTGTAAGCCGGTTTTTGGTATCGTAATCAAACGAGAAAACGGTGCCGTAAAAGTCATTATCCAGCCATCGGCGGCGCACAATGTTCGACCGGCTAGTGACCGAATCGCGGATAACGACATTGGGAAGACCGTATTTACTTAGCTTGTCACCTTCCTTGAATTCTTCGTAGTAACCGCGCCCTTTCGTATAAAAGAGCGATACATTGGCCCGCCAGCTCCGGCTCAGTTCGGTTGAGGTAATGAGTTGATACTGATCCTGTTGGTAGTTGTCTGTCTGGTTCGGGTACGTAAATTCGTTGTAGGTCCGGTTCGTCGCCAGCAACTCTTCGGGTACGCCATTCCAGGCCTGGTATGTCTTTTCCTGTCCCGAGAAAACGTTGAGCCGAATGAAGCTTTTCTGATTGTAATACCCACCCGACACATAAAACGATTTCAGATCCGACGCCGCCCGGTCGATATAGCCATCCGACGCGATCTTCGACAGCCGCGCGTCCACCACAAAGTGGTTCGATAGCAGGCCCGTACCGGCCTGCACCGTGGCCCGCCGTGTGTTGAACGACCCGCCCGACAGGTTCACTTCGGCATACGGATCTTTCTGGAGCGAATTGGTCTGCACGTTCACACTCGCGCCAAACGCCCCCGCCCCGTTGGTCGACGTACCCACACCCCGCTGAATCTGAACGCTATTGACCGACGACGCAAAATCGGGCATATTCACCCAATACGTCCCCTGCGATTCGGCATCGTTATATGGAATGCCGTTGAGCGTCACGTTCACCCGCGTAGCATCGGACCCGCGAATACGAATGCCTGTGTAGCCCACGCCCGCGCCTGCATCCGACGTGGTCACGACCGAGGGTGTGAAGTTGAGCAGCAGCGGCAGATCCTGCCCCAGATTGAGCTTGGTGAGGTCGCGCTTCGTCACGTCGGTGTAGGCAATGGCCGATTTCTCGCTGGCCCGCGTAGCCAGCACAACAACCTCATCCATAACTATTTCGCTCTGGTGCAACCGGAGTGTGAGCGGCTCGGTAGCTGGTAGCTTAATGGTCTGGTCAACAGCGTCGTAGCCAACGATAGAAGCACGTACCTGGTACGTACCCGGACGAAGATTGGTGAGCCGAAAAGCCCCTGATGCATCGGTACTGGTTCCTTTCAGGGAGCCATCGAGCGTGATGGCAACGCCGGGTAACGGGCTGCCGTTTGTTTCCCGCACAAGGCCGGAGAGGGTAAGTGATTGTGCCCAGGCGGGCAGTTGGAATACGCACCACAGCAAGAGTGTGGCGGCAAAACGATAGGTCGTTGCGTTGGTCATCATGACACAAACGGTTAACGATAAGGCGTAGGGGCCAAGCCTATCTTTGGTGAAAAAAGAGAGTTTCAAGTGTCAGGTATCAAGTTTCAGGTGCGCTGCTAACAACCACCTCGGTGATAAGCAACGCACCTGAAACTTGATACCTGACACTTGAAACTCATGTTTACATTCCCTGCTGCGGCATTACCCGTGTACAGGTTCTATGGGTATAATCTCAGCCCGTTGTTATAAGGCACCCCTGAAAGATTAATGACGCAAAGTTAATGCGAAAAGAGTTTCAAGTGTCAGGTTTCAGGTTTCAAGTTTCAAGTGTCAGGTTTCAAGTGCGTTGCTTACCTATGTTTTTGTTAATAAGCAACGCACTTGAAACTTGAAACCTGACACTTGAAACTTCCCTTCTACATTTCCACGCTAAACGCCGACAGTTTCACGAACTGACTGACGCGGTCCTGAATTTCTTCGGGAGACAGGTTCAGGATGCGCTCGGCACCGAACTTCTCCACGCAGAACGACGCCATCGCCGACCCGTAGATGACGGCCCGTTTCATGTTGTCGAAGGAGATATCGTCGGTTTTGGCGATGTGGCCGATGAAACCGCCCGCAAACGTGTCGCCCGCGCCGGTTGGGTCAAATACCGATTCCAGTGGCAGGGCAGGGGCGGCAAAGATCCGGTCTTCCTGGAACAGCAAGGCGCCGTGTTCACCTTTCTTGATGATGACCGTTTTGGGGCCCATCCCCATGATCGTGGCCGCCGCGCGTACGAGCGAGTAATCACCAGTGAGTTGGCGGGCTTCTTCGTCATTCAGGACCAGCACGTCCACGTCTTGCAGCAGCGCTTTCAGATCGGCGTTGGCAATCTCGATCCAGAGGTTCATCGTGTCGAGCACGATCAGCTTGGGCTGGTTGGTCAGGCGTTTGATCACCAGGTGCTGAATGGCCGGGGCCGTGTTGCCCAGCATCAGGTACGTGCATCCCTGATACGATTCAGGAATGATAGGGTCAAAGTTCTCCATCACGTTGAGCTGCACGTCGACCGTATCGCGCGAGTTCATGTCGTTATGGTATTTGCCCGACCAGAAAAACGTTTTTTCGCCCTGCCGGATCTCCAGCCCGTCCACGTTTACACCGTGGCTGACCAGCGTGTCGATCATACTTTGCGGGAAATCATCGCCCACAACGGCCACCAGGTTATTTTCTTCGGTGAAATACGACGCCGACAGGGTAATGTAGGTGGCGGCACCGCCAATGATTTTGTCGGTCTTGCCGAAGGGGGTTTCCAGGGCGTCGAACGCGACCGAACCCACGGTGAGTAAACTCATGCTGTTTGTAGTGTCAATTGATGCCAGCAAAGGTAAGCGTGAGCGGGGTATGTAAAGTGAAGGCTACGCGTGCATCGATGAGGTTTAACCGGTATACATTACGCGCCAAAAAATGAATAAAGGTGTTTTTTGGCCAAATGTTGTACTTTAGGGCAACTTTTTCAGCTTTTTATTTGTGAGTCAGAAGCATCGAACTGTCATCTTCTACAAGTCTTATTTCGAAGAGTTCTTTACAGCCCAACGGGATAAAGTGAAGGATGAAATCATCTGGACGCTTAGCCTGATTGAAGAGCTTCAACGAGTGCCCGAAACGTACCTGAAGCACATCGAGAACACGGACGGCCTCTATGAGATTCGAGTGCAGGTGGGAAGCGACATCTTTCGGATTTTCTGCTTTTTCGATCAGGGTCAATTAGTAGTGCTGGCGAATGGGTTTCAGAAGAAATCACAAAAGACGCCAAAACAGGAAATTGATAAAGCGCTCAGTATTAAAAACGATTATGAAAACGAACAAAAATAACGTGACAACACTCGACCAATTGAAAGATAAACAATACGGTCAGCGTGGCTCAGCGAAACGGGAGGCATTAGAGGCTGGTTATGAGAGCTTTAAGATTGGCGCACTTTTACATCAAGCTAGACTTGAAAAAGGCTTAACTCAGGAAGAGCTAGCTGATCGTGTGGGTACAACAAAATCCTACATCTCTAAAATCGAGAATAATATAAAGGAGGTACGCTTGTCGACGCTCCAGCGGATCGTTGAAATCGGCTTTGGTGGCCAGTTGCAGCTTTCTATAAAGTTGTGAGCCAGTAACAGCAGCACTTTTGTCATCCCGACGACAGGATCGTTCCGCCGCTGCGGGATGACAAAAAACGACCAGATAAGAAACTAAATCGACGTACCTGGAATCTCCTTCACCAACTGCTCTCTAGATCACTTTATGCCGTTTGAACTCCTTCTCGCGGTCGAAGAGGAAGCGGTAGGTGATGTGGCGTTTGACGACTTTGCCGCCGAGCATCTTCGAGAAACGGATCATTCGGACGTTGAAATCGCCGATCCAGTTCAGTTCTAACTGGCTGAACTGGTGCTTCTTGCCGCCCCAGGCCTCGCGCGTTGGGTAGGCAATGGCAATGGCCGATTCGATGCCTTTCCCCTGAAAATCAGGCACAACGCCGAAAATAACGCCGAAGGCTTTATTGGTCGGTTTGACCAGTTTGTGGTACAGGAAGGTCAGCTTGCCACGCAGGTCCATCTTGCCGTTTACGTGCTTGAAGTACTGGTTCAGCTCGGGTAGCATGATAAAGAACGCTACGGGTTGCCGCGATGGGCCGCTGCCGTGATAGCCGAACCAGACCAGGTTTTCTTCCATTACCGGCTTCATCTTCTGCATCAGCACCAGCGCCTTCTCGGGTGTCATATCGGGCGTACCCAGAATTTTGGCCCAGGCTTTGGTGTAGATTTCGGCGAAATCAGCGGCATATTGGGGGAGTTTGTTCTTCTGAATATGCTCGAACGTGTAGGCCGGGTCGTCAAGAATTGCTTTGGCCCGGTCGAACACTTTCTGCTGCATGCCGTTCGCAATCAGCTCATCGTAGGCAATGGGCAGGTAGAAGGTGTGTTGCTGGAAATAATCGTTGAACCCGTACGCCTCGAAAAACGGTACGTAATACGGTTTGGTGTAGGGCATACCGTAGTTGGGCTCTTTGTCGTAGCCTTCGACCAACAGGCCCCACCACCGGTCGCGGTCACCAAAATTGATGGGCCCGTCCATGGCTTCCATGCCTCGAGCCGCCAGCCATTCCCGACAGGTATCGAACAGGAGGAAAGCCGCTGCCTGATCATCGATGCACTCGAAAAAGCCCATTCCGCCCGTCGGCTGGTCTTTTTCGGCCTTCAGCGTTTTCTGATTCACGAAAGCCGCTACTCGCCCGATGGTCTCGCCCGCCTCATTTTTCAGGACCCAGCGC
The DNA here is from genome assembly GCF_041321095.1 of Fibrella arboris. Lineage (NCBI taxonomy): Bacteria > Pseudomonadati > Bacteroidota > Cytophagia > Cytophagales > Spirosomataceae > Fibrella > Fibrella arboris. Next base: position 191,489 of record NZ_JBGGWE010000006.1, on the reverse strand, counting down.
GTGCATTCGCCATCGTCGAACAACTTGTTGCGCCTGGGGTCGAACACGCTTTCCAGATCATCGTCGAGCGGACGAATCCAGCAGGGATCATTCTTGTACAGCCGAACCGGCAGTTGAAGAAATTCGGTACGGAGGGCGGCGTTCTGGCCTACTTCGAGTAATTGCATGAAACAAAAATAGTCTACTGTTTGCTGTTTACTGTTTTCGGTTGCGCTGCTGGGGCAAGTAATTCATCGTTGTCGCTTGCCTGTGACGAGTGACCCCTATCGACAGGGCCTCTGGCCCGCTGGTTCACTTTCGTATGGCCAGCTAAGAAGACCTAGTTTAAAGCTATGAACGGGCCAGAGGCCCTATCGATAGTGGTCACTCGCCATAGGCAAGCGACAACGGAGTTAGTCTTCCGTCCTCTATGGGGTCACTCGCCAGTTTACTGTTTGCTGTTTACCGTTTTCTGTTGCTCCGCTCATAGACAACCTCGTTGTCGCTTGCCTGTGGCGAGTGACCCCTAACTAGAGGGCCTCTGGCCCGTTCATGGCTTTAAACTAGGTCCTCTTAGCTGGCCATACGAAAGTGAACCAGCGGGCCAGAGGCCCTATCGATAGTGGTCACTCGCCATAGGCAAGCGACAACGGAGATGAATTTTTACTGTTGCAAGATTGGTGTTCGTTCCAGTAAGCGGAGCAACAGAAAACGGTAAACTGCAAACGGTAAACTATTTTTGTGTCATGCAACCGCTCTCGCTCTACAATACACTTTCCCGTCAGAAAGAACCGTTCGACCCCATCAGCGCCCCCAACGTGGGACTCTACGTCTGCGGCCCAACGGTTTATAACTACGTTCACCTCGGCAACCTCCGCACCTTCCTGACCTTCGACAGCCTATTTCGCTACCTGACATTCATTGGTTACAAAGTCAGGTACGTTCGGAACATCACCGACGTGGGGCACCTGGTGGGCGATGGCGACGAGGGCGAAGACAAGATTGGCCGGATGGCGAAACTCGAACAGATTGAGCCGATGGAGATCGTGCAGCGTTACACCAACGATTTTCACGACGTGCTGTTGACCTTCAACATGCGTCCGCCGAGCATCGAGCCAACGGCAACGGGCCACATGATCGAGCAGATCGAAGCGGTGAAGTTGCTGATCGATAAGGGGTTAGCTTATGAATCGAACGGGTCGGTGTATTTTGATATTGAGCAGTATAACAAAAACGGTGGCGACTATGGCAAACTGTCGGGCCGGATTCTGGACGACCTGCTCAATGAAACCCGCGAGCTGGACGGACAGAGCGAGAAACGGAATCCACTGGATTTTGCGCTCTGGAAAAACGCTTCACCCGAACACCTCATGCGCTGGCCGTCGCCCTGGGGCGATGGTTTTCCGGGCTGGCACCTTGAGTGTACCTGCATGAGTACCAAATATTTAGGCTCTCAATTCGATATTCATGGCGGCGGTATGGACCTGAAGTTTCCGCACCACGAATGCGAAATTGCCCAGGGGAACGGCCTCAACGATCGCGCTCCGGTTCGGTACTGGATGCACTCGAACATGCTGACGGTCAACGGGCAGAAGATGAGCAAATCGCTGGGTAACTCGTTCCTGCCATCACAGTTGTTCGCCGGTGACCACCCGCTGCTCGATCAGGCCTATTCACCCATGACGGTTCGGTTCTTCATGCTGCAATCGCACTACCGCAGTACGCTCGACTTCTCGAACGACGCGCTGAAAGCGGCCCAGAAAGGCTACAAACGACTCGTGAACGGCTATCGGCTCATCAAATCAATGACGTACCTGGCCGACGAAGGCGTGGAAGTCGATCCGAAACAGGGCGACGAAATTGCCAACTACAAACAGGCCCTGTTCGACGCCATGAACGACGACCTGAATACGGCCGTTACGATTGGTCACCTGTTCAGCCTGCTGAAAAAAGTAAACCAGCTCGATACCCGTCAGGTGTCGATGGGTCAACTGGGAGAAGAAGCATTTACTCAGTTGAAAACGACGTTCCTTCAATTTTTCGAAGAGGTACTGGGATTGCAGGAAGAAATCACACGCGACCAGTCGGCGATGGTTGGCGGTATGCTGGACCTGTACCGCGAATACAAAACCCAGCGGTTGTACGACAAAGTAGATCAGGTACGTACCTACTTCAAATCGCAGGGCCTGGTCATCCGCGACATGAAACACCGCATCGACTGGGCTTATGAGGAGTAACAGAATAGCTTGCTAAAAGAATCAGCTTATGCAGACGCTAACGATCAGAGTACATAACCCGCACGCTTTTAAATTAATTGAGGAGTTGGAAGCATTGCGACTTATTGAAGTTGTCAGAGAGTTGGTGCCCAAAAAAGAACAGAGGCTTTCGGATCGCTTGGCTGGCAGTATTACGAGTGAGCAGGCCAATCGGATGCGGGAAGAACTGAAACAAAGCCGAGACGAATGGGAAAGAAATTTCTGATTGATACAAATGCAATTATTGATTTTTCGGAGAATAAATTACCTGCTTCGGGTAAGGCGTTCTTAAGCGAAATTCTTGATAGTGAACCTTGTATCTCTGTTGTGACGAAGATTGAACTACTCGGGTTTGCTGGTATTGGGCAGCCAATTATTGATTTCGTCAATGAGTCATTGGTAATAGGTCTGACAGATGAGGTGGTGGAACAGACTATTGCCCTGCGGAAGAAGCACAAGATAAAGCTGCCCGACGCTATCATTGCAGCTACAGCTTTACTACAGAAGGCTACAATTGGGAGCCATAACATACGTGACTTTCAGAATATTAAGAAGCTCAAATGCGTTGATCCACATACGCTCTAACCGGATACGTACCTACTTTAAAGCGTAGGGCCTGGTCATCCGCGACATGAAACACCGCATCGACCGGGCTTATGAGGAGTAGTTGATTAGATCCGTAAACCTTGACGCTGACGTGTCTTGCTGACGCCTGGTCGAAAGGCGCGAAGCTCACAGCGTTTATCTATTGCCTTGATCCGCCTAACCCTTGACTCAAGTACGCACTGAGCCGCCAGGCAACGCCCATTTATTGGTTATTGTGCTGGCGCAATTTGCCGGCACGTCGCTCTGGTTTGCCGGGAATGTTGTTCTCCCTAACCTGCAACCGCTGCTTGGCACTACGGCACTGAGCGGCTGGATCACGTCGGCCGTGCAACTGGGATTCATTGCCGGTACGTTGGTCTACACCCTGTACCGTATTCCCGATACGTACCCGGCTACCCGTGTTTTCCTGGTGTCGGTCATCGCGGCGGCGATTTTCAACCTGCTTATTCTGGTGCTGCCGCTCCGGTCGGGCTGGGTGTTGCTAAGCCGATTCGGAACTGGGTTCTTTTTGGCAGGCGTTTATCCAGTTGGTATGAAGATCGCGGCCGATTGGTTTCGGCCGGTTCTTGGCCGGGCCATGGGTTTTCTGGTTGGTGCGCTGGTACTGGGCACCGCCCTGCCACACCTGATACGCGGCGTGGGCCAATCATGGCCGTATGAAGGCGTGTTACTCACCGTGAGTATGCTGGCAGTAGCGGGTGGGCTGTTACTGTCCTGGGTTATGCCAGCAACGCCAGTAGTACGTCGGCCAGGTACGTTCAGCCTGTCGGTTTTTCCGATGTTGTTTCGGCCTGGACCATTACGGGCAGGCGTTACAGGCTATTTCGGCCACATGTGGGAACTCTACGCGCTTTGGGCCTTTCTGCCTACCCTCCTCCTCATCTACAGCCAGCACCACCCTGATCATCCAGTCAATAGATCCGTTTGGGCATTCTGGGGCATTGCGGCGGGCTTTATTGGCTGTGCGGCGGGTGGTCTGATCGCCCTTCGCGTTGGTAGCCGACGGGTGGCAACCGTCAATTTGCTGATTTCAGGCTGTTGCACTGCGCTGATACCGCTGATAGTACATGCGCCACCGGCTTTATTTCTAGCTTTCCTGACCCTCTATGGCATCACCATCGCCGGTGATTCGCCGCAACTTACGACCATCATATCGACCAACGTACCTGACAACATGCGGGGTAGTTTACTGACGCTTGTTACTTGCCTTGGCTTCACCATCACCATCATGTCCATTCAGGCGCTGGCCTGGTTGCTGGCTAATTCGGGCGGGTCGGTCTGGGCATTTTGGTTGCTGCTGCCGGGGCCAGTACTAGGTGTTTGGGGGCTGGTGAACAAGCGTGCCATCGGCTAGTTGTCTTTCCTAACGGCCTGTTTTGTACGCGATCGTCAATTCACGATCGTTGAACCACACAGATGGCGTACTTTTGGGCGTTCTGATAACAAACCGATTCTGTTTGTTTGACAAATTTTACTCATGAAAACAACCTTTCTGGCCGTTTTGGCTTGTGCGCTTGTTCTTGTAGCCTGCGACGATAAAAAAAGTGGTTCATCGGAAACAACGCAGACTGAAACAAAAATGGTCTCGGCACCAACGTTTTCCGGCGATTCAGCCTATTCGTTTATTGAAAAGCAGATTGCCTTTGGGCCTCGTGTACCCAATACGCCTGCTCATGTCCGCGGCGGCGACTACATTGTGGCAACCCTGAAATCATATGGCGTTGAGGTGATCGAACAGCCGTTTACGGTGAAAGGCTGGGACGGTATCCTGGTCAATGGCCGTAACATCATCGGCGTGATTAACCCGAAGGCTGAAAAGCGATTGATGTTCTCGTCGCACTGGGATTCGCGCCGTTTTTCGGATCAGGACAGTCTGGAGGTAAATCATAAAAAACCAGTGCCTGCGGCTAATGACGGGGCCAGTGGCGTAGCCGTGTTGCTTGAAATGGCGCGTGTTATTCAGCAGGCCAAAGACAAGCCAACGGTAGGTGTCGATCTCGTCTTTTTCGACGCCGAAGACTGGGGCAATGGCGAAAAGGCCGTGGGTGATAAAGAGGCAGGCCACCCCGATATTGATTATGTTGGCTTCTGCCTTGGCTCGCGCTACTGGGCTAAAAACCCGCATAAACCGGGTTATACGGCCTTTTATGGTGTGCTACTCGATATGGTCGGGGCCAAAGGCGCTACGTTTTTAAAGGAAGGCTACTCCATGCAGTTTGCTCCAAGCGTAACCCAAACCCTCTGGAACACCGCCAGCCAATTAGGGTATAGCCAATATTTTGTGGATAAAACGGGTGGTTCGATCACCGATGATCACCTGGCTCCAAATACCATTGCCAAAATTCCAATGGTCGATATCATTCACCTAAATGCACTGAGTGGCGGCTTCTTCCATGATTGGCACACGGCCGAAGACGATATGCGGAACATTGATCCAAACACGTTGAAAGCCGTTGGGCAAACGCTGGTTCAGGCGGCATATAACGAGCAGCCATGATCGGTATGAAAGCCCGCGTTTGCCGCTGTAGTCTTCTGCTGCTACTAGCAGGTACGTTGCATGCACAACAAGCCGATTCAACGCGGGTTCAAACGGCTGATTCGCTGGCGCTACAACGTTTTATGGAAGCGGTTGGGCCAGCCGAGGCCGTTTTTTCGTTTGGGCCAACCGCCTTCTTCCGGTTTAAATCGGGCGTTTATTCTATCAGAGACACCCACTTTCCGCTGCTTGATTCGCCCGACTCGCTGGTTAGCCGGCCAATTGAAAAAGCTTATAAACGACACCGCCGGGCTCGGATAACCGCCTATGCTACGGCGGTTCCGCTAGTTGTGTTAAGTTACTCGGCCGTTCGGCTTGTGTTATCATTAGGTACTGTCGTTAGCGGTCGTCCAAGCTCGGCAGGTTTACCGAGCGAAGGCGTACTGCGGGCATCGGGTATTGCCTCGGTAACGGGCATTGCCTTGATGGGTGCGTTCAATATCAGCACAACGACGAGTTTATTTAAGGGTATCAGGCGGCACAATAAAGGCTTTGGCCGGAAACTGCCCACGCTTTTTAACCCTAAAGGATTGTGAGCTGACAACTTATACTACGAATCTACACCGTCAACCGATGACACCTATAAAATTAGTATCGCTTATTGGCTTAGTAACCCTATTACTTGCCTGTGCTGGCCCCGACAAGCTGGGTACGTTGGACCTGAAAGCCTGGCGTGATGACCGGGGGGGCTGCAAAGGTGTACGCCAGACCTTGCTAACCAACTTCATGACCGTGCGCGATCAGTTCAAAGGCATTCATGTGAATGATCTTGGTAAGATGCTGGGCCGTCCCGACGTGAACGAAATTACTGACCGTAACGGCAAGATTTACGTGTACTATGTTGAGCAGGGCCCACAGTGCGGCGAGAATACCGGTGCTAAATCAGGCGCGAAAAGTGTTGCCCTGCGAGTTAGCTCGATTGGCCTGGTAACCGAAGTGTCGACCCAGAACGGAACGCCGTAGGGAGTAGTTTCAAGTCTCAGGTTTCAGGTCTCGAGTCGCGCTGCTACGCTACCAACAACTCACAAGCGAAGCACTTGAAACCTGAGACTTGAAACTACACTCACACATAAAACTTCTTGCGTTCAATCATCTCTTCCACCACATCGGGTACCATATAGCGAATGGAGCGATTGGCGCGGATAGTATCCCGTATGTATGTGGCCGACAGGTCAAGCAGGGGCGCTGCAATCAGTTGAACGTTTGGGTGTGTGCGCAAAGGAGAGGGGCTGGCCAATTCGCCAGGGCGGGCAGGGCGAGGGTACACATATAGACCGAACTCGTTCAGAATACGCTCATACTGTTTCCAGTTGGCAAACTGCTCCAGGTTGTCTTCGCCCATGATCAGTTTAAAGGTATGCTGCGGAAATTTCTGGCTCAGCACATCCAGTGTATCGATGGTGTAGCTGGGTTTGGGCATCGAAAACTCCACGTCGGTAGCTTTCAGGCGGTTGTTGTCAGCAATAGCCCGCTCTACCATATCGAGCCGGTCAAATTCGTGCAACAGACTCTTTGTTTTTTTAAACGGATTTTGCGGCGACACAACAAACCAGACCTGGTCCAGATCGGTGTTGGTAGCCATCGTATTGGCAACAATCAAATGCCCAACATGAATTGGGTTGAATGAGCCAAAGAAAAGACCAATTTTCATAGAAAGAAGTTTACTGTCTTCAGGTTCAGTTTACCGTTTTCTGTTTACTGTCTTTTGTTGCGTTGCTAAAAGCAGCGTACTAAAGAAGCAGTGCAACAGAAAACGGTAAACAGAAAACGGTAAACTTAAATTACCGTTGCCTTCGCCGGAACGATATCGTTTTCAATGAAATCGTCGATTAGTTTTTGGGCTTTGGCATACGATTCCTCTAAATCGTCATTGACCAGAATGACATCGAACTGATCCTGAAACGACATCTCGAAATGGACCTTGAAGAGCCGTTTCGACAGGCTGTCTTCCGTTTCCGTTCCGCGGCCGATCAAGCGTTGACGCAATGTTTCTTCGTCAGGCACTTTCACAAAAACGGCCAGCGCCCGATCACCATAATACTGCTTCAATTTCAGGCCACCCTTCACATCTACATCGAACAGTACGTGTTTACCACTGTCCCACAGGCGTTGAATTTCTGATTTCAGCGTGCCATAGAAAGCGCCGACATATACTTCTTCCCATTCCACAAATTCATCGGCGTCGATTTTGTGCTTAAACTCGTCGGGCGTCAGAAAATAATAGTCCTGCCCGTTCTGCTCGGCGCGGCCCCGGCGGTCGCGGGTGCAGGCAGAAATAGAGAAGCCAAGGTTCTCGTTTGACTGTAGCAGATGGTGGACAATGGTTGTTTTGCCAGAGCCAGATGGAGCCGAGAAGATGATGAGTTTGCCGTCCAAGTGGGGAGAAGTTTAATGGAAAGGAACTGTCATTACGCTTCGCTGTCATTAGACAGTCATTAATGGTCATTTGTTGTGAAAGCAATGAATGACCATTAATGACTGTCTAATGACAGCGAAGCGTAATGACAGTTCTTCTGTAAAGGTATAAAAAACAAATCGGGGTAAGTAAGAGGCCGGTTGGCTTACTCACTTACCCCGAAGGTAATAGCTCAATGATGCTTAGTTGAAGGTAGCAATTCGGCTACGGATGTCTTCGATAATACGTTCGGGACAGCACCTTTTTTCCATCTTGTTCTGAAGAAGAGCTTTGATCTCTTTTTCCAGATGGTACATTTTAATACAGGGCTGGCACGACTCCAGATTACGCTTCAACTTCTCAAGATCCTGTTCGCTCGCTGCTCCGTCGAGTACCGATTGAATAAACTTCAGACAGTCGCTTTGGTGCTCACACGAATGTTTCATACTCTCCGGTACCTTTGGCGACGATGTTGGCAAAGACGTTTGCATTGGAAAAATTTTATTTATTCCAAAATTAGTTATATTGTTGCTATTGGTCTAACCAAAGTCTGTATCGTAAAAGTTCGGTTTAGTCGTCAATATTTTCGTTATAACCCATCGATGCCGCATAATCTCGCAGCTTTTCCTTCAGAAGGTTACGGGCCCGGTGCAACCGTGACCGAACCGTACCGATAGGAATGTCGAGGATCTTGGCCATTTCTTCATAAGTGAATCCTTCGATATCACAAAGAATAATGACCGTCCGAAAATCGACGGGTAGCGAGTTTAGGGCGGTAGCCACTTCATCACCGATCAGATCCGACACCGTTTCGGCCCGAAGGTCGACTGTGTGTTCAGTCTCTGAATCTTCTGAATTGTAAGTGGTCTCAACGTCCTGGTAATCAACCTTGGCTGGTTCCTTACTTTTCTTCCGATAATCGTTAATGAAGCTGTTCTTCAGGATTCTGAACAGCCACGCCTTTGCGTTGGTTCCCTGTTCAAAGGACGAGATAAACCGGAACGCCTTTAGGTACGTATCCTGCACAAGGTCATTCGCATCGTCTTCGTCCATGGTCAGACGGAAAGCGAAGTTGTACATGGAATCAATATGGGGCATAAACTCCTTATTGAAGATCCGGTATTTCTGGTCGTCGGTGTATCCGCGAGTGGGCGTCGTATCTGACATAGTTTCGGGCATTGTCGACATAAAAGTAGGCGTTAAAGTCGGTTTGCCTCGACAGCCGCCAGATTTTACGCAGGTCTGAAAGAGAGACTGCGCTGGCAGAGGCCGGTGTAGACAGTCTACTGCAAAAACCAAACCTTTGTTTAACTAAACGGTTTACCGGTCAAAATGGCAGAACTAATCAAAGGGTGCCTATGTTTCCGACCGCTAATGACATACTAACCTATATGTCCGGTTCTGGGTATGCTGCTACCTTTATCGCCGGGTAAAAAACTGAATCAGCGTGATGCTTAAGGTGGTGAATACGGCACTGGCCACTGTACGTATGGCTGTAGGCAACAGGAGCGATATACTCCCGGCTTCAATAAGAAACAGAAAAGCGTGGTGAATAAAAACCAGGACAAACACGTACTTGAAAAAATCGGTAAAGCCCAGCTCCTGCAATGTAAACACTACCCGTGACTCCTGAATGCGCTGGCTCATCTGAACGCGTACTACCAGCGGGCGCAGGTACGTCATAAGCACCGTAGCGGCTGCGTGGATGCCCAGCGTGTTATAAAACGTATCAACAATAACACCTGTAACGAAAGCAAGCAGCAGCAGCCAGGTTTGACTGAATTCGTTTGGCAGCAACAGGATACAGGCTACGTAGATAAAGCAGAATCCGTAATCGAACAGGACCAGATTTCTGACGATCAGGATCTGAAGAAGCAGGTAAAGCAGAAAGAGGGAAACGAGGACAAGAATTTCGCGAAGGGTCATGTAATCGATAAGGTGGGGCGTTGCGGAGTCGGTAGCTACTTATTTCTCGCTGTCAATCTGTTTTTCCAGTTGCTCCTGTTGAGCCGCTAAACTGTTCTGCACCACATAAACGTAAGACAGGTTGCCAAAATTAGTCGATAAGTCGATGGTCAGGTCATGGAACGTCTGGTTGGCCTGTACGCCGATGGTTCGCACCCGCCCAATGAGAATACCCGGCGGAAAGACAGAGTTCTGATTCGACGTGACCACTGAGTCGCCTTTGCTAACTGGTTTGTAGCGCGAAATATCGAGCAGTGCCATTTTAGTCGGGTCAACGCCCAGCCAGCGAGCCGTTCCGATCTCATTAGCTTTTACCAGGCTAGCCGATACCCGAAATTCGGAATGTAGAATTGAGGTGATAACGGAGAAATGTTCGTTGCAGAAATGGACTCGCCCTACAATGCCCGTCGGAGAAATAACGCCCATTCCCGGCTTAATACCGTCGGCGGTACCTTTGTCGATGGTCAGGTAATTATTGGCGAACGTAGTGGTGTTGTTGATTACCTTACCAACGGTAAAGGTAAAACGTGCGGCGAAAATTGAGTCCGCTTTGTAAAGTGGTGGGCTTGACGGGCTGCGTTCCTGCTGCCGTTGCGTCAGTTGAGTACGTAGACGTAGGTTTTCGGCGGCCAGATCGGCGTTTACCTGCCGTAGGTTGGCATACTCTCGGGCCGTGTTCGACAGAGTCAGTAGCTTCGCCGCATACTGGTTTGAGGTATTGAAGAAACTGGCACTCCAATAGTTGTTTGTGTTGATGATAAAGTAAAAGCACAGCACCTCCAGCAACACAAACAGAATGAAGTTGCGGCTTTGGGCAATAAAGGCAAAGAGTTGTTCCACAAAGAAAGTTTACTGTTTACTGTTTGCCGTCTACTGTTTGCTTTCGGCTCAGGCGGAGCAATAGTAAACAGCAAACAGTAAACGGCAAACAATCTACGAAATCAGTACTGACTTGTAAAGATCAAGATTTTTAATTACTTCACCAGTGCCTTTCACTACCGCTTTGAGCGGATCGTCGGCTACGTGAATAGGCAGTTTGGTTTTGCTGGCCAGCCGCTTGTCGAGGCCGTGCAACAGTGCACCACCGCCCGTCAGGTGAATACCGTTGGTATAAATATCGGCCGATAGTTCGGGTGGTGATACTTCCAGGGCTTTCATGACGGCTTCCTCAATTTTCGAGATCGACTTATCGAGGGCGTAGGCGATTTCGCTGTAGGTGACCTTAATTTCTTTCGGGATACCGGTCATCAAGTCGCGACCACGGATTTCGTAGTCGGCGGGCGGGTTGTCGAGTTCGGGTAGCGCCGAGCCCACTTCCATCTTGATCTGTTCGGCCGAGCGTTCACCGATCAGCAGGTTGTGCTCACGGCGCATGTAATCCACGATATCGCGGGTAAACACGTCGCCGGCGATCCGAATCGACTGTTCGCAGACAATGCCGGAGAGAGCGATAACGGCGATTTCGGTAGTTCCCCCGCCAATATCAACGATCATGGTGCCGTTGGGCTGGGTAATGTCGATACCAATACCTATGGCGGCAGCGATTGGCTCGTGTACCATGTACACCTCCTTGGCTCCTGCGTGTTCGGCTGAGTCTTTAACAGCCCGTTTTTCTACTTCGGTGATGCCCGACGGAATGCAGATGACCATACGATGTGAGGGCGAGAACAGGCGATTGCCTGATTCAATCATTTTGATCAACCCCCGAATCATCAACTCCGCTGCTGTAAAGTCAGCAATTACCCCGTCTTTCAGCGGGCGGATCGTTTTGATGTTTTCGTTTGTCTTTTCGTGCATCTGCATTGCCTTATGCCCAATAGCCAGCACTTTACCGCTGACTTTGTCCATGGCAATAATCGACGGCTCGTCGACTACGATGCGGTCTTTATGAATAATAAGGGTATTGGCCGTACCCAAATCGATAGCAATGTCGCTAGTCAAAAAATTAAAAAGTCCCATTTCAGGCTGGTTACGTATAGATGCTAAGCTGGATTTCCAAACAATACACAAAAGTAGGGATAATAAAAGACAACTTTAGCCCACTGTTTGAATGGACTTTTGTTTTTCCCCATGATTGTCAGCCTATAAACGTCAAACCCGCCCGAACAGGGGTGTTCGGGCGGGTTTGATTAATAGTGGCAAGAAAAACAAACTATTTTGCAGCAGCGTTTTTCTGGTCCTGAACTTCGGAGCGGATCTGCTGGGCCATTGTTTTCAGGTCCTGCATACCCTTACGTACCCGAGTTCCGGCCGCCTGATTCTTTTTGTCATAGAATTTATCGAAGTCGCCTTCTAGTGACATAATCAGGTTTTTTACTTCCTCAAAGCGTGTCATACGATTGGGGTTTAAGTGTGAAAAGTGCTTAAATGCGCTAAAAACGCGTATTTGGGCGAAATATAGCTATTCTCTTATACACCGCAAGAGCCGGGTCAAAAAAATAACAGAATAATACAACTTAAACCCCTGTACCTTACTCAGCGGCAGACTCTGTCACGGCAGTTTCGGCTAATTCAGCCATTCCAGCGGGTTTTTGCTGCGCGTAGTAACCATTTTTGAGTTTTTCTACAATTTCGCTGAACACAGTGAGCGTATAGGAAACATCTTCGAGCGAGTGGGCCGCCGTTGGGATAACACGAAGCATGATAACTTCTTTGGGTACCACGGGGTAGGTAACGATTGAGCAGAAAATACCATAGCTCTCACGCAGCTCACGAACCATGGCCGTGGCTGCCACAATACCGCCATCATTCTGTAATAGAACGGGCGTAACCGGAGAAGTCGTTTCACCAATGTCGAAACCACGCTCGCGCAGACCATTCTGCAACGCCCGCACGTTCTCCCACAATTTCTCGCGAAGCTCAGGATGCTTCTTGATCAGTTCAAGGCGTTTCATTGCGCCTACAACAAGCGGCATTGGCAGCGACTTGGCGTACGTCTGCGACCGCATGTTGTACTTGAGGTAGTGGATTATGTCTGCGTCGGCGGCCACGAAAGCGCCAATCGAAGCCATTGATTTGGCGAACGTCGAGAAATACACGTCGATACCGTCCTGGCAACCGAAATGCTCACCAACGCCAGCACCGGTTGGGCCCATGGTACCGAAGCCGTGCGCATCGTCTACAAACAGGCGGAAGGCGTATTTTTCTTTAAGGGCAACGATTTTATCCAGGCTACCCACTTTCCCCGACATACCGAAAACGCCTTCGCTGATGACCAGAATGCCACCCCCGTTTTCTTCGGCTTTCTTGGTGGCCCGCTGCAGGTTTTTCTCCAGGCTGGCCATGTCGTTGTGGTTGAACTTATAATAATCGCCCATCTTGGCTTTATGCAGCCGGATACCGTCGATGATGCAGGCGTGGCACTCGGCATCGTACACGATAATGTCGCGGCGATCGACCAGCGATTCGATGGCCGACAGTACGCCCTGGTAGCCAAAATTAAGCAGGAAGGCATCCTGCTTACTGACAAACTCAGCTAACTGATGCTCAAGCTCCTCGTGCATATCGCTGTTGCCCGACATCAGCCGAGCGCCCATCGGATAGGCCAGTCCCCAATCGGCGGCCGCTTTCGCGTCTGCTTCGCGTACTTCAGGGTGGTTGGCAAGGCCCAGATAGTTGTTCAGACTCCAGTTGAGCATCTTCTTGCCAAAGAAGGTCATATGAGGGCCAAGTTCGCCTGTCAGCTTAGGAAAAGCGAAGTAATGATGCCCATTGAAGAGTTTTGAATTCGAGCCGATCGGGCCGAGATTGCTGCGGAGTTTCTCAAATAAATCCACTTTATGATGCCGTTTGAGGGCCTAAAGCCCCGTTTATGATCTATTTAGTGCAAATTTAGGGAATAATGTATAATGCACAATGTACAAAGGGTAATGGCTTTTCCCTGAAGAGAGGCCCTACCTGGCAAGCTGTTAGCCATCGTCTGTTGTGCAGTATACCTTATTCCTCATAAAACCGGGTGCTTCTTGTGCCAGTTGGTGGCATCCTGATAGGCCTTGGCAACGGCCAGAACGGACCCTTCGGCGAAGAGCTGGCCATTGAAGGTGATACTGGTCAGGGTCTGCTGGGCATTGAACCCATTGGGCAGCACCACGCATGGATGGCCGGTAAGATTAGTCAACTGAAGGTTGCCCCCGGCGTAGGCAGGCGTCACGTACACGTCGACCTGCGCTTTTTTCAATACGTCGTGCAGCTGGTTGATAAGCTGGGTACGTATGCGGTTGGCCTGTATGTACTCGACCGCCGGGATAAAGCGCGACGACCGGAACTCGTTTGGCCAGGCCGATTTCATCTGCCGGACCATCAGGCTATCGCGGCGCGACCGGGTGAGTTCGTCGAAGGCGGCAGCACCTTCAACGCCGATGATCATCGTAAGGGCACCATACCGGAAAGGCGGTAATTCGATGGGCACCAGGGTAGCACCGAGTTTTTTCAGCAGCTCAAGCGTGGCCTGATCATTGGCTTTGTTCGGGTACGTACTGTCGAATGCTTTTTGAACAACGCCAATCCGAACACCCTTCAAGGAATTCAGGGGCGCATAGCGAAAAGGGACGTTCATCACCGTTGGGTCGAGGTTATCGGGCCCCTGAATAGCGTTGAACACCAGGGCGCAGTCTTCGACAGAGCGAGCCATCGGCCCAATTTTATCCATCGACCACGAAAGCGCCATGGCTCCGTGCCGACTTACACGCCCGTAGGTAGGACGCAGGCCGGTAGTGCCGCAAACCGTTGACGGCGACACAATGGACCCCAGTGTTTCGGTGCCAATGGCAAAGGGTAACAGGCCAGCGGCCACCGTACTGCCCGACCCGGCCGATGAGCCGCTCGAACCCGTCTCTGATTTCCAGGGGTTACGGCTCTTGCCGCCAAACCACACGTCACCCATAGCCAGTTCGCCCATGGCCAGCTTGGCACAGAGCACCGCCCCGGCATCTTCCAGCTTTTTGATGACCGTGGCGTCATAATCGAGTACCTGATCTTTATACGGCACCGACCCCCAGGTAGTTTTGTAACCACGTTTGGCCAGCAGGTCTTTGGCCCCGTAGGGAATACCATGCAGCGGCCCCCGGTATTTACCTGCTTTAATGTCGGCGTCGGCGCGGCGAGCCTGTTTCAGGGCCAGCTCTTCGGTCAAGGTTACAACGTTGAAGAGCGTTGGGCCGTAGGTTTTCAGACGCGTAAGGAAAAACTGGGTCAGCGCCTCCGACGTGATCTGCCGGGTACGGATCAATTGGCTTAACTCAGCCACCGTGTAAAAAGCCAGGTCGTCACGGTTGGCGGGCAAACGTACCTGGCCCGGCAGCGAAGCGCGGAATGAACTGCCTCCGGCTGGCATGACGAACCCGGTTGGCAGTGGGTTGAAATACAGCGCAGGAGCAACGTCGTTGGTGAGCTTAACGGTACGGATCGTTTCAAAGTCGCGGCGCTGATCGTTGAGGTTGTCGACCATGGAGTCGCGCTCGGCCCGGGTAAACGACATACCGAAGATGTTGGCCGCTACATCGGCCATTTCGGCAGTAATCGGCTGCTTGGGGTCGTCGTAACTGGTGATGAACGCACCGGCAGAGAAACTGGTGGCACACAGAAGAAGAAGACGTAATGGTTTGTGCATGAAGTTAGCTGGTTGTACAGACCTTAAATATAGGCCAACTTCAATGAACGACAGGGAACTATGCGTCTAAAAAGAAACGGATACTGCCTGATGCCTATACGATCTAATGTATGTCATTGTGGGCTGACAATGCTAGTACAGCGAAGAGCGCTAACGCGATGGACATCCAGACTGGAATCTTTCGCCACCTAGGGTATATGCGCGGATTGGCCAATTGCCAACGTACCTACTTTCCGGGCGCCGGCGCTGGCATGGCGGGCTGGAACTCCTTCACATACGTACCTGCCTTGAAGGTATCAAATGGCTCTTTGGCCTGATAATTTCCACCAAAATAGGTAATGACCTGATGGAACATGCGCGGTTCCAGGTAACCCGCAATGGGCTGAATCATCGCCATTTTTTCATCGAGAAATACGGTTGATGGGTAGCTCATTTTGCCCTGCAACAGATTCACGGCCAATTCATGCGCATTGCCCTGCTTGCGGAACGTCTGACCCCCAACCGTGATGTCTGCGGCCTGTTCGGCGTCGAGCTTCACGGCGTAATAATGCTCATTCACGTAATCGATGATAGCGGGCTGTGAGAACGTCTTCTGATCCATCACCTTACACCAGCCGCACCAGCCCGTGTATACGTCGATGATGATCTTACGGGGCGCTTTCTGGTTCAGGTCAAAGGCTTCCTTAAAACTGAGCCAGTTTATCGTTTTGCCTTCAGCAGCGGGCGCAGGTACCGCTGGCCGGTCAACGGCGGGGCGGAACGAAAAGAACAGGCCAACAAAGAGTAAGGTGAAAAACAGAGCAGACAGGCGCATGAGCTGGCTTTTTACGGGTATGATACTATCATCATGAATAACGGCAAAAAGCGGGCCGAAATTGCTGTATCTGCGGTGCCCGGAGCCAGATAATGACCTTTACATCAGTTGTTTCTTGGCCAACTGGCTCTGCCGTTTATTTTTGGTAATAACCTACTGTGAGCATGCGGATCTGGTGGCCTCCCGGTCTCTTTATTTTCTTTTGGCTGTGCAGCCAGCCACTGGCCCACGCCCAAACGACCGATATGGTCGTGCTCACTGACGCCGATGAGCCACTGGCTGTTATCTCAACGGATGGGGCATTGAGTATATACGTAGATTCTACGCGGCAGCAACCGTTGTCGGTTGTGCAGCACCAGGCCTTTGCACCGGTGGGCCGCATGGTGCCAAACGTTGGTTACACAGGAGCTACCGCGCACCCGAACCCGATATGGCTTCGATTCAGGCTACAAAATGCCACGCATCAGGCGGTCAGGCTTTATGCCCGTATCAATTTCTGGTGCTTCGACTCGACCCAGTTTTTTATCGTTGATCCGGCCAATGATTCCCTGTTGATCGCCTCGCCTGTCTTCGGCTGGCGAACACCCGTTGACAACCGGATTGTGGCCGACCGGAATTTTACTTTTCCGGTTACTATAGCCGCCGGGGCCGATCGGTTTGCTTACCTGCGCGTTTTCAAACGGCGCGGCACGCAGGTCATTCCCCTGACGCTCTGGCGCGAAGCCGGCTACTGGGCCAATATGCCGCGTGAGTACCTGTTCTGGGGCGGCATTCTGCTATCGCTGGCTTTTGTGGCGTTGATGAGCCTGTTCTTTTTCATAACCACCGGCGATTCCATCTACTGGAGTTACATGTTCTGTGTGCTCTGTCTGATCGGATTCTTCTTTATCAATGATGGGTTCATGAATCAGTTTGCTTTTGAGGCCCAGTTCTGGTTACCCCGTCAGAATATTTATTTTCTGTTTCCCCTGCTCCTGTTCTATTCGCAACTTGTCTTTATCCGCACGTTTCTACCGTTGAAAAAAACGTCGGCTCGTTGGCTGCACCGGTTGAGCACTGTTGGTCTGCTGGCTGGATTGGCCTGCGCACTGATGCTCACCGCCGAACTGGTGGTAACGTACCCCCCGGCGCTTGAAGTACTGTTCATGCGGGCTTTTGTGATCCTCTACTGGTTACCGATGCCCCTGATCGGTGCCTTTGTGGTGGTCAGCATTGGGCAGCGCTATTATGTGGCAGCAGGCTGGCTTTATCTGATTGCCGTATCGCCGTTCTACCTGCTCAATTTCGGTCAGGTATTGGCCAATTTTGGGCTGATTCCAACGTATAGTTCGTTTGTTGATTTTCGGTGTTACGCCGTCACCGCTTTGTTTGAAGTGCTGGCCCTGACGTTTGGACTGGCTTACCGCTACAAGCTGACGCGCGATAGCAACGATAAGCTGTTAAGCGCCCAGCGCGAGCAGGAACGCACCAACTACGCGAGTGAAGTGCAGTCACTGGCGCTCAAGAACACCATGCTGAGAGAGAAGGAGCGTATTGCCCGCGATTTACATGATAACGTAGGCGCGCAGTTGGCATTGATGATCACCAGTCTGTTGCATATCAGTCGGCAGGCCGAGCAAGTGCCCGTTGCAGGCAATAAACTGGAGGTCGAAGAGAGCGACAATCGAATGCCACGCCTTGCCGACGAACTGCGGACGGTCGTTGGTTATGCCCGCGAAGCCATACGGACGCTTCGCGAAACGATCTGGGCCATTAATCAGGAAAGCTTCACCATTGATGAGTTCGAGGAGCGGCTCAACCAGTATGTGAACAGGTACGTGCATCAACTGAACGGGCTGAATGTCGATGTACAGATCGTGGGCGATGCTGGCCAGCCCCTTTCCTCTGTACAGGTGTTGAACTTCTTCCGAATTGTGCAGGAGGCGCTCAGTAATGTGGTCAAACATGCACACGCAACGCAGGCCGAGGTACGGCTGGTCACCCGTTCGGATGGGGCCTTTCATCTGACCATTCATGATAACGGTCGTGGCCTCAACGAGGCGATGAACGAAACCGATGAACGGCATTACGGGATTCATAACATGAAGCGGCGGGCCGACGAGCTGGGGGGGCAGTTTCGGATTTATGTGCATGATGGCACCGTGGTCGATGTGGTCCGGAAAGGCGATTCCAGCGCATAGATCAGCCTTATGGGCCACTGGCAACGTACCTGGCGGCGCCTGGCGGGTGTCTTTAGAGGCATGATCCTGTTGAAAGGGTCAGTTTTTGTTCAGGAGGCAATCAGCTTTTTATCAATCGCAAACTTGATCAGGGCCGCCGTGTTTTTGCAGCCCGTTTTGCTCAGGATGTTTTTCCGGTGTGTGTCAATGGTTGTGCGGGCCAGGCATAACTGTTTGGCAATCTGATCGTTCGTTAGCCCCTCTGCTATGTAGCCAACAATTTCGCGCTCGCGGCGCGTGAGTGGCTCTACGTAGGCAAAAGTAGGGATTGGCCGTGCAGCAACACCGTGTATAAGCACTGGTGATAAGGCTGAACTAACATAGATACGGCCCTGCGCCACACTCTCCAGGGCTTTGGTCAGCTCTGTTTTACCGGTGTCTTTAAGCAGGTATCCATCGGCGCCGGCCTGAAGCATCAACTGTACCGTCGAGAAGTCGGCCATCATGCTGATAGCCAGTACACTGACGTGTGGCCAGTCGCGCTTGATGAGCCGGGTTGTATCGACGCCATTCAGCTCGGGCATTTCAACGTCGATCAAGACGCAGTCTACGGGGTAGCGATGCAGGAAGGCCAGGGCTTCACGGCCATTCCGGGCCTCGCCTACCACCTCACAGGTATCAATTCGATCGATGAGCATCCGCAGGCCGTCAACAAAAAGCTGGTGATCGTCTGTAATGAGAATACGTTGTGGCATAACTAAAATGGTTTGGATCGTGAAGCAATTACTGTTTGATCAGTTTGATGGCTGCCGCCTGGCTGTTACCTGCCAGCAGGCGAACGATCAGCAGTCCATCAGGCTGGGTGGCGAGGTCTACACGTTCAATTTCCCGACGCCCGCTACCCTGCCGTTCAGCCTGCCAGCTTACATGGCCAGTGGCATCAACAAGCTGAAGGCGCACCGACACCTGAGCGGCCGCCAGCCATTCCACGGTTATATGTTGAGAAGCGGGTATGGGGTAGACCTTCAGATCGGCCGTTGGTACGGCAATAGGGTCTATGGCCAACGGCGCAAGCACAATTAGCCGATAGGTGTTTAAAATCTGTCCGGCTCCACAATCATTCGTGAGCGACTGTACGGCGTAGGTAACCGTACCGGGTTGACTCGGTTTCACCCATTTGACATACGGGCTGGTGGTGGTTGTCACGAGTTGCCCGTCCCACAGTTGAACGCGCCAGGGAGCATCGCCGGTAAACCGGACCCGGATGGCGGTGCTGTCGTACAGGACACTGACCGAATCGCCGGAGAGCCGGACCGTAGCGCGGTTGAGCACACGAACAGTTACCAGCTGCCCTGCACTTTCGCAGGCGTTCTGTGTCTGCGTGACAACGTACGTGAGCGATTGACCAACGCTGGTTGGGGGAACGATACTGGGCTGCGCAGTGCCACTACCATCATACCAGCGCAGATTCTGCCCAACAGCGGTTAGCGCCGTTGGGGTATCACCAATGCAGTAGGTTCGGCCTGTAGCGGCAGGCGCAGGCGGCACCGCATACACGGTCGTGAGCAGGGCGGCACGAGGCCCCTCACAGGTGCCAAACCGTTGTGCCACCCAGTAGGTACGTTCTCCCAGCGTTGTTGTCTGTGGCGTCAGTGACGAGGTAGATGTGCCACCCGTTGCCTGATCATACCAGGCTAATGCATCGCCCGTGGCTTTCAGTGGTTGTGCCATCTGATTCTGGCAGAGCGATAGTGGGCTCACCCCCGGCGCACCGGGCGTATTGCGTACCTGCACAGCCAGTGGAATGAGCCGACTTTCACAGCCATTGCTGTTCTGACTCACCTTGTAAGTAATGTCTCGCACCTGGTCGGTGGGCGGCTTGGGGGCCTCGGTGCTGATGAAGGTGCCGTTGCCGTCATACCACCGCAAATTCTGGCCTGTGGCAGAGAGGGCGGGGGCTGTTTGGTCGCGGCAAAGCAGGAGCGTGGCGGTGACGGGGTCGGGCGAGGCGGGACTGATAACTTGCTCTATTTTCGACCGTGGTCCTTCGCAGTTATTCACAAATTGACTGACCCAGAAGGCGGTGGTACCGTTGGGGTCACTGGCCGGTTTGATCTGGCTCTCGGCAGTACCGCCTGTTTCCTGCCGATACCAGCGTAACCCCTGACCAGTGGCGGCGAGTACAGGTACGTCTTTATACTGGCAGATCGGCGCTGGCGTACTGACGGTTGGTGCTGCTGGCAACGCAATCACATGCACGGTCAGCTTGGCGCGGGGGCCTTCGCAGGTGCCAAACCGTTGTGCCACCCAGTAGGTCTGATCACCGGGTTGGGCGGTTGACACAGCTGGTGCATTGTCTGCTCCCGTTCCGCCCGTTTCCGCCGTGTACCAAAGCAGACTACTACCCTGTGCCGTGAGTGTGGGCGCGGCGGCCTTGTTGCAAACGTTTATATCTAACACGCCTGGCGCACCGGGCGTATTACGTACCTGAACCAGAAGGGGGATCAGTTTACTTTCGCAGCCGTTGCTGTTCTGACTCACTTTATAGGTGATGTCACGTACCTGGTCGGTTGGGGGTTTCGGGGCTTCGGTACTGATAAAATTATTGCCACCGTCGTACCAGCGCAGGTTCTGGCCGGTCGCTGTCAGGCTGGGGGCTGTCTGGTCGCGGCAAAGCAGGAGCGTGGCGGTGCCAGGGTCGGGCGAGGCGTCGTTGATGCGTTGCTCCAGCCTGGCGCGGGGGCCTTCGCAATTGTTCACCACCTGGCTGACCCAGAAAGCGGTAGTGCCTGCCTGATCGCTGCCTGGCTTGATGGCGCCCTCTGAGGGACCGCCGTTCTCCTGCCGGTACCAGCGCAGGTTCTGCCCGCTGGCCGACAGCGTAGGGACATCTTTGTACTGGCAGATAGCGCCCGGCGCGTTGGGCGTGGGCGCCGATGGTAGTGCAATGACATGCACGGTCAGCTTGGCTCGTGGACCTTCACAAGTGCCAAATCGTTGCGATACCCAATAGGTCTGATCGCCAACCTGTGCGGTAGAGATCCCGGGTGGGTTAGCCGCGCCGTTCCCCCCTGTTTCTGCCGTATACCAGAGCACATTGCTGCCCTGTGCCGTCAGTGTAGGGTTAGGTGCGTTATGGCAAGCGTTTATCTCCGAAACGCCGGGTGCGCCGGGTGTTTCGCGGATCTGTACCACAAGAGTCACCAGCCGACTTTCGCAGCCATTGCTTGTCTGGCTCACTTTATAGGTGATGTCACGTACCTGGTCGGTCGGGGGGCGAGGGCCATCCGTACTGATAAAGTTGTTGCCATCATTATACCAGCGTGGATTCTGTGCCTGAGCTGTTAAAGTTGGCGCATCCTGCCGTTGACATAATTGCAACGGCGAATTCACCGTTGGGTCGGGCGAAGCGTCGTTGATGCGCTGCTCCAGCCTGGCGCGGGGGCCTTCGCAATTGTTCACCACCTGGCTGACCCAGAAAGCGGTAGTGCCTGCCTGATCGCTGCCTGGCTTGATGGCGCCCTCTGAGGGACCGCCGTTCTCCTGCCGGTACCAGCGCAGGTTCTGCCCGCTGGCCGACAGCGTAGGGACATCTTTATACTGGCAGATAGCGCCCGGCGCGTTGGGCGTGGGCGCCGGTGGTAGTGCATTAACATTGATGGTGATCTCGGTCAGATCAGACCGGCAGCCATTCTCATCGCGCGAAACGAAAAACTTCTGCTGCCCGGCAGAGCCCGTATTAGGGCGCGGCGCATTGCTGCCAAGACTAGTTCGGCTGGCGTCGTACCAGACCAAATTGGGACCATTGGCCGACAGCACATCGGCCCCCTGATTCTGGCAGTACGTTATGTTTTGATTCGTGCCGGGTGCGCTGCTTTTAGGCTTTATCGTGACGGAGACATCGACTTTGTCGCTCTCACAGCCGTTGATCGTCTGCGATACTTTGTAGCCGAACGTACCTGGATTGCCTGTTGTCTGAGTTGGCGCACCCGGCTGTCTATTTCCGTTGGAATCATACCAGTTGATGGTGCCACTCCCCGATGCCTGAAGCGTTACGCCATTCTCGCCCTGACAGGGAGAGGCTGGCGTTGTCACGTTGGGCTTATCTGCTTTGGTAATGGTTATTGGCGTTGAGGAAGGAATCAGATACAGGTTTTCGTCAGGGTTGACGGCAATGATCTGTATCCGATAGCCAGAGCCTGGCGCAAGGGAGGCGGGTAGGGTCACATTAACTTGTTTGTTGTTAACGGTGCCATCGCCTAGTTGCGTAGGATTGCCGAATGAGCCGTTTGCATCTGACAACAGCACGCGTGGTCTGAAGCTAGGCTGCAGCACAACATTCGGATTGTCGAGTGAATATGATACGGTTAGGTTAGCACCGCTACAGAGTGACGAACGGGAAACCGATGTGTTCAGGGTAAACTTTAGAATAGTAATCTGCGCGGCTCCACTGACTTGTCCGGTGCAGCCTAACGCATCTTTTACATTCCTGACGTATTTATTATCGTATGGAAACGGAATCTGGTTAGTCAATGGAACAACTATTGAGAGATATTGTGTGGTGCTTTGACTGCTGCCACTTCTCGGAGCATAGTTGTTGGCAATGTCTTGAAGGGTGTAGTTGTTATACTCGAATGTAAAGGGAGGCACTCCTGAAAACGTAAGCTGAACCGAGCCACCCATACCGGCCTGTACAAATGGAGTTCCTGAAATAACGAGTGCTGCGCCAGGGCTGAAGGAGAACTTGGAGCTTTCTGAAACTACAGAGAAGTAGTCCATGTGAGTCACTGTAAAATAGTAACGATCACCTGGTACTAATGAAGAAGTAGATAAGTTAAACTGTATCCGAATTTTATTTGCCGCGGTATGAACACCCGCCGCCCGCGTTGTAACGGTACCGATGTATGTGCCAACCCCCTGAGCAACGACGGTGGAACCAGATACACCGAACCGATGAAGGTTTACCCTGTACCGATTGGCTCCTCTTCCATCGTCGGTAACATTAACATTAAAATCAACCGCATACGGATTGGTCTTGCATATCGTACTGAAGGGCAGGGGTTCTGGTGAAGTGATTTGGCCGAGACCAATTAACGGCATCAGAAAAAACAGTAAAATAAGTACAGAAGAGAAAATCGTTTTCATGATGTGGAGGTGTAAACAGGCTATCCATTACTTCTTCTTGCTAATCTTTCCAGCTTTCAATAACGTGCGTATGCCATTGACGGTCAGCCCCATGCCGACTACGCCGCCGCCGTATACGCCATAGATGGTGGGGCTGCCATATTGGGTAATAGACAAGGCATTGGGCGGCGGTGGTATATCCCGCCGCGACAGATCGCGGTAGAGGTTATACTCCGCATTGAGCGCGTTCACTTTCTGCGAATAGGCATCATACTCTTTCCTGATGCCCGAATAGGCCACATAGCTACCGCCCAGGGCTGCCAGGCCACCAACGACCTGCATCCAGCCGCGCAACCGCATGCCAGCCACCATACGTTGCTGTTCGCTGGTAAGCGATTTTTTCAGCTCAGGCGAAACCGACATGGCCGCTGGCTTCTGAATGATCGGCTTCGGTAGCTTCTCTTTCTCCACGGCCCTGGGTACGTCGGCCAGGACCGGTGCGGGCGTCGTTGGTTTTGGCGTCGGTTTGTCTACCGGTGGCACTACCGGAGGGGCAACCGGTTTGGCTTTTTCGGCCATCACTTTAGGCGGGTCGATAACGGTTTTTGGCGGCTCGGCAACAGGCTTTGCTGGTTCAGCGGTGGGCTTTTGCTGTTCAGGCGCTGGTTTTGCTGGCGCTGGTTTTGGCGTTTCCGTTACTGGTGGCTTACTGATTTCGACCGGCCTTTTATCAGTTGGCTGCACTGTTTTGGGGGCTACCTCCTCAGGAACTGGCTTGGGTGGTTCTGTTACAGGTTTAGGCGCTGGCTTCACGGGTTCTGTCCGTTGGGGAGGGGGCGGGGCCGACTGATTAACGGCTACAGACGGAGCTGTTTTGGGGACCGTAACCGCTACTGTCTCTGTAGCCGGCGCGCTGGTGGGCGGCTCAGCTTTGCGCTTACGTTGTTCTTCATTGGGGGCCAGATAACCGGGCGTTACTACGTCGGGAAGCGGCTTGGTGGCCAGCGGGCGGGTGGTGTCTGGTTTTGGGGCTTTTGGCTGAAGCAGTACGAAACCCAGCTGGTCGCGATCCCGATTTTTATAGATGAACTTGTTCCTGTTGGCCTCGTCGAACCGAATCGAATTGCCGTCCAGCTCGTAGGTTCCGCTGCCATCGTTTCGGTATTGCCCCGGTGGTACACGCGGCGATTCGGTTTTAACAACATCCAGCGCTTTGCTATTGCGCCGAATGGTCACGTTGAACTCGTAGTCTTCCTGCCGGTACACCTTTAGCGGTTCGCGAATCTCGATAGGTGGTGGCGGCGGTGTCTCGGCTACCGTAGGTAGCTGCGCCGTAACGGTATTGGCTGTTTGCGAAACACCAGCGCCGGGGCGTTCAAACGTGATCTGACTGATCAATACCGTCCATTTTTTGCCGTCGCGCGTCGCCTGTAGCGTAGCCACACGCTTAACACGCTGAAAGCTGCGCCCCTGCGTGCGCTGGTTGGTACTCTGCCCCCTGAATATGGATTCATAGAAAATATTGATATGGGCCGATGTGGGACTATCCATGATCGGCTCGGTCTTCCGAATACTACTGACGACAAAAACGACAGGATTGGCCTCTGACGTTTTGCTGACGTACTGGAGCAGATCGTTGAGGTAGCGCTTAAGGGTTTTGTCTAGATCGGCGGCCGATTTGTGATCAATATGGTTAGGGTCTATGTCGTCTTCAATGGTACAATTGTCGTTGACGAATAACTGCTGACCCTGTTCATTCAGGGTGTACATATTCAGGATTATTTCGTTTTTATCGAACTCTGTATTCGTGTCGAACAACAGCGTGTTGATCCGTTCGGGGAGATCTTTCTCAACACACTTCTGGGCCAGCCGCTTGATCTCATTGATATCTTTTGTTGTTAACGGCTGATTCTGCGCCCAGACCGAAGGCGCTAAAAGCCACTGACTGATCAGCAAACACAGGAACAGCCGTAATAAGCGTTGACTGGTCATGGTTATTTAGCGCAGTTAGTGTAGTAGAATTTACCCCGTTCGCCGGTACTGGCTGCGTAGCCCAGCGCGTAGCCTTCGCCATTGTAGCTGTACTGAAACGTGACGCGCTCGGTCAGGGTGAGTTGGCCGTTTCGGAACTGGTTGAGCACGTATTGAGTGAGCAGACCGGGCTTGCCGCTCCCATCCTGGATGTCGGGAATACCGCGAAACCGGAGTTGGGTGTTGTTGTAAAAGCCACTGCTGGTGTAGGTATACGTGGAACTGGTTACCTTGCTAAGCGCCGGTTCGTTGTATGTTTTCACCAGGTGGTTCCCGTTGTTGTTCACCGTAAAGGTTTCATACACGCCATCGGTATGCGTATAGGAGGTGAGGTAACCGGTGGCGGGGTCAACGGCAAACCGTTCGCTGGTGCCGGGTCGGGTACGTGTTGCCAGCTTCCCGTTATCTTGAAAAGTAAGCAGTTCGTCAACAGTGCCGCCCGGGCTTTTGATGGTCAGGCTTTTTAGTCGATTACCTTCCCAGGCATATTCCCAGGTAGTACCACTGCCCTGAACCGGCGCAATCCGGGTAATCAGTCCAGAGGTAGCATCGTAGGTATAGGCGTAACGGGTGGTGCCTGTTGGGGTTTTGTCTTCGCGGGTACGTACATAACGCAGCGAATCATAGCTATAGGTTTGGGTCAGGCTGCGCTGGCCGTTCTGATTTTCTTCATACACCTGGGTCAGGTTGCCGAAGTCATTGTACACATACCCCCGTCGGCTGATCGCCCCGCCTTCCCGAATGGTTTCAACCAGCCCGATCCGGCAGGCGGCAGGAAGCTGGGCGCCTGCTAAATCGGGTTCGTGGTAGCAACCCGTCAGCACGGCCAGGCAGCCTATTACAAAGCGTAGAAATGGATTCATAACGAGCTAGTTGGTTTCTGATCGGGTAATGCCCGACGAAGAGCGGGCGGGCAGGTACGTCAACGAAACGCGTCTGTTCTGGCGTCGACTACCTTCATTATTGTTGGCACCAACAAGAAAGCGGCTGCCATAGCCGATAAGCTCAAGGCGACTGTCATCAATACCCCATTGCCAATGCAGGTAACTGGCGGCTACTTTAGCTCTGAACTCACCCAGGTATTTGTTCAGTCGTTCGTCGCCCAGCCGGTCTGTGTGGCCCACCAGCCGCAGATTGACCGTTGGATGCTGCTGTAAATAGCTCCCCACCCGTCCCAGGATCGCCTGTGCTTCGCTGGTAAGTGCGCAACTGCCTTCGTCAAAAAAGAGTACAGGCAGGTTATCAGCCAGCACAACTGTATCGGGGGCTGTGGTCGTTGACGCGGGCGATGAAACAGGGCTGATGCCGGTTGGCCGAGGCGTTTCTGTTACTGGCCTGCGTGCCGGTAGAGCAACCGTCTGTACGTTCAGGCCAGCCGATACGGTGATCGTCTGCTGGGCTAAAACGGCTTTTTGCTGGTTGATCAGGAGCAGCTCATATTGGTCAGGCGGTACGTCGTAGGCCGTGAAAAGCCCCGGCCTGCTGGCGGCTGAAGCAAGCACCACCGGGGTTTTGTTGCCGGCGGCCCGGAGAATGGCTTTCACCCCACTGCCGGCCTGTGCGGGTTCACTCTGCACAGAAAGCAGCACCAGTTCCCGCAGGAGCCGTACCGTGTGCCGATGGGCTACGCCGCCCAGTTGCTCCACGCTGATATTTCCCTGATAAGGCTGGTAGCCTGTTGCCTGAACTTCCAGGGCCACAATATCTTTGGTCGTAAAATCGGTGGCGCAGTTGCCGATGGCGTCTGTGCTCAGGCAGGTACGTTGGCCGGTTTTGGTGAAAACGAAACAAACCTGGGCTTGCAACGGCCGGCCCGTCAGGGCATCAGTTATGGCAAAGACACTGTGCTGGACCTGGCCGGTTATGTCGCTGCTTTTCGGTTGTACGTAGTGCGTTTGTTCAGTCTGTAAATAGGGCCGGTCTACACCTTGCTGGTCAGTAGCTACGAGCGGAATGACCACATAGGCTTCATCGGCTGCCGTAAACGACGCCGGGTTCAACGGCAGGCGCTGGGTACGGTAGCCCGCCCGCTCGATCAGCAGTACGGTGGCGGTGCAGGCTATATCTACGGCAAACTGACCGGTGCCCGCCACACTGTTACTAACCAAAGTAGCCCCGTTTGTTGACCGTACCAGCAGTTTTGCCGCCAGCGGCTGATGGGTGCTGACATCCTGCACGACGCCCAGCAACCGCAGGCAGACCTGTTGGCCGACTCGGTTAGTAGCGGCTGAGGCCAGGGAGCACGCCAGCAAAGAGCTGAGAAGAAGGAGACGAATGGGCATGGGGTGGAAGAAGCTGAAAAGCCGATAGATCCGGGTACCGCTGGTGCAACCAATTGGCTGCACCAGCGATCACTTACTGGTTCGATGCAACGCCAATGTTACCGAGCAGCACCTGCCAGTTTGTCTCGAGTTGCTCATTGATGGTCTTCTGCGACGGCTGTAGCTTAACCCGTACATTTTTTTGAGTCACGTCGCTGTAGGTAACCGTGTCGTTCTTGCCGTATCCCTTGAAGGTTTGCTGGCCGGTAATGAGCCCGTAATAGTTACCGTCAGCCTCCTGGGTGAGGTCTTTCACGTACTGAACATCAGACCAGGTCACCTCGGTGTAGTTATAGGGGAGTAGTTTCAGGCGGGTCAGGTACGTTCTGACGCCCATTTTCCGGGGCGGACCAGGTTTGTTCACTGAGGTAACCTCAATGGTGGCGTCGGGCATGAACAGATTCAGCGCCTGCTGTATGGCCCGGTCTTTGTCATCGCCCGACAGGCTTTTGTCGGTAATAATGGCCACATAAGACACGAACTCATCGACCCGCTGCAAGGCTTTTGCCCGGTAGGTCACCCGGTCGGCATCACTCATCACTGGCTTTGAGGCATTGCCAGCTGGTGCTTCTGCCGCTACCGTTGGCGGCACCGGTGCCGGCATAGGTTTCTCTTTCTCTGGCCGATTTTTGGGCTGTGCTACCGGTTTAGAAACAACGGGCGCCGGGAGTGGTTCGGGGGCGGGCGGCGCAACAGGTGGCTCATTGACCGCCACGGAAGACGTACCGGATGCCATCAGCTGAGGGCGCATCTCAGCCAGAATAGGTCCCATTTCGGCGAAATCAGTCAGCACCTGATGCTTTCCATCGCTGTAGAAAATCATCAGCAGTTCATTTTTATTGATCGCTGCGGCCCCGCCACCAACGGGTTTGTAGTTGACCACCTCTTCACTCTCATAGGAGATCGTCCCCCGCAGTATCTCCAGCGGTACGCGCCGGATCAGCATATCGGTGGGTGATGTACGGGCGGGCGCCATCAGGAAATCTTTCAGTTGCTGGTTGGCCCGCACGGGGTTGGTACTCACCTCGTCGATGATCAGGAAATTGCCTTCCTGCGTAAAGGCCATCAGCACCACATCGCGGCTGTAGTTGTGATTGATCAGCGATTCACCATGTTTTACGGTGAAGCTTATCCGTTTATCGGTGATCTCAACAAGCTGTGCGTCTTTGTAGCGGGTTCCGTTCGCCAGGTAGATGGCATCACCCGCCGCGCCAGTGTTGCTTTGAGCGCGCGCGGTCTGACAAAGACACAGGCCTGCGAAGACACTCAGAATTAGTCGGTATAACATGGCTTCAACGATTTATTGACCGAATAAATAGCGAATACCTACCCCAAACGTGACTTGCGAAACAAGCGGCGCCCCAGCCGCCGGAGCCATGGAGGTGAACCCATAATTACTTTGTATGTAGACCGTGAAAGGCTGGCTGAACCGGGCGCCCAGCTTCACGTCGCTGCCCGCATGAAAGGCATTGAAGCCCGCGTCTTTGAAAGAAAAGTTTTCGCCACCGCCGCTGACATTCACGCCGTAGGCCCCGTATAAGCCCAGTGAATAGAACAGATTGACGGGCTTTGCGTCGTTATACAGCGAAGCAATGGCCAACGTACCTACACCGTAGCTGAGTCCAGCGGTGTTAGGGCTTTTGCCTTGCGACAGTTGCAGAAACTCAACAGAAGGCACCAATGCCACCTTTTTGCCGAGTGGTATCTCCATGGTAATACCACCACGAAAAGCCAGACCCATGTCTGAGCTGTTGCTTTGTGCGGTGAAGAAGCCACCCCCGGCGCCAGCCGTCAGGCCGAAGCGGGTTCGGGGATCGGAAGACGATGCCACTGGCGCTGCCACCTCCCGCCGGGTGCTGGTCACCTCCTGGGCGGGTGCCGGGCGGGAGCGGGTGGTCGGGGCTACTGCAGGCCGGGGTGCCGCCGCCTGATTCGCTTTTCCATCGAATCGCTCTACTTCACCGTTGTTATACCGGATGTAGCGGATATCGCTCTTCTTAATCTGGTACTGCTGCCCCTGGGCCGATGCCGACTTGCGATAAGAAATAGCCGTTTCATTGATCTCGCTGATGAAACCTTCAACAACAGTATTGTCATTACGAACGATCTGATCAGCGCGCCGGGCCGCCTGACCAAAACTGGTAAAAGAAAGCAGCTGGCCGATTAGTAGACCAACCAACAGGAAGGTACGGGTACTGTTCATAAGGAAAATTGGTTATGGTGTAAATAAAAGACTGAGTGCCAATCCGGTACACGGATAGAATCAGGCCAAATTTCGGCCTAAGCGTAATGCTGCGAATCCCCCAAAAAGGGTATATCGAGTCGTACAGTCTACATGGTATGCGCTTTTTTACCCTTCAGCGGGCCAGATCGATGCGAATAGGCCGGTTTAGCTTGACGGTGAGCGAACTGCCGTTGAGGCCCCCGATGTCGAGGTCCTGGGTTTTGGCCTGAATCTGGAAGGTAAACAGGCCATCGGCAAAGGGAAACTGGTCTTCCTGCTGGTCTTTGTCGACGTAGTTTATTCGCCAGGGAGTATTCTGTGGAGCCGAAACCGACGTGATATGGAAGCCGGGCGGGGCCGTATAGATTTCGTAGCGCTCGGTGGTTTTAGCAAACGTGCTGTTGTCGCTTAATTCAAAGTAAAGGCTCAGCGTTACCTGCCGTTCGCCCACAATAATGAGCTGAGCCGAGGCATTCACGGTTGGGTTGGTCGTGCTAAATTCGCCCGAACCACGCACGAGCAACGGTTTGAAAGGGCCATAATGACCTGTGAAAATGACGGGATGTAAGTTCGTTCCCTTACTGGCAGGTGGGGGTGGCGGTGGCGGCGTACCTCCGCCGCCCCCTGCCGCCCCGGCAATGGTCCGGTTCAGGCCCACCAACGCTGTTTGAAGGCCCACCTGTTTAGCGGCCAGGTCGGTGCGCTGGGCCGACAGCTGCTGTAATTCTGGATCACCGTGCTGTTGGCCATCCTCGTATTCGGCAATCAGTCGCCGATAGCTGCGCGTCGTCTGTAAAAAAATAGCCTCGTTGAATTGCTGATCAAGGGCATCGGCCTGGCCAAAAAAAGCACTGAGCCATCGGTCGTCCATCGGCACGCCCTGGCTCAGCGCCGACAGGTGTGTGTCTGTTTGGGCTAGTTGAGTGCGGTACGTGGCCAGTCGCTGGGCTGACTGGCTTAATCGGGCATCAGACAGGACCGGAATGGTGTGAAAAGAAACCCAGCCACACCAGGCCAGTACACCCAGAAACAGCAGGTAGGTCAACACGAATTGACGCTGGCGATGAATTCGTTCGGGATAATTTTCTGGTTTCATGGGCGTTGGCTGGCTTTCATGGCGCGGAGGTTGTCGAGGTTCGCCTGTTTCAGCATCACCTGCGTTTGTAATACCTGTACGGCCGTGTTGAGGCCATCGATCTGTACTTTCAGCTGCGTTTTGGCCGTCAGGCTGTTTTGCCGGTTGGTGGTCTGTAACGCAAGCAGATCCAGCAGTTTCTGATAGTTCTGGCCCGTGGCACCCGTTATCCGGGCAAAGAGACTGTCGGCGCTATAGCCCTTTCCCAGCCGGCCAATAGCCTCCTGAAGCTGGAAACGAACCGTTGAGAAATCGCTGGCTTTGCTGATGGGGTCTATCGTTTTCAATTGCCGGACCAGGCTATCGGCCAGTTGCGCATCAGCAACGTACCTGGCTGCCTGTTCGGCCGTAAGCGACTGCCCACCGGTTCGCCGCTGGCCACCTGCCCAATACATGATACCTACTACGCCCAGACCGATAACCAGCGTAACCAGCGAAAATTTGATAAATGCCTGATCCATGCCAGATGTGTTTGACCGTTTAGTTGTTTAGCTGCCACTTCCCTATCCGCCAATTAGTACCGTTGGCAGGCCCGTTACGATAGTGCCGCCATGTATAGTCTGATCACCTTGACGGGCGGCCGCTTTTCCGCCAATCAGCACGGTTTTTGAGCCAATCAGAATGGAGTCGGGCGGCCCGACGCAGACGCACATGTCGCCCATACAGGCGGCGGGTTGCCCGCCAATCAGTACGGTGGGCGCACCGGGTGGCAGAATTGGTCCGCCCACATGAGGAATGGGCGGTAAGCCCGGCGTGATCATCGGGCATAGGTGATTGTCGCCCATTCGGGCCGCGGGCTGTCCCATAGCAAGGTGGGTTGGTTATCTACTCCAGAAGCCGCTGCGTACACCGGCTGGTTTTGGCGCAGGTACGTCCTGCTTGTCAACAAAAAATTCATCTTTCGACCGCTCCAGGTAGTTCAGGTCGCTCAGCTTTGACAACAACCGGATCAGGCAGTCATTGAGGCGGACGAAAGCGCTCATAACCGGTTGGCAGTCAGCGTGCTCGTAGGGCGTGTCGAGCATCTCCTGCAGGGCTGTTTCCCATTCCACCGGTGTTACGGAAGTCCAGTTTTTAATGTAACTGAACATGGCCTCCCGTTCCCGGTCGGGCGTGCTCATAATCGCGATTTGCAGCTGGCGGGCCAGCCGCTTTCCGGTGCCGACAAGCCCCACGGGGGCGTCGTGTAACCCCCGCAGCTGGAACATATCGAGCTGATCGCCTAAACACAGCAGGCAGGCTTCGGCAACGTAGCCAATGCTGGTAGCCAGCGCGTTTGGCTGCCCCGACCGGGCGTTGGTGCGCACCCGTATCAGGATAGCCGTGGCGTAAGTAAGCAATTCACCAAGCCGTTTGCGCAGGTTGTGGTATAAGTCGCGATAGTCGGGTAGTGACCCAACCGCCCTGACGGGAGGCAGGTAGTTGTCGGCCAGGCTGAATACACCGTTGGTCAGCCGTAGTTTACCAACGGGCAGATGATACGCTGCCGCCAGCGACGTATGCAGGTTTACGGCCGGCACCGCGCTTAGCCGAAGAGCTGGCCGTACGAACGGATAGCGTAACGGCTCCTCACTGGGGTCGGGCTGGCCGTGAGGCGATGGACTAAACGGGTCGATGTCAACGATAACGTACCCAACCGACTGCCCCAACCGTACCCAGTCTTCGCGTACGGCAGTGAGCGGTAGCTGCAAGGCATCGGCTGGCTCAGTACTCAGCTCAATGCGGGCCCCACCCGGCGTAATGGCCCGACAAACCGACAGCACAACCGACTGCCCATCGCAGGTGAGCCGCAGCGGAGTGTCCTGCCCGGCAAGGGGCGGTAGCAACCCATAATCCAGCCCCGATAGCAGCGAACCGGCGGCGTCGCGTGCCAGATCACGGGTGGCATCGTCGGTAGCCAGCAGGTGACTCCGGGTTATTTTCATACCATCGGCCCAGTTTACGGGCCAGTGAGTCAGTGGAGGAAGCATAGGTACTGCGGTTAAAAACGGTTACTGGGCGGCGCGGTCACGGCTGCTGACGTAACTGCGGGCCACGATGATGGCGTCGGATTTTAGCTGGCTGTGATTCAGCGACTGGCTTGGGTCGAGGTATTTTTTTAGAAAACCACCCAGCCTGGGCTGATAAAATACCCAGCCCAACAGGCTGCCCTCCGTGTCGATTTCGTGGTATTGAATCGGGTGTTCGGGGTCTTCTTCGTGGTTGTGCGAATAGAGCATATAATGGAACAGATCGTGCAGACTCCGGTCGATAGGCGCCTTAATGGTGTACGTTGTCAGTAGTGGATTGTCCGGTGATTTGCTTACCCGCACATGAAGCCGAATGGTGTCGACCAGCTCAAGCAGCGGCACAGACCGGTCGACGGGGTAAAACCATTTGCGGTAGATCCGGGCCGGAATCTTCACAAACGATTCGTAGGCCAGCATGAACAGCGTAGGCAACAAGAAGGGGAGCCAGCCCAACGCCATGGCGGGCAGGAACGTACCTGACGCCCGCAACACGCCGTATGCCAGCGTTTGTGCCGTGGCCAGTAGAGCGGCTGTCAGCACCATCAATGCCAGCTCGTCGATGACGGGTGCGGCCAGTATCCACTGAAACTGGCTTCTAACCAGCACCAGATGGGCTATTCCCAGCACCAGCACCAGCCCTTCAAGCAGATAAAAACTGGCCAGCATGGATTCCTGACTGGTGAGCGCCGCCCCTACACCAGCCGATACAACGAATCCGGCCAGCAGGTAAATGGCCATTCGTTTCGTCAGGATGGTCGCTTTCTGACGCATAAGTAATAGAGCCAGCGCCGCCAGGGCAAGGCTGAGCAGGCCAACAAGGGATACGAGCAGGCTGGTGGTCATCGGGCAGGGGCGTTGGCATGGTGTAAACAGGTGGTCATACCCAGCCGACCGGTCATGGCAGTGCCAGCCAGCGTAAACCAGGTATCGCTGGTTTCTGGCAGGGGCACAACCACGTAATCGGCGTCGGCGGGCAGCAGATACCCCGCCAGCAGGTCAATATGCCGCCAGCCCCTGCCTGTGGGTAGGTAATCCACTAATTGCGAAGGGGTTAACGGGCCGATGGCTAGCTGTACCACACCGCCATAATCATTGATTTCGTCGGTAGTCGGTAAGATCCAGTCAATGCCAACCCGGGTGTCGCCCAGGCGGGGCGAGGCGTGGGGGCTGGCATGGTCTGTGTTCTGTAAGGCTGGCAATCCGGTTCTGTGCGAACCATAGGTGATATGGACGGGCACCTGCAGGAAGCGCCTGAAGTAAGTGGCGGTTTCTGACCAGTTGCCAACCACGCGATGGGCGTTCATCCAGATAGAGAGCAGGCATACCTGCTGCTGTTCAGTCAGGGTATGGCCCCGCACGACCAGTAGCCAGTCGAACAGCTCCCGCCAGATGGGACCCGTCGATTTAGCCAGCGTCTGATGCTCATGCTGTTCAATCCGCACCCGTAGCCGCATCATCTCCTGCTCGGCAGGTAACCAGAACTGCCGACCCCGTTTTTCTTCCTGCCGCAACCGTTTCGACCGTTCAGCGAACGTTTCGGGACGATCATCTGCTGGGCCCGACGGGTGGAAAAGTGCCTCGGGTAGCATATCGTAGAAACCCTCGCGGCTGATGTCGACATAACGGGTATCTGGCCGACCTGGCTGTTCCACCACATCGGCAACGGTGACCACGTCGGGGCTAAACGCCCGGGCAAACGTACCTAGCGGCCGCACCACC
The DNA here is from genome assembly GCF_041321095.1 of Fibrella arboris. Taxonomy (NCBI): domain Bacteria; kingdom Pseudomonadati; phylum Bacteroidota; class Cytophagia; order Cytophagales; family Spirosomataceae; genus Fibrella; species Fibrella arboris. The sequence goes on along the minus strand of NZ_JBGGWE010000006.1, from coordinate 156,609 downwards.
ACATTGGGATGCTCCTGCCGGGCCAGCCATACTTCGGCCCGGATGTCGGTGTCTAATGGCCTGTTCATCGGTGATTTTCGGGAATAACACGAACGGGTAAAATGCCTGCCCAAAGGCCGTCTATCTGAGCGGCCACCTCCCGGCACCAGTGCTGTTGTTCATCGGGGGGAAGAACTCGCCCGGGGCGGAATTCCAGCCGTACGTCGAGTACCCGCATGAGGCCCTGGCGCGCTTCAGCGCCAACGACTACGCTCTTCTGGATAGTTACGGCGGCTATCAGGTCGGGTGCGGTGGCCAGGGCAACAGCCCGCAGGTCTTCGGCCGTCAGGGCCCGGCCCCGTGTGAGCAACATACGCCGGAACGCAGGCAGGCTCGTGGCGTCGTTTAAGCGGGCTATGCCGCCCTGCAATGGCTGGATGAGCAGCAGCCGGTCGCGCCGAACACTGGCCGACGGGGTGTCTATTTTGGCCGAAACCGGCAGGCGATTGGCTCGCTCGGCCGCCGTTGTCAAACAACGAACGAACAACGTACCCGTAGCTGGCGCCTTGTTGACAACCAGAAACGGCGTGGGTTCACCCGGCAGGTTGGCCGGCAGCTGTTGCCGAATGCGCTGCATACTTTTCTGAATTTCGTCAACGGCATCGTGGCCCAATGGCAGAAAAGCAGCGCTGTCATCGCGAAGCTGGTCGAGCGTATGTTGAACCAGCTCGGCGGCCTGTCGGCTGTCGAACCGCCCCACACCCCGTTGCCGGACAACATAACTGTGCTGGGCCGGGTCGTCGCCGACAGTATGGGGTACGTACTGATTTCCCTCGCTGTCTGTCACATCAACAATCGTGAGCAGCGGCCTGTCTGTCTGGATCGGGAAGACATTCAGGGTATCGTTGAGCCGGAACGTAGCTGTGCTGGCCTGCACATTCAGCACCGGAAAAGCGTTGAGCAGGCAATCGGTCTGCTGTAACAGGTCGGCGCTGAATGTAGGTGGAAACAAGACCCGAAGCCAGGTCAATGCTGGCAATGCCTGTAGTACAGCTGGTTCGAACGACTCACTCAGCGCCTGGGGAATGTTGTTCACGGGCCATGCACCAGGCAACGATACCGTCATGAAATGCGGCCTGTAATACCGCTGGGCGTGCAGCTCCAGGTCATGCAGCACCGCCTGCGCCTGCGCCAGTTCTGTTTGTAGCGAATGAATGGCTATCAGCGGCGTCGTTGTTTCACCCGTTTCAATGAACCAGTCTGTTTGCCCAAGTTGTGCACAGCGTTGCTGCGCGTCGGGCTGGTTTTTCCAGTTGAAGAAAAAGCGGGCCTGTAGTCCGGCATCGGTGTTGCTCGGGTGTACTGGCTCGGGCAGGTCGAGGCCAAGCCAGATTGTATGCTCGGGCAGGTGGCGGTGGGCCGGGGCTGTGGCCAGGGTAGTCCGGTTCTGCTGGTCGTCGAGCCGCCAGAGCTGTGTGCCGGCTGCGCCACAAACGACTCGCCCATTGAGCACCGAAAAATGACCGGCTGGCTGCAAACCCAGTTCGTCGCCAGTCTGAGGATGGCGGGTGGTCATCGATAGGGAAGAATCAACAGTGCTCCACCGCTCAGTGGGTTGCGCCACCACTACGCCATGGGCTGGTGTGGGGCCCGTTACCGTGTCGGGAAGGAGCACCTGCACCAGCCGTTCCAGAATGCGACCCCGCGAGGCCAGAATCTCGCCATACACCCGCTCAGACTCGGTGGCCAGTGCGCCAAATAAGAGATCAACCAGGGGGTCGAAAGCCGTAGTAATGTCCGTGGCATCCAACTGGTGATCAGCTAATCCCCAGAGGCGCGCCGCGTCGCGGAGCATCCTGGCTTTGATCTGATCGCGGGTGTCGAGGCTGTTCATGCTTATTGGCTGGCTACTGGGTTGATATAAATGGTGAAAAGCAGTTCAGGCATTGGCTCATCAATATCGATAAGCGTACCGTTGACCCGGATCGTGAGTCGCTTCCGGGTACGTCGACGAACACCAGCGCGGTCAGTTTCTTCCAGTTCATCTACGTCTACGGCGACGCGGGCAAAACGAATTCGTTTTTCGTAGTGCTGAATCAGTTCAGTCAGGCTTTGCTCGGTTTCGCCTTTCCAAAGGGTCGGGTGCGTGATGGCGGCATAGTCGCCCTGCCAAACGGCATTACCTAGCTGTGGGTCAAAGCGGTACTCTCCAAGCCGGGTGACCAATAGCAGGTCAATATGCTGCCTGATGGCTTCTGTCAATGAGAGTTTGGGCAGGTTCCCCGGTTGCATCAGCCTCGTTAGCGGGGCCGCTAGGGTATAGGCTTTCATGAACGATTCAATTAATCATGACCATTGCTCCTTTCAGGGTAGCCAGTGGCCCCCCATCCAGTTCCAGTTGCGCGCCTGCTTTCACGGAAGTAGCCGTATCGCCACTGATGGATACGGTCATGCCCTTTAAGCTGGCCTCTGTAGTGCCGCTGAGCGTCAGGTTGGTCGATGCCTGTATGGCCATCGACTGCTGCGTTTCCAGTTGCGCTTTACCCGCCTTCACGGTCCATTCGTCGCTGGCATCAACCGTAATTGTCTTTGCTTTGAGGGTAATGGTGTCGGCGTCCAGGTTGATGGTCCCTTCGCTTTTCAGGCTGATGTGGGTATTGTCGAGCGACAGGCTGATCTGATTTTTCTTGTCGCGGTTATACAGACTGATAAATTCCTTGCCTTCTTCGTCGCCAATGACAATGTGGTTCCCACCCCGTGTAATGATGGTTTTGTAGTAGTTATCCTGGCTGTAGAAGGTGTCTTGCCGGGTCGATTTGTCATACGACACGCCCACCACCACTGGCCGGGCCGGGTCGTTGCCTTCAAAAATGACCATGACTTTGTTATGGACCTCCGGCACAAAGTACATTCCCTGATTAGCCCTGACATTCTGACTGGTCAGTACCCGAATCCAGGTAGAACTTTCGGCGTCGCCCTGCGCTTTTTGCCAGTCGAACAGTACCCGTACCCGGCCCAGGTGTTCCGGGTCGTCATTGTGCAGCACTTCGGCGGCCTGCATCGTGGCGCTGGGTACCTGAAACGCTGGATTGACCCGGAACTCGACCCCCGCCGGAATGGCCTCAAACCGATTGGTATACCCGCCGCCCAGATTCGCCTCATGGGTGATGCTGATGATCCGGTACTGCCCAAAACTGGCGGTCCGTTGCCGGGCCAATCCGCTGGCTTCACCTACGCTGATAACTGTACCTACTTTTAACCCGATCCGGTTACTCGCCCCGCTGAAAATGACGGCGTTGGCGACCGATGCTTTTTTCTCATACCCGGCAAACAGCTTGGCATCGGCATCGGTCAGCGCAGGAATTGGCGACCGGCTGTAGGTACGTTCGGGGTACAGATTTTCGGCCTTACTGATCAACAATTGCCCATACTCGCCCAACCCGGATACGGTTACCGCTTTGGAATGGCTCTTCGCGTGTTCGTCGCTGACCGGATTGTAATCGTTGATGAAAAACTCACCGCCGGGCAGGTCCATCCGCATATCGAATGCGTTTATGTCTTCGCCATACACCAGCTTGACGGTCGATTCACTGGGTACGTCGCCAAAGACTGTTTTCTCGCCGTCGAAGTAGAACCAGTTGCCCGTAGCCGCCGCAAAACGATGCAGAAAATTGTAGCTCGTTTCATCATACTTGACCACATACTCTTCCTGGCGGTTAGCACGGGGCTTCACGCTGGGCTTCAGCAGGTCAAGGTCATATTCCTTCAATACCTTGTCGACAATGGCGCTGTGGTCAAGCTGGTAGAAAGCCCCGTAGCGGGTACCCTGTTCGAGTAAGATGGAGGCGCTAAATCCCCGAATGACAACCAGATTACCCAGCGAGGCCTGTTTCGACAGATACAACTGCGTAACGAACCCTTTAAACGCAAACGAATCTGCCGCCCCCTGCTGATAGCCAATCGTGATTCGGGCTGTTTGCCCAATGAAACTTTTCGACTGGTCGATGGTCATACCGCCTTCGCCTTCAACCTGTTCGATAGGTATGGCCAGTTCAAACGTGTGGTGCTGGTCTATCCACTGCCGGATGCTGACCCGCGAAAAAATCGGCACGTGCTTTCCGCCAATCTCAATTCGTACAGTGGATAGGTTATTCATGGTGTGGATAGATAAAGAACAAATGAGGCCTCATCAGGGGTACACGTTGATACCACCCGTACTCAGGCTATAACTAGCTGACAATTCGACCGATGCGCTTATGTACGGCACGTCGATCGTGATCATTTTTGGCTCTTCTCCAGACGTGTGTATGTCCAGATTGGTGTAAAGGACAGACCCCAGGCTTCGGAGATCTTCCAGGTTCACTCTGGCAGCTCGTGTCAGAGTGCCGCTAAGAATCCGTGCCAACCGGAACATGGCGCCGTAGCGTGGCACATTTCGCAGTAGTCTGGCCAGGTTGCCGCCCATCGCCAGGCCTACCCCCCAATCGCTGGTGTTGATCGTACTGATATCCGCTGGTGTCGGACAATTAAACGCGGCGACAATCACTGCTGACGCAACGGTTCCGCCCAGACCCAGCCCGAGCCGGGCACTGGTATAGTCAAAATTTACGCCCTGCCCGGTGTCTGAATTCCAAAGCCGTCCCGTAACGCTTTCGATGCCAGCGACCATAACAATGCCGCCCGATTTATTGCCAATGCCTACCCATGTGGTGGCTGGATTGTAGACGCCCATAGTAACAGGTGGTATTTTTTGACCTGTAAAGCCTGTTGATGGGTCAGTACAGGTCAAAAATCAGTGAATCACTTAGCCCACTTATTCTCGTGCGACGCTCCGCCAACGCTCAGTTTACGCGCCGAGATCACGACGCTGGTGCTCATCGGGGTGTTGGTCCGGGCATCCATGCTTTCGGAGTACCCGGTCAAAAAAGCATCTTCAAACTTGATCTCTTTCATGGGGGCGTCTTCGTCCTGCTTAAAGAAGGTTATGCCTCCGCTGAACTTCTTGTGCGGGTCGATCATCAGCTCAAAGGCCTTTGATTCCTTGGTCGATTCAAACTCGGCATTCACCTGTCCACCCATCACATCAGAGGTTGGTTTGCCGGTCGTGTAGTCGGTATTCTGGCCGAGCGAATAGCTACAGTGCAGTAGACGGAACTCCTGTCCGTCGAGTTTCAGAAATGCTTTAAAAGCCATGGTGAAAGGGGTTTTACTAGTTAACTAATTGACTATGAGAAATATAATATGGGCTATTCCTGTTCTACGCCGCCTTTCCAGTCATTGGCATCATCGCCACGGGTACCGTCGAGGCGAACCAGAAAGCTTTTAGCGGGGAAATACGGCTTGATGTGGATGTCGAGGAACACCTGGTCTTTCACGTCTCTGTTGCGCTCGAATCGCAGGATCTTGAAATCTTCGATGATCTTGTCAGACCCGGTAATGCTGTTCAGAAATTTCACGATCTGCGCCTTCAGGTCTTTCTCGGCGTCGTAGGTCCAGTTTTCGAAAGCCCGGCGGTTCAAAAAATCGATCAGCACTTTCATGATCCAGTCAAAGACACGTACCACCGAGTAGGTCTGAAGGCCTTGATTATCACCCGTGAAGAGGGTCTTGGCCGAGTATGCCATCACTTTATTGAACTCATTGACCATCGGTACGAGCCCCATTTTTTCAAGGGAAGCGATTTCGCTTTTTTTCAGGCTGAAGCGTACGCCATCTACTTCGTTGAGGGTGCCGTGCTTGCTGCCGGCTACGGGTTGCTGGAGCTGCGTTTTATAGATTTTCCCAGCCAGCGCCGTCGAGGGCGGCAGGTAGAGCGGTTCTTCTTCGCCCAGATCGGTGTAGGCTTCGCGACCCACCAGGTAGTTGCAGGTCATCATGACGTTGGCTTTGTAGGCATCCGCCGATGGCATATCTTCTTCGCTGAACAGCTCCATCACGTCGTCGGGCGTATCTACGTGGCGATAGTCAGTTACGAGCATCGCTTTGGTTTCATGAGCCAGCCTTGCCCATTTATCCACTACCTTCTTGGCGCCCAGGTAACCCGGCAGCACCAGTAGCGAATAGTTTTGGCGCAGGTCAAGCTTGTCGTAATTCTTCCGTAATTCATTGGCGATGGCATCAAAAAATAACGTGTTGTCCAGGTCCTGAACCTGTTCTGCGTCGGCATTGACAATCGATAGGTTCTTGATCTTCTCTGTATCGGCGTTTTTATAGAAGAGCGCCACCGACCGGTAGGCCGTTTCGAGTTCTTTAGTACTGTCGAGCGCAGCTTTTAAATTAAGGCGTAAGGTGTTGGCCGCCAGGGCTGTTTTGTCTTCGGCCTCACCAACCATCTTGACTATATCATCGTGATTAGCCAGTAAGTCGGACCAGGCTTCGAGCCGTTTTTTGAGCAGTTTGCGTTCTTTCTCGCTGCCCTTCTCGGTCAGGAAGATCGTTTTCCGGGCTTTCTTGGCCGGGTTAAGGTTTTGGGCGCCTTCCACGGTGGTTTCCACAAACTCAAACCCACCAAACCGCTCCAACTGCTGAACGCTATCAGCTACCTGTTGAGCGGGATTGGCCAGACGGACCCGTTCTTTAGCCGATATGGCCGATTGATTAACTTGTTCCATAAAACAATAGCTGATATGTTGTTTTGGTTGGGTAGTCGCTAGATTGGTTGAGCAGTCTAGCCTTCCAGTTCCTGAATCATAGCCTGCAGGGCCGTGAGGTACGTGGCCTTGGCTGCCGGGTCGGCCAGGATTTTCTGTAGCACTTTGTTCGACCGCAACTGTTTGATAAACTTCTGGTAGTCTTCCTGCTGGCCGCTCAATTCCTGTAAAAACGGACTCTGGGCCGTGATGCCTTTCCGCCCAAAGTCGCCCAGGTTCTGAAAGCGTAGCTTCTCGTCGACTGGCTGCCCTGCTGCATCGCTGAAGTTAACGTCGAGTGTGGGTTGATAACGGGCAAAAACCGCGTCGATCGTTTCGAGTTTGGCTTCTATAACAGGCTTAAAGGGCGCATTGGCTGTTAGCTTTTGCACAATCAGGGTGCGGTTTTTCTGAATATCAGCTATCGCTTCGTTGGCGTCATTTCCTTTGCGTTCCTGACCACCGATTCCGTACTCGATCATAAATTTGGAGGGGATATAGTACTACTTATTGCTTAAAAGGGGCACGTATAGTATTGGTAGCCAAGTACTTCGCCGGGGTCGATACGCCCGCCAAGCCCTTTGCCCAGCTGTGGGGCTGTACGTATTTCGAAATGGAGATGGGCTTCTTTGGTAGGAATAGAGCTGGCATTCCCGCTCCTGCCAGACCGGGCGATTACGGTGCCCTCGGCAACACTGCACGGAACGCTGATACTAACCTCTTTTAAATGAGCATAAAAGGCATACAACGTCTGTCCGTTTGCGTTAAACTGGAGAATCAGCGTCACGCCGTAGTCCTTGCTCTCGGGGCCCGCAAACAGAAAGCCATCGGCAACGGCCTTTACAGACGTGCCAACGCCTGCCTGAAGGTCCCACCCCTGATGGGGCCGATGGCCATGCTGGCGCACCAGCCCAAACGTATTCGATACGGGATCGACGCGCCCGAACTGGTGGGTTCGGATCTGCATCACGTCTAATGGTGTCGTCATGGTAGTTAATGGGCTGAGTGATAGTGGCCCTGCGTCCTCAGATTAATGGGGCAGAGAAACAATGTTACTGCCAGTTGGGGCGGGGGCGTCGCCCTGCACGCGTTGAGCGTCGTCGGGAAGGGGGAGTACCGGGCTGGGGCTATTGGCCTCGGCCGGGTCAATGAGTGCATCCAGCAACAGGGTGGATACGAAAGCACGTATAGGGAAATAGAGAGTTGTCATAAGAAAAATGTGTGGATAGCAAACGCTGGATCAAAATTGTTCAAGCGTCTACTCCCATGCATCCCCCAAAAGGGGTATTTTTCAACGTAATGACAGAAAGTAGCTCACCGACCGGCCCATAATGGCATACGGCTGGGTAACAGCGCTTTGACGCGGGCGTGACTAACGGCCCGGCGCTGGGCCGACGCTCCGGGATATGGGCAGAGCCTGGCTCGTTTTCTTCGGATGAATAGCGTGGCTGGCAGCTGTAGAAACGGCCTGGTAACGGGCCAAAAGATGCCGTTCTAGAGGGGTACGAAAACCTGATGGTTCCGGCAACGTACCTGGCTTATTCCTTTGGCAGTAATAATGGGTGAAAGCGTAGCCCCTTTTCCGCGTTATACTCAATGGAAGGAGCCGCAATTTTGAAGAACTGAACCGTGCCTACAAACCGCTGCCAGGGCAGTGGTTGCCATGGGTCAGGTTGGTTGATCCGCGCCAGATCTACATCGGGCGAGAGGAAGAATTGCCGGAAGCGTTTAAACTCGATCGGTTTCCCAGTGGCATCTTTCATGGGCGGGTTTTCATGGCCGCCCGTCATGCCGCTGCCACTATAGCCAACATCCAGATTGAGCCATCGGGGAAAGTCGGGGCCAACGGGCAGGACCGATGCCAGATTGACGGAGAGCCAGTACTGCTGCCCGTTATAGTCTTTCAACATTTGCTGGCCGGTGGTTTTACCCAGCAGATTAGGCCGAAAAGGGGGGTAGATCGTTTTCCGAAACCCGTATTTCAGGCTGACGATTTGCTGCCCCGCGCCCAATTGCTGCCCCATAAACAGGGCGGTGCCGGCTACATTGGCCACCATGTCGCCTTTCGAGAAGCCCCAGCCTTCGGCATGCCCGTCGTACACTTCGAGTGTGGTCTGAAACAGCAGCGCCAGCAGGCCGCCGGTCAGAATGCTCGCCCGCTCGTCGACACCGCTCCAGCGCATCAGCTCGTAGCCGCCCCGGCTCATGCAATAGGCCGTTGCTGCATGCCCCACTTTGTCCATTTGTAGCCATTCGCGGTTGTCGTTGAAGGTATGGAAGGGCATCTTTTTCTTGTACCACTGCTTCCGTAATAACAGAAGCGTGATGGTATAAAACGCCGCTGTGCCCACGACCACCCCGATAAACCGCCCCTGATTGATACCCGATTCGCTCGAAGCGCTTGCCATCGGCAGCGGTTGCGCCTGTAACGGCCCGCCGAAGGTGAGCACCAGGTCAAGAAAGAGCAGCAGGCAAATCCGTTTAATCATGGGCTAAACCTAATGAATAGACGTGAGAGCTGCGACGCGGGTGGCAAGAAAGATGTTGCGATACGCCGCCGTGTTGGGATAAGTAGCCGGATAAATAAAATACGGCAGTACTGTATACGTAAACTGACTACCAATCAGTTAAACAGTTACAAGAAAACAACGCCTGTTGCCGACACCTGTATGCGCTCCGTTTATTGCCTTCTGGCCTTGCTGATGAGCTCATCAGCGGCCTTTGCCACTCATATTATTGGCGGTTATATCCGGGCCGCACGTATTAATACTATCTCAGCAACCTACGAGATTACGGTCACGATCTATCAACAGCCCGCTGCTGGTGGCGACGAGGGTTTTACCAATTCTAATACGGTAACCTTATGTTTAGGCGACGGTACGTCCATAAGCTTACCCCGTCTTAGCCCTGTTACACTGGCCGATGGCGGAAAAATTGTTGTCGCCTTATACAGAACCACCTACACATTTGCCGGACCGGGCGTTTATCAACTGGTGGCATCGGCCATCAACCGAACGGCTTCCATTCGTAATATCGATAGTGGCTTACCTACTGATCAACCCTTTACGTTGCGGACAACCATTCAGGCGTTCAGCGCCTTTAAGAAGTCGCCTTTGCTACCATTTCCCACAACAGGATTACAGGCCGCCCTTAATCAACGTTTTTCGATGCTGTTGACCGCTGCTGAGGCGGGTGGGGATAGCCTCTCCTACGCGATTGCTGTTCCATTGACCAGTGCCATTCCCTTGAGTACTACGCCCGATCTCTGCAATAGCCTTTCGGCAGTAGCGACCTACCAGTTTCCCAACCGGGTAAAGCAAGTGGGTACGTTCCGGGTCAATGCAAAAACGGGCTTACTGACCTGGGACGTACCCACCGAAGTAGGAGTGTATTCGGTGGCGGTGGTGGTTTCAGAATGGCAATATGGGCAATTGATTAGCGAAACACAGCAGGAATTAACGCTGACAGTGATCGACAAAGGAGGTACGCCCGTTATACCACCTGCCTACGAACCAGCCTACGCTGGTCTGCTCACGGCTATTGATGGTAGCCCACAAAATAGCCTATCGCTCCAGGTTTCGCCAAATCCGGTTGCTGGAGACGTAGTTCAGGCCGAACTTGTTTTTGACCAGCCTCAGCGCGTTAGACTGGAATTGCTTGACAACCAGGGACGTACCTACAAAACGGTCCATCTCGATGAGCCAGCGCAGCAGCACCGATACCTATTCGACCTGAACGGGAAACCCGCTGGTATATACCTGATTCGGGCTGAAGCTGGCGGAAAGCAGGTGGTTCGGAAGGTGCTGAAGCAGTAGCGTTAAAACAACTGCTTCCACGTACCCTTCATGTAGTTGTATTTCAGGGTGCTGGGCAGGGCTTTCCACCAGTATTTCGAGACCTCGACCGCAAAAGAAGGCTGCATGTAGCAGTTGATGGCGCAGCCTTCGCAGGCGGGTAACCGGCCTTCCAGGGCCACCAGCTTTTGCACCTCGTCTGACCGGTATGCCTCGTAAAGCTGGCCATTGATAGGTACGTTCTTTAGCCCCAGATGATAACAGGGAAGCACCAGCTCGTTTTGCGGCGAAATGACCAGCGTGGTGCTCGCCGCCCGGCAAACCGGCTTCTCTACGCGATTACCCCCATCCCGACGGAGCTGCACAAATCCGTCGTTCAGGTACACACCGGGCCGGTTGCCCCAATCGGTCAGCTGCTGTAAGGCCGCCTCCGACAAAGCCCCACCTGTATCGACGGTATTGTACGAAAAAACGGGATTCAGAATCAGTACCAGTCCATTGGGCTGGCAGATGTTGCTATACATCGCCTCGATCTGGCCAATGTTGTGCTCAAATACCGTAAATAAAATGTCGGGGCGCTCACCCATTGATCTGGCAATGGCTATAGATTCCATCACTTTCTCGAAGCAACGTACCCCGCGCCCAGTATCATGCTCGGTGGCATCGGGTGAATCGAGCGAAAAATGGAGCATATCCACCAGCCCGCGCAGGCTATCGGCCTGTTTGGGATACAGTAAGCCGTTGGTCGTTACGGTCGTGATAAAGCCCTGTTGCTTGGCTTCGGCCAGTAGCTCAGGCAATTGGCGGTGTAGCAGGGGTTCGCCGCCGGTGAAGTCGATGACCCGCACACCGAGGCGTTTCAGATCGCGGAAGTTTTCACGGGCATTCTCGATCGTCACGTAGGGCGATGGCCGCTCCCAGATATCGCAGAAACCACACGTAGCGTTGCAGCGATACGTGACGTAGTAATTGCATAAAACCGGATGACGAACGAGGCGCATGGATGGTAAGGGAGGAAAGGAAGACAGGGACTAAAGGGAGGAGGGGAAAAGATGCCGTAACGTACCCGGGCAACGCTATCCCTTTCCTCCCTCTAGTCCTTGTCTTCCTTTCCTCCTTTATTGTATCATTTTCAACAAGCTCGCCAGCTTGTCTTTCAGATCCTTGCGGTCGACGATAAAGTCCAGAAAGCCGTGTTCCAATACGAACTCAGCGCTTTGGAAGCCTTTGGGCAGGTCTTTGCCAATCGTTTCGCGAATAACGCGCGGGCCGGCAAAGCCAATCAGGGCGTTTGGCTCAGCGATATTGAAATCGCCCAGCATGGCGTAAGAAGCCGTAACGCCGCCCGTCGTTGGGTCGGTGAGCAGCGAGATGTAGGGAATCTTGGCTTCCGATAACCGGGCTAGTTTAGCCGATGTTTTAGCCATCTGCATCAACGAAAAGCCTGCTTCCATCATCCGGGCTCCCCCCGTGCGGGAGATCATCAGGAAGGGAGTTTTATGCGTGAGTGCATAATCGATGGCGCGGGCAATTTTTTCGCCAACTACTGACCCCATAGACCCACCAATGAAATTGAAGTCCATACAGGCAATGGCGATGTCGACACCGTTCATCTGACCATAGGCCGTTCTGACAGCATCTTTCAATCCCGTTTTGTTAACGGTAGCCCGAATGCGATCCGGGTATTTCTTCGTGTCGGTAAACGTCAGCGGATCGGCCGATGTCATATTGGAATCCAGTTCGGTGAAGATATTATCATCGAAAAGGATAGAGAAATAGGCGTCGGAGCCAATTTTCTCATGGAAGTTGCAATGCACACAGGTGTAGGCGTTCATCTTGTGTTCGCGGGTATGCATCACCTGCTTGCAACTCGGGCACTGATACCACAACCCGTCGGGAGCTTCCCGCTTCATTTCGGTTGGGGTCTGAATACCCTTATCTTTACGTATAAACCAGGACATATTGTTTGTCTTTGCAATATCCCTATTCAGCAACCTTGTTTACTCAAAGAGCTATCTCGGTCATTTCTGATAAACGGGAAGGTAAAGATACAAAGGAAATGAGGAGCAAAACTCAGATCGTCTGGAAGTAGGTACGTCTCTGTGGGTAAACGGGTACCCCGCCAGCGCCTTGCGGCCCCCTAAAGTTCCATAAAATACTGCCGTTGAGCTGGTTCGTGTCGCTCAATGGCGTAACGAAGCGATGTACGTGGAAGTTGATGAATATGATCGTGCAGGAATTCATCCAGGGCTGGCTGGTCGCGTTTCCCTATTTCGCGGAGCATCCAGCCGATGGCTTTATGGATCAGATCGTGCTGGTGCGTCACTAGTTTCTCCGCGAGCGCAAACGTATCGCCAAACTGCTTATGGCGTATGAACTGCAACGTGGTGACAATGGCAATGCGCTGGCTCCAGAGGTGGTCTTCGTCGGCTAACTCATAGAGTATTGACCGATCGCCGGTTAACAGCGGCAGACCAAGTAGGGTGGGGCAAGAGGAGTCGACTAAATCCCAGTTGTTAACGTACCTGCGAAGAGCAACGTACCTGTCTGCAATATCCTGCCTAACCAGGTGGCCCCCTTTTTTAGCCTGCAATGTCCAAATAAGCAACCCTATCATACGGCACTCATGATAGGGGTCTCTGACAAGCTGCTCTATTTCTGACGAAAGCAAGTGGCGAAACTGACCAGCAAGTACACGTTGTTCAGGCATAGACAGGCCTAAAAAAAGATCACCCTCGCCATACTGGCCAGGGTGCGTTTTAAAATAATTGGAAACAAAGATCGCGCGCTCGGGCCGCTCAAGCGCAATGATCGCTGACCGAACATCGGTGTAAGTCATAGACTAATCGAATAGACGAGTCCGGATGATTTCGTGGTCGGGCAGGAGCGGCATTTCGTGCAGCATGACCCGATGGCGACTGAACGCGGGCGCTTCCAGCTCGCGCTCACTGAAGCGGTTATTCAGGAAATCGTTGATCAACTGACGAATTTCTTCGGGATCCTCCTGCCGGGTAGGGTTCAGGCTGATGCGATTATCACTACCGTACCCCACGCCCGATAGGCCGTTGGCATAGCCTCCCGCTAATGGCAGGGTGGTGGGGCCAGCATGCGTAAACGTAGGGGTGCGCACGTCTGCTTCGTCGGCAACCAGGTCGATGGTAGAGACCACCTCAGGCTGTTTCTGCTCAAAATTATCGGGCACAAGCTCAACAGGCGTCTCTGTGTTATCTGCGGGCGCTTCAACAGCGGCCGGCGTTGGTTCAACAAAGCTGGTCGTTTCAAACCCGGCAGCGATGATGGTGACCCGCATTTTGGAGCCCAGTGTATCGTCGAAGATGGCACCGATTTTGAACAGACGAGCCTCTTCGCCAATTTTCTCGACGATATAGTTTGAAATGACCGTTTGTTCTTCCAGTGTTGCTTCGTACTCCGAACTTGACGAAATGGTCAGCAGAATTCGTTTGGCACCAATAATATCACTGTCATTGAGCAGGGGTGAATTCAATGCTTCCTGAATGGCTTTCAACGCACGGTCGTCTCCTTCGGCATCCGCCGAGCCCATCACCGACGGACCCGCTTCCTGCAACACCTTCTTCACGTCCATGAAGTCGGTATTTACATCGCCTCGTGTTGTGATGACTTCCGCAATGCTTTTTACCGCAGTAGCCAGTACGTTATCCGCGTGTGCGAATGCTTTACGAATGCTAAGCTTACCGTAGAGATCGGCCAGTTTATCATTCATTACCACCAGAACGGTATCGCAGCTTTTCTTAAGCAGTTCAATACCTTCGGTAGCCTGCTGCCGCTTATCGATCCCTTCGTACTTATAGGGGGCGGTTACCACAGCAACGGTGAGCAACCCCATTTCGCGGGCCACCTCAGCTACCACCGGCGCCGCCCCGGTGCCTGTACCGCCACCCATACCTGCCGTGATAAATACCATTTTGATGGCACCTCCCAACAGATTACGAATTTCATCGATGCTTTCCAGTGCGGCTTTTCGGCCCACTTCAACGTCCATGCCAGCCCCCTCGAGTCCCGTGCCAAGTTTGAGTTTTGTTTGCACATTGCTGCTAATCAGCGCCTGACGGTCTGTATTGCAAATGGCAAACTCAACATCCTTGACACCCATTGTTACCATGTGCTGTACGGCGTTGCTGCCGCCACCACCCACACCAATTACTTTAATAATGGGGGCGTTACCGTCAGGCAATTCGTATGTAAATCCGTGGTCCAGCATAGCTTGATTGCGGAGTGGGGTTCGAGTTGTCATGTAAACAGTGGGTAAAGCAATTGGGTACTTAATGTTGGACAAATTATTTTTGCTATGCGGCTGATTATCAACTAAGAATCATCTCTATTAAACATGACACCGAATAACACATCAATCACGGTACGAGTCATTTACATCACCTAATTTAGGGTTAAACAACTTTTTCAGCCAGTCAAAAACACCCGTTGGCGCCTTCTCTTCCACCGGCTCGGGAGCCGTTCGGTACGCAGACTGACCCGCATTACTTTTCTGGGTTGTACGGGTTGAATCTACCGGACGTACCTGGCCGTTTTGAGGAACAGCGGGCTGCCCGGGATCGCTGATGAACGAGATTCGATCATCAACGTTTCTAAAGCCAGCCCACACCAGGCCTACGGCCGTGGCATAGGCCGGATCGCTGACCAGATCTGCCCGCAAATTGTATTCCAACTGTTCGGGGTAACCGACCCGGACATCCATATCGGCTACTGTTCTGAATATCTCGTCGATACCATCGATCAGCGCTGACCCACCCGTCAGCACAATACCGCCCAGTAATTTGTCTTTATAACCCGACCGGATAATTTCGGCCTGTACCAGTGCGGCAATCTCTTTGAGGCGCTCAGCAATGATGATGGACACATTCCGGAGGAGCACGTCTTTGGGTTGGCGACCGGGAAGGCCAGGTACCGATACGACCTCGTTAAGGCGGTAAGCCGACGGGTTGGCATTGCCAAATTTCGTCTTTAGCACTTCCGCCTGTTGAGGCAGCACTTTGCAGCCATCCTGTATATCGTTAGTGAGGCAATTGCCCGCCCAGGGGAACACCGCTACATGCCGTAGCACGTTGCGGTGATAGATGGCCAGATCAGTGGTACCACCGCCAATATCGACCAGCGCGACACCTGCCTCCCGTTCTTCGGGGGTAAGCACAGCCATTGCTGATGCCAACGGAGACAACAGAACCTGGTCGCGCTGAAGGTGGCTGGCCGTACGTTCGATACAACGGCGCACGTTGACAGCCGCATCAGACTGGGTAGTAATGATCTGAAAATCGGCCCCAAGTTTCACGCCATTGCGGCCAACCGGATCTTCAACGCCCGATTCGCTATCAACGGTAAAGTCCATCGGTAGCACGTGTACGATTTCTTTGCCTGCCAGCAAGGGCGTCCGGTACATGTCGCGCAGCAGATGGTCAATGTCTGCAGGCGTTACTTCATCGCCCGGCGAGAGGCGCGTGATACTGCCCGGTTGCTTCTGCGAGTTTATATTGTGGTTACTGAAGCTGACGTTGACTAACCCGATATCGACATTGGATTGGTTCGACACTTCTTCAATAGCCCGGTTGATGGCATCGACCGTTCGGGTAATATTCATGACCTTGCCTTTCGTCACGCCTTCCGAGCTGGCCCGGCTTACGCCCAGTACTTCCAGCATCGGCTGGTTGTTACTGCTTCGAGACAACCGACCCGCCACGGCACACACCTTCGTGCTGCCGATGTCGAGTCCTACCACAATCTTGTCATCCATTTGATGATGGGTCATCATTCGCAAACTAACTGGTTACGATACTGTACGCTTACCCGGTGATAGCGATTCCACCCTTTCTGGGGGGCTATCTGGGTATAAAACAGCTTCACTTTTTTAAACTTCGTTTCAATGGCGTCGGGTAGACCAAAATCAATCTGATAATCACCGACCTGCGGCCACAAGGTTACATTACCCGACTGGTCAACACTGACTTCTGCAATCTGTGCCCGCCATAAATCCGATTCACGGATGTATTGGAGCAAGGAGAGCAGCGGTTTACCGGCCTCATTGGCTAAGGTGCGGTGGGTTTGAAACCACTCTCCCGAGACAATAGGGACCCGCGCAGCGTAATTCATCGACAAAGGGAAAAACCGCCCTTCCTGGCTGATATACTGCCCGTTCACCATCCGTAGCCCGTCGCCACCTGCTATTAATCTAGCCAACGGTTTAGGCTGTTCAATCTGGACGAGCAGGTTGCCCGCTAAGTCACGCGACACATGTGCCCGCTTAATTAAACTGTACTGACTGAGCCGTTGCTCAAGTCTACTTAGGTTGATTTCATCGAACGCCTGGCCAACAAGAGGATCAACTCCATTAGTAGTCAGAAAGCCGGTGACATCTCTACGCGTCAGAAACCGCTGCCCATCCACCTCGTCGATGTCGACAACAATGGCTTTGCAATGGCTTTGGTGCAGACGTTCTTCTGTAAACGCAAGCAAACCGAAAAGGGTTAAAGCCCCGATTGATTGCCAAAGCCATTTTTTTCGGTTACTAAAAGTAGAAAACATCTGTAGATAAGCTAATTCAGCCGATTAATTATTTTATCCATTGGTGTTAAATAAAATTTTAAGGGCGTGAAGCTGTTGATCAATATCACCTGCTCCGACTGTAACCAGCAAGGATGGCTTCATTTCCCGCAGAACGCCGGGTAAGGCTTCTTTGGTACTGATTTGCTTTGATTTCGAGGTAACGCGCTGTAAAATCAAGTCAGACGTGACACCGTCGATTGGTAATTCCCGAGCGGGGTAAATATCTAATAAAATTAACTGGTCGGCCAGGGAAAGACTTTCAGCAAATCCTTCGGCAAAATCACGGGTTCGGCTAAATAAATGGGGCTGAAAAATTACAGTCAGTTCGCGGTCTGGATAGAGTGCTTTTACAGACGATAAAAAGGCCTGAACTTCGGCCGGATGGTGCGCATAATCATCGATAAACACGATCTCGTCGGTATCCAGAATGTATTCGAATCGCCGTTTTACCCCTCGGTATGTAGTCAGACCTTCGCGAACAGCCGCTGGCGATACGCCCACTTCGAGCGCGACGGCTCCGGCCGCTACGGCATTCTCTACATTATGAAAACCCGGAATGACCATGCGTATGTCGGTAACAGCACCGCCAGGGTATACCAGGTCAAACACGAATCGAGCGTTCTCGATGCGAAGATTCGCTGCATAATAGGCGGGAGACGGCTCGGTACCTTCGTTGAGCGCGTAGGTACGTACCTCGGCCGAAGTTTTATCTGCCAATGGCAGCCCCTGCCGCTGAAACAGAATACCCGACGGCTTGATCTGGCTTACATAAGCCGCAAATGATTGAAGTACTGAGTTATGATCGCCGTAAATATCAAGGTGGTCGGCGTCTGTCGACGTGACAATGGCATACTGCGGAAACAGCGTCAGAAATGACCGGTCGAACTCGTCGGCTTCCACTACGCAGATAACCGTAGACAACTCATCGGCTGGTTCGTTGAGCAGGAAGTTGGTGCCGTAATTCTGCGTGATGCCACCTAAAAACGCAGCGCAATTAACGCCTGCTTGGCGAAGCAGATGCGCCACCATGGAGGAGGTCGTGGTTTTGCCGTGTGTACCGGCTACGCCGATTGTGGTCATTCGGCCGGCTAGAAAACCAAGTACCTGCGACCGCTTCTGCAACGTGAATCCGTTCTCTGTCAGGTAAATGTATTCGAGATGCGTCTTAGGAACTGCTGGCGTATACACAACCAGTGTTTCTGCTGGGTTAGCCCGAAAATCGGCCGGAATCTGCTCAACATCTTCCTCGAAGTGAATGGCCACGCCTTCCGAAACTAACGCATTGGTCAGGGCGGTTGGGGTGCGGTCGTATCCGGCTACAGTATAGCCATTGACTAAAAACCAGCGTGCGAGCGCACTCATACCGATGCCCCCGATGCCCAGGAAGTAAACGTTACGTATAGTGGATAAAGATGAAGGTATCAATGGATAGGTCAGGTGTAGTTCTACAAAAGTAACTAGGTGATTTACAAAACCGCAAGGGGTTCATACTACTTTATTTCTTGAGGTAAGAAGAAGGACTTCCCCGGCAATATCCGCAGCGGCTTTTGGGAAGGCCAATTCACGAATATGCCCACTTAATGTTTCCTTTTGTTTTGAATCAGATAACAAGCGAAGGGCCTCGGTGACCAGCGTTTGCCGGGCGTCGCGATCATTGACCAGTAACGCCGCCTGCCTGTTAACGAGCGCCATTGCATTGTGGGTCTGGTGATCTTCAGCGGCAGTTGGTAACGGAACCAGGATAGCGGGCCGCCCAACGATGCATAGTTCCGATACAGATAAAGCGCCTGCCCGGGACACGACTGCATTGGCTACGGCGTAGGCCTTATCCATGTCATAAATAAACGCATGTGGCTGTACGAGTGTGGCACCGGCCTGGGCAACTGCTTTGTGTGCCCGGTCGATAAAGGTGGTGCCCGTTTGCCAGATCACCTGTACGCCCGCCTGTACCAACTGGGGCAGGCCCGCCTCTATGCTTTCGTTCAACGTGCGTGCGCCCTGGCTACCGCCAATGACCAACAGCGTGGGTACGTTGGGCTGCAAACCGAATTGCGTCTGGCCGGCCAGAACCTGTTGATCGGCCAACTGAATGTCGCTGCGTACAGGATTGCCCGTTAGTCTGATCTTAGACGCCGGGAAGAAGGCATCCATATCTGGATAAGCGACACAGATACGTTTTGCCCAGCGGGCGAGCACTTTATTGGTTAGACCCGCAAATGAGTTTTGTTCCTGAATCAGGATAGGTACGTTGGCGAGTGCCGCTGCCAGTAGGGTTGGGCCACTGGCGTAGCCACCCACTCCAATGGCTACATCGGGGGTAAAGTCGCGGACAAGCTGCCGGGCTCGGAGCAAACTGCGGCCTAGTTTAAACGGGAATGCCAGATTCGACAGCGTCAGTTCGCGTTTGATCCCCACCACCGGCAGGCCTTCGATACGATAGCCCGCACGCGGTACCTTTTCCATTTCCATTTTGCCTTCAGCACCCACAAATAGAATCTCGGTGGCTGAATTGAGCCGCTTTAGTTCGTTGGCAATAGCTATTGCGGGGTAGATATGTCCACCTGTTCCGCCGCCTGAAATAATAACCCGCATATGGCTTGAATCTTGACAATCGTATTGGTGAGCAGCCTTTGGAAATTCATTTCCGGCTGGTTGATAGCCTGTATGGTATCGGGCTTATTTTAAAAGCTTACTTTCATCGGCTTCATCGCGGCTAACGCCAATAACAATACCGATGGCGGCACCAGTGAACAACAGCGATGTACCACCCATACTCAACAAGGGGAGGGGCAAACCGGTAACGGGCACCAGACCAACCGCTACGGCCATGTTGATCATCGCCTGAATCACGATACTGAAGGTTAGTCCCGCCGAGAGTAGTCCCCCAAACGGCCGGCTACTACTGCGAATGGCGCGCATACCGCGCATAAGCAGCCACAAATAGGCTACCAGCACGGCAATGCCACCCAGCAGGCCATACTCTTCTACAATAATGGCAAAGATGAAATCAGAGTAGGGGTGTGGCAGAAAGTTTCGCTGATGACTGTTACCTGGTCCCTGCCCCTTGATGCCGCCATTTGCCAGCGCGATGTATGATTGTTCTACCTGATAATCGATCTTTTCCGCGTCTTTGAACCGGTCCAGGCGGCCCAGCACGGTTTCATACCGTTGTCCCAGTACCAGGGCAAATCCGCCCACGACCATGCAGAAAATAACCATACCTGCCAGATAGCTGCGGGGAACCCGCCCAATGTACATCAGCAGAAAGCAGGTTAACCCCAGCAACAACGCCGTTGAGGTGTTGGAGATAACGATAAGGGCGCAAATGACCCCAATCCACCCGATCATGTTCACGAGTACCTGAGGCTCATAGGCCACACGTTGCCGTTTGGCCAGCATGGCGGCCAGGTTCGAGATCAGCGCCAGTTTGGCCAGATCCGAAGGTTGAAACGTTTGGTTAATGATCGGGATGGTGATCCAGCGGGAGGCATCGTTTAGGTTAGTGCCTTTGAAATAGGCCCACAGCAGCAAAGGGACCGACAGCCACAGGCCGTATTTAGACAGCCGGGCGTAGTGGATGTAATTGATCCGATGCGCCAGAAACATACAGCCAAGCCCTAACACAACCAGCGCGCCGTGCTTAAACAGATATGCTTCCGTGTTGCCACCCATTTTCTGGTAGGCAATAGTCCCTGTGGCGCTGTAAACGACCAGTACGCTCAGAATAGACAGAAACAGGACAATCCACCAGATCTGTCGATCACCTTTCAGGTTGTCGCGTGTCCAGTCGCGGATAGAGTAGGTCATGGTTCGTTAAGGTAAATAGGGTAGACTGAATGGACGGGTAATAGGCTCCGGTTATACGTTGTTTCTCATGTCTTGATCAACAAGGCTTGCACAGCTGCCTTAAACTGATTCCCCCGGTCTTCGTAGTTTTTGAATAGATCGAAGCTGGCGCAGGCAGGAGATAATAGGGCGGTATCGCCGGGCTTTCCTAACTCGAGAGCTACTTGCACCGCTTCCCGCACGTCCTGCGTTTCCCGAATTAGGGTCAGTTTATCGCCGAAATAGTCGATCAGTTTTTTGTTGTCTTTCCCCAGGCAGATAAGCGCTTTCACGTGCTCACGGACTACGCTATCCAACTGACTGTAGTCGTTGCCTTTGTCCTGGCCCCCGGCTATCCAGATCGTTGGCGTGTCCATGCTTGAGAGGGCGTAAAAAACGGAGTCGACGTTGGTGGCTTTCGAATCATTAACGAACCGGATGCCGTTGATAATGCCCGCTGGTTCCATTCGATGGGAGGCGTTCACGAACGTACCCAGGCCTTGAGCTATGGCTTCGTCAGGTACGTTCACCGACTGGGCTGCCAGGATAGCAGCCAGCATGTTCAGGGCATTATGCGGGCCTTTTAACGGTAGATCAGCCGTGCCGATCGTGAACGAACGACCGCGAAAACGGGTCGTTAATCGTCCATCTTGCGCATACCCTCCGGGCGCAACGGCAGTCTCCAGCGAGATAGGCAACGCGTAAACGTCGGGTTGCCGGATAGCCAGTTCCTGCGTGGTTGGTTTATTCTCCTGGAAATAGATAAAGGTGTCGTCTGAACGCAGATTCTGCAACACACGGAATTTACTGTCTACGTAATTCTGGAAATTATACCCGTACCGATCGAGGTGGTCAGGCGTAATGTTCAACAGAACGGCCGTATCGAGCCGGGTGTCAAACATCGTGTCGAGCTGAAAGCTGCTCAGTTCCAGGACGAAATACTCAAACGTGTCGTCGATGACCTGTTTAGCGAAGCTGTCGCCAATATTCCCGGCCAGTCCCACATTAAACCCGGCCGTTTTAAGCAGGTGGTAGGTAAGCAGCGTGGTGGTAGTTTTGCCATTGCTGCCTGTAATGCCAATTAGTTTGGCCCTTGTATAACGGGCAGCAAACTCAATCTCCGAAATAACAGGTATACCCATCGCCTTCAGTTCAACAACCAAGGGCACCGTATCGGGAATACCCGGGCTTTTCACTACCTCGGTGGCGTTCAGGATCAGGCTTTCTGTATGCTGGCCTTCCTCAAATGCTATACCCGCCTGATTAAGTGTTTCCAGGTACGTTGCCTTCAGCGGGCTTCGGTCTGACAAAAACACATCGTAGCCTTTCGCTTGCCCTAACAAAGCTGCGCCAACGCCCGATTCACCACCACCCAGAATGACTAATCGCATAGACAGGTATGAGCTTCAGGTGTGCAGTCTCAGGGTTCAGGCGGCGTTGCTGACTCCCCATCTGGTGATTCGGCAGCGCCACCTGACCCCTGAGACTGCACACCTGAAGCTCTTTTTTACCCCAAAAGTAAGGAATACAAAAAAGCCCCAACCGATGGGTCAGGGCTTTTTATAAACGTATAGGGGTGTCTCAGGCTTTAGCCTCCTCATTGTCAGCGCCCCGCAGTTTATTGGCTGCTTTAACAATCAGGAAAATAATCCAGGCGATAGCCACAAACTGGATAACCGTATTCAGGAAATTACCGTAACGGATGGCTACCTCTGGCGTGGTGCCAACGGCCTCTTTCAGTACATATTTCAGCTGGGTCAGGTCAACGTTACCCAGGGCAAGACCTAGAATTGGATTCAGAATGTCTTCAACCAGTGATGCCGTGATTTTACCGAAAGCTGCGCCGATAATGACACCGACGGCCAGGTCAAGCACGTTGCCCTGAACAACAAACGTTTTGAATTCTTTTAACATAGTTGTGAATGGTTAAGGGGTTCGGATTTTACGTAAGTAAATGCGGTAGTGCAGGAAAACTATTTCATTCAGGAGACAATTCAAAACTGACTGGCTGCCATAGTTTATTTCTTTCGGAATGTGCTGGCGTTATAGATCAACCCAATACCTAGTGTTTGCTGAATTTGCAGGCCGTCGTAAAAGTCTTTATCGTATAGGGCAATAAGACCAAACGTAGTGCTTAAATACCGATTGAGTTTAGCCGTAAGGAGCAGGTCAACCCGGTGGTCAATGGCGTTCAGCGTCTGGTAGTTGGCGTATAGTTGATAGCGGGCATTTAAACTCACGCTTTCGCTCAGCTTCTTGTTCCAAACGGCCTGAATCTGCAAGGCCAGCCATTCTGCTCGTACTGTCTTCCCTGCCTCTACCCCGTAGGCAGTAGCCGTCGGGTCGGGAATAATTACCTTGTCGGCACCTACCCGGTAGCGAACGGCATCGTCGAAGAGAAAAGTAAAGCGGGGCGCAAACGGGCTGATACGCATCGAAAACTCATCGTTCGGCTTATAGGCCAACCCCCAGGCCAAGGCGAACTGAGCAGGTGAAAAGAAGCTGGATACCTTGAAATCAGACGTACCTGTGGGGAGGTTATCGTATTTGAAACCGGGCGCGAAATAGGTATTGAACGTACCTGAGGCAAATAGATCCCACCTGGGTTTAATCGTATGACCCAATACCGATATGATAATTAACTGATCAGACGATTTTCGGGTAACGCCTCGTTGCGTGAGATAGCCCAACTGGAAATCGGCCGTGTTGTCCCACGAGGTTTTGCCTTTTTCGTACAGCGCACGTGCCGCCACAATGCCACCAATGGCAATTGAATTGACACCGCCACCGACCCAGTTACTAAAACTGGCCTGATTGAAATTGACACCACCCGAAATCGACTTTTGCCAATACGTAGTATCGCGTTTGATAGATACGGTATCCTTGAAATTTGTGGTTACTTGTTGCGTTGCTGGATCCTGAGCCCACGCCATAGAGGTGAAACACGCCGCAATGGCCACGCTGACTACTCTATTTTTCATTGACGAACTGACTGGTTAATAGATCATTACGGTAGGGGAGGGGCCATAGGCTCACAAGAACTCGATGGTCTTGGTTTGAAGCATCTGCATCGGGATCGTGGTAGTCGACTCGCCGGTTTGTAGTGTCAATGAGGTGCTATCGACCTGAATAATCTGCCCCATGATGCCTTCAATTCTGATCGTTTGTCCTTCCCTGAACTTGTTCTTCGAATAGAAAGAAGACAGAATGTTAGCCATTACATCGCGGGAGGCCAGTCCGTAGCCAACGGCAAAGGCCAGGAAAACGCCACCGATAAGCAGGTTAAAGCTCGATTCCAGTAATTCCGTGTTGATGCCAGCCTGCCCAAGCGCCGAGATAATGGTAATGATGAGGAAAAAAAAGAAAACAACCATGCCCAGTAGGCGCCCCGACGAGATGCCGAATGAAGCACACAGGCTCACTACGCCTTGTTTCAGTACGTCGGCAACCAGTACACCAACCTGAAGCATGATAGCGGCAGCAATCAGCTTAGGGATGAAGTTGACCAGCGACGTAACCATACCCGTGATAGCGGCAATGCCGAGCGTCTCGGTGGCGGCGGTGATAAATACCAGCAGCACAAAATAGTAAAGCACTTTGGCGACAATCTCGCTCAGCCTGATCTCTGTCTGTAACTGACGAATAATATCAATTTCGTTCAACTTATCACCGAAGCGGTCAAAACCAGCGCTTTTCAGTACCCGCTGAACCACGGCCGCTAACATCTTGGCGACCAGTATACCAATAGCCAGCACCACGCCTGCCCCAATAAACTTGGGCACAAAGTTGATAAACTGAGTAATGAGTGTTTGAAAGGTGTTGATCAGTATTTGGGTAATGTTAGGTAGCTCAGTGTTCATAGTCAGTTCGTTAGGGTGGTCGATTGGTGGAAGAATGAATACGTTATTGATGGGTCTAGCTGTTGT
The DNA here is from genome assembly GCF_041321095.1 of Fibrella arboris. Taxonomy (NCBI): domain Bacteria; kingdom Pseudomonadati; phylum Bacteroidota; class Cytophagia; order Cytophagales; family Spirosomataceae; genus Fibrella; species Fibrella arboris. Next base: position 131,865 of record NZ_JBGGWE010000006.1, on the reverse strand, counting down.
CTGTATCGGGGAAAAGCATAGCCGAAATAGAGCCAAACAAATCGCCTGAGTAGAGCTCAACGACAGTTAATGCGTTACGGATCAGGTCAATTTCCGATACCAACTGTTCTTTCAAATGAGGCGGACATTCCCCCTCCGGTTCGATGAATTTGAATGGATTGTCCATACGAATTGTGTGAGTAGGTATGTTGTTATTTCCAGAATGTCAAGGCTTTAATGCCGACCAGTATCCAGAAAATGAGCGCTTCGACATAGCGGCGGCGTAGTTTTTCCTTAGCCCGCATCAACCGCATTTTTACAGCGCTTTCTGTCAATTTTTGCCCATCAGCAATTTCACGGATACTGATGTCGTCCTGGTATTTCATCATCAATAAGCCGCGTTCATCGGGCGTCAAATAATCCAGTGCCTGATTAAGGCGCTGTGCTTCCATTTCAGCTATTTCGGCATCTTCATCGTCGGAATAATCGGCCAGTGTTCCGTAGGGATCATCTGAATAAACCTCTTTTTGCTTCGGGCTGCGAAGCTGGTCCATGCAATAGTTATAGGTTACAGAATACAGCCAGGTTGAAAACTTGGCCTGTTCCCGAAAACCGCCCAGCTTGGTAACCACCCGCAAAAAAATGTCATGGGTAAAGTCTTCGGCACGTTCTCTGTTCTTGGTGAACGATAAACATTTACGATAGACTTTGTCGCAGTACCGTGTGTAAAGGGCTTCAAAGTAGCTGTTGCGTTGTGTAGAAAGATACAGCTTAACGAGCTCTTCGTCGGTTAGGTGTTTCATACTGAGTGATAGTGAGACAAGTAGCGTGCCGGAAAGTAACGCAAATCACGAAAAAAGCCCGACCATCTGGCCGGGCTTTTTTCAAAAATACCTGTAAATCTCCAGATTAACCGATAGATACCCGCTTGAATGACGACACGGTCAGGCCTTTGCTGGTCTTGTCGAGCAATTGAGCAATAGTTACCGAGCTATCTTTCACAAACTCCTGGTTCAGCAGGGTATTATCTTTGTAAAATTTGTTCAGCTTACCCATGGCAATTTTTTCGAGCATCGCTTCCGGTTTACCTTCCTGGCGAGCCTGGTCTTTACCGATCTCGATTTCACGTTCGATCACGCTGGCATCGATACCGTCTTTGTCAAGCGCCAGTGGCTTCATGGCAGCAATCTGCATGGCTACGTCTTTACCCACCTCAGCTACGTCGGTGCCATTGGTGTTGCTCAGGCCTACCAGAACGCCCAGTTTGCCATTTGAGTGAATGTATGACACCACCTTGTCGGCAGAAACGGTCTCGAACGACACGATGTCGATTTTCTCACCGATTTTACCCATCAGATTAGTGATGTGATCCTGAAGTGAGCGGCCATCAGCCTGTACCTCGGCCAATAGAGCTTCTTTCGTTGTTACGTGGTCTGCCACGGCATTGCTCAGTACGCTCATGGCCAGATTCTGGAAATCAGCTACTTTCGATACGGGCTCTGTTTCGCAGGCGAGTGCCACTACTTTACCTGATTTGCCGTCTTCGCTCACATGGGCCAATACTACGCCTTCAGCGGTGGCATTGTCGGCCCGCTTGTCGGCGATTTTCTGACCCTGCTTGCGCAGAATAGCTTTAGCTTCCTCGAAGTTGCCATCGGCTTCAACAAGGGCTTTTTTGCAATCCATCATACCGGCACCTGTTTCCTGCCGGAGTTTATTTACGTCTGCTGCGGTAATTGCCATTTTTTAGAGAGAGTTTTCTGTTTTCTGTCTTCTATTGCGCTGCCTTGTGGCGGAGCAACGGAAGACAGAAAACGATTTCAACATAAAAAATAGCCCATAGCCGTGTTGGGGCTACGGGCTATCCGGTCAATCGTCTGTGTCTGTTAATTAATCGTTAATCGGTGTTGCCTTCTGGCGTTGCGTCGATCGGAGTAGCTTCGGCTTCAGGGGCTTCCTCGACGGCCACGGCCACAGGGGCATCAGCTCCTTCAGCAGCGGCAGCGCGGGTTTCTTCCTGACGCTTGGCATCTTCCTCTTCCTGCGCGGCCTGGCTGTCTTTATCCTGCTTGCGCTCCATCAGACCTTCTTCGATAGCCTTACCAATCGCCAGCGTAATCAGCGAGATCGATTTGTAGGCATCATCGTTGGCTGGAATAGCGTAATCAACGAGGTTCGGGTTCGAGTTCGTGTCGCACATGGCAAACACGGGGATACCCAAACGAATCGCTTCCAGAACAGCAATGTTTTCCCGCTTCACGTCTACCACGAACAAGGCCGCAGGCAAACGAGTCAGGTCAGCAACACCACCTAATACACGCTCCAGTTTTTCTTTTTCGCGCGACAGCGTCAACCGTTCCCGCTTGGCGACGTTCTTGATGAGCACTTCATCTTTGAGCATCTTTTCCAGCGTTTGCAGTTTCTTCAGCGACTTGCGAATCGTAGCGAAGTTGGTCATCATGCCACCGAGCCAGCGGTCAGTCACGTACGGCATTTTCAACCGGCGTGCTTCTTCCGAAACGATTTCCTGAGCCTGCTTCTTGGTTGCCACGAACATGACCTTACGGCCCGAGCGAACGATGCCTTTGATAGCATTGCACGCTTCGTCGAGCGAAGCAAGGGTCTTATTCAGGTCAATAATGTGGATGCCGTTCTTCTCCATGAAGATGTACGGAGCCATCCGGGGGTCCCACTTGCGCGTAAGGTGGCCAAAGTGCACACCGGCGTCAAGGAGGTCTTTATATTCGACTTGTGCCATTTTCTTTAAGGAACAAATACTACTAAAAAGTGAGAAATACGCAGCACCGCGCGTCGGCATCTTCTAAGCGCAGTCTGGACTAAACGGAAGTTTCAAGTTTCAGAGTTTCATGTTTAAAGGGGTGCGCTGCTACTTGCAGAGCCACCTGAAACTTGAAACTGGAGACATGAAACTGTTAATTAACGTTTCGAGAACTGGAACCGGCGACGGGCTTTTTTCCGGCCTGGTTTCTTCCGTTCTACCATACGTGAGTCCCGCGTCAGGAAGCCTTCTTTCTTGAGGGCTGGGCGGTTCTCAGCGTTAGCTTCAACTAGTGCGCGGCTGATGGCCATGCGTGTAGCTTCTGCCTGCCCCGTTACGCCACCGCCCCGTACGTTTACCTTCACGTCATACGTCGTGTCGGCTTTAACGGTAGCTAAAGGCTGGCGGGTAATGATTTGCAGTACTTCGGTCGGGAAGTACGTATTCAGATCTTTTCCGTTAACCGTGATGGTTCCGTTACCTGGCTGCATGTAAATGCGGGCAACAGCGGTTTTCCGGCGACCGATGGTGTTGATACGCTCCATTGGTTAGAATTTAATTTCTTTCGGTTGCTGCGCCGCGTGTGGGTGGCTGTCACCCGTATACACGAACAGATTGGTGAATAAATGACGGCCCAGACGGTTTTTGGGCAACATGCCACGAATGGCATGTTCGAGCACGCGCTCGGGGTGTTTCTCTAACCACAGGCGAGGCGACGCAAAGCGTTGTCCACCGGGGTAGCCGGTATGCCGAACGTAGACCTTCTCGGTCATTTTCCGGCCCGTGAAACGAACTTTCTCGGCGTTGATGATGATGACATTGTCACCCATATCAACGTGGGGGGTGAAGTTGGGCTTGTGTTTGCCACGAATGCGGGCCGCAACCTGGCTAGCCAGACGACCTACAATGGCATCCTTCGCGTCAACGACGATCCACTCCTTGTTTGCGGTCCCTCTATTGGCCGAAACAGTTTTGTAGCTTAACGTATCCACTGGATTGTGAGCGGTATTTATTGATTAACAGACGATTGCACAGCGCAAAAAGATTCCCGCCCTAAAACGGGAGTGCAAATGTACGGGGTATTTGGCTGAATAGCAAGGGTTAAGCCATCTGTTACTCAGCAAATAAGCCGATTCGGCGGCAGATCGATAAATTGGGCAACCAGTGGTTCACCAGGCAGTAGACCGACGGTTTACGCAAAAACCGTTTTTCGGTAGATATCCGACATGGGTAACGCCAACGTACCCAGCCGAACGGTTGACTCCAGCGTTCGATAATCGTGGTTCAGCCACTCGTCAGGTACGTTGGTGCGGGAATAAACCGAGGCGAAGGGCTGCAACTGGTCGATGAACACGATATGTTGCAGAGAAGGAATGAGCTTGTAATAATTCATTTTCTCGCCCTGATCGAACTGGCGCGTGCTTTTCGAGAGGACTTCGACCACGATTTCCGGGTTCTCAATGCGCATAGCCGATGATTTGCCGCCAGGGGTAAGCCCGTAGGTAACGGGCTCTTTCACAACAGATATGTCAGCATTGAAATCCATGTGTCTCTCCGGCCATGTGATCAGTACATTACTACCTAATACCCTGTAGTTGGGAAGGTCGATATAATGATTATTCAATAGCCAAATAACGACCGCAACAAGCGTTTCGTGGTCGGCCGATGCCTGACTCATAATGATCTCGTCGTTTAAGAATTGAACGGTGTAGGGTACGTTGTCAAGTACGTCGAGATACTCTTCCCAGGTAGCTGGCAAACGCAGCAACTCATCGTCTTCCAGCGAATCCGGTATGTTCAGGGCAGTGGCTTGCATCGGCATGTCTGTTTGGTCACACAATATACTAAATAAGGAGGAAGGGAGGAAGGGAGGAAGGGAGGAAGGGAGGAAAGGAGGAAAGGGAGGAAGGGAGGAAAGGGAGGAAGGGAGGAAAGGGAGGAAGGGAGGAAAGGGAGGAAAGGGAGGAAAGGGAGGAAGGGGAAGCTTCGCTAATTTCATGCTCTTGGCGAAGCTTCCCGTTCCTCCTCTCCTCCTTTCCTCCCTTCCTCCCCTTTTTTACGCCAGCAGCGGCTTGATCACTTTGCCGTGAACATCAGTTAGTCGGTAGCGGCGGCCCTGGTGTTTGAAGGTTAACTTTTCATGGTCGACGCCCATCAGGTGCATGATGGTGGCTTGAGAATCGTGGACGTGACTCTTTACGCTGTTGCGTAGTCTGTGTAAGAGCGTTTTTGCGGAGACTGGAAGCCTAATACAATGTGAGACTTAGGTACGCCTCGTTCTTCCAACTGACCAACGATATCGTAGTCAGTGGCATCTTCCTGAACCCATATCTTGCCATTGCGTATGTCAAGGTGAAAGACTGGATAATATACACGTTTGCCATTCTCCCAGCCAACAGTAAGAAGTTGGTAGTGATGATGCTGGGTGTCGATCAGCAGTTGTTCTTCAATGTCATCTCCTGATATGTCCAATGAAGGGAGGCAGGCGTAAGATTCAAGCAGGTCAATGATGATTTTCTGGTATTGTTCTACGGTGTTATCCATTGCACAATTCGTCTAGTCTGTACATCATAAACAATTAATGCGATACTATCTTCCTCAATGGTAGCTTGAATAAGGGGCTTCTGAAAAAATGATGCATGTATTTCTGAGTCCACCGCGAGGTATAATTTTCGTGGTATCTCGGTTTGCTGTAGACCAAGCCTATACACGTCATACTGCCCCTTCGCCGCGTAAAAGTCGTTCAGTTTCGATTTCCCAATGAAGCTTTTTACTTCAATAGCTATTTGTTCGTTACCTCTTTCAGCGGCAAAAACCTGTTCAGCGGCTAAGTCAACTTCAAGTCGTAATCCGCCCATTTTTAAAATCAACGGGTCGTGCGTGATTGTCCAGCCATCAGCCTCTAGTGCTTCCCGAACAAGTTCATGAAACAAATCTTTTGCCATTAGCTAAAACTAACTATAATCAGTGGGTTGTCCTAACGGACCTACGCCAGCAGCGGCTTGATCACTTTGCCGTGAACATCAGTTAGTCGGTAGCGGCGGCCCTGGTGTTTGAAGGTTAACTTTTCATGGTCGACGCCCATCAGGTGCATGATGGTGGCCTGGAAATCGTGGACGTGAACGGGGTCTTTTGCCACATTATAGCCAAACTCATCCGTTTCGCCGTAGACCAGCCCTTTCTTTACACCAGCGCCCGCCATCCAGATGGTGTAGGCGCGGGGGTGATGGTCGCGGCCGTAATTATCGCGGGTGAGTTTGCCCTGTGAATAGGGGCCCCGGCCAAACTCGCCGCCCCAGATCACGAGCGTGTCGTCGAGCAGGCCACGTTGACGAAGGTCGTTGACGAGCGCCGCCGACGCCTGATCGACGCTTTTGGTTTGAATCTGAATGTCGTTGGGCAGGTTGCCGTGCTGATCCCAGCCCTGATGGTAGAGTTGCACGAACTTCACGTCTTTCTCGATCAGTTTACGGGCCAGCAGGCAGTTGGCCGCGAACGTACCTGGCTTGCGACTTTCCGGGCCATACAGATCGAATATATAACCAGGTTCTTTGTCGAGGTTTAGCGTTTCGGGCACCGATGCCTGCATACGGTACGCCATTTCGTATTGCTGCATCCGGTTGTTGATCTCCGGGTCGAGCACGTATTTGCTTTGCTCGGCGTGTAGTTTGGTCAGGTAGTCGAGCATACGGCGGCGGCTGGTACGGTCGATACCCGGCGGGTTGTTGAGGTAGAAGACCGGGTCGGGACCAGACCGGAACACCACGCCCTGATGCACTGACGGCAGAAACCCGTTGCTCCACAGCTTGGCGTACAGCGGCTGGTCGCCCCCCCGGCCTTTCGAGAGCAATACCACAAATGCCGGCATGTTCTGGTTGTCGGAACCCAGCCCGTAACTCACCCACGAGCCAAAGCTAGGTCGCCCGCCCTGCTGACTACCTGTCTGAATGAAGGTAATGGCCGGGTCATGGTTGATGGCATCAGTGTTGAGCGTTCGGATGAACGTAGCGTCGCCGGCGATCTTGGCGATGTTGGGGAGTAGCTCACTGACCCACATTCGTCCCGGTCCGTACTGGGCAAATTTAAAGGTCGAGGCCGCGAGTGGAAATTTACTTTGGCCCGCACTCATGCCGGTGAGACGCTGCCCATTGCGCACCGACGCGGGCAGGTCCTGCCCCCACATGGCCTCCAGCTTCGGTTTGTAATCGAAGAGGTCTAACTGCGACGGTGCCCCGCTCTGAAACAGATAGATGACCCGCTTTACTTTGGGCGGGAAGTGCGGCTTCCCCAGTGCCGGTAGATCGCCAGGAGCATCCCTGGGTACGTTCCCCGCGAAAAGCTGGCCCGGATTCAACAGGGAAGCCAACGCCAACGTACCTAACCCTGCGCCGGTTTGCCCCAGGAAATTCCGGCGGCTAAGGGTGTCGTGGATATTATCGAATAGTTCGTCCTGAATGTCCATAAGTGGGATTTCGTATTGGGGATTTTGTGTATCGGATGTCGCGCTGCCTGTTGGCGGAGCTACAGCTGATACCCGAAATCCCCAATCCAGAATCAGTTTATCGTTTCACAATGGCTTCGTCGAAGTTCATGATCGTGCTGGCTACTACGGTCCAGGCGGCCAGCTCGGCGGGGTTTTGTTGCTTATCGAGAGGGTATTCGCCAACGGTGAGCAGTTCCTGCGCCCGTTTAGGGTTTTTCCTGAAATCGGCGAGTTCTTCGGCATACAGTTGCTGCATCAGCGCCACTTCCTGGGTACGTGCCGACCGACTAACCACGCGGCGAAAAAAGGCATCGACAATAGCTTTGTTTCTGTCTGTACCCATCGGTCTGCTGGCGACCCGTTGTGCCATAACCCGGGCCGCTTCGATAAACTGCGGGTCGTTGAGCGTTACCAGTGCTTGCAGGGGTGTAGCCGTTTTCTGGCGTTTTACCGTGCAGACATGGCGTTCGGCAGCGTCGAAATTGAGCATCATGGGCGGTGGCGATGAGCGTTTCCAGATCGTATAGAGGCTGCGCCGATACAGGCTATCGCCATGACTTTGGGTATAAACAACGGCGTTGCGCGTGGCCAGTGCCTCCCAGATACCCGACGGCTGATAGGGTAACACGCTTGGACCGCCCAGCTTTTGCGTTAGCAAACCACTTGCCGCCAGGGCATTGTCGCGCACCTGTTCGGCCGAGAGGCGGTAGCTCGGTCCACGGCTCAAATAGGTATTATCGAAGTCGGCCTCACGGGCGGCTGGACTGACTGATGACGATTGCCGGTAGGTAGCCGATGTAACGATGAGTCGGTGCAGCGCTTTTACGTCCCATGGATTGGCCTGCTGACCAGACTCCCGGTCGCCACCGGCCCGGAAACGAACGGCCAGGTAATCGAGCAGTTCGGGATGGGAGGGAAGTGCGCCCTGATTGCCGAAATCGTCGGGGTTTTTAGCCAGACCCTGCCCAAAATACTGCTGCCAGATGCGGTTCACCATGACCCGGCTGAACAGTGGGTTGTCTTGACTGGTGAGCCAGTTGGCAAGCCCAAGTCGGTTGCGGGGCTGGTCGCTACTCAGGGCAGGCAGGAAGTGCGGCGTTTCGGGCGTTACTTCTTCGCCGGGGGCATCGTAAGCACCGCGTTTCAGCAGGTACGTTCGGCGGGGCTGGCCCATCTCGCGCATCACCATGACCTGTTTGGCGTCGGTAAGGGTCATGAATTGGTTGCCCCGGTACACCATGGCACTGTCGAAGGCGGCGCGGTAACCGGCATCCTGGGTATGTATGTAATAGGTGTATAGGCCGGCGCGTTGCTCCGGCGTGCGGTTGGCGGGCGGCGTGTGCAGGGCGGCAGCCAGTGCGTCGGTCTTTCCGGCAAGGCGAGGTAGCTCAAGGGGCGTGAGGCAGCGAGTATAGATCCGCAGTTCATCGACGGCAAAATCTTTGTAGAAATTATCGTGCATACGCCCTACATAAAAGGGGTGCTGTGCCCAATGCGACTTCTTCATGCCCCAAACGATGCTATGGATCAGGTGGTCGTTGATGATCCGGGTGGCCATAGGCTGGCCATTCAGATAGAGCGACACGCCTTTCGCCTTACCCATTCCGTCGTAGGTGAAGGCTACCTGAAACCACTGACCAGCAGGCACTTTCCCGATCGATTCGATGTCGATGGCGTTGGCAGGCCAAACGTGGCTCATCATCATTTTTAACCGACCGTCGGGCAGCAGATCGAGCTGGTAGCCGCGTTGCCCGTCCATCGGCCCCGTGGTGCGGCCAACCAGCGTCATGGCAGTGCCGAGTTTGGTCAATTTGAACCAGCTACTGACGGTAAACGGCTCGTTCTGGTCAAAGGCGGCCAAGTCGGACGGCAGCACAATGAAACTATCGCCCGGTAGAAAACGAGCCTTGCCGAACCGCCCCGGCACTTGCTTCGGTAAGTTATCGACATCGCCGCCCAGGTAGGCATGCAAGGTGTCATTGGCGGTGTTCAGGAAGAGGTTACGCGGATTTTCTTCTATCGACAGGCGGGTTTTGGGCTTTAGCGGCTCCTTCTTTTCCTCAGGCACTGGCTTGCCTCTCGCCAGTGCTTTGGCTTCAGCCAGTTTCCGCTGTTCATCTTTACGTTTCCGTTCATCCGATTTCTTCGCTTCATACGCCTTCACATCGCCCCGATCGGCTTCATCGAACGAGTAGCGGGCAATTAAACCCGTTTCGTCGGGCGGAGCAGCGTGTCGCTCGGTTTGGCCCAGCCACTGCCCGAACCGTTGCTGGTACACTGTTCGGTTCGGATTTAACTGTTGCTGCAGGGGCGTCAGTTTCTGATGAATAAAAGCGAGTTGGGCCTGTTCCTCGGCCGATGTAAGCGTGATGGTCGGGGCTGCTTCGCCATTGTACGGAATCTGCCCGCGTTCATTGTTCGAGTTGAAAAAGGCGAACAACGAGAAGTAATCTTTTTGCGAAATCGGGTCGTACTTATGATCGTGGCAGCGGGCGCATTCGGTGGTCAGGCCCAGAAACGCTTTGCCAAACGTAGCCACCCGGTCGGCCACGTATTCGACGCGGTATTCTTCATCCACAATGCCGCCTTCCTGCGATTGCTGGTGGTTTCGGTTGAAGGCCGTTGCCAGTAGTTGATCACGCCGGTCGTCGGCGTTGGTTGGCTGAGGTAGCAGATCACCCGCCAGTTGCCAGGTGACAAACTGGTTGAAGGGCTGATTCTTGTTGAACGACCGGATCACCCAGTCGCGGTAGGGCCACATGGTGCGCAGGCCGTCGTCCTGATAACCGTGCGTATCGGCGTAACGCGCCACATCGAGCCATTCCACCGCCTGCCGTTCGCCGTAATGCGGACTAGCCAGTAGCCGGTCGACCACTTTTTCGTAGGCATTAGTTGATTTATCGGCCAGAAAGGCGTCGATTTCGGCGAGGGTAGGGGGCAAACCCGTCAGGTCGAGCGTTACACGGCGGAGCAGCGTGGTCTTATCGGCCTCAGGTGCGTGCCGGAGCGCCGGAGCGGTCAGTTTTTTCTCGTTTAGTTTCGCCAGCACGAACCGATCGATGTCATTGCGTGACCACGAATCGTTGTTGATCGCAGGTACGTCCGGCATCGTTGGCGCCACCAGCGACCAGTGTTCTTTATACTCGGCTCCCTGTTCTACCCACCGGATCAGCATGGCCTTTTCGTCGGCGTTCAACGTCAGGTTCGACTTCGGCGTGGGCATCATTTCATCGGGGTCGGTGCTGGTAATCCGATGAAAAAGTTCGCTGTTGGCCAAATCGCCGGGGACAATGGCTTTTTTGCCGCTTTGGGCCAGTGCGGCATAGGCCCCTTCGGGCGTGTCGAGCCGTAGCCCGGCCTGTTGTTTGTTCTTGTCGGGGCCGTGGCAGGCAAAGCACCGATCCGACAGAATGGGCTTGATGTGCAGGTTATAGTCAACTTTCTCAGGCAGGTTCAGCTCCGCCGCTACCACATCGGCCGGCTTGGTGACGCCGGCAAACTGGCTGCACGATGTCCAGACCACGCTACCGAACAGGCTGGCGGCCAGTGTGATGAGTCCGTAGCGACATGACGTTGATGCCCTGCGTGTCATAGAAACGTTGACGATGAAGGTTATGTAAACAAATTTACATCAGAATAATGCTATTCGGCCCGATTTCTACCTGATGATAGGATTGGCTGCGGATTTTGGATTGAAACGGCTGATTGATAGTACGCGGATTTAGGGGATTTAAAGTGATTGATACGGATTTTGGATTCAGGCGGATCGAAAGCTCACGCCTGAGGAGCCAACAAGCTGCGCTAACCAGTTTAAACCCCTTCAATCCGCGTACCATCACCAGCTACATCATCTGCTTCAAGACCATTACCGCCTGGTCCAACTCTGCTTCGGTCGAGGATGCAAAGCCCATGCGGGTACTGTTCAGCGGACGGTCAGGCAGGTTGTGGACAAGGCCCGGCGAGAGGTACAGTCCCCGTTTCCCGGCGCGATCGGCCATGGCTGGCAGGTCGATGGCCCTGTTGAACGTAGCCCAGATAGCTAGTCCGCCGTCTGGTTTGGTGAACTGGATCTGCTCGGGTAACTCGTTTGCCAGTAGTGCGCAAAGATGATCGCGCCGGGTTTCGTAGGTACGTATCGCCTTCCGGAAATGCCGTTTCATCTCCCCCGTTTGAAACAGTTGCCCAATCGCAAATTCCAGCGCCGGGTCGCCCTGCCGGTCAATAATGCGGCGAAGTCGTGCCAATTCATCGATCAACAGCGTGGGGGCCACAACATACCCCACCCGAAAGGCCGGCGCCACTGATTTGGTGAGCGAACCGATATAGATGACCATGCCCTGCGAGTCGGTGCTGGCAAGTGGCAGAATAGGTCGGCCGAGGTAGTGAAAATCGTAGTCATAATCATCTTCCAGAATGGCAAATCCGTATTGTTCAGCCAGTTGCAAAAGCCTGATGCGACGGTCGGCGCGCAGGGTCACGGTAGTTGGGTAGTGGTGGTGCGGCGTGACATACACCATCCGAATAGGCTGGCGGGTGCATAAATCGGCCAGCGCCTCAACGTTCATTCCGTGGGCATCGACGGGAATGGTCAGGACCTGTGCGCCTGCCTGCCGGGCGTTCATGGTGGCCCCGGTCCAGGTAGTTTCGCCAGCAACAACCACATCGCCGGGGCGTAGCAACACCTGACTGGTCAGATGAATACCCATAATGCTGCCACGCGTGATCAGGATATTGTCGGCGGTCGTTTGCAGCCCGCGTGTTTCGTTAAGGTGCGCCGATAATTGGTCGCGGAGGAAGGGGTGGCCTTTCGTGTCGTTATAGCCAAAATGGGCCTGCGGGTTGCCCCACCGAAAATACGACCGATAGGCCCGACTGAGCTCATCGAGCGGTGCCAGTCGGGCGTCGGGTAGGCCATCATCAAATCGTAACCCCGACGGGCTGCCCGGCGCTTGCCGGCTCAGGTACGTTCGCTGTTCAAAAGCGTAGCCCGGCTGGCGGGTCGACGTGCCGTTCACAGGCTGGGTACGTTGCCAATCGCCCAATGTCTGTGGAAGTACGCCGGGCATATGATCGGCTACAAACGTGCCACTTCCCGCCCGGCTTTCGAGCCAGCCCTGGGTCAGCAAATCATCATAAGCGGCCACAATGGTCTGCCGGTTCAGGGCCAGTTGATTGGCCAGCAGGCGCGTACCCGGTAAGCGTTGCCCTGCCGATAACGTACCTGCACGGATAAGCTGGCCAAGCCCTTCGCTTACCTGCACATACAGCGGTGTAGCAGATGCCTTATCAAGATGCAGGAGCGTAGCGTAAGGAAGCATAGTGAGAAACCGGACTAGAGAGTTTTCGAAAACTGGTATAAAATGATAGTCCGGTAAGGTACGAACTTTGGGCTATGAAAACGCCACGCACCACGCCCAGTCGACTGGCCAAACGGGCTCAGTACGACGCCGAAACGATTCACCCCATTCTTGACGAAGCCCTTTTCTGCACCGTCAGCTATGTGCTTAACGGGGAGCCGATGGCTATTCCAACGGCTTTTGCGCGCAATGGCGACCGGCTATACATTCATGGCTCCGTGGGGAGTCATTTCATCCGAAGCATCGAGAACCAGGTGCCCGTGTGCATCACGGTCATGCTGGCCGACGGGTTGGTATTGGCAAAGTCGGCGTTTCACCATTCGGTCAATTACCGGTCGGTTGTTATTTTCGCCAGCGCGGAAAAGATGGTTGACGAAGCCGAAAAAATGCACGCGCTGGCCCTTATCACCGATCACCTGATTCCCAACCGCTGGGCCGATCTGCGCCCCACAACGGCCAGCGAATTACAGAAGACCACCGTACTGGCCTTTTCACTGGCCGAAGCCTCTGCCAAACTCCGTACCGGTAGTGCCAACGACGATCCTGAAGACATGGATTTGCCAACCTGGGCCGGTGTCATTCCTTTGCAGACCATACGCGCTACGCCCATTCCTGCCGACCACAATACGGTAGCATTACCGGGGTATTTAAGTAGGGCCGAACCGGTAGTTAACAGTCTTTGACTACCGAAGTGATGCCAGCATGTTATTTATGTAGCGCCGAAGCTCCAGCTTCGGTAGGTAAAGACTTGTTAACTACCGAAGCTGGAGCTTCGGCGCTACTCCCTTATGTACGTACCCAGACACTTTCAGGAAAACGATCGCGACCAACTACTCCAGTTCATACGCGATCACTCGTTTGCACTGCTCGTGATGACGAACGAAGCCCGTGTGCCCATTGCCACGCACCTGCCCATCGAACTACAGGTCGGCGATGATGGCGTGGCCCGACTGGTTGGGCACGTGTCGAAGGCGAACCCGTTGGCAGCGTTATTTGGCGCTGATTTACAGGGTCTTGCCGTTTTTTCGGGCCCACACGCCTATATTTCCTCCTCATGGTACGACCATGTGAACGTACCTACCTGGAATTACCTGTCAGTCCACGTGTATGGACGTACCCGCGCACTCTCGGACGCGGAAACGTTCGATTTACTACGTACTCAGGTCGATAAATATGAAGCGTCCTCCGCCTGTCCTATTTCAATCGAGAGCATGACCGAGGCATATGTTCGGCGCGAAATGCGGGGACTGGTCGCATTTGAGATGACTATCGACACCATGCAGGGAGCCGCCAAGCTGAGCCAAAACCGCGACGATGCCAACCACACCGCCATCGTGGATCAACTCCGCCAACGCGACGATGTTGAGTCGCACCGCGTTGCCGATGAGATGCAGAGGCGGCGAAGAGCAGGTACGTTAGGGTAGCCGACGTATTGCTTATTGCTATAGTTTTGTTTTGATGACCCAAGGAACAAGACTAAATGAGCTTATCAACTGCTGCGAGAACCGATTCAATCGCGGTGGAGCAGGTACCTGGAAGCATGGCGATTTTGTTGACTTGAACAGGGCAATTGAACGTGATACCAATACAAATATAAGCCCGAGTACCCTGAAAAGAATATTCGGCAAAGTAGCTGTTGATGACGATTATGTTCCCCAGAAAGCTACCCTCGATGCGTTAAAAAAATACGGAAATTATATAGAGCCTGAGCCGTTACAAACGCCTGTATCGCAACCGACTACACGCTCCAGGGTAAATTATTTTTACTACTGGAAGATTTTACTCATTACCCTTACAGTAAGCGCCCTGTTGGGTACAGTGTTTTTAATCTGGCATCTGTTTAAACCTAACGATAGCTTTGCCAAAATCAGCCTTGTTCGTCTAGAAGGTCAGTTGCCAGCTACCACATTTTTTGAGTTGCGCGTATCCGAAACCGACGATAGCCTGTTCGTGAATTTTGGTGATAAATCGCCGCTGGTGTATATAAAGGCCGGTGAAAAAAGCGCCGCGCATATTTATTATTTTCCTGGGGTTTTTACGGTATCTGTACAAACGCGGTCGCAGACAATTGCCACGACAAGTGCGTATATACGATCCGACAAATGGATCGGTTTTGCCTGCCATCGACAAGATGATATCCCCGTCCATTTCTATGCGTTCCCTGTGAATAAAAACAAAGGTGATAGCGTAGTTCAGGTTACAACTAATCAACTGACCAAGATGGGGCTAGATACAACAGGGCCTATATTGACCCGGTTTTGTAACTACACGCCTATGGCTGACAATGCGGATGATTTTGTGTTCGAAACAACGTTTAAAAATGCCTTACCCGATAAGGCTATTTACTGCCGTAGCACACAATTTCAACTAACTGGCAGTAACAGTATGATCAGGTTCAAATTTGTTAGCTCGGGTTGCAGCCTGCGGGCGTTGAATGTAGTAAGCGAACAAACGTTTAAAGGGTCTAAAAGTGATCTTTCTCGATTTGTGCTTGACCTCAACAACTGGAATACCGTAAAACTGATAAACCACCACAGGCAGGTAGCCCTGTATGTAAACGACAAACAAATTTTTACCGGTACGTATCAGCGTCCGTTAGGTACTATCAGCGGATTATTTCTGGAGTTTGAAGGCACCGGTTCCGTGAAAAATTGCTACCTCAACGCCTACGACGGGAAGGTACTTTATCAGTTGTAAGATCGCTACTGCTGTATATTCCTATAGTTGATGGCCTGCCTGCTCGCTGGTAGTGGCTTGTTCATTATACTTATTAATCATTGATTTACAGACAGATATACTGTTCACTACTTTGATCATAGTTTGATCAACGTGTCCTGCTGTTTTGGCTATCGATACCGTCTACCTTTCGGAGAGTAATACCAATCTCTTACCTGCTATCTCTCCGGCAAAAGATGAAAACAACTTATTCATTATTGAAAATCCTGTTACTTGTTGTGGCTATTTGCCTTACAACAACTGCTTTTACGCAGACTCCAAAAGAGGGCAGTAGAATAAACCAGTTATTTAATTTTAGCTGGAAATTCAAAGCTGGCGACGTACCCAATGCACAAACTATTGCTTTTGATGATAGTGAGTGGCGTAAGCTGGATTTGCCACACGACTTTCAAATTGAACAACCCTGGGATAGTTTAGCCAGCCGGGGACGTGGATTCAAGGCAATGGGTGTAGGCTGGTATCGGAAAACGTTTACTGCTGATACAGCCTGGAAAGGTAAACGGGTTTTTCTCGACTTTGAAGGCATCATGCTGCATGGAGATGTGTGGCTTAATGGACAGAAAATTGGCGGAACAGCGTATGGCTACCTTGGCTTTGACGCTGATATAACAGCGTCACTTAACTACGATGGACTGAATATAGTCGCTGTTCGGTCGTCTACCGGCGAAAAGGGCAATTCGCGCTGGTATACGGGTGGCGGTCTTTTCCGTGATGTGCATTTGGTCGTAAAAGACAGTGTTTCTATTGCCCGTCACGGTATTTTTATAACGACCCCCACCATTTCTGAGCAGAGCGCCCAGGTACGTGTACAGGTGGAAGTGGCAGGAATTAAAAACAAACAATACGACCTGGCGATTAAGGCAACGTTATTTTCTCCTGACGGAAAACAAGTCGCCGAAACAAAAATAGTGGCCCCGAAAAAATCAAAACTTGTTTCTGTAGAAGTTCCTCTACCCAACGTACCCATTACGAACCCAAAACTTTGGTCTTGCGAAACGCCTGATCTTTATTCTGCTGAAGTGGTCTTGGTGATGGACGGTAAAGTAATTGATAAAGTAACCAAAAAATTTGGCATTCGTACCGTTGAATTTTCTAAAGAACTTGGGCTGACATTAAATGGCAAAAAAGTTTTTCTCAAAGGCGTTGCCAATCACCACGATTTGGGTGCTGTAGGGGCTGCGGCTTACGAGACATCAATTGCCAGAATGATGGATAAACTGAAAGCCTTTGGCTTCAATCACATCCGCACGTCGCATAACCCGTACTCAGAGTCATTTTTCGACCTTGCCGACGAAAAAGGCATCCTGGTTGTCGATGAATTATACGACAAATGGGGTAGTACCGTTGCCTGGGCAGGAAGTGCGCCCTGGAATGATATCTGGTATACGAATCTGGTAGAATGGATCAAACGGGATCGAAATCATCCTTCGGTCATTATGTGGAGCTTCGGCAATGAACTGCAATTTCAGGAAGAACGGTGGGGGTTTCCGACCAGTGATTGGGGCGTCACTACCTACCGGATTATGGATGTGGTGGCAAAACGGTACGACCCTACCCGCAAAACAACAGTGGCCATGTATCCTGCCCGGGCCGGAGGTATCATCAAAGCCGACCCGGATTTCAAGATCAACGAAAATATCATTCCGCCCGAATTGGCGACCGTTACCGATGTTGCCAGCTTCAACTATGTGTGGGATGATTACCAGACGTACCTGAAGCATGCGCCGAACATGATCATCTACCAAAGTGAGGCGGTGACCAATGAGTTGGCCGCTCCTTTCTTCGGCATGGACAGAGACAAAATGGTGGGGCTGGCCTACTGGGGTGGCATCGAATACTGGGGAGAATCGCAGGGATGGCCGAGCAAAGGCTGGAACTATTCATTTTTCAACCATTCACTGGAGCCTAACCCACAAGCCTATTTGATCAAAAGTATTTTCAACGATGAACCGCTGGTTCGTATTGGCGTGGTCGATAGTGAAGCCGAATCACATCTCTGGAACGATGTGGTGGTAGGCCGGAAATATGTCTCGTCGCACTGGAATCGGGAGGCCGGGAAGCAGTATGATCTCTACACGTATACCAACGCAGACGAGGTAGAGTTACTGGTGAACGGGAAGTCTGTTGGTGTACAGAAAAACGTTGCTGACGTAAGAAAACGCAATACCATTTTCTGGAAAAGCATCCCGTTCGCACCCGGCAAAATCACCGCAATTGCCCGAACAGGTGGCAAAGAAATAGCGCGTCATGAACTGGAAACAACCGGAAAACCAGTAGCCTTAACGATTGAAACGGAAAACACGAACTGGAAAGCTGATGGTATGGATCTCCAATACGTAAAGGTGTATGCCCTTGATAGTAAGGGAAATAAGGTACCAACTGCGGCAGGAGAACTTACATTTGACGTTAGTGGCGCGGCAACGTTGATTGCTGTAGACAATGGTGACCATTCAGGCAACGACCTGTTCAGCGGCAATAAAAAAGCACTGCACAAAGGCTTCGCAATGGCTATCCTGCGGTCAGCAAAAACCGCTGGTTCTGTAAAAATCAACGTTAGAGCAACGGGGTTGAAGGCGATAGAGAAGACAATGACCGTACACTGATCGGAACTAGTGTAGCTGGCTGCGTTCGCGCTATGGATTGCTACTCCGTTGTCGCCTGCCTGTGGCGAGTCCGTTGTCGCTTGCCACAGGCAGGCGACAACGGAGTAGCAATCCCACCTAAGTCCATCATGAACATCTGGATGTGCGTTGGCACCCTGAGCGGAACGGTCCGCCGCTGCGGTCGAAGCGGCTTTCGCGCTGGGCTATGCGTCAGCAACAGACCAGCGCGAGAATCAAATTAGCGCAGCCGATTCCAGCACAGAATTCATCTACCTGTAGCAAACCACCGCTGATTTGAAGCCGGGAACGTCCTGGAACCTGTACGTACAACGGCTTGCCATTGCTATCCGTAATAGATTGAACGTTTGGCGTACATTTTGCTATTTGTGTGAAGCTAACAAAAATTGTTCTTTGGAAAGATCACAAATGCCCAACTGCTTCCAGTACTTCTTTGACAATTTTAGGGTGTAGGCTTTTACCGGCGTGAAAAGGAATGACCACCCGCGTCTTTTCCTGCTGGTAAATACGGTGGCTTCCTTTTGTGCGAAGAAGCTCAAAGCCATGCTGGAGCAGAAGCCGCTCGGCTTCTTTGGCATCCATAACGGGCAGCTTAGGCAAGGGCTATTTCAATAGTTGAAGTAATTACCTCGTGATTCAGTAGCTGGCTGGCTTCCTCTGGCGACACGGTCTCCAAATAAAGCTCAATAGCTTCCTGAATATTGTCACGCGCCGCCTCGAAGGTCTCTCCTTGGGATTGACAACCTTTTAATTGCGGGCAATACACGTAATAACCGTCTTCGTCCTTTTCATAAATGACATTAACATTATATTTCATACGGCTGATTCGTTATGCTTTTTACTGTTCACACGAAACTAACGAAAAGAAACTTGAAAATGCAGGCAACCCCGCCCCGGTGAGGCAAGCTGTATTTGGCCAATCCCCTATGCTGCCCTACGCCAGTGCGCTAACGGGAACCGTACTCACAACCTCACCATAGAGATCAAACGGTTGGGCGTCGGTGATACGTACCTGGGCAAAGTCGCCGAGGCGGACGTAGGTGTTTCTGGTGGCCGGCACCAGCACTTCGTTGTCTACTTCCGGCGAGTCGAATTCGGTGCGGCCGATGAAATAACCGCCCTCTTTCCGATCAAACAGCACCTTGTAGGTCTGTCCCACTTTCGCCAGGTTGTTCTCGTGCGAAATGCCTTCCTGAATCTCCATGATTGCGTCGGCGCGTTGCTGCTTTACGTCGTCAGGTACGTTGTCGGGCATCGAATAGGAGTGCGTCTGATCTTCGTGCGAGTAGGTGAACGTACCCAGCCGGTCGAAGCGCATCCGGTCAACGAAGTCGAGGGTTTCTTCGAACAAGGCGTCGGTTTCGCCGGGGTGACCCACAATCAGCGTGGTGCGGAGGTGAATGCCCGGCACTTTCTCGCGAATGGTGTGCACCAACTCCTCGGTTTTCTCGCGGGTAATGCCCCGGCGCATTAGCTTCAGCAGTTCCGTTGAACCGGTTTGCAGGGGCATATCGAGGTAATTACACACGTTTGGCCGTTCGCGCATCACATCGAGCACATCCAGCGGGAAACCAGAGGGATAGGCATATTGCAACCGAATCCAGTCGATGCCTTCCACATCGGCGAGGCGATCAACAAGTTCGGCGAGGTTGCGTTTTTTGGCCAGATCGAGGCCGTAATAGGTCAGGTCCTGCGCAATCAGGATCAGCTCTTTTGTACCGCGCCGGGCCAGTGATCTGGCCTCCGTCACCAGTTCGTCCATCGGGCGTGACACGTGATGACCGCGCATGATCGGAATGGCGCAGAAGGAGCAGGGACGGTCGCAGCCTTCGGCGATTTTCAGGTAAGCGTAATGCGCGGGCGTTGTCAGCAGCCGTTCGCCAACGAGTTCGTGCTTGTAATCGGCACGCAATGTTTTCAGCAGCCGGGGCAGTTCATTGGTACCAAACCATGCATCGACGGTGGGCATTTCCACTTCCAGCTCGTCTTTGTAGCGATGTGACAAACAGCCTGTTACGTACACTTTGTCTACAACGCCTGCCTCTTTAGCGTCGACGTAGCGAAGAATGGTGTTGATGCTCTCTTCCTTGGCATTGTCGATGAAGCCGCAGGTGTTGATCACCACAATATTGGCATCATCTTTTTTCGACTCGTGCGTCACGGCCATGCCGTTGCCCCGCAGTTGGGTGTACAGCGTCTCTGAATCGACCAGGTTTTTCGAGCAACCCAGCGTGACGATGTTGATTTTATTGGTAAGTAAGCCTTTGGTTTTCAAAACAAAATTGGATTGACCCTATCGTGGTAGACTAACGCCTGAATAGAGTTTCAAGTTTCAGGGTCCAGGTCCCAAGTTCCAGACGCCTTGGGCGTGCTTGCTTCTGATCAGACAACCTGTACGGAATCAAACGGAAATTTGTGCTCAACCCACTGTATCGGAACACCTTTGAAATAGGTTTCGATGGCAAACCCCAGCCCTTTACCATAGTCGAAGAAGAACGTAGAGTAGCCATCATGGTCGACAAAGCGAAAATGATGGTACGTGAATTTCCCCTGCGCCGTACTGTGTGATTCGATCAGCGCAACATTGTTAATGGTTAATAAGGTAGACGTACCTGTCCGAGTCACCTTGATCGACTTCATAGCAGGATCGAGCGTCAGTTCTGTATCGGCAATAAGCGTCCAGAACTTCCTTTCTAGTTGGAGTAGCGTATAGAGCAAATAGAAGGAACCTGCGCATACAGCGAGAACGAAGAGAGGGCATACGGCCAGGAGCTGGTTGCTGTGTTTAAGGCTGTAATGAGTATCCAGCAGGGCCAGACAAGAACCAGCGCGATGAACAGGATGAATGGCGTTTGCCGCCACTTCAGGCAATCCCGCTCGCTATACCGGTAAACAACAAGCTTAATCAGCGGCGATCTCGCCCCAACGGAGTCATTCGTGTAGCGAATCATTCGGTACGTCAGCCAGCCAAAGACCAGAAAGACGCCAGCAAAGCTTAGAAAGGCAGTCACGCTCAGAAAGCAGCTTGATAGGTGATTTGAATCGTGTGTTGCGTCACGGTATTCGTCTTCACCGTCACGGTGTTCAGTCGGCCTTCCATGTCGAACAGGCTGGCGTACAGGCCTTTTGGTTCGCGAACGAGTACCGAATACGTACCTGCGGGAATACCGTAGAGGCAGAATGTACCGTCTTTCCCCGACATCACCGTCTTAATTGGCTTCACGCCTTTGGTCGACGTAATAAACCCATCCTCCATGCCCTCAACGCCGTCCATCGTCAGAGCGGGGTAGATCAACACTTCCCGGCTAACAGGCGTGCCTTTGGCGGGTACTTTACCTGGGCCAGGCATCTGATTACCCGTCAGTTCATACACTGTTCCGCAAAGACCGGTCTTAGTTGTGGCTTTCTTACGGGACGGTTTGCGTTGGGCCATAACCGTGGTGGTTAAGGTGAACAGGCACAGCAGAAGCAGAGCGTAGCGCATGGCAGGAGGTCGTTTTGTCTATGACAGCCACACGCCCAAAAAGGTTTAGCATCCCGTGGGTACATCACTGGCTACCCACGAAAAGGGCATTTTAGAAGCTGTTTGCGTTTCCGTCGCCTAGCGAAGGGGCGAACCCGGACCTAATGGCTGTAGAAAATTGATTCGCTATAGACATTAGGTCGCGACGCGACGGAAATACGTAGCGCGAAGCCGTTTACCTACAGCCATTAAGTCCGGTTCGCGGGTGCAGCGACGCGACGGAACAAACGCAAACCAAGCCGAACAGCTTCTTAAACTTTTCAGCGCTCTATCAGAAAAGGCGACTCCCGCTACACTTTCCGGAAGAACGAGTCGACGAACTCCATCTTATCGAACGTCTGCAGGTCGTCGATCTTTTCGCCCACGCCGATGTACTTCACCGGAATCTGGAACTGGTCAGAAATGCCGATCACAACACCACCTTTGGCCGTTCCATCCAGTTTGGTGATTGCCAGGGCCGTTACCTCGGTGACCCGGGTGAATTCGGTAGCCTGAATGAACGCGTTCTGCCCCGTCGAGCCGTCGAGAACGAGCAGTACTTCATGGGGCGCATCGGGAATAAACTTCTGCATCACCCGCTTGATCTTGGAGAGCTCATTCATCAGGTTCACCTTCGTGTGTAACCGGCCGGCGGTATCGATAATGACTACATCGGCGCCCATATCCTGGCCCTTCTTCACCGCGTCGTAGGCTACGGCCGAGGGGTCGGTGTTCATGCCGTGCGAAATAACGGGTACGCCCACGCGGTCACCCCAAAGTTTAAGCTGGTCAACGGCGGCGGCCCGAAACGTGTCACCAGCCCCCAGCACTACTACTTTGCCTCGTTTGTGAAACTGCGACGCCAGCTTGCCGATGGTCGTGGTCTTACCCACCCCATTCACGCCCACGACCATAATCACATAAGGTTTCTTACCGGCAGGCAGGTCAAAGTCGTCGCTACCGGTAGCACTGGCACTTTTGTTGTCAGAGAGCAGGGCGGCAATTTCTTCGCGTAGAATGGTGTCCAGCTCGCCCGTACCCATGTATTTGTCGCGGGCTACCCGGGCTTCGATCCGGTCGATGATTTTGACGGTTGTTTCAACACCGACGTCAGAAGAGATCAGCACGTTTTCCAGCTCATCAAGCACCTCTTCGTCGACGGTTGCTTTACCAACAACAGCCCGGCCTAGTTTAGAGAAAAAGCTGTCTTTACTTTTCTCCAAACCTTTGTCGAGCGATTCTTTTTTCTCTTTTCCGAATAAACCGAAGAAAGCCATAGGTATATAGTAGTCTTGAAGGTCGATAGTGGGCAGTGGATGGTCAATAGTCGCGTTGCCAAGTCAGCCGCGTGTTAAGCCGTAACGCGGCTATTGACCATCCACTACGCTCTATCGGCTCCTCTCTTACAAATCTAACAACAAAAAAAGTCCCTCATCGGGACTTCCTTGTACGCGGTTCATGATGACAGCAATTACGCTTTCAGTGCGTTCTGCACGTCGTCGATCAGGACCATTTCTTCTTTGAAGGTATAAGCCCCCGTTTTGGGTGACTTCACGGCGCGGATCACTTTCGCGTAGGCCTTACCGTTATCCTTCGTTTTCAGGGTTGCAACTACCTTCTTTGCCATTGTTCTGAGCTTGTTTTGACGTGTGCCTCAATAGCTGTTACGCATCGGGTTCCGCCGGGATGATTAGTTACTTAATCTCTTTATGAAGCGTTACCCGCTTCAAATTCGGATTATACTTCTTACGCTCGATACGAGCTGGCGTGTTCTTACGGTTCTTAGTCGTAATGTACCGCGATGTGCCTGGAACGTTGGTTTCCTTCTGTTCCGTGCACTCCAAAATTACCTGAACTCTATTACCTTTCTTAGCCATGGCTATGTGATTTTTCTCAACGGGAGCGCAAAGATAGGAAATGGAATTGTTATGCGCAACGGTCTTTTCGGTATGGCTGTCAGTTTCTTACAGCAACAGGAGCCAGCTTTACTCAACTGGATGGGATCTGGTTATTTTGCCTGTCACGGATTGGATTACTGACGAATATACGTTGTCTTTTCATAAGTAGCTGTGCCAACTGACTGCGGTGCGCTAACTAACCCTGATTGACATGAGCACTACACATCGTATGAACCTACCTGCCCGATTGTTACTGCTGGCCACTATGATGGCTTTTTGGGACTCAGCCCAGGCCCAGAAAAAATTGTGTATCACCATTGATGATCTGCCCACCGTTTCCCGGGTGGCCCGCACAACAGCCGGGCAAGACACGCTGACCAGGCGATTGCTGACTCACCTGAAACACTATAACGTACCTGCGATCGGTTTCGTCGTTGGGGAAAAGTTGTTGAACCAGGCCAGACTCGATAAACGGCAGATGCGGCTTTTGACCTACTGGCTGGAAGCGGGAATGGAGTTGGGCAATCACACCTTTGCGCACCTGGGCTACAACACGATCTCGGCAGCCGCTTACCAGCAAGACATTATGGGCGTTGATACACTGTTACGGCCGTTACTCCAGACGGCCCATCAACGCCTCCGCTATTTTCGCCATCCGTACCTGCAACGAGGCAACACCGTCAGCAAACGGGATTCGCTGGTGCGTTATCTGGCCAGCCAGCAGTATAAAGAAGCGCCGGTTTCTATCGATAATGCCGATTACCTGTTCTCGGCGGCCTACGACGCAGCGCTGCTTCGTAAAGATAGCACCCTGGCATCGACTGTGGGCAGGCAATACGTCGACTACATGATGGACTGTGTGCATTATTACGAAGCCCAGGCCGATTCGTTATTTAAGCGTCCTATAGCCCATATTCTGTTAACCCACGCCAATACGATCAATTCGTTTTATATCGGAAGCCTGCTGGCCCGCCTACAGGCAGAGGGGTATACCTTTGTCTCGCTGGATCAGGCAGTGCGGGACCCGGCTTACCAGTCGAAAGACGATTACGTAAATAAAGGCGGCATTTCCTGGCTACACCGCTGGGCGTTGACGCAAGGTAAGCGTGGGGCGTTTTTCAAGGGCGAGCCTGAGGTGCCAGCCGAAATAACTCAGCTGGCGGACGGAAAATGACCGCATCGATGCTGGTTATGGACCCGTTTAGCAACCCGGTGCTTCGTAATTATTTCGGAATTGCCTGTGTTATGCTGAAAGACCTCCGGCACTAAAAGGCCTGGGGAATTAATCGGTTGTCAACGCAATGAATAGCATTCCATTTTCAATACTTGATCTGGTTCCTGTTACCGCTGGAAGTACAGTCAATCAGGCGCTGCAACATGCGCGGGATCTGGCTCAACATGCCGAAAAATGGGGGTACAACCGCTACTGGTTGGCCGAACATCATAACATGACCGGTGTAGCCAGCGCCGCCACATCGGTTGTGATTGGCTATATAGCCGGTGGTACACAAACGATCCGCGTTGGGTCGGGTGGTATCATGCTGCCCAACCACTCGCCACTGGTCATTGCGGAGCAGTTTGGTACGCTGGCAGCGCTCTACCCGGGGCGGATCGATCTGGGACTGGGGCGTGCGCCAGGCTCCGATCAGGTGACTGCCCGTGCCTTACGCCGGCAGTTGACCGGTCCCGATACGTTTCCACAGGATGTGGTTGAACTACGCCGGTACTTCCAGCCAGCCGAGCCAGGACAGGCCGTTCAGGCCGTGCCGGGGGCGGGTTTGAACGTACCTGTCTGGATATTAGGGTCCAGCCTTTTCGGGGCTCAGCTGGCCGCTATGCTAGGATTGCCGTTTGCCTTCGCCTCGCATTTTGCGCCCGATGCCCTCATGCAGGCATTACAGGTATACCGTACGCAGTTTAAGCCGTCTGACACGCTGGATAAACCCTATGTGATGCTGGGCGTAAACATGGTGGTGGCTGATACCGACGAAGAGGCCCGTCGTTTGTTTACCTCGGTACAACAGCAGTTTATCAACCTGCGCCGGGGCACCCCAGGTATGTTACCCCCACCCGTTGATCGCCCTGACTTGTTGAACTTCGCCGCTGAACAGGCTGGTGCCAATCACGCCCTGCGCTACGCCATGGTGGGAACGCCCGAAACCGTTCGACGCGGACTGATGAGCTTCGTTGAGCAAACGCAGGCTGATGAATTGATGGTAACCGCCCAGATTTTTGACCATGCCGCCCGACTTCGCTCGTTTGAACTGGCTGCTCAGGTACGTGACGCGTTGCCTGCAAAACCGGCTGATATATTGGTTTCCGCAAACTAACTTTTTTGGGGTGAGCGAGTTAGGTATGTTAACAGGCTGATCCGTTCATCGGAAATTGCCGATCACATACCCTTTGCACATGGAAATAGTCGTTCTTGTTCTGCTGGTGTTGGCGGCCCTTGCCGGGTTGTTGTATGCTGGGAATCTGTGGGCTAGTCAGCGCACGGCAGTACGTTCGGACTTAGTTGAACTTGACCGCCAGGAAGATCTGTACCGGTTCGGGATGCTGGGCCGGGTAGGGCGCCGGGTGAAAGCGATAAAAGCAAAATGGCTCAATCGGGGAAGGTCGCAGCACAAGCCAAGCAATAGCTAGCTGGACTTTACGGTAGATAGCGCAGCGAAGCCCCTGAAAAACAGGGGCTTCGCTGTGAACAGACTAGTTGGGTACGCGTTTGCTCATGGCGCTATTTCTGGAAGAGCCACCGAGCGTATCCCCTGAACAGAAACCTTCCGCCGCTTATTTGTAGTAGCCCCATACCTCTCTGATTTGGGGGCCAGGCTTCGCTACCCGGATAGGAACGACATGTTCGGTAAGCAACACCCGGTCGACATATCGATCCGGCGACAGGACATTTACTGGTATATAAGCACCACGATCATCCTGGGTGTGATCAAAAGTGAAGCTCACCGGTAAGACATACGTACCCTGATAAGCGGGTTTCAATAGAACCGACTGACGCAAGGCCTGCTTGACAGCCCCATCTAAACCGTACCCGACATTGGCCGGGCTAAGCGTAACCAGGTCGCTCAACTGCCCCTGCGCATCGACGGTAAATCCCACGTAGACCCGCCCATACACACCCGCTAACCATGCCTGGTTTGGATAACTCAATTCCTTCCGCAGTAGCTGATTGAAAACAGCATCTGTGCTGAGGGGTGGTTTATCCCGATTAGACAGGGCCATTACCGAATCGTAGGCCATCAGCAGCCTGATAGCTGCCTGGGCGGCTAACTGTTTAGTAGGTGAGTTGACAGCAATTGGTGATGCCGGTCTAGGAAGTAAACTCAACAACGAGGCCTGGTCTAACTGTGTCACTTCGGGCAGCGCTTCCCCCTGTTGAAGATAGTAGGTCTCCTGGCTTTGGTAATACCCGTAGAAGTAACTGCTTTTGTCGTACCCGTTGGTCGTTAGGGTGGGTACTAGTCGGCGGGAAATGCTTTTAGTTAGTCGGGTAGGCCCTTCGTAGAGGACTGTCGTGTAGCGTTTGGAGAATAGCCCCGGTAGCTTGCTCAACTGCCGGGTATACTCCAGCCCATCGAGGGTGAAACTGTAAGGAGCCAGCCGAACAATAGCTGGTTTATCGTCGAAACGGCACAGAACCTCGTTGGCCACCACATCGTAGGCTAGCTCACAGGCAATTTCTTTGCCACCTGCTTCAATCCGGACTTTTCCTTTTTGCCAGGCTGGATACGTTAAATAAGGGCTACCCAGGTAAGCTTCCTGCTTGTGACTCGGCTCCGTGTTGGAGGCGGATTTGTATACCTCGCAGGTAGTGACAACCTGGCCATACTGGTCTTTACTAACGACACATTGGCAATTGGCCTCCAGTGAAAAGCTGAGCAGCAGCACCAGTAAGGGTAAGTAGCTCGTCATATTGAAGAAATAATAACCGGTCATATGACAAAAGATTATTTCTTCGGATAATACTGACCGGCAACGTAGAGCAGCTCACTATTTATCGTGTCCAAGAAAGCAACTTTGCTCTGTTTCGCACGCGGCATAAACGAAGAAACCCCTACGAATCTGTTTGACAGACTAGTAGGGGTTTTCTTAGTAGCGGGAGCTGGACTCGAACCAGCGACCTTTGGGTTATGAGCCCAACGAGCTACCAACTGCTCCATCCCGCGATGTTGGGAGTGCAAAGGTAAGAGGCTTTCCAATAAAA
Organism: Fibrella arboris; assembly: GCF_041321095.1. Taxonomy (NCBI): domain Bacteria; kingdom Pseudomonadati; phylum Bacteroidota; class Cytophagia; order Cytophagales; family Spirosomataceae; genus Fibrella; species Fibrella arboris. Next base: position 104,294 of record NZ_JBGGWE010000006.1, on the reverse strand, counting down.
TCAACTACCTTTGTAAAAATATTTTTCTGGCCACCTTCTGTTGGGAAACAAAAGGCACGGCTTTCACCTCAAAGCCATTGGTTACCAAACCAACATGGGATCACCTGACATACAACCACCCGGAGATCAACTCCCGGTGCCTGAAGCCGTAGAGGGCTTCAAATCGGGCTTTGTGAGCATTGTCGGTAAGCCGAACGTCGGCAAATCGACACTCATGAACCAGCTGATTGGCGAACGCCTCTCAATTATTACGTCGAAAGCCCAGACCACTCGCCACCGGATCATGGGTATCCTGAACGGCAATCACAACGGACAGCCGTTCCAGCTCGTTTACTCCGACACGCCGGGCATCATTCAGCCGAAATACAAACTGCACGAATCGATGATGAGCTTCGTCCGGGGATCGCTCGAAGACGCAGACGTTATTCTATTTGTGACCGATATCTTTGAACGACACGATGAAGACGACGTCATTAAACGGCTAAAATACGCCAACGTACCGATCATCCTGCTGATCAACAAGATCGACCAGGCAACGCCTGAAGAGGTGGAGGCGAAGATCAACTATTGGGAAGAACACTTTGAAGTGGGTGGCTACGCTGTCATCGACGATAAAGTGGCTGATCCCGATCTGGCCGAATTAGCCGAAGAGCATGAACTCGATGAAGAGCCGGACGCCGCTAACGTACCTGACGAAGCCGCTCCAGGCGGCCCGCGCAAGGCTACGGAGATCATTCCAATTTCGGCGCTGAATGGCTTCAACCTGGATCGCCTCTTCGATGATATCGTGCGGCATTTGCCCGTTCACCCGCCTTATTTCCCGGAAGATGAACTGACCGACAAGCCCGAACGGTTTTTTGCGTCGGAAATCGTGCGGGAGAAAATCTTCCTGAACTATAAGAAAGAGGTTCCCTACAGCTCGGAAGTGATCATTACGGGTTTCAAAGACCGGGAAGACATGATTGTGATCTCGGCCGAAATTCTGGTTGAACGACCGACCCAGCGGGCGATTCTGCTGGGCGAAAAAGGAAGCATGATCAAGAAAACAGGCATTATGGCCCGTGAAGAATTGGAACGCTTCTTCGGTAAAAAAGTCTTTTTAGAAACACACGTCAAAGTAGAACCCGACTGGCGCCAGAAAGAGCGTATGCTCCGGCGGTTGGGGTATGATGAATAAAAAAACAGTTACTGTTTACTGTCTGCTGTTTTCTGTTGCGCTGCTTGTTCACCAAGGTGACTGTATGGCGGAGCAACTGAAAACAGTGAACGGTAAACTGCAAACTGCCTTCAAGCAAATGGCAAATATTATAGCAATTGTAGGCCGCCCCAACGTGGGTAAATCAACCCTGTTCAATCGACTGATTGAACAACGGGTGGCCATTATGGATAACCAGTCGGGCGTAACGCGCGACCGGCATTATGGGCGGGCCGAGTGGACCGACCATTTCTTTACCGTAATCGATACGGGTGGGTACGTTGTGGGGTCGGAAGACGTGTTTGAAGAGGCAATCCGCGAACAGGTTCAAATTGCCCTCGACGAGGCCACAGTGGTCCTGTTCGTGGTAGACACGATGAGCGGCATGAGTCCGCTCGACGAGGAGTTTGCCAATGTGCTGCGCCGCTCGAAGAAGCCCGTCTTTCTGGTGGCTAACAAGGCCGAAACGACCGAACGCAACCAGGCCGCGTCTGAATTCTACGCTCTGGGTATGGGCGATCCGTATCCCGTTTCTGCGCAGACCGGCACAGGTACCGGCGATTTGCTCGATGAGGTGGTGAAACACTTCCCGCAGGGTGAAGCGGAAAACCCCGACGCCGGTATTCCCCGTATCGCCATTATTGGGAGGCCCAACGTGGGAAAATCGTCGTTTGTCAATACACTGCTGGGCAAAGAGCGGAATATCGTTACGGATATCGCCGGTACTACCCGTGATGCGATCAATAGCCGATATAAGGCTTTTGGCAAAGATTTCATCCTGACTGATACGGCCGGTCTGCGCCGGAAAGCCCGCGTCAGTGACAACATCGAATTCTATTCAACGCTGCGGACAATCAAGGCGATGGAAGAATCAGATGTATGTATCGTAATGCTCGATGCGACGCGCGGCCTCGAAAGTCAGGATATGACCATTATCGGGCAGGCTGTTAAAGCCAAGAAAGGCGTGGTCATTATGGTGAATAAATGGGATGCCATCGAGAAAGACCATAAAACGGCGGATGTCTGGAAAAAGGAGATCAACCAGCGTATGGCCCCGATCGATTACCTGCCCATTATTTTCACGTCGGTGCATGAAAAACAGCGCATTTTTCAGGTGATGGAAAAGGCGATGGCCGTGTATGAAAATAAGACCAAGCGGATTCCTACGTCGAAGATCAATGAGCTGATGCAGCCTGAGATCGAAGCTTATCCGCCACCTGCGCTGAAAGGTAAGTATGTGAAGATCAAGTATATGCTTCAGGTGCCCACCCCCTCACCTACATTTATTTTCTTCTGTAATCTGCCGCAATACATTAAAGAATCGTACGAGCGTTTTCTGGAAAACAAGCTCCGCCAACACTTCGACTTCGAAGGCGTGCCGCTAACCTTATTTTTCCGGCAGAAGTAGCGCCGGGAATGAATATAGCGTGATGCGCGTCACCAAGATGGCTCTGCGAAGGCACCGAATGGTGAGTTAGCAGAGCCATCTTGATTTTATACGGTCTATTATCGTGCCTACCTCAGAAACTAACGCCGCAAAAGCCCCACCAGCTTCGCAACGGATGCGCTACTGGATTGGCGCTGTTTGTGTATTTCTGGCGGCCTTTTGTTTTGCGATGAAAGGCATAATGATCAAACTGGCTTACCAGGATGGTGTCGATGCGCTGTCGTTACTGACCTTACGGATGCTGTTTTCGCTGCCCTTCTACGTAGGTACGTTACTGTGGCTGGCGCGTCGGGTGCCACATGTCCAGATGGCGCCGAAGCAGTGGGGCCTGGTGGCTCTCTTTGGTATAATGGGCTATTACGTAGCGAGTTATCTGAATTTTGTGGGGCTGGCTTACATCGACGCCAGCCTGGAGCGCGTCTTACTCTTCACGTACCCAACTTTTGTGCTGCTCTTAAACGCCTTTTTGGTGAAACGGCCTGTGGCGAGCTTGCAGTGGGTGGCATTGGCCCTTACTTATTCGGGGATCATGATCGCTTTTCTGCCCCATCTGGCCGGTAGTAATTCAGCCAAAACGATCTGGCTGGGTGCGGGCTGGGTCATACTGAGCGGCTTGGTATATGCTCTGTATTTGGTGGGCAGCGATTCGATGATTGCCCGGTTGGGCGCCCAGCGGTACACATGCTACGCCATGTTGGCAGCTACCGTACCAACTGTACTTCATAAGGCATTGGCCACAGGATTAGACTTAAGTAATTTCCCGGTTTCTGTATACATTATTGGGCTATCCATGGCCTTGGTTAATACAGTACTGCCAACTTTTTTGATCGCAGAGGGTATAAAGCGTGTAGGATCGGCAAACACCGCCCTGATCGGTAGCATCGGGCCCATATTCACAGTAATGCTGGCTTCCAGCGTTTTAGGTGAACATATCTCGGAAGGGCAAGTTATCGGGACTGTATTTGTGCTGACGGGTGTCCTCTTGATCGGCCTGAAGGGCGAAAAAAGTAAGCGTTAATATACCCTGAGTAGAAAGCTCATTTTATATCGCTCCTTTTTGCCTATACTTAGGATCAAAAGATCATTCGTTACCAAAAAGACGTCATACGACTATATTTCACGTTTACTTTTAGGTGCGTAAACAATGAATTACTACTTTCATTATCTGTTAAGATACCCAGCCTATAAACCACCGGAAGAATCATGGAAGAAGACAAGAAAATTGAGAAAGCAGCTTATGTGCTGAAAGCGGTAGCCCACCCACTCCGAATCAAGATTATTCTTATGCTTCAAGAAAATAATGAGATGAATGTATCAACGATTTATAAGAACCTAAACGCTGAACAGTCATTGATCTCCCATCATCTGATCAACATGCGTGATAAGGGAATTCTTGAGATCAGGCGTAGCGGTAAGAACATTTACTACTACCTGGTCGATAATGCGGTGGCTACTATTATCGATTGTATTTACCAGAGCAAGATCCTGGCATAAATCAAAAAGTCCCGCCAATCAGCGGGACTTTTTGTGTAGTTAGCCAAATAGCTCCCCATTCCGGGTCTGGGGGACCACACCGAGGTGAAAATAAGCTTTCTCAGTTGCTTCGCGACCACGCGACGTCCGTTTCAAAAATCCTTCCTGGATGAGGAAAGGCTCATAAACCTCCTCGATCGTTTCCGATTCCTCGCCACAAGCCGTGGCAATGGTCGATAACCCGACCGGACCTCCTTTGAACTTCTCGATGATCGTCGACAGAATGCGGTTGTCCATCTCGTCAAGGCCATGTTGATCCACTTCCAGGGCATTCAACGCGATCTCGGCAATGTCTACGTTGATAACGCCGTTGCCACGTACCTGGGCGAAATCGCGGGTACGGCGGAGCAGGTTATTGGCAATACGTGGTGTGCCGCGGCTCCGACGGGCAATCTCATAAGCCCCTTTCTCGTCGATGGGCGTAGCAAGAATGTGCGACGACCGCTGAACGATGCTGGTCAACAGCTTGGCATCGTAGTATTCGAGGCGGCTACTGATACCGAAACGAGCCCGTAAGGGTGCGGTGAGCATGCCGGCGCGCGTAGTGGCCCCAATCAGCGTGAACGGATTCAGCTTGATTTGTACCGATCGCGCGTTTGGGCCTGAATCGAGCATGATGTCGATCTTGTAGTCTTCCATGGCCGAGTACAGGTACTCTTCCACGATGGGATTGAGCCGGTGAATCTCGTCGATGAACAAAACGTCGTTTTGCTGAAGGTTCGTCAGCAGACCGGCCAGATCGCTGGGCTTGTCGAGTACGGGGCCAGAGGTCATTTTGATGTTGGCCCCCAGCTCATTGGCAATGATGTGTGAGAGGGTTGTTTTACCCAGACCGGGTGGGCCGTGTAGCAGCACATGGTCGAGGGCATCGCCGCGCATCATGGCTGCTTTTACAAATACTTCGAGGTTTTCGAGCACCTTGGCCTGGCCCGTAAAATCCTCAAACGACAACGGTCGAAGCGCGCGCTCGATTTCCTTTTCGGTCGCCGACATGCCCTCCGCTGTGCCGCTGATAATGTCCTTACGCATAGTTCATTAGCAGGTTGTTTGCTGCTGTTGTGATTCTACCAAATTTACTAAAATCGACCGAAAAGAGCAAGCCGTAAGGGTACGCGGATTTCGCGGATTGAAAGGGATGGACACGGATTTTCAGCTTTATACTGGATTGGCTCCGCACCACCCCAACAATCCGTGTCCATCCCTTTCAATCCGCGAAATCCGCGTACCAGTCAAGACCAAAGCTGATCGGGGTATGCGCCGGCATCGTGCAGGCGCTTGAACGACTTTTTCACCGTTGGTTTATCTTCCGGGTACGTTACGCCAAACCACTCTGACTGACTGCGGAATACCCGGCAGCCGCCCTCACCGGTCTGGATGAGCTGCATCATCACCGTTGGAATGTAAAACTCGGCTTTAGGGACGTCGAAATTAGCGCGGGCATAGGCGTCAAACTGGCGTTGTGTCTGCGCAAAGACACTGGGTTTAAAGCCCCAGAAATTCATCGATACCGGCGTTTGCGGGTCGAGCGGCGTAAGCCCATCTGGTTCTTCATACACGATAAGGTCATCTTTGCGGTAGATTTTGGTCCGCTCAATAACCGATGTCAGGTTATCCTGCTCATCGGTAGCACACACTCCGCGCGACACCGACCCGAACTCCGACAGGGTATTCTGTACTTCATAACCAACCATGGCGTGCAGGCTATCGTCGGTATCTGTTTCCAGAAACTGGCCCATTACCTGAAAGGCCTCTCGTCCGTAAAAATCATCGGCGTTGATGACGGCAAAAGGAGTCTGGGTGTGTTCCTTAGCACACAACATGGCGTGGCCTGTGCCCCAGGGTTTGGTACGCTGAACGGGCCCGAGGTCTTCAGGCACATACGAATACAGGGCCTGAATGGCAAAATCCACCTCTATTTTGCCGGCTAGCTTGGGCAGAAAAATAGCCTCAAAATCTGCGCGAAGCTCCTGGCGAATAATGAATACAACCTTGCCAAAACCCGCCCGAATAGCGTCGTAAAGCGAATAGTCGATAATGGTTTCGCCATTGGGGCCAAACTGATCGAGTTGTTTGATGCCTCCGTAGCGGCTACCCATGCCTGCAGCAAGGATCAGAAGAGTAGGTTTCATAAAAGGTAAAAAGGTGAAACGGCAAAAGCGTATTAATGCCATACACTTTCTACTGACAAATGTACAGACAAGCCTGTATTGGGTCTTGCAGGCGAAAATAAATTAGACCAACCTACTTACCCCAAAGCGTTGCGGGCCTGGGCTCCGGGATCGACAGGGATAGCTTCGACGCCGTACGGTTGCATTACGCCCCAGTTATTCGCCGTTAAAAAACATTTTATCCAGGCTATGTACAAAAATAGGCCGGGCGATGTTATAATTGTACGTTAAGCAATAATTGTTAAGCTAAATAAATTCATCAATAAACAGGCGAGTGGTGAGTTATGACCATAAGGCGGTTCAACGGCACCCATCGCCTACGTGCAGTATGGAAAATATGCTTGTACTGGAGCCTGCCACGGAAGCTATCGCGGATGCGCAGCCCGTTGCTGATTTTTTGCCCCTCAATGGTACCGATTATGTTGAGCTGTATGTGGGTAATGCCCGGCAGGCAGCCCATTATTTTCAGACGGCGTTCGGTTTTCAGCCATTGGCACATGCGGGCCTTTCAACGGGCCTTCGCGACCGGGAATCGTACGTGTTGGAACAAGGGAAAATTCGGCTGGTGCTAACGTCACCCCTGCATGGAGATACCGAAATCGGGCGGCATATCGATCGTCATGGGGATGGGGTCCGGGTGGTCGCTTTCTGGGTAGACGATGCCTCGCAGGCATTTCTGGAAACGACCAAACGGGGCGCAAAGCCCTTTCTACAGCCCATTCGTGAAGAAGATGGGCAGGGATTCGTGGTCAGGTCGGGTATTCACACCTATGGCGATACGGTTCATCTGTTCATTGAACGTACCCAGTATGCAGGTACGTTCCTGCCGGGTTATGAGGCCTGGCAACCGGCCTACCAGCCTGCTTCGGTGGGACTTCAGTATGTAGACCATATGGTCGGCAATGTGGGCTGGCACGAAATGAACCAGTGGGTCGATTTTTATGCCAATGTGCTTGGTTTCAGTCAGTTGGTTTCGTTTGATGATAAAGATATTTCTACGGAGTATACCGCGCTGATGAGTAAGGTGATGAGCAACGGTAATGGTCGCGTGAAGTTTCCGATCAACGAACCCGCCGAGGGCAAGAAGAAATCGCAGATCGAAGAGTATATCGACTTCTACGATGGGGCAGGTATTCAGCATATGGCTGTGGCAACAGACAATATTGTGGAAACGGTTATGGCCCTTCTCGACCGGGGCGTAGAGTTTCTGCGGGTACCCGAAACCTATTACGACGACTTGGCAGACCGCATTGGGGAAATCGATGAAGCGATCGAGACATTACGCCCGCTGGGTATTCTGGTGGACCGTGATGAAGAAGGCTACCTGCTTCAGATTTTTACGAAGCCGATTTGCCCCCGGCCAACGCTTTTTTTCGAGATCATCCAACGAAAAGGAGCCCGCTCATTCGGAAAAGGCAATTTCAAAGCCCTTTTCGAAGCCATCGAACGCGAACAGGAAGTTAGAGGAACGTTATAAAATAAAGGAGGAAAGGGTTGAAAGAGGAAAGGGTTGATAGCCAGCAGGCATAGCATTTAATTCCTCCGTTCTCCCTTTCCTCCGTTCCTCCCCCTTGCACTATGACTCAAGATTATTCTGCCTATACCCTCGACGATCAGGCCGTTTGGGGGATGCTGTTCCGGCGGCAGATGCACCGGCTGCCTGGGCGGGCGTCGCAGGCTTACATGAACGGTATTGTGGCAACGGGTTTTCCGAATGAAGCGATTCCTGATTTTGACAGAGATCTGAATCCACGGCTACTCCCGCTGACGGGCTGGCGGGTAGTGGCCGTACCGGGCCTAATTGGTAACCGCGAATTTTTTGAGTTGATGGCCAACCGCCAGTTTCCGGCTACTACCTGGCTACGTACCCGCGACCAGCTCGATTACTTACCCGAGCCTGACATGTTTCACGACACGTTTGGGCACGTACCTGTGCTGACAAATCAGCCCTTCTGCGATTTTCTGGCGGCACTAAGCCGTATCGCCCTGACCCATGTTGACCATGAAGAGGCCATTGAGATGATTGCCCGGCTGTATTGGTACACCGTTGAATTTGGCCTGATTCGCGAAAATGGGGCATTACGAATTTACGGCGGCGGCATTCTGTCATCGCCCGGCGAAACGATCTATGCCCTCGAAAGCAACGTACCCACACGAACAACTTACGACGTAGCCACGCTGTTGCAGACTCCTTACGTCATTGACCGATTTCAGGAGAAATACTTTATCATCGATTCGTATGAACAGCTCTACGAATCGGTGCCAGTCATTGATCGGGAGTTAGACCGACTGCTGATTAGCGCCTGATAGCTACGCTGTTTAGCGGCGTACCGCAGCTGGCTGGCGCCTATGGTGTATCCGTTGCTCGATTTTTGTTTGTAGAACAGAATAATAGTTCGTTTTTTTGTAGATAAACGGAATAGTATTTCGTCGATACAACCTATGACTCATCCATCCGATCAGCGTGCTTATTTTTTCAAAATCGATACAACTATCAAACGTATCCGGTATGCGCTTCAAAAACGATTTACGGATGCTGGTTATGACCTTACTGTTGACCAGTGGGTATTGATTGATCACCTGCATCGGAACCCAGGTATCAGTCAGAATCAACTGGGTGAGCTGACGACCAAAGACGCACCAACCGTAACCCGTATCATCGATCTGCTGACCAAGAAAAGCCTCGCTGAACGCCGCCTGGCCGACGTTGACCGACGCAAATTTCTGATCTACCTGACGCCTACCGGCGAACAGCTATACGAAAAACTGTTGCCGCTGGTAGTCGAGATTCGCAGGCAGGGCTGGGGACAGCTCAGCGACGAAGATTACCAGCATTTCACCCGAATCATGGACTCGATCTATCAGAATTTCAGCGGATAACATTATCACCTACTACCAACGAAAAAAGGCTTCTCCGGGTAGGAGAAGCCTTTTGTGCGAATCAGCGGGTAACGTACCTGCACTATCAATAGGCTGTTCTGTCACGCACCGACTGTGGGTCATTATAAGGAAGATCGAGCCCCTCGGTCGATTTAACCTCGCTCCGGTCGGCGTCTTCACCGATCATCTCCTGAACTTTGGTCAAGGATTCGTCTGCCGCCTGACGCGGATTCGTCATCATTTCTTCCAGCTCCTCAGGCCGTTCACCAGGCTTATAAGCGGTCGGTTCGTTCCCGTCTGCTTTATAAGGGTAGTCGGCCTCGCCGGTATCAGGTGTGCTTTCCATGCCTTCAGCCTCATCAATGCCCGTCGACATGTTGACATATTGGGTTCCGGGCACTGCTTCGCCCGGCTCAACCTGATCGGGCGTTGGTTCAACATGGTTCTGATCAACCGAGACGGTAGAGGTGCGCGTAGCAAAACCACCGAAGTTGGAGTGGCCTGGCCCAAGTGGCGCGCCCGATGAATAGTGGAACGTACCTGTCCGGGCGCCTGTTGAACCGCCACCATTGATTTCATGCGAGCGCCCTGGCTCTGAGGGCTCCGTAATCTCAGGGCGATCGGGCGATGGCGAGCCGGGCAGGTCTGGGATTTCAGGGCCGGGCGAAGGGGGTGTTGGCGGCGTTGGTGTTTCGGGCGCGGCAGGCACCGGGTTGGTCGGGTCGGGCGTACTTGGCGTCATTGGAACCATGTCGCTGGTGATCGAAAGCGAAAACGTGTTCGTCTGGTCGGCACCACTCGACTGGATACGGCTGGTTGGCGTACCGTCGTTGGCAGCAGCCGTAGTGGCGGGTTCGTTTGGCTCACTTCCCTCTTCGAGGGTGTACGTCATTTCGTCGTTCTCCGAAGCGGGTCCGTTATCTTCAACCACATACGTACCTGTCGTTTCCTGGGCGTCGTTGCTGGCGTCGGGCTTTACATCTTCGGCGCCCCGCAGCGACGCATCTGAGTTTTCGTACGTTTTTTCGGTATAGCCCTGGAGGCTCCGCTCTTCATCACTGCTATAGCGATTGCGGAGTTGTTCGTCCATCACATCATCGTCGGTATCGCCCATAGGCGTCAGCTTACCGTCGACGAGTTTGACCATATTTGTTTCGGCCTGATCGGCGCCGAACATGGTTTCGGCATTTTCATTGGAGACCAGGTTGGCTTGTTGTGAGCCATCGGAAGATGCTGAAGAGGCAGCCATAGCGTAGTTTTGTTGAGTTTATACCTGACAAAACCCCGCCTATACCGAAAGGTTTAGTCCGGTTATTCTAGGGGGCGCAACGTCAGTGGGGCCGGTATGTCCGGTGCATCTGATTTCCGGCCGTCGGTTGCCTGTTTCCGGTTTTGGTCGAATAGCCAGGGCAATAAGCGGCTGTCGGCAAAGGCTTCACGCCAGGAAAAGCGGCCTGCCCGCTCATACTCGGTAAATTGGGGAACTGCTTTCAACGTTGTCAGCCGGTTGGCAATGGCGTGCGAGAGGCCGACCGGGATGATGGGGTCGTCCTGGCTGTGAAATAACCAGACGGGCACTTTCCGGGCATATTTGTCGCAGGCAGTGCTATCGCCACCGCCACAGATTGGAACGGCTGCTGCAAACAGGCTGGGTCGCGTGGCCAGGGCTTCGAGCGCCCCGAAGCCACCCATTGAGAGCCCCACGATATACACCCGGTTTTTATCTATGTTGCCATCGGCAATCAGGCGGTCGATCAGGGCAAGCGTGGCGCGTAAGGGGGCGCTGGCCTGTTTGTCGTATTTCCCCATCTGGATTTCCTCGCCGGGATTCTTCAGAAAGCCGAAGGTCGTCCAGTTGTCGGGTTTAGGGCATTGCGGAAAGATAACATACGACTGGAAACGAATCCGATTGTCGAGGTTAGCGAACACGGCCCCGCCAGTGAGCAATTGCCGCTCGTTATCTGTTCCTTTTTCGCCCGCACCGTGTAGCACTACAATCAGTGGATATTTCACTTTTGTATCTTTTTCGAGGGGCTCCAGTATGCGGTAAGGTAAGGTATAGTCGCGCCGAAAAACGAAATTTTTCTTGAGGTAAATTGTACTGTCGGCCACAGAAAAACCAGTTATTGACTGACCTGAGGCCGATAGGGCAACCATGTGGAGCAGAAAGAACAGGCAGGTAACTAATCGTTTCATCATACTAAGCTAGACAACGAGGGATCTAAAATGTTTATGCTTTTACAGACTCTGATTTTATCGCTCTGGTGAACAGTTCAACGAGCGTAAGGGTTGCCCGTATGTTCATGACCACCAAACTACGCCAAGTTGTTACTGGCCCGGCTCTGCTGGGAATCCTGCTATCGGCTCTTCCCGTGCTGATGAGTTCGTACATCACATATTATGCCGTAATGCACGAATCCCAGATTGCCGCCTTCACTTCTGCTGAATGGGGCCTGGCAACGGTTGTGTGCAGTCTGGGCTGTGCTTTTGCGCTCATGCTACCCACACCGCTGGCCCTTATCTTCGGCTACTTCCTGAGTTGGAACGCTGTATTACCCCTGTTGATCATCAACATGGCGGCCATACTGCTGGTCAATCTGGTGGTACGGCAACTCGATCACGATCGTGTACGCCGAATGATCGAGCAAAATCCAAAGGCCGCCCATGTGCTGGAGCGTATTCGTGATCGGGAATTACTTTTTATCTTTTTTGCTAAACTGTCGCCTGCGCTCCCCTTTTCACTCACGAATATGGTCTTTTCGCTATCTGGAGCCAGCCTGCGCAATATTCTGCTGGGCGGATTTCTGGGTATGGTGCCGCGAACGTTACTAGCTATCTGGACGGGCGCACAGGCCCATCATATACGGACCCTGCTTGATAACCCCAATGAGGGCAGCCAAACGCAGATTATCGTGATTGGCCTGCTCATCGTGTCCATGGGCGGATTGATCTCCGTGCTCAGCAAAGCAATGGCGAAATGAAAAGAGTTTACTGTAAACTGTAAACAGCAAACGGTAAACTCTTTAACGCTCCTAAGCAGCGCAACTGTAAACAGCAAACAGTAAACGGTAAACTCTTTTATGGCTTCACCAGAATTTTACCCCAGCGGCCGTGCGCGTCGGCGTGTTCAACGGCTTTGGTAATCTCATCGAGCGGGTAGGTTGCTTCGACGGGCATTTTTATCTGGCCTGAAGCCAGCATGCCAATCACCTCGCCGGCCACCCGCTGCCGGGTTTTTGCGTCAACGCGACGCATCCAGTCGGTGAGCCAGAATCCTTTGACGGTTAACTCCCGGAAGATCATCAGGCCCGCGTTGAATGTCGGGTCCTGTAAGCTTAATAAGCCGTAAATCAGCATGGTGCCTCCTTTGGCCAGGCATTTCAGGGCTTCGGACGCTGTATGGCCGCCCACCGCATCGAGCACACAGGCAACACCCTGACCGCCGGTGATCTGCTTTACCCGGGCCGCCATATTATCAGTTTCCGTATTGATGATCTCGGTCAGGCCAAGGGCGGTCAGTTCGTCGTTCAGGTCATTGCGGCGAACCGTGCCGATTGTTTTGATACCGCGCTGCTGACAGAGTTGAATCGCCATTTTGCCAAAAGCCGACGCGCAGGCCGTGATCATGAGCCAGCCACCTGCCGGCACGGCCGATTCGTCTACCATGGCGAAAGCCGTGAACGGATTCACGAACAGTTGGGCCGCCACGTCGTCGGTCATTTCGTCGGGAACGGGAATCAGGGCTTTGTGGTGCGCAATCACGAAGTCGGCCCAGGCACCTACGCCCGTGAAACTCACCCGCTGGCCGGTTTGTAGCTGCACCCCTTCGCCCACGGCGTCAATCACGCCCATCCCTTCAAAACCAGCCCCTGATGGCAGCTGCGGCCGAATGCCATACAGATTCTGCACAAACATGATATCCGACGGATTGATCGGGCTGACGCCAACGCGAATCCGTACCTCACCCGGGCCTGGCTCAGGTACGTTCTGTTCAATGACCTTTAATATATCGGCAGGTTTACCGGTTTGCTCAAACTGGATGGCTTTCATGTGGTACCCGCGTGTCAGGCGGCGAAGGAGCTTAAGATTAACAGAAGAACTAGTAGTCGGGGAGTACAGTTTTCCTTTGTTCTGCAAAGGGATTGACGCGTATATTGGCCCAAAATTGCCCTAATTTATCTTAAATAGAGACTATTCCTGATTCTGACCTCACCTTTCCTATGCAAACATCTCCCTTTCTCGGCGAACTCATTGGCACGATGGTACTCATCTTATTGGGTAATGGCGTAGTGGCCAATGTGGTCCTTAAACAAACTAAAGGCGCCAACGGAGGCTGGATTGTGATCACAACGGGCTGGGCCTTCGCCGTCACGATGGGTGTTTTTGTGGCTAAGTCGTTTGGGAGCCTTGACGCCCATCTCAACCCCGCTGTGACGGTAGCTTTTGCCGTAGCGACCAATGATTATAGCCACCTTGTTCCGTTCATTTCGGCGCAGATGCTCGGGGCTTTCCTGGGGGCTGTGCTGGTCTGGCTGTTTTACCTGCCGCATTGGCGTGTTACAGAAGATCCGTTCGACAAACTAGCCGTTTTCAGCACCGGTCCGGCCATTCGACAAAAAGGCTCAAACCTGTTGAGCGAACTGATCTGTACGCTGGTTTTGATTCTGGGGTTAGCCGGTATTTCGTCGAAAGCATTGGGTGTGCTGGCCATCGGTGTCGGGCCGTATTTGGTTGGGGTGCTGGTATGGAGCATCGGCCTGTCGCTGGGCGGCACAACGGGTTATGCCATGAGTCCCGCGCGCGATTTGAGTCCGCGCATCGCCCACGCGCTGCTGCCGATTCCCGGTAAAGGCGCATCTGATTGGGGCTACGCCTGGGTCCCGGTAGTTGGTCCGTTGCTTGGTGCTGCTATCGGCGGGTTCCTCATTCGGCTGTTTGCGTTGTAGAAGCAGGTATTCGGTACAGCAAAGCCGTACCTTTACACTCATGGCTTTTATCCAGACAGACACCTACACATTACATAGCTACGAGTGCGACGCCACCGGCCGGATAAGCATTCCCGCGCTGATGAACCTGATGCAGGAGTCGGCCAATCGAAATGCCGACGACTATGGGATTGGTAGCGCTACGCTTCAGGCGCAGGGCCTTGGCTGGATGCTCATGCGCTTTGGCCTGACTATGCACGTATACCCGCGCACGGGGCAGGTAATCAACGTAGTAACGTACCCAACTTTCGTTGAGAAGTTTTTTGTCTACCGCGATTTCCGGGTGATGGCCGAAGAGGGTACGTTGCTTGCCGAAGCCAGTAGCACCTGGTTGGTATTCGATACGGCTAAGCGCGGCATTATTCCCGTGCCCGGCTTTATTCGGGCGCTGTCTCCGCCCGATATGGCCGATGTCTCGCCCAAACTGCCCTTAAAGCCAGCTTATCAGACACTTGATTTTACAGACATACCCACCGATCAGGTCACGGTTGGCTGGTTCGATATCGACGCCAATCAGCACGTAAACAACGTTGTCTACATTCGCTGGCTCCTCGAACAACTGACCGACACGATTCTGCAAACGCAGGAAATGGCCGAATTAGACGTGGTCTATAAAACCGAGACCCATTGGCGCGAGCAAATTGACGTGCAACACCTAGCAACGGAGCCAGGTACGTTCGTTCACCGCCTGACTCATGCCGAAACGGGCAAAGAGGTACTGCTCGCACAGACTATATGGCGATAGATCGATGATCAGCTCTGCGTTAAGGCTGGGTACGTTGCCCGTACTGGTCGGTGCATACCGTCAACAGTTTATCGGGCACTTGCCCTGCCCTTCACATTGACGGGGAAGAGGTCGACGATGGCCCACAGGACCGATCGCAAGTGTAAAAGCTAAAAGAGTTGCTGCAACCACCACGGGCCAACGCCTGTGAGACGTGTCGGCAGCCATACACGGATCAATAGCATTGGATATGGGTAAACACAAGCTGGCTTTCACCTTTCACATCGATGCCATACATAGCCTGGTGGCTGATCGACGCGCCGTTCGTGCAGCACCTGAACGCGTTTTCAAACCTGAATCTACGCTTCCAATGGGGCAATGAAGAAGCAAAATTAGTCACGTTCGCCTTTGCCAGCGTGCGTTTAGCCAGGCAATACAGGCCCCGGAATGTGTGGCGTCAGTAGAATTTAGGCAACTTTACAGGTTTATTTCACAACAGACATTCGGCATCACGGCGTTGTGATGTTACGGGTATTCTCGGTCAATTAAACGGACGAATTCTCAACAGATATGGCTAAGTCAAAACGCTTTACGTTAGCAGTTGCCTCATTCGTAGTGCTGTCAGTGATGATGGTAAGCTTTCAAAAGATCTCCGGTGCCAAGCCCGTTTTTTCGCTGGACGATTACAAAGTAGAAGACGGGTTTACGCTGACATTGATTGCTTCCGAGTCGTTGCTGAAAGCCCCCGTCAGTATGGACTTTGACAACAAAGGCCGGATGTGGGTAGTGGAAATGATCGGCTATATGCCCAATCTGGAAGGCATCGGCGAGGAGGAACCTACTGGCCGGATTTCCATTCTGGAAGACCTGAACAAAGACGGTGTGGCCGATCGGGCCAAGGTATTCCTGGACAAACTCGTGTTGCCGAGGGCGCTGGCGCATGTGTATGGCGGACTGCTGTATGTGGATGGCCCCAAACTCTGGTTTGTCGAGATCGATAACGACAAGCCCGGCAAAAAAACACTGGTTGACCCGGTCTATGCCGAAGGCGGCAACGTGGAACACACGTCGAACGGGTTGATGATGAACATTGATAACTGGATTTACAATGCCAATTATAATTTCAGGTATCAGCTAAAAAATGGCAAATGGCTGAAAGAGGTTACGTCAGACCGGGGCCAGTGGGGCATCACAAAGGATAATTTTGGCCGCCTTTATTATAACAACAACTCCACCACGTTGCAGGGCGACTTTGTGCTGCCCAACAAAGTGATTCGGAACAAATACTTTAAACCGGTTAACGCAGAGCAGAAACGGCTGGCCAGCAACCGGGTTTATCCCCTCCATCAAACGTCTGTCAATCGCGGGTATCAGACGGGTGTGCTGGATGAAAAAGGGTTACTGAAAGAAGTGACGGCGGCCTGCGGACCGCTGGTATATCGGGGTGGTGCTTTTCCGGAAGGCTACGATCAGAACGTGTTTGTTTGCGTTCCCGAAGCCAATCTGATCAAGCGTACTATTCTGAGCGTCAAGGGAATTCAAACAACGGCCAGTCAGGCAACGGAAGGCAGGGAGTTTATTGCGTCGACCGATGAGGGTTTCCGGCCGGTAAACCTGTTCAACGGGCCAGATGGGGCCATGTATGTGGTTGATATGCACCGGGGTATCATTCAGCACAAAGCCTATATTTCGCAATACCTGACCGAGCAGTTGGCCAGTAAACAACTGGATACGCTTCAAAATGCGGGCCGTATCCTGAAAATTACGAGCAACGCAACGAAGCTCAATCCAGTACCCGATTTGTCGAAGGCGACGACTGCTCAACTGGTGGCGCTGCTCAGCAGTCCCAATGGCTGGTTGAGAGACCGGGCGCAACAGGTATTGATCCAAAAGAAAGACCGTACGGTTGTCAGTCAACTGGTTACGCTGGCTAAATCGGGCAACGAGTTGTCCACGGCGATTCACGCGCTGTATGTGCTCGACGGACTGAACGCGCTTACGTTTGACAACCTAAGTGCCCTGATCAGGCAGTCGAAACAGCCCGAAACCATTGCGCATGCCCTGGGTCTTCTGGAGCGATTTGCCGCCCCGCAACGGGTGGCCAGCATGAAGGCCATCAGCACGGAATTGCTGGCTCGAAACGACGAAACGATTGACCTCTATTTGTCAATGGCGTTGAACCCGTGGCTTAAGGTATCAGACGCCACGTTCCTGCCTATGCTATCGGAAATAGACAAAAAATATGCGACGGAGCAGGTCGTGCAGGAGGCGCTGACCAGCGGCCTCGATGGGAAAGAAGCCGTGTATCTGGCGTCGATGCATCCGAGCGATCTGCTGAAAAGTAACCTCACGCTGACCATCAACAACCGGCAGAAAAAGCAGTTGAACTCCATTTATGTGGCCGAAGTGAATGAGGTCGATAATCGGACAAAAGGCCTGAAACTGTTCCGAAGCATATGCGCGACCTGCCACGGTGCCGATGGCAAAGGCATTCAGGACCTGGCCCCACCGCTGAAAGGCTCCGAATACATCGACGGATCGATGAAGCGGCTGGCATCCATCATTCTGCACGGCGTCAGCGGGCCAATTCATGTGAACGGAAAATTGTATCAGTTGACTAACGAAATGCCAGCCCTCCTCAACAATAAAGACATTAGCGATCAGGACATTGCGGACATTATTCAATACACCCAAAATGCCCTTGCCAAAGAAGGGAAGCGGATTTCGGCCGCCGACGTCAAAAAGATGAGAGAGCGGAAACCGGCCGGCAGTGGTGTGTTGACCGAAAAGCAATTGCTCGACGATGATTTTGAAAAATGAGTAGATAGCGGCGTTCGGAAGCATCACTCCTGAGAAGACATATGTTTCCCCAGTTGTATGCAATCCCACCCGCTCTACCGGTTCCTGATTCGTTCATTCCTGCTGACGCTGGGCATGCTGGCCATCTGGTGGGGGCTCGATTCGTTTTTTAACGGGTCGGTTTGGGAAGGCATGGTCATCAGCAAATCGGCGCTGGTGGTTGAATACTGCGAATTCAACAATGTAGCCCAGTTCTTCCACCAGCGAATGAATACGTATTCCAACCTGGCGTATTTCTTCTTCGGCGTGCTGATCCTGCAAATTGCCTACGACGATTACAAAAACGAAGGCATCAGGCGCCAGAACCGGCTTGAATCGTTCCCGATGCTCTCGGCCCTGATGGGTATCTGCTTTGTCTATCTAGGTTTCGGCAGTGCCTTTTTCCACGCCTCACTGACGTGGGTGGGCCAGCGGGTCGACATGAACGGGACGTACGGCATCACGCTGGTGCTGGTCAGCATTGGCCTGTATCACGTCCTGCACAAGATCCGGTTTATGCCCCTTGCCAAAGCCATCTGGGCGGGGTTGCTGGTGGTGCTGATTGTCCTGTTTCTGGAAATCGCCCTGCTGATTCCAAGCTCCCGGTTGCTCCCCGGCCTGATTCTGGCGTTGCTGGTTTCCATTGCCATCAACTACATCCAGTTCAGAAAGAAACGGTCTGGTTTACTGGCCATTGCCAGTTTGCTCTTGCTGGTTGTTGCCGTTCGGTTCCGTACGCTGGATGTGCAGAAAATTGGCTGCGATCCGCATTCACTCATTCAGGGCCATTCCATCTGGCATTTACTAACCGCGCTGAGTAGTGTTTGTAGTTATTCGTTCTTTCGGTTTGCAAAACAGTAGCCTAAATCCTGTTCTCATGAAACGTTTACGATTGATCGGTTTTTCACTGGCCCTGTCGGCATTCATTTACGCCTGTAAAGTGCAGATGGCAACAAACACACCTGCCAATACCAGCCCGGCGACGGTAGCGGCGGCTACTGTTGTTGATAAGGATACCGCACTGCCCCTTGCTCCATTTTCCATCACGCCCTTAACGCCGGAGCAGAGCCAGCGAGCCTTTGTGCTGCCAGCGGGCTACCATATGGAGCTGGTCGCCAGCGAACCGATGATCACCGAACCGGTAGCTATTGCCTGGGACGGTAACGCCCGTATGTATGTAGCCCAGATGGAAACCTACACGCAGGACGCCGACGGCACCGGAACCAAGGACAAAAAAAGCCGGGTGATGCTGCTGGAAGACACCAACAACGACGGAAAAATGGACAAAAGTAGCGTCTTCATCAAAGACCTGATGCTGCCGCGCATGATCCTGTGTGTCAACCACGAACTACTTGTCAACGAGACCGATACGTACGATATTTTCAGCTACAAAGACACCAACGGTGATGGCGTTGCCGATGAAAAGAAGGCGGTCTACGTGTTGGGGAAAGTAGCACCCGGCAACCTCGAACACCAGCGTAGCGGCCTGGACTGGAACCTCGATAACTACATCTACCAGACGGTTGACCCCATCCGGTTCAGGTACGTTGGCGGCGTGCTCAAACCCGATTCGCTGCACAGCGGCTCGAACGGGCAGTGGGGCCTGACACACGATAATTACGGTCGGTTGTATTTCAGCCGGGGCGGGGGCGAGAATGCGGGTTCCGGCTTTCAGATCAACCCGAAGTACGGGGCGCTGGAGTTTGCCGATGCGTATAGCGAAGAGAAGTTCAGCCCCGTCTGGTCGCGCATTTCCAACCCTGAGGTGCAGGGCGGCGCCCCCCGGCTACGGCCCGACAGCACGCTGAATCACTTCACGTCGGGCAATGGTCAGTCTATTTTCCGGGGCGACCGCCTGCCCGCCGATCTGGTGGGCGATTACCTGATCAACGAACCCGTCGCGCGCATTATCCGCCGGGCCAAGGTGATCAATCGGGAGGGGAAGACGTACCTGGAAAACGTGTACAATCACAGGGAATTCATTGCCAGCACCGACTTCTTCTTCCGGCCCGTCAACACGTACACCGGGCCCGATGGCCTGCTGTATGTCATCGACATGAACCGGGGGGTCATTCAGGAGTCGAACTGGACGAAGAAAGGGACATTCCTGCGGGGTAAAATTGACCAGTACGGCCTTGACAAAATCAACCAGCGCGGCCGTATCTGGCGACTGGTACACGACAGCTACAAACCCGGCCCTAAACCCAACATGCTCGACGTGCCCGCAGGTACGTTGGTCGGCTACCTGGATCATCCGAACGGCTGGTGGCGCGACAACGCGCAGAAGCAACTCGTTATTCTGGGCGATAAATCGGTCGTACCCGCCCTGAAGCAGATGGCAACCGGCCAGAAAGGCGCTTCGGCCTTGGGTCGACTACACGCGTTATGGACGCTCGAAGGGCTTGATGAAATCAACAAAGATATCGTGTATGCCGCGATGAGCGATACCGATCCGCAAGTGAGACGGGCAGGTATCTGGATCAGCGAGCGCTACGTGAAACAGGATGATAGCGAGGTGATTGCCCGTTTAGGCAAGCTGGCCGATGACCCAAATTTCGACGTAAAAACGCAACTTCTCTTGTCACTAGGGTCGAGCAAACACGTGCTGGCCAAACAGATCACGCAGGACTTGCTGACCAAAAATGCGACAAATCAGATGCTGGCGCGGGTCAAAACCAGTATTGATAAAAACGAAGACGCGAAAGTGTACGGCATGAAATTGGGCGGTTTCACGCCAGCCGAACGAAAGCTGATCGTCAGTGGCGGTGAGATTTACAAGGGCATGTGCTCACCCTGTCATGGTGGGGATGGCAACGGATTGCCCACCAATGCGGCCCCGGCCCTGCGCGGTGCCAAACACGTCAATAACGACAAGGAATACGCCATCAGAATCCTGCTGCATGGCCTGAAAGGACCAATTGACGGGAAAACGTACCCCAGCGAAATGGCGTCGATGAAAGAAAACTCCGACGAATGGATTGCCTCGGTATTGAGCTACGTCCGTTACGAATTTGTAGGTACGTCGCTACGGGCCGGAAAAGGCCGACAGTCGGCGGTGATTCTGCCACAGGATATCAAAGCCGTCAGAGAATCGTACGCCGCCGCACGGGACCCCTGGACGATCGACGAGCTGGAAAAGCAGTTGATGCCAGCCACCACCATGAAATAACCTCAGAAGCCGCTAGTAAAGCCTTATAACCATGAATAAAGAGCAAGCTATTAGTCGTCGTGATTTCGTCGAAAAAACAGCCGCTGCTGTGGCTGGCTTCATGATTGTTCCCCGTTTCGTGCTGGGTGGTAAACGCCCTGATGGTACAAAATACCTGGCCCCTAGTGATATCATTTCGCTGGGGTTCATCGGCACGGGTAAACAGGCGAAAAGCCTAAGCACATCTTTCCTCGGTACCAATGAAGCGCGCATCATGGCCATCAGTGAGGTCTACAAAGCCAAAGCGGGCGCCTTTCTGGATCGGGTCAAAGCGCATTACGAGAAGAACACGCAACTTGGAGCCTATGCCGACATTCCGGTTTATACGGACTTCCGGCAATTACTGGCTCGCAAAGATATCGACGCGGTAGTCATTGCCGCCCCCGACCATTGGCATGCGGCTATGGCAGTCCGGGCGGCGCAGGCGGGAAAAGATATTTACTGCGAAAAGCCGCTGTCGTTGACCGTGAAAGAAGGTCGGGCCATGGTTGAGGCGACCCGCAAGCATGATCGCGTGTTTCAGACGGGCAGCATGCAGCGTTCGTGGCCCGAGTTCCGGCAAACGGCTGAGCTGGTTCGGAATGGCTACATCGGTCAAATCAAGCACATCAAGGTCAACGTGGGACCGCCGCCAGTAGCGTATAACCTGCCCGGCGAGGTTGTTCCCGAAGGGCTGGACTGGGATACCTGGCTTGGTCCGAATACACCTGTCGTGTTCAATTCAGAATTGGCCCCACCGCTCTCGAAAGACGTATTCCCGAACTGGCGCAATTACCGGGAGTTTGGCGGCGGCATGGTGACCGACTGGGGCGCGCACATGTTCGACATCGTGCAGTGGGCGCTGGATATGGACAATAGCGGCCCCGTTGAAGTGATCGCTCCCGACGGGAAAGAGCACCCGTTCCTGACGTACAAATATGACAACGGTATCACGATGACCCACGAAAAATGGGACTGGAGCAACGCAATCCACTTTATCGGATCGGAAGGCGAAATCAGGGTGCAGCGCCGGAAGCTGGAAACTACGCCCGCTTCATTGGCTACGAAGGTGATTGGTGAAACCCAGAAGCATGTCTATAAAAGCGATAACCATTACAAAGACTTTCTGGACGCCATGCGAACCCGCAACAAACCCATTTGCGACGTTGAAGTGGGCCACCGCACGGCTTCGGTCTGTAATATCGGCAATATCGCGTACCGGCTGAATCGCTCGCTGCACTGGAATCCAAAGAAGGAGCAGTTTAAGAATGATGCCGATGCCAACGCACTCCTTGGCCGCCCCATGAACAACGAGTGGGGGATCAAAATATAAACATGCGTGAATGGATTGGGTCGATGAGCAAGTTGCTTCGCGAGTGGTGTTGCTGACGCCTAGTCGAAGGGCCACGCGTCAGCAACACCACTCGCGAAGCAACCTCGATTCCCCACTTTTCAAAACCGCCAACGTACCTGGAGTTTCATCTCCGTTTTATGCGGCACGGCAATCAGGTCCAGGTCGGAACCGATGTCGGGCTGATTGGTGATGTCGGTACGGGCGTAGCGGAACCACAGGTCAAGGTGCTTGTTGACTTGATAACGGGCCAGCAGGTAATGCCGAACGCCCCGGTCGAAATAGGCGGGAAAAGAAAATGCGTAGAGCACATCCCGTTCGTAAGCGTATTGGCGGCTGTCGTAGTTATCAGTGCCAAACAGGGCTATCCGGCCACTGAGGCTTAGCCGTCCCCGCTCGTAGGTGGCATCCTGCATGATGGCGAACCCCACTGAACTCGTTGTAGAGGAGGCGTACCCAAACGTACCTGCCTGTAGTCGAGAGCGCATGGTGAGGCCGGGAACAACGGTGTAGTCGGCGGTAAGGGCCAGGCTGCGGCGTGTGGTGCCAACTACTTCTTTCGGTGTAGTCTTACTACCCGGCTGGTTCTTCTCTTTGTGTTCGTCATGAAAAATCAGCGAGAAGCGCGTTTGACGGTCGGGTAGGTACGTGGCCGTCAGTAAATAATCGAACACACCCGACGGCGCATCGACCAGGTATTTCCACCACGGAAACCGGAACCAGTCGATGAATCCGCTAAGCGTCAGTTTTCTGTAAACGCTGTATTTCACGCCAGTATAAACACCCGTTTCGTTGATCGTCCGGCTGCCTTCGCTGAAGGCGTTGGCGTAGAAACTGTGAAAGTTTCGGTCGTAATGCCGCGCCAGAAAGGCAATATCCAGTTTGCGACTCAGGCTGGTCAAGATACCCGCTATCGCGCCAATGCCGCCGCTGTTTTCAAGCGATCCACTACTACGGGCTACTTCGCCAAACAGGTTCATGTTTCGCCAGACGTACCCAGCGTGCAAACCCACCACCAAGTTCTGCTTGCCCACAAATTCGTAGTCGTTGTAGGTCAGGTCACGCTTTTGGAGTTTCGTATCGAAGCTGGTTTGCAGGACCGTCAGGCCCAGTTGGAATTGCTGCGCGTGGTAATGTAGATGCGCACCAAGATTCGTTTCGACAACCGATCGCAAATCCAGCAAATCGCTGCTCGTCTGGTGTAATCCCGACGTGAGGAACGAGCTCACCACGCTTTCATCGAGCGGCGTTTTGCCAGCGACTATGTTGGCGTCGCGGCGATTTCTGGCGGCCAGAAGCGTTAGATCCAGATTTGGTGCCAAACTGTATGTCGCCGAGATGCCGCGCAAATAACCGTATTCAGTCAAGGATGTATAAGGCCGCGCCCCCAGTGTAGGTCGCCGGACGGTTAGGATCGTTTCGGCGTTTTTACCCAGCGAAAAGCCGGCGGAAAAAATGAGTCCCTGCCCGATTTGCTGCTGGAAATCACCAATGATGACATTACGCCACCGACCCCGGTTTTGAATTTGGGCGTGGAAGGAGATATAATCGACACCATATTGCCGGGTGGCCGGATTCCAGCGAAAGGCCTCACCAGGATCTTGTTCCAGCGTAACCCCCACGCTGTATACGCCCGGTCGACTGGTCCGATACCGAAGATACCATTGGCCGGGGCTCCCCTGGTATCGGAGCGGCAACCGGTCTGCCGGTGCGGTACCTGATTTGTTGGGAATGGCTTCCGTAAAGCCCTTTTGTGTTTCCAGCGTTCGCTCATAACGCGCAATAAGATAATTATCGGTTGGGGCTGGTAGTTCAGCCGTAAGCGCCGATGAGCGGATCGTTACGAAAGGCCGTAAGCGTTGAATTGTAGGTACGTCGAAATCGGGAACGGCTTGTAATTCGACCACGGCCAATAGATCGCCGTTGGTTTCGCGGTACATCAGCAGGTTGGTAATCTGCCGTTCGGTAAGCAGCAGCATTGCCGACAGATCATCGCGACTGGCTCGGTTCAAATCAAGGGGATAGCTATACAGTTGCGCCAGGTTTTCAAATACGGCCTGGTAATCGGTACCCTCGGTTTGTACTGGGAACAGGTCCTGGAACAACCGGTTCAGCGCCTCGTCGGAGCGGACAATGGGTATAGCACCCGGCGACTTTTGTATGACTGGCAGTTGACCTGTTTGCGAAAAGGCCGGTGAAAATCCTAACCAGGCCAGCAGGATAGGCAGGTAAATACGAAAGATCAAACCAAGTTGCGTTCGGTGAATAGGTGAAAGCTAATTGCCTGATTGCCAGTAGGAACGTGTAAAAAAAGCTTTTACAGTTTTTCAGTCAAAATCTTAAGGACAAGAGACATACTGGTCTTCATATCTTTCATATCTGATTTCAGCCCGGCTACATCTGATTTCAGTTCAGCTACATCTGTTTTCAGCCCAGCTACGTCCGACTTTAGCCCGGCCACATCTGTTTTCAGCTCAGCTACATCTGTTTTCAGCATGGCTACGTCTGTTTTCAGCATGGCTACGTCTGATTTCAGCCCGGCTACGTCTGTTTTTAGCTCGGCTACATCTGATTTCAGCTCAGCTACATCTGATTTCAGTTCCTGAACATCAGCGTGCAGTAGGTCAATTCGCTTGTTGGTGTACTCGTGATTCTGCTGCGCCTGTTCATGATTTTTCTGAACCTGTATAGTTAAAGTCGCTAAGCCTTTAGCTACAGTCTCCAGGAGTTTACCATCCTCGACTGCATGAGCCTCTAACTGATCAATTCGCTGTTCGATATACAATGCCATGAATCAAATATAACAAAAGGATAGATGCCAGCACACACCTTTTTGTTACCTGCCCTTGATGTGTGTAAGCCTGCGCCAGCTTTTTTCATGGTATCACACAATTTATAGTCGACAGCACTACATTTGTGTAACCGTATGCATGCATACTACTTTTTGGTTTAAACCCATTGTCTAATGGCTAATGCCTTCATCTACGATGCCGTCAGAACCCCACGTGGGCGCGGTAAAAGCGACGGATCGCTTCACGATATTCAGCCGATCTCGTTATTGACCAGCGTATTGCGACACATTCGTGACCGGAACGGCCTGGACACCCGACTGGTCGACGACGTAATCATGGGCTGTGTAACGCCGATGGGCGAGCAGGGGGCCGACATCGCCCGGACCGCCGTGCTCGAAGCGGGTTATGCCGAATCAGTGGCGGGGGTACAACTTAATCGGTTCTGCTCGTCGGGGCTGGAAGCGATCAATCAGGCGGCGGCTTACGTGATGTCGGGGCAGGTCGACGCGGTCATTGCAGGTGGTGTTGAGTCGATGTCGCGGGTACCGATGGGGTCTGATGGAGGCGCTATCTTCATGAATCCGCAGATTGTGGCGCAACACCACATTGTGCCGCAAGGGATCTCGGCCGACCTGATCGCCACGCGTCAGGGGTATTCACGGAGCGACGTAGACACGTTTGCCGCCGAATCGTACCGACGGGCTGAAGTGGCGCAGCGTGAAAATCGCTTTCATAAAACGCTGGTGCCCTACAAAGATGAGATCGGCATAACGGTACTCGACCGCGATGAAGGGGTACGTCCCGGCACGACTGCTGAGAGCCTGAGCAAACTGAAACCTGCCTTCGAGATGATGGGGCAAATGGGATTGGATGCGCTGGCTCTGCTGAAATATGCGGACCTCACTCAGATTAATCACGTTCACCACGCGGGTAACTCGTCGCAGATCGTCGACGGTGCGGCGGGTGTGTTGGTGGGCAGTGAGGCGTTCGGGCAGGCGGCCGGTCTGAAACCCCGTGCCCGTATTGTGGCCTTCGCCATTGTCGGTTCTGAACCCACGATCATGCTCACCGGTCCAGTGCCAGCCACGTACAAGGTGCTGAAAAAGGCAGGGATGAGCATTAAGGATATCGACCTGTTTGAGGTCAATGAAGCGTTTGCCGCCGTGCCCATGTTGTTTATGGATGAGTTTGGCGTCGATCATAGCCAGGTCAATATCAGCGGCGGTGCCATCGCGCTGGGACATCCGCTCGGGGCTACCGGCGCTATTATTTCGGCCACCCTGCTCGATGAACTGGAACGTACTGGCAAACAAGTCGGCCTCTCAACCCTCTGCATTGGCGGTGGCATGGGCATCGCCACCATCTTCGAACGGATTAATTAAAATGTCATTTGCCTTCGGCCACTCCGGCGTATCGGTCGAAGGCAAATGACTACAAATGACTACTAAAAAGCCATGATTAACTACACCGTAGAGCAGAACGTTGCCGTCATTCGCTGGAACATGACCAGCAGTCCGATGAACGTGCTCAACGACGAATCGATCCCTCAGTTCGAGGAAGCACTCAATAACGCCTATGCTGATGAAGCGGTAAAGGGCATCATCATCACCTCCGATAAACCTGAATTTATAGCCGGTGCCGACCTGAAAATGATTCTTCGGAATAACGATCAGCCACCCGCCGAGATGCTGAAGATATCGGCCGAGTTGAACCGGATTTTCAGGCGGATGGAAACCAACGGAAAGCCTATCGTGGCGGCCATCAACGGCACGGCGCTGGGCGGTGGCTACGAAGTATGCCTGGCCTGTCACCATCGCATTGCCCTTCAAAACCCGAAAACCCTGATTGGCCTGGTCGAAGTAACCATCGGCCTGTTGCCGGGCGGCGGCGGTACACAGCGCCTGCCGCGCATGATCGGCATGCAGGCAGCGTTGCCTTTGCTGGTTGAAGGCAAGAAGATGAACGTACCCGATGCGCTGAAAAACGGCCTGATCGACGACGTAGCCGAAACGCCCACCACCATGATGGACAAAGCACGTACCTGGATTCTGGCCAATCCACAGCCGATCAAACCGTGGGACCAGATCGATAAGAAGACGGGCAAAATCGTAGCACGTGATGCCTTCAAGGTGCCGGGCGGTAATGTGCAAAGTCCTGTTGGTGCGCAGACGTTTGCGGCGGGAACGGCCATGCTGATGGATAAAACCAAGGGTAATTACCCCGCGCCGCTGGCCATTATGTCGTGCGTATACGAGGGCTTACAGGTGAATATCGACCGGGCGCTGACAATCGAAGGGCGGTATTTTGTGAAGGTAGCTACCTCGAAAGTGGCTAAAAACCTGATCGGAACGATGTTCCTGGGTATGAACGAAGCTAACAAAGGGGCTAGTCGCCCGAAGGACGTACCCAAGACCGACGTGAAGAAAGTCGGTATTCTGGGCGCGGGAATGATGGGAGCGGGCATTGCCTACGTGTCGGCCGTGGCGGGCATTGAGGTCGTGCTGAAAGATGTGTCGGGCGAAGCGGCCGAGAAAGGAAAAGACTATACGCGTAATCTGCTCAGAAAAGGCGTTGAACGGGGTAAAGTGGACCCCACAACGGTCGATACAACGCTGGGTCGGATAAAAGCAACGGCCGACATAGCCGACTTGCAAGGCTGCGACCTGATCATTGAAGCTGTTTTTGAAAACCGTGAACTGAAAGCTACCGTTACGAAAGAAGCAGAATCGATGCTGGCAGCAAACGGCATTTTCGGCTCGAACACATCGACCTTACCCATTACGGGCCTGGCCGAAGCCTCGGCTAATCCAGCAAATTTCATTGGTATTCACTTCTTCTCGCCCGTCGACAAAATGATGCTGGTCGAGATCATCGTGGGCCAGCAAACAGCCAACTACGCGTTGGCCGTAGCGATGGACTACACCCGCAAGATTCGGAAAACGCCCATCGTCGTTAATGACAGTCGGGGCTTTTACACGTCGCGCTGCTTTGGCACCTACACGGCCGAAGGCATGGAACTTCTGCGCGACGGCGTAAACCCGATCCTGATCGAAAACGCGGGGAAAGATGCTGGCCTGCCCGTTGGTCCGTTGGCGGTGACGGATGAGGTAGCTCTCGATCTGGTCTATAAAATTTCTGGTCAGAGTATTAACGATGGCGTGCTGAACGAATCGGACACTAGTTACCAGGTAGCAAAACAGTTTGTCGACCTGGGCCGGACGGGCAAAAAAGCCAGGGCTGGTTTTTACGACTATCCGGAAGACGCCCCCAAGCACCTATGGTCTGGCCTGTCCGAGCTGTTCCCCGTAGCCGATCAGCAACCGAGTCTGGATGAAGTGAAAACACGGCTACTCTACCGGCAGGCTATTGAAGCCGTTCGTTGCGTCGAAGAGAACGTCGTTCGGACCAAACTCGACGGTGATCTGGGCTCTATTCTGGCCTGGGGCTTTCCCGCCTATACCGGCGGTGCTCTCTCGTTCGTCGATTTCGTCGGTGTAAATACGTTTGTGGCCACCTGCGACCGATTAGCCGATCAATACGGGGAGCGCTTCCGCCCAACGGAGAAGCTCCGCGAACGCGCTGGCGTAACGGCAACGGTATAAGCGGCCCGCCGTTTGCTTCGCGCTGCTGGCCTAGTCGAAGGGCCTAGAGCGCGGAGCCGCGCTGTCCAGGACGCATACTAGTTACTTAACCAGCACAACGTTCGCGATCGGCGTACCTAGCTTTAAGCGACTGTTTATCTGGTAGTTGAGTCGACCAGTCAGAATTAGTGATCCTGCATTGCCTGTGTAATTGGCCGGCATAATCACCGTATGACCGGCAGAAATTAGCAGGGGCGTAACGGCCGTGGGAACTCGTTGACACGACCAAACGCCGGGGTCGTCCCAGTTACCACTGTGTAGCGAAACCATATCGGGCGCTACTGTAACGGTTGCCTGTTGGCTCACACTGCAACCCGGCAGGTTACAGGTGGCTGTATAGCTGGTGGTTTGCGTTGGATTGACCATTATCGACGCGCCTGATCCATTGCCCGGTAGCCAACTTACTGTACCCGAGCAGTTCGTCACGGTTAGTGTAGCGCTCTGCTGACAGGTAATGGCCGAGGCTGACAAAGTAATGGCAGGCGTAGGGGGGCATCCTGAGTCTATAAATACCAGATAATCTTCTGCTTCACCGTAGCTTAATTCATTGCATGCGTCTGTAACGCTGGAAGAAAACTGATTGCGAATGCGCATCCGGTACGTCACGCCTGCCTGCACAGTTGCCGGAATGGTCAGCGAGCCCGAAACGGGCGCTTTGACACCCGCTGTTGTACCAAATACCCGTTCGGACGTGTCGAACTCATAATTCTGGTCGAAATCAATCCAGA
This sequence comes from Fibrella arboris, assembly GCF_041321095.1. Classification (NCBI taxonomy): domain Bacteria; kingdom Pseudomonadati; phylum Bacteroidota; class Cytophagia; order Cytophagales; family Spirosomataceae; genus Fibrella; species Fibrella arboris. The sequence goes on along the minus strand of NZ_JBGGWE010000006.1, from coordinate 74,825 downwards.
CGGCTACCTGCTGTGCGTTGTAATAGCCGAGGAATTCAATGGAAAATGGGTTCGCAACAATTTTGGAAAGGGTAGCCACGGGCGTTGGATAATACGTGTAATGGGACGCCGCACAGCCCGAACTGGTAGTCAATACGGTTCCGTTGAACACAATTCGTTTCAGACCAATCCCATATTCACAACCGTTGTTTGAATAAAGTGGCGTACAGTAGACCGGATCGCCGGTGGTAAAAGTCGATTCGGTTGAGTAGCTGCTCGAGCACTCACCCGTAACGCGCCAGTTGTAGGTCGTGTTTGGTTGCAGGCCGGTCAGGGTATAGCGCGAACCAGTAAACGGACCGACCGTGCGCCAGCTAGCGTCTCCGACGGGTCGGTACTGAATTGTAAACTGCGTACTGCCTGAATTGGATAACCAGTAGGTTGTAGCGGTTGTCGCCTGAACACGTCTGGTCGCTAAACTAGTAGGTACGTCGGTTGCTGTTGGTAGGCAGCTACTGGTGGTCACCCGGCTACGGATCAGGTTGCCAGGTAACGTGCCAAACCCATTCGACAGATTAATGCCCGTTGTTGTCAGGTGGCAATAGCTCATGATGGTACCACCATTAACGGGAGCCGGGCCGGGAGCGCATCCGCCTTCTGTTGTGTAGCAGTTATCGAGCGCTCCGCCTGGCCATGAGCAGCTTTGCGTATGGGGCGAACCAAAGTTGTGCCCCAGTTCATGGGTAACGACGGTAACTTCCCAGGAATAAGTAGGAAACTCTGGATAAGTCGCTGACAGACTGCCGCTAACGCCATATTTGTAGGTAGAAGCACACAGCACGTCCAGATAGGCGACGCCACCGCCCAACGAGCGACCTGAGAGAAAATGGGAAAGCTGGCTATTGACTCCGGGCGGTGGATTGGCATTCTGATTGGCCCGAAAAGCGCTTAATATATCGCCGGTTGATGTCAGGCTTACATATGGGTCGGCCTCGGTCCATAGCTTAATCCCCGCAATACGAATAGCGATGTTTTCCCGATTATAGATCAACGCCACCTGGTTGAATAGGTTAGCTACGTAGCTGGTCGTTTGCGCTACATCTGACTTGTTCTGGGTGTACAGATCAAAGTCTACTTCGAGATAGATGCCCACCACTTTGCAATCGATCGACTGCGGGGCCATCGCTGTTTTTCGGCCTCCCGTATTGACCGGAATAGCCTCGCAGGTGAAGGCTTTTCGGGGCGTCAATACTGTATTGTCGCTGTAGAACAGGTAGCTATTCTGTGTATTACGCAGGTGACTTAGGGCGCGATTGCCCGTTTTGTCAGATACGATACCAGACAATTCGCCGTTGGTAATACTGATCGCCACCAACGATTGATCATCTCCTTTAATAAACCCCTGGTAGAAAACACCTTTGCTGAGCGGGGCAGTAACCGTACCGGCCGCCGAGCCAAGCAAGAGCTTGCTATCTGGAGAAAACAGCTCTACCGCAACCAGGTCAAGATCGATAGAACCAGATTCGGTGGGTATCGAAAAGGCAAGTAAGTCGGGACGTTCATCGAGAATCCGGCTGAGTTGCCCGGCATCGAGAAGCAGCGACGTCGGTGTTTCACTGGGTAAAAAAGCAGTACCCTGGTAGGCGGGTGAATCGGCTAATTTGAATAGCGGGAAGGTAGTTGCTGCTGATGTCCGCCTGGCCTTATTGATACGCTGTTGAAGCTGACTGGCCGGTACTACCTGACCAACTACCGTTGCACGGATGGTAAGTACAAGCAGGATAAGTAAACCATATCTTCCCATAGACTTGATCCTGTAAACGATCGAATAAGTAGCGAGGACGTAGGATACAAACCTAGGAATAATACTTAGAAAATGGGCGACTGTGGGTATTTGTTGTCGTTAAAAGGGTACTAAAAAGTACGTCATGTGGCTATTCTGAAAAATTGATAACTCAGAACATATCCATGATCCAGGTACGTTAGACCGGAACCCATAGATGAACCGTGCTCACTTTGCTTCGCTGGCGAGTGGCCGCTCATAATTACGGTTAATATCTTCCAGAAACTTACCTGTCACCCAGCCAATATCGGAGTCGCGGATAAAGACCAGCCGTTTGGGCGTGTCGGTATGGTCGTAGGCCCGCATAACGGTTTCCAGCCAAAGCGCCCCTGCAATAATTTGTTTCTCATTAAATTGACTCTGCGCATTGGCAATGTCTTTTTCGGCCTTACGCCGCGTGGCCGCATCCGTAATATCGGTCATGTCGGGATGGAGCAACGCCTGGTAGTTTGTCAGGGCCAGCCGCTTGAATTTTTCTACATCCGAAGCCGTCAGCGGAATGGCCGTCAGGCCTGCTTTCTCCGGGTGCAGGTACGTTACAAGGGCCCAGGCAATGCCGCCCCCGAAGCCAACCGTCCGGCGCTGCTGCAGGCTTGCCAGACCAGGTTTGTTACTGACCGCCAGGGCCGTGTCGGCAATGGCTTTTATGACGCGCTGGGCTTCCTGCCGGTATTGTTCGATCGGCATCGACCGATCTTTGTCAATCAGCGTTGGCAATGATTTGGTACCAAACGGAAAGCTGACGGCATGGAAAACCCGGTTGTCGTCATAATACCCCCCTTTTGTGTTACCACTGCCAATATCCATGCAGGATGTTGATGGCCACATCTTACGCGGAATGGCCCCAATCGTATAAAGTTCGGCCTCGCGGGAGGCGGTCAGTGTCGTGTCGCAGGAAACACCTTTAGGTAATTCGGCGGCCAGCAGCTCGTAAAGCTTTCGGCGCAGACCCGGTTGCTTACCCAGCCCATCATTGATACCACTACTGAAGGCTACATAGATGCGCTCACCCGGAATATTATGGCGCCGAATCGAGTCTACGTAGGCGCGTAATACAGCTTGCCCGGCTTCAAATGATTGGGGCGTACCCGAAATCAGGGTGACGCTGGGCGAGTCTGGCTTCGATCGGATCGATTTGGTGTAAAAGCCATCTTCGAGCTTGGTGCTGAAAATAGCCAGCTTGATCCCCGACGAACCAATGTCGATACCTGCATACTCTTTCCTGCCCGTTACGCCGTCGATAAGCTCATTCATCGCGGTTTCACTGGCTGTGTATTTCAGTGCTTTATAGATCAGCTGCGCCTTCTGGAAGTACTGAATCGCCTCCATGCTTCTCTCCTGATCGGCATAGGCCAGCCCCAGGTTCTCGTAGGCAACCGCTTCCCAGTATAAATCTTTCCCCTTGATGGCGGGAAGCGCCCGCAGCAACAGGTCAATCGACTGCTGCGGCTTATCGACTTCACGGAGCGTGTTGCCCAGCTTTATAAACTGAATGGCTGATGCCGCATTTGGCGCCGGTTGCGCCCAGGCGGTTGCCCATACTGTGACGCCCAGCAGCAACAGGCAGAACTGTTTTTTCATAACGTTGCGTTAAACCCGCTGCAATATACACTGACAGACTATTTCTATAGGGCTGCCTGCCTATTTCAGCGCTTCCAGTTTGCCATCACCCGTAACCTGGCGAACAGCCGTGATCTGCTGGCGAATCAGCGTCATGGTTTCGCGAAGGGCCACGTTTCTGTTCATCATCAGGTCATCGTGGGTACGTTGCGCTGTGAAGTCGGGTTCAATGGTGAATCCGTTGGCGTGCCCCTGAGCCACCGCATGCGTCAGTTTTTTCAGGGGAATACGTACCTGAATCCGCGAATGAGGCAGCGTAACGTATTTAAACTGACCGGCAAAATCGCCCCAGTAAGCGCCGCCACTGGCTTCGCCAACAAATGTACCCTGGCCTGCGTCGAGCGTTTTGGCCAGCACCGACGTTGCCGCCGAAAACGATGAACCGTTCATGAGCAGGTACAAATTTCCCTGAAAAGCGAGCCGCTTATAAGGCCGGTAATGTCTGCTCACGGCCGCCCGGCTGGCAAATCCGCCCTGCCCATCGCGGCGATAACGGAGGTTAAAATCCAGCACCGATAGCGGATTCCAGCGGTTCACAAGCTCGGCACGGGCCGCCGGCTTGATGTGCTCACTTTGCATGATGGTAAATGGCCTGCGCAGCCAGAATTGCAACAGACGGGCCGAGTTAAGCACAGCCCCGCCTCCATTGTCCTGCAAATCGACTACCAGGTTCTCTACGCCTGTAGTTTTTATCTGTTTGAACGCTTTTTTCAGCCGCTTCTTGAATGCCCATTGAAACGGATCGAATGTTTTTGGGTTCATAAAGGATGATACCCGCAATACGGACGTTTTCGAGAGCGAGTCGACAAGGCGCAGGCTCAGATTAGGCTGCCGGAACTCAGACCCACGGCCAAAATCAGCTCTGTACCGGTCTATCAGTACCTGACGGAAATGGGCCGACATCACGCCCGCTACCCGCGTTTGCCGAATGGTTGAGTCGAGCGACCCGTCGGGCTGTGTTAACTGATACCGAATCGTTACTGAATCGACCGAGCCAAACCAAGCAGCGTAGTAGTCGGCAAACTGCATCAGGCTCCAGTTATGGCGCCCCGTGGCATTATCGCCATCCGACCCCGACCGATCCCCATCCATCAGTTCACGGTGAACCTCGGCAATGGGTTGCCCCTGAATAGACAGCAACCGTGTTCCCCTCCGCAGCGTTGTGTCGGCTGAGGCATTGTGGCTAATGAAATAGTCATGATCTACCTGCCTGATGTAGAATGGAATGAAGCGGGTGTCGCGGTCAATGAACCCGCGTCGGTGATTCAGGTTGGTGTGTCCATCTTTCAGGCCGTTTAGGTAGGGCGATAAATGATGGAAAAAAGAAAGATAATCGATCGGACTGGTCACCCGGTTATAGAGCGAATCGAAGAGCTGCTCCATTTTCGAGTCTGGCGTGTAATGCCCTAGACCGGGATGATAAGCGCGGAGTTGCCGGCGTAAAAAAAGGAGATCGTCGTGGGCCTCATCGGGTGTGAGTGTGATTGATTGAGCGACCAGCGGACTTGTCAGTAGAAACAGCCAGGCAACAGCCAGCCCGGCTATACGGAGAAGTACAGACATGATTAGTTAAGTACAAGAGTTGGCCTATAGGCTTTATTGTGTTACGAGCTGTTAATCTATCAACTTTGCATAGAAAAAGCAACTCATCGCTAAACAATCCGTATCAAATTTGGTTAACGGTGGTTTTGGCGGTAGAAAAGGGGGGGAAGTGTCAAGTTTCAGGTTTCAGGTTTCAAGTGTCAGGTTTCAAGTGTCAGGTTTCAAGTGCGCTGCTTGTTTACGTCACTGAAACAAGCAACGCACCTGAAACTTGAAACCTGAAACCTGAAACTTGCCACTTGCCACCTGCACACTCCGTCCATTGTATCTTTGCACCATGGCAGAAACACTTCATATTCCGCAAACCAGCAACCGGCAGGCTATATACGACAGCCTGATTCCGCAGATCGAAGCGCTCATTTCGGACGAACCGGATCTGGTGGCTAACCTGGCCAACGTAGCGGCGGCCCTTCGGGAAGCATTCGGATTTTTCTGGGTCGGCTTCTATCTGACGAAAGAAGACCAGTTGGTGTTGGGCCCATTCCAGGGTCCTATTGCCTGCACACGCATTGCGTTCGACAAGGGCGTTTGCGGAGCCGCCTACACCCGTCGCGAGGCCATACTGGTGCCCGACGTTGAGGCTTTCCCCGGACATATTGCCTGTAGTTCGGCATCCAAATCAGAGGTGGTTGTCCCCATCTTCACCCAAATGGGCGAGGTTGCTATGGTGCTCGACGTTGATAGCGACCAGCTTGATGATTTCAGTGAAACAGACGTACAGGGTCTGGAAGCTATAGGCAGGCTGATAGGGAAGGGTTTCTAGTTACAGGTTTCAAGTTACAGGTTTCAGGTTTCAAGTTTCAAGGGCGCTGCTTAATCACTATTTGATTGATAAGCAACGCCCTTGAAACTTGAAACCTGTAACTTGAAACTTGAAACCTGTAACTTGAAACTTAACGCTTTACATCTTTATCGCCCTGATCACCTCGCGTTTACGGGCTGGGCCTACATGTTTTTCAACCTCGAAACCAGCCTCGCGGAGGTTTCGCTGCACGGCTGATTTTGAACAGTATGTAGTTAGCGCACCCCCGGGCCGAAGCAACGTCGCTACTTTTTGGAAGATCTCCAGGGTCCAGAGCTCGGGTTGGCCTTCGGGGGCAAACGCGTCGTAATACACCAGGTCGAACGTACCGATGGGGGGCAGGTCCTGAACGCGGGTGTGGAACTTGGTTAACGTCAATTCGGGAACAATCGGCGTAGGTGTGCCCCAGGGGGCTTCGTGCAGGTCGGGCAACCAGAACGTGGTTAGTTCGTGGTCGTAATTTAGCTGACGGGCTTCCTCAACCGGAATCGGGAAAGCTTCGACCGTTACGTAATCAATTACCCGGTGGTGGCGCTTTGCCTCACGGATCGTCATCAGGGTATTAAGGCCAGTGCCAAACCCCATTTCAAACACACGGACAGGCCCCTTCACCCGGTCGAAGGTGTAGAGTAATCCCAATTCAATAAACACACGGTCTGACTCCTGAACGGCGCCATAGATTGAATGGTAGTGTTGCCCTACCTCCGCGTTGAATACCGAATGTGACCCATCGGCTGTTACCACCACTTGCGTATTCATCAAAACATTCAGGCTTTTCGGCTAATTTCGCCATTGGCTACCGACATCACTAACCTGTATAAGCAGTTAAAGGGCGGCGGTGTTTTCCACAGCCTGTTTGCTACTCGTTAAACAGACTACAATTTCTTATAAAAAAATGATTCAACGCATTCAAAGTGTTTTTCTATTCCTGATTTCAGCGTCGATGGGCGTAGCACTGGCTAACCCAATCTGGGAAAAACCCGGTATGAACCCTGGCGAAGAGGCCGAGCTGACACCCCTTCAATATACATACGAACAGGGAGTAACCACCTTTACCACGCCGCTCTGGTATCTGGGCGGCCTGTTGGCGATTGTCGCGATTGTGGCTCTTTTTGCCATTTTTCAGTATAAAAAACGATTACTACAGATGGGCCTTTGTGCTGCAAATGCCATTCTGTTGACTGCCTCGATGGGCGTTATCCTCTACAACGTACTGATCAACGGAAAATCATATGGCAACCCCGCCGATCAGGGATCGTTTCTGACGGGCTTCTGGGCAATTGTTGGTGCGCTCGTACTTAACGCACTCGCTAACCGATTTATCCGACGCGACGAAAAATTAGTCCGCGAATCGAATCGTATTCGCTGAATGGTGGGAACACGGATTGATACGGAGACGCGGATCGAAGGGATTTTAAAAGGATTCACACAGATCTTCTGAGTAAAAACAGGTTTAGTCCTGATCAGAGCTAATCCGAATTTCATTAAAAATCCGCGTCGATCCCTTTAATCTGCCTAATCCGCGTTCGTATACTAATCCGTATCAGAATTTCGGGCAGCCGCAGCCTTTTTTCTTGAAGAGGCCCCACATAAAGCCTTTTTTCCGCCGAAAGCCTTTCTTCTTACGCTTGATACTCGCCACCTCCGTCACCGTGGGGTGCGCAGACAGCGAAGATGCCGGGGCCTCGCCGATGAGCAGCGATGCCGAAAAGACGAGTAAAAAAGCCGTTGTTTTCATACTTCATTCAGTTGACTACGCTTCTATATAGTAACCATAGTAACGCAAAAAGCACTGCGATCGTTGTACCAGATCAAGTGTATAAACGTAGCGAACAAACAACGCGCCAGCAACTGATACACAGCAAAAAAAGTCCCGATCAGGTTTTTGATCGGGACTTTTTTATTTACAATTCTTTTGATAGGGTTACCTACCGCCTCCGGCCGCTATTGCCGTTATAGTAACGGGGGGCATTATAGCGGTAACTATAATTCGGGGCTCGGTAATAACGTGGGCGGCTGTAGTAGGCGCGGGGTGGAGCAACGTACCTGGGCCGGGGATAATTGTAATAAGGCCGGGGGGCATAGTAACCGTAGGAAGGGCCATAGCCGTAACCAGTGCCTACACCTACATAGGCAGGGCCGCAACTAGCCAGGGTAACGACGAGCAACAAGCCAATTAACGCATAACGCAAGGTGTTGTTTTTCATGGCGATAGCCACACTACCGGATTGGTGAGAAACACGTAGCAGGCCTATCCCTATAACGTTTATCGACGAAAAATGATTTTATAGCCCTGCATTCTAACACGTTTCTAATCAGTGGCGGCAGTTGGCCAAGGCACCAGTCAGTAACCGGTACTCACAACCCTTTGGTAAAATCCGTACTCTTGTTCATCAACTGGAACACGTACCCGGCTAAACGGTCGGCGTCATTTGTTGTCCTAGTTGTATAAACTGATTTATTATGCGTATCCCCGCCTCGCTGATCTATACATTTCCGTTGGTGTTGTTGCCGTTTCTGACACTGCTCCAGACCGATAAACCAAGCGCCATGCTCCCTCCACCTGATTATGCCACTAGCTGGAAGTCAGCCGATTCGCTGATGGCGCGTGGCCTGCCTCAGTCGGCTCTGGCCATTGCCGATCGCATTTATGCCGAAGCCAAACAGACGGGCAATGAGCCACAATTGCTGAAAGCCGCCATGCGCCGCGTGGTGTACCGAACCAACGGCGCTAAAGATGAGGAGACGTACCTGACCATGATCGGGTCGTTGAAGGCCGACGTCGACGCGACCACCGGACCAACGCGGTCGGTGCTGCAATCGGTACTGGCCGAGGTATACTGGCAGTATTTCCAGCAGAATCGCTATAAATTTCTTGATCGCACCGCTACTGCCCCCGACGAGCCAACGTCGCAAAGCGCCACCTCCATTGATCCACGTACCTGGGATGCGCGACGCCTGCAAACGACGGTGACCGAACTATACGCGGCTTCGGTGCAGGAGGCGGCCCGGTTACAGCAGTTGAACATAGGGGTATATGATGCGGTGATCAGTAAAGGCAATGAAGCAGGCCGGGCGCTACGACCGACGCTGTTCGATGTACTGGCGCACCGGGCTATCGATTTTTTCGATGACGCTCAGTCTGACGTGATCAAGCCGATTCAGGCGTTCAGCGTCAACAAGCCGGCCTATCTGGCGGGGCCGGCAACGTTCGTGGCTACGGTGTTGCCTGCTACCGACCTACTGTCGGGCCCCTATCAGGCGCTGAAACTGTATCAGCAATTGCTGGCTTTCCACCGGAACGATGCCAATCCGCTCGCCTTTGCCGTGAATGACGTGGAACGGCTGGCGCTGGTGAAACGGCTGGGCACACTACCCAACGAAGAAGCGCTGTATCGCCAGACATTGACGCAGCAGATCGCCGCGTTTAAGAATAAACCGGCCGAAGCGGAATACGCGCTGGCGCTGGTGCAGGATCTTTCCAGTGAAGGTCAGGTACATCCCCTGCCTCGCGGTCGCTACGGCAGCACGGATCAGGCCGCCAACGTACCGGACCCTGCCGATACGACCCACCGCTGGGACCGCAAACGCGCCGCCGAACTGGCCCGCGATCTGATTGCCCGCTTTCCCAATACGATTCCCGCCCAAACGGCCCGCCCGCTACTCGATAGCCTGCTTCGTCCGGTACTGGGTGTAGAGGTAGAAGAAGCCAATGAGCCGGGTAAGCCATTCCGGGCGCGGGTGTTGTATCAGAATACGAAAACGCTGTTTTACAGGATACTGCGTCTGACGGCCGATGAAGCCCGTACACTGACTCAATTCGATGAGTATCAGACCGATCCGAAGCGAGATAGCTGGTTTGCCGCCATTCAGAACCATTCGGTAGTGGCCGAGGAAAAATTAACCCTGCCCGACGATGGCGATCTGCGCAGCCACAGCGTGGAGATTCCCGTGAAAGGCCTGCCGCTGGGCTACTACGTACTGCTGGTGTCGAACGAAGGGACATGGGCTAAACCCAGCGCCGAAACGGCCGAAGTGGTTAGCATCGGCACGTTTGCCGTGTCGAATTTGAGTTATGTACTGGTTGGCGGTAACTACCAGTACGATAATGACCTTAAAACCATCTACGTCACCGACCGCACAACGGGACAGCCGGTGGCCAATGCAACGGTTCAGATACTAACCCTGAACGGTCAGGGTAAAAAAGCCAGCGTATCGGGCTCGGTTCAGACGAACGTTCAGGGGAAGCTGGTACTCGACGCATCGCAGCTGCCGGGGCGGGAATCTTATTTTTTACGCCTGATCCGAAACGACGATGTACTGGACACCGACGTATTCTATAATTATCGGTACGGCCGAAACCCTCCTGAACAACCAGACATGGAACGTGCGGCCATTTTTACCGACCGGGCTATTTACCGCCCCGGCCAAACGGTGTATTGGAAAGTGCTGCTGTACAACGGAAAAGCCAACCAGTTTGCGGTGGTGCCAAACCGATCAACCACTATTCGGCTGACGGATGTGAACGGCGAAGAAGTGGCCAAAACGACGGTGCAAACCAATGAGTTTGGGTCAGCGTCAGGTACGTTTACGGCGCCCGTTGGCCGGCTAACAGGTATGATGAGCCTCGTAACGGACAATGGGCAGGCGCCTATCCGGGTTGAGGAATACAAACGGCCCACCTTCGCCGTAGTGGCCGATCCGCTGAAACAGGCCGTGGTACTGGGGCAGAACGTACCTGTACGCGCTACGGCCAAAACGCTGGCCGGGGCCGTTGTCGACGGGGCGAAGGTGAGCTACCGGGTTACCCGCACGTATTACCAGCCTTATTGGGGCTGGAACTGGTGGCGGCCCGCCCGCCCGTCTAACGAGCAGGAAATTGCCAACGGAACCACTACTTCAACCGCTGACGGCGTCATTGACTTCTCGTTCCTGGCCCAGGCCGACCTGAGCATCGCCGCCGCTGACAAGCCGCAATTTACTTTCACGGTCACTATCGACGTGACCGATCAGTCGGGCGAAACGCGGTCGGCTACGCAGAGTTTACGCATCGGCTACACCGCTCTGACGGCAGAGCTTGCCCTGCCCAGCCCTGTGCTGACGACCGAGCAGAAACCATATGGGGTGCGGCTGACGAATGCCAGCGGTAACGAGGTGAGTATCCAGTCCGGCACCGTAACCATCGCCCGGCTTACGCCCTCGCGAACGGGCCTGCGCAGTCGGCTCTGGGCCCGCGCCGACCGCACTGTGCTGACCCGCGCCGAGTATGTGGCGCTGTTTCCGCACGATCTGTATGCTAATGAAGATGACCCGGCTACCTGGGCCAAAACGCAGGTACGTTCCGCCACGCCCAAAGCCATAAACCTCGCCGGTCTGCCATCAGGCATGTACGCGGCCGATATTAGTGCGACGGATTCGACGGGCCAAACGGCGCAGCAAACGGTGTTTTTCCAGGTCATCGACCCGCAGCAACCTACGGCATCGATCCGGTCAGGTACGTTCGTGCAGGTGCAGAAAGCGACGGCCCAGCCCGGCGAAGAAGCCATTTTCTGGGTAGGTACGTCGACCGCCAGCACCAACCGGCCCGACAAGATTCTGATGGCAGTGGAAGAGAAGGGCAGGATTGTGCGGGAAGAGTGGCTGACGGTGACGGGGCAGCCGCTGCGTGTGGCCTTGCCCGTTCAGGAAAAGCACCGGGGCAACTTCGCCGTGCATTTCGCGATGGTGCAAAACGGACGGTTGCTGAGCCAGACCGAGACCGTGACGGTGCCTTACACCAATAAGGAACTGACCATCGAGACCGAGACGTTCCGCGATAAATTGAAGCCCGGCCAGGCCGAGCAATGGACCCTGCGCATCAGCGGCCCGAAGCAGGATAAGGTCATGGCCGAACTGGCCGCTACGCTCTACGACGCTTCACTCGATGCGTTTGCCCGGCTCGAATGGCCTACGTCGTTCTATGGTATCAACGATACCGGGTTGACTTACTGGCAAAGTCCGGCATTCGGTACAACAACGACGCGGCAATACTGGTCAACGCCACAGCCAACGTACCCGGTTTCTGCGCGCGTTGAACCGCAACTCGGCTGGGGAATTTACCAGTACAATGTTTATTCGGGTAAGTTTACACTGGACCTGTCGGAAATAGCCATTCGTGTTGACCGGAACGGAGGCAAGATTACAGGCCGGGCGTTTTTCGACGAGATTGACTTGCCTGCGCCGGGCGTGAACGTGGTAGTTCAGGGAACAAAGCAGGGGACTATCACCGATAAAGATGGCAATTTCACGCTGACATTGCTGAAGCAGACACAAAAAACGACGCTCCTTTTTTCATGGATTGGCTATAGCCAGGCAAGCGTAAACGTATCGGATAAACAGCGGGCAACCACTGTGATGCATCAGTCTAATCAGATGCTAAACGAAGTGGTAACCGTTGGGTATGGTAGAGGCCGGGCGGCTGGCGCACCAGCCCCAATGGCGATGGCGAAAATGGCCGCTCCGGAGGCAAGGGCTGATGCTGAGGTAGATCTGGTTAGATTGTCCGAAGTGAAGCCGGATGAAGAGGCACCTGAAGCGAAAAAACCCGTAGCCGACCCGCCCTTAATTCGGAAAAACTTCAACGAAACGGCCTTCTTCTTCCCGCACTTGCAGACCGACAAACAGGGGCGCGTGGTGCTCAATTTTACCATGCCCGAGGCCCTTACGCGCTGGCGGCTGGTGACGTTCGCCCACACGAAAACCATGCAGACGGGCACGATGGAGCGCGAAATCGTGACGCAGAAAGAGCTGATGGTGACGACCAACGTACCCCGGTTCCTTCGCGAAAACGACACGCTCAACCTCACCGCCCGCATCGATAACCTGAGCGGCAAACCCCTCACCGGCACCGCTACACTCCAACTGACCGACGCCCTCACCGGCGATCTGCTGAACGGAAAGATGCTGCCCAAAACCAGCGGAGCCGCTCTTGCGCTCAGTCGCTCTTTCACCATGGAGAAAACGAGCACCGTCGTTGCCTGGACGCTGGTTGTTCCGCAGGATCTCCCGCCGGTTGCCATCCGAGTTACGGCCACGGCCGGCTCATTTACCGACGGCGAAGAGCGCGTAGTGCCTGTGTTGCCCAACCGCACGCTCGTGACCGACGTGCAGCCATTCTGGATCAATGGGGGTGATAAGGACCGCACCTTCCGGCTGGCGCCGCTGGCCGACCGCAACCCGGAGCTGCCCCTGAACACCGAACGCCTCACGGTGGAGGTGACGAGCAACCCCGCCTGGTATGCGCTGCAAAGCCTGCCCTACCTGATGGAATACAGCTACGACTGTGCCGAGCAACTGTTCAGCAAGATGTACGCCAACAGCCTGGGTGCGCATATTCTGAACAGCCGTCCGCAGTTTCGGCAGGTGGTAGACCTATGGAGACAGTCGCCACCGAAGAGCCCGCTGGCGAGTAACGAGGAACTGAAAGCCGTTACGCTGGAGAACACCCCCTGGCTGAGTGACGCCCAATCAGAAGCCGACCGGACGGCCAAACTCGGCCAGTTCTTCGACCAGAACCGACTGGCCAGCGAGCAACGCCGGGCTATTGGGAAACTGCGTCAGTTGCAGGATGGCAGTGGCGGGCTTGTCTGGTTTTCGGGTATGCGCCCGAGTCTGAACATGACCCTGCACGTGCTGGCGGGGCTGGGCCACCTCCGTAAGCTTGGCGTTACGTTCGACCCCAGCGTGCAGGGGGAAGCGACCCTGTTGCAGGCTGGTTTACTCCGGTATGCCGATGCGGAAATTACTCACCAGATCGCCGAAGAAAAAGCACGGGCTGCTGCGCAAAAAAGAGCACCGGGTACGCCTTACTGGGCAGCACAGTACCTCTACGCCCGTAGTTTTTTCCTCGATATAAACCCCGTTGAAAAAGCCACGCAGACGTACCTGTTGCCGGTATTGACCATGGGCTGGCAACAGAGTTCGTTGCAAAGTCAGGCGCTGGCGGCCACTACGCTGTATCGGTTCAAACAAGTCGATGCGGCCCGTGCTATTCTGCAATCGCTGACTGAGCGCAGTAAGGTATCGGACGAACTGGGCATGTACTGGCCCGAAAACGCGGGCGGCACGTATTGGTACCAGGCCCCGATTGAAACGCAGGCGTACATCATCGAAGCCTACGATGAAGCCTGCCGCGACGAGGCTACCAAACCCGCCAGGCCTACGCTCGATTGCTTTGCCTGGCTTCGTAAACAGCCTGCATACAGCAGTCTGGTTGGGGCCGAGCCGTTTATCGACAAAATGAGACAGTGGCTGGTGCAGCAGAAACGTACCCAGTCGTGGCCATCGACCAAGGCAACTACCGAAGCGGTTTATGCGCTGTTGTTACGCGGCGCTGACTCGGGCAATACCTGGCTGGATACCAAAGCGACCATGAAAGTGATAGTGGGCGGAAAAGACATAGCCAGCCGGGTTACGAAAACGGAAGCCCTCACCGGCTACCAGAAAGTGACGTTTGCTCCGGCCGAAGTCACGGCGTCGATGGGTGTGATCACAGTCAGTAAGCCAGCCCAAACAGGACCGGGCTGGGGGGCGGCCTACTGGCAACATTTCGAGCCACTGGATGCGATTGCAGGCAACGGCAATAACCTTACGCTGACGAAAACGATCTACCGCCAGCGTAACACCGATGCAGGACCAGTACTGGAAGCCATTACACCGAAGACCGCACTGAAACCCGGCGACCTGCTGAAAGTTCGCGTGGTGTTGACCGCCGACCGTAACATGGAATATGTGCACCTGAAAGACGGCCGTGCATCCGGTTTTGAGCCAGTGGCGGCGCTGTCGGGTACCAAATACCAGAACGGCCTGTCGTACTACGAAGCGCCCCGCGATGCCAGCACTGATTTCTTTATCGAGTATCTTCCTACGGGCACGCACGTATTCGAGTATGCCCTGCGCGTGGTGCATACCGGTGATTTCGGCTCAGGTGTGGCTACCGTACAATGTTTCTACGCGCCCGAGTTCGCAGCCCATTCAACCGGTGGCCGGGTGCAGGTAAAATAGTTACCCTCACCGATACGTCGTACCACCCAAACAATTCTTGCTCCGAAAGCCCGGTTATATGCACAAACCGGGCTTTCTTACGTTTACAAACGACGATATGTTCTCCCGATGCTCACTATGAAACGTCTACGCACCACCACAAGCTGGTTCATGCTGCTATTCGTTGGGTTATACCTGACGAATTGTAAGCCAACCGACCCGATCGAAACCCAGCCGCAGACGCTGGTGAGTAGCACACAGCTTACCACGCTGACCAAAGCGCAGCTCGTTCAGCGCATTGCGGCTTCCGGGCTGGTCGATGCCCAGACGAGTGGCTTTCTGAACATCCTGTTGCAACGTGATATTCAGGCATACCGGCTCGTTTACAAGACCAAAAATGCCGACAACACGGATATTAATGCGTCGGGCGTGTTGATTGTGCCCGTGCCGATTGGTTCCGAAACGTTTCCAATGGTAAGCGAGCAGCACGGCACCCTATTCAACGAAGGCGATGCGCCCTCGTATTTCACGGCAGCCAGTGAGGCAGGCACTATTGGCGCGTTGTTCACGTCGAACGGCTTCATTTTGTCGTGCCCTGATTATGTGGGCTATGGCGAGTCGAAGAATGTGCCGCACCCGTATCTGCACCGGCAAACCGAAGCCCTGGCTAGCCTGGATATGTTGCGGGCAGCGCGTGAGTTTCTGAAAACAAGCGCCGCCAAATGGGACAACCGCGTGTTTCTGGCGGGCTACTCGCAGGGTGGACACGCCACGATGTCGCTGCTGAAACTGATGGAAGAACAGTTTCCGAACGAGTTCACCATCACGGCCGCTTCCTGCGGGGCGGGGCCCTACAACGTAGAAGGGTTTATGCAGGATCTGGTTACCAAGACCACCCACGGCATTGCCGGCTACAACAACCTGTATGTATGGGTGTTGCAAACCTATAACCGTGTCTATGGCCTGAACCGACCCATGAGCTATTATTTCCGCGATCCCTATGCCGCGGATGTGCAGGCCAACGGTACCCGGTCGACGATCAACGTCAGCATCAACACCGCTTTCTCCGACGGATTCAAGAACGGCATTACCTCTGGCTCAGACATTGCTTTTCTGACGGGCGTTCGCGACAATAACGTGTACGACTGGAAACCCAAAACGCCCCTGCAACTCTACCACGGCACCGCCGATCAGCAGGTGTTCTACCGCAATTCGACCGATGCGCTGGCCGCTATGAAAGCCCGTGGCGCAACCAGCGTCGAGCTGATCACCATTCCCAACAAAGATCACGGCCCGGCTATTCAGGATTTCCTGACAGGTACGTTCACCTTTTTCAATAGCAAACGGTGATGTTGATCTCAACGGATTGATGCGCGATGTAAAGGGATTTTCGCCGATTACTGACCGCGTGGTGCCCAGGTCAGCCCTGACAGGAGCACCACGCGGGGTCAAACGCCCATCTTGCCGGAACAGGTGCGAGAGGCGGGGCTAGTGGGTTTTTCCAAAGCAGGGCATCGGGGTTTGCCTGGTCGAAGCGATGAAGTCAACCGATAGAATACGGGCTTGTCCAGACCACCACCGTGACTATGGGTTACAAACAGGACAATAGCCGGGGGGAGCCTGCTTAAGCCCGTCGAAACGATCTGTTATCTGTTCATAGTCACATGTCACGCAACCCTTGATTTCCATCTTTGTCAGCTTCGTTTCAGTGCCACACGCCTGGCAGGGTAACCCCTTCTCCACACGAACGTTCCCCCAGCCTGGGTTGTGGCAGTTGGGGCATACACACAAAAGACGTGCTGCCAGCGTGGTGGCCAGTTCACCAATGACCTGCATGCGAGTGGGATTAAACTGAGCGCGCATATCCGTTTCTGCCCAAACGGTAGCCCGCAGCGAATGGCGCGTTACTTCCCGGAAAGCCGCTTCCAGATCACACTCCGTTTGAATCCCCTTGAAAGTCGGCCCGATTGATCGGCGCTCTGCCGACCGCACAATGAGTGCATGGGATGGAAATTCAGCCGCCTGAGCAAAGGCCAGTACTGCTTCCCAGCCTTCTAAACGAGCCATACGGTAATTCGTTTTTTCACTGAGTTGCGATACATGCAGATGGAACCCTCGTTTTCGGTCAATGAAATACAAAACCTCTTCATTGCCGGGCTGAGAGGGAAGAAAAGGATGTGGGCCAAAGCAGCCCTCACTAGCCAACGCGTAGTCGACCCTGTTGCCAAGTTTATCCAGGGCCCGCTCGCATTTGCGCCGGGCGCAATCCAGGGCGCTGCCAATCCGTTCTGCCTCACCGGAACACGGATCCAGTTGATCCGTGTTCACGACATACTCCAGAATGCTGGCTCCTAACTGGTTCCAAAAGGGGGGAGCCAGGGCAATCGATTTGGCCTGCCTGGTGGTGAGGATCATACAAGTGCCGGCATAAACGGATGGGTATTCTAGTTCGCTTTCTGCCACGTCAGTGCCCGGGTTAACTGATACGTTTGGCGATCTTTCGGCTCTATGCAGGCCAGTTGCACCCATCCGTTCCCAAATAGTTTTTGCAGGACCGGTTGCGCCTGAATAACGATATCCAGCAGTGGTCGGGGGGCATAGACAACCGTCAGTAGGCGTTGGGGCTGATGATAGGCAAGCTCGTCACTGGCATTGACTGATTGCAAAGGCAGGCCAGTCATCAGGTCACTGGCATTCCCCTGCATGATGCCCACCTTGCCGGTGATGTTCTGCGTTAGTTTACTGCCCCCGCCAAAGGCCACATTATCGAGCGTCGAAAACAGGTATTGCGTATTGATCCATTCGGCAACAACCATCGGGGCCGTCAATATCGTGGTGAGCGATGAACCCGATAGGTCCTGTGTAGGGTCGTAGGAGTGCAGAAAGGAGCGCCCGTGCAGGTTGAGGCCCGCCGTCAGCTGACGCGGGCCGATAATAAAGGCGGCATTACGCGCCAGCCCCCACTCAGGACGTACCTGAGCCCAGTCCTGCGACCGTAGCCAGGTTTGCTGTGCCCCACCGTTATGGTCCACGGATGGCTGCATTTGTTTGAGTCGCTCGGAACTAGTGGTCTCCCGGGCTTTGGCCAGATCCTGCGTCAACTTTATACATGGTTCGGATGCCGCATCGCCGAAGAGCATGACTTCATCCGTGGTCGTATTATGCTCGGCCGCCATAAAACGAGTGGTGTCTGGTATCGAAATTCCTTGCTGATCAAGATAGGTTCTGACCTCCCTACTATTGAGCAGGCCTGCCAGAATACGGGCGTTCGGGGCGCCGTGTCGTCCGCCACAGGCTCCACAGTCAAGGGCTGTTGCGTAGGCATTGTTCCGGGTCGTGCTGCCATGGCCGCAGAAAACGACCAATGGCGCAAAATGGTGGGTTAGCCCCATCAACCGCAATGCCCCTTCCGCATACGCACATTGGTCGGCCAGCGGAAGTGTAGCCAGCGATGAGGTGACCGCCACCGGTTTTCGAATCGACTGGCTCAGACCATGCTTAAGCCGGGATGACAGGCCGGGGGCCAGGCTGCGTAATCCCATCCAGATGCCGCTAGCCAGTCCCATACTCTCGACCAGCCCAAAGGGCGTTGTGAAGCTATATTTCAGGGATTGATAGAGCTGCCTGAGCCTGAGCTGACGCCCATATGCCCTGCTATCCTGCTCTTTTTCAGCCGGACTACAACAAGGTGATTCGTAAACTGTATGTTTAGGCGTGAGGAGTACCGGACAGGAGGCATGCGTTTGGCCCGTGACCGTATCGGTGATCTGAACCGGGATACCAAAGAAACCGGCAAACCCCAGCGTCTGATAGTTGCCCGTGGCCTCCAGTGCCCGGCGAAACGGCTCCGACCGAACATCAATACAGAAAACAAGCTGAGCGTCGGGGGGGTGTGTGTCGGTCAGGGGCTGGGCGGCCAGTTGCTCAAGCAGCGGCAGGCGGTAGGTGTTTTCGGTCTGCTGGATGTTCGCCAGTACATCTGGTTTTGACCGAGCCTGTTCCAGTGCCGCCTGATGCCAGCTCAATAACGCTTTCGCGTCCGGCCAGTGCAACTGGGTGATAATGAGCCGCATGGCCAGGTACTCGAGCTGGGTCACCGGATGGGGGTGGCTGGCATCGAGCCCCGCCCAGTCGGTGCGGTACCGGATGTAGGCGGCCCAGCCTGGCAGCGTGGTGAGTAGCAGCGTCAGAAATTGCCCTTGTTTGGCGGGGGCAATGTCGGCATGCAGCAGGTACATCTGTATGGCCTGCACTGGATTTTCGGGCAGGGTAGTCAACGCTTCCTGCTTTTGCTTATCGTTCCCATGTAAGTCGGTATCATACCGGGCAAGCTGTCGCCAGGCAGCATATAACCCGTTCTGACGCAGGGGCATAGACAAGGTGGCCTGCCCATCGTCAAAATAGGCCTGCAACCATTTGATGGTTTGCCGATTGATGGCTTCCATCGGTTCGGGTAAAGAAGCCTGCTGGAAATAGGCCCTGCCCAGGGGCAGCGCCTCCTCAAAAGGTAAATCCTCGAACCCCTGGAGCGGATTGACCGCAATCAGGTTTTTCAGGGGCCAGAACGGCGCTATGGTTTTGAAACTTTGCGCCACCAGGTCGGCTACCCGGACAGTACCCAGGTTGGCGGCTGGCGATAGATGTTGATCGTTTGCTTCGATTGAAACGGCTGTATCCACGACGGCTGTATCCACGACGGTTATATTCATGATTGGAAAGGTGGGTTTAATGAAACTGATACTGGTTCCGGTGGGTAGTTACGGTGTCTGGATGTGGCTGGCTCGCATTGAGTGCCGTTACGTAGCTTTTCAGTAGCCAGTTGGGCCACGCGGCTGCCGGCTCGGCTAGTGGCAGGAACAGCCGGGATAGCCAGGCTAGTGTCAGGGCTAGCAGGCCTGCCAGGTGAACCCCATTCAGGGGCTGTGGTTGCAGTAAACCCATCGGGGCCATAAACCAGGTGATCAACTGGACACTGCCGCCATAGACCAGCCCAAAAAGTCCCGTACCAACCAGGGCCAGGGGTAGTCTTCGCAGCGGCTTCGACTGAAGGATCGGCAGGGCAAATTGACTGGCGGTCAGAAAAGCCACACCCATCAATACGAGTGTTGTGTCACTAGCCAGCCAGGTTTTCCCGCTGGAAACGGCGAAACAGAAACTGCCGGTTAACCCGCACACAAGGGCAGCGCCAAAGGCAGGCGGACTGGGTGGATAGCCCTGGTCTAGCCGTTTTTCCTGAGCCGCACTGCCGCTGGAGAGGAACAGATACGCCTTGAAGAGACCATGCCAGACCAGGTGGGCAACCGCAGCCGGGAATAGACCCAGTCCGCACTGCATAACCATAAAACCCATCTGCCCCATGGTTGAACAGGCCAGCATCCGTTTTACATCCGGTTGCATGAGCTTCCACAAGGTGCCCAGCAGGGCGGTGCCAAATCCAAGGACGACCAGCACCGTCAGCAGCACTGGACGTTGCAGATACAGGGGCGCAAAGCGAGCGAGTAAAAACCCACCGCCGTTGATTAGCCCGGCGTGCATGATGGCCGAAACCGGCGTGGGCGAATTGAGCGAGCTAAGCAGCCAGCGGTGGAAAGGCCAAATGGCCGACTGGGTCATGGCACCCAGCAGCAGGAGGCTCAAAGCCAGCCAGGTAGTGGAAGAACCCGTAGGCTGGTGAATCAGGGCCTGGATGCTGGTTTCTCCGGTTGTTTTATAAAATAGTATGAAAGCACTGGCTACCCCTACGGCTCCCCAGACGAAGTTTTTTGTGGCCAGCCATCCGGCGGCTTTGGCCGCTTGCCAGCTGGTTTTATGAATCATTAATCGGACTAGCAACCCGTTACTCAGGCACCAGCTCACCAGCAGCAGCAGCAGATGATCCGCACTGACCATAAGCATGACCGAGCCGATCAGTGCCGCCAGTCGACTGAAAAAGAGTCGGTACTGCGTATCGCCTTGCAGATACCGATACGCAAAGCTGGCAACGCATACCCCAATGAAGACAACCAGTGCCATCAGGGTTATAGCCAGCCGGTCAAGATGGAACAGATTATCGGGTAAAAATCGGGTCATTATACGTTTGTTTATAAGTTATACTTGTTTCAACGCTCAAATGTATTAGCTTTCCTGATATTAGAATAACTCGAAATTTTAATACTTCACATTAGAAAATCTTATGAATATCGATACCATTGCCTTGCAGTGTTTCATTGCCGTTGCCGAAACGGGAAGTTTCACCAAAGCGGCCGAACGGGTAAGCCGCACCCAATCAGCAATTAGTCAGCAGATAACCAAGCTGGAGCACTTATTAGGGAAGGTGTTGCTGATACGGGGTAAAGCCTTCACGCTGACACCCGAGGGCGAAATTTTTCTGGGGTATGCACGTCGGATTTTTGCGCTTCACCGGGAAGCGCTTGACCGGTTTAAAGAGCCGGAATTAGAGGGGGAAGTGCGCTTTGGCCTTCCCGAGAATTTCGCCAGTGTTTATTTATCTGACGTGTTGGCCGATTTCTCCCGAATTCATCCCAGAATTCTGCTTAACATCGAATGTGATTTGACACTCAATCTATTCGATCGTTTCAGGAAGAAAGAGTTTGATCTGGTACTGGTGAAGATGAACCAGCCAGAAGATTTCCCCAACGGTCTGGATGTGTGGTCGGAGCCGCTCAGATGGGTGGGCGATGCAAGCCTGATAGACCTGAAAAAGCCCGTCCCGCTGGTGCTGGCTCCCCAGCCCTGCGTTTATCGGGCTTCGGCCATTCAATCCTTACAGGAGGCTGGCCGTGCCTGGCGGCTGGTTTTTTCCAGCCCCAGTTATGCCGGGGCGGTTGCGGCCGTACGGGCGGGAATGGGCATATCAGTCATGCCCCAAACCATGATCCCCGATGATTTGCAGGCCCTGGATACGGTCTGGCTACCTCATCTGGCCGATACGCATGTATCCTTGATTAAACATACGGCAAACAACCCGGCCATTAATACGCTGGAAAAATTTGTCCTTCACAAATTGAAGCATTGAACGGTATGGATAGGTAGCCCTGTTTGGTGTCTTGTCCTTGATCTGCTCTTGACTGTTGGTCGAAAAACTGATGTCAAACGTAGACTATCCACAAACCACCAATCGTATCCATTGATCCGCGTACCCATCCAATCTGCATACTTATCCCTTTAAATCCCAAAATCCGCGTGCCATAGGCCCATTCGTGTGCTATTTAGTTGTAGCTACATGTTCAAAGACCGGCGGCTGGCCATTATCTTCCTGATTGTCTTGCTCGATGTGGTAGTTGGCTCAGCGACCGGACCCGTCCGACCCGAATTCGTCAAAGATCTCTCAAATCCAGAGTGGTGGCTGTCGGTTGGTACGGCGCTGTTTTTGGGCGTACAACTGATTTCGGCGCCGTTACTGGGGAAACTGTCCGATTCGCTGGGCCGCAAACCGCTGGTGATCGTATCGGCGGTAGGTACGTTGGCGGCCAATCTCCTGCTGATTCCCATCAAAGCCGGTTTTTTCTTCGCTAACCGCATCAGCGACGGCCTTACCAACGGGATGTACGCCCTGATGCGCTCGTCGGTAACCGACCTGTCGCCCGACGAAGAGCTGGCTAAAAACAGTGGCTACATCAGTACGCTGGTGTCGCTGGGGCACGTTTTTGGACCGATGGTGGCGGGGCTGGCGCTTTTCTTCGTCAACGATAAATCGAGTCAGGCGAAGCTGGTCGTGTGGGTGCTGATTGCCCTCAGCGTGGTGAACGTTGGCGTGGTACTGCTGATGAGCGAAACCACAAAGCAGCGCAGTAAGCTCGACTGGCAAGCCGTTTGGCAGGAGGTAGGAGCCAACCTGAACGTGGCAAAGCTCTGGAAACGCCTGTCTGACAAAGACAAAGAACACCCTGGGTTCCGGTTCCTGACCATCCTGATGCTGCTGGCAACGCTGCAACTGGGGTATCAAACGTACTTTATTACGTACCTGGCGCTGAGTCCGCTGAAGTTCGATGCGCAGAAGATCTCGTTCTTCTTCGTTTATTTCGGTGGCCTGAGCGCAGTGAGCAATCTGCTGTATTTCAAATATCTAGTCGATAAACTCAACAAGCGTACCGTGCTGATCGTCATTACGTTCGTAGGTGTAGGCATGCAGTTGATCTATGCCAATGTAGGTACGTCGACGGTGCTGTTGTACACTGCCGTGGCGGTCGATGCGCTGCTGGTGTCGCTCATCAACGGGCTACTGAGTGGTTTCCTGGCCAAGCTTACCTCCGATGAGGACCGGGGCGAATTGTTCGGTCTCAATCAGGCGCTGACCGGTATGGCCAGCCTGGCTACCACACTCGTCTACGGCGGATTGGCAACCATCCAGCTTAGCCTGCCTTTCTATTGGTTTGCCGTCAGCCTGCTGGCGCTGGGTATCCTGTGCTGGCGACTGCCGAAATGATGTTGAGTCATCTGTCTTCTGTTTACTGTTGCGCTGCTGTATCACCATGCTTGCTGAGTAGCAGTGCAACAGTAAACAGTAAACAGCAGACAGATGACGTAATTCATAACAATTCGCCTACCGCCTTCCGAATATTTTCTGCCATACGCTCGGTGGGCAGGTCGTTGGCGTCGGTGCCGAAGGGGTCTTCAATTTCTTCGGCAATCAGTTCAAGACTGGCCAGCACATAGAACACGATGACCACCACCGGAATAACCCAATAGTGGAGCGACAGCACGTACCCAAGCGGCAGGGTAAGGCAGTAGACCGCCACGAATTTTTTCAGGAATGACGAGTACGAGTACGGAATGGGCGTCGTATGAATGCGCTCGCAAATACCGCAGATTTCGGTGAACGAACTGAACTCACCGTTCAGGATCAGCAGATGCTCGGGCCGTAACGTACCCGCCTGATACAGTTCATCCATTTTGCTGAACAGATACATAGCTACCTGATTGGGTACGTGTTCAGCAGGCTTCAAACTGGCGGGGTCGAAGCCGGGGCAGGCCGTGAGGTCACTGGCCTGAAAATCACCACGCAGATGATTTTTCAGGGCGAAGGCGTAATTCGGGATCATAGCCCGGAAAAAAGCCCGACTATCCACATCGGTTGGCCCCAGCATGTGAACAAGTTTTAGCGCCAGGTTCCGCGAGTTGTTGGTCAGGCTCCCCCAGGCTTTGCGCCCTTCCCACCAGCGGTCGTAAGCGGTATTGGTGCGAAAAACCAGCAGGGTCGAAATCACAAACCCCAGCAACGAGTGCATGATGGCAATGTTTTTCAGGTCTGAATCGGGGCCGGGGTGAACGTATTCAATCACTACATAGGCTACTGCGCCACAATAGGCAGTCATAGCCAGCAGTACCGGGCCCAGTTTCCGGGCGGTATCGCCTTTATGCAGGGAGAAGATGTACCGAAGCCACTCTTTGGAATCATAATCAACCATAGGGCGAACGAGTGAATGGCGAAAGAGCGAAGAAATGGTGTTGACTTGACTGTTATTGAGCAACGGCGCTCACTCTTTCGCTCGTTCACTCCTTATCTCTTTTTCCATTTCAATAAAGGAAAGCGGCACTTTGGGCTGGCCAAAGCGGTCGGGGTCGTCTGGAAAAGGGTGAACGACTCCGGTTGGCTGAAAACCGCGCCGTTCGTACCAGGCAATCAGTTCGTGGCGTTGCGAAATTACGGTCATCGTTACGGCCCGGCATTGGCTGTCGCGCGCATATTGCTCGGCGGCTTCGAGCAGCTGCCGGCCTATACCGCCTGCCTGCACATCTGGCGCAACCGTGAGCATACCCAGATACAGGTCGCCGCTTTTCTGTTCCAGGTACACGCAACCCAGTAGCTGATTGTCTTTAACGTACCTGAGAATGGTAGCGTTGGGGTTGGCAAACTGCTCGGCTAAGGTTGCTTCGGTTGTGCGAATGCCGCCCAGCAGGTCGGCTTCGGTGGTCCAGCCCTGGCGTGAGCTGTCGCCCCGGTATGCACTGTTAACCAACTGATTCAGCGCCGGGATATCATCAGTTGTGGCGGGGCTGATAAACGGATTCGTCATGGAAGAAAACAGGTCAGGCCCGTACCGTTAGTCTGTCGGTGCGGGCCTGATGCTTACTGATTTACAAAGAATTATAACGTGTCGGTGGCGGCTGGGGCTACCGGTGGTGGCGGCGATGCCTGCTGCATTTGCTGTTGCGGCTGCCCCTGCGGTGCCTGGTACTGCTGGCCTGGAACGCCATACTGACCCGGTGCCGGACCAACCGTTTCGACGGCTGTAATGTAGTATTTCGTATCGCCATTCCAGGGTAACCGGAGGATCTTCTCCTCATAATGCAGCGTCACGCGCTGGCCCGATTTCACCGCGTCGGTAATTTGTTTGGCAATGGCATCGTCTTTCACCGAGAAATCGAAAAACTGGGGTGTCAGTGAGCCGGTTTCGCCCGAGAAACCGCCTACGTTCAATACGCCTTCATAGGTTTTGAAGAGATAACCCCGGCGGCTGAACTTCGAAATGGTGCCGGCCCGTTCGCCATCCGAAAAGCTCCAGCCTGTCAGGAGGTATAAAACGCCGAAAACCAGCAGGATAAAAACAAGCAGGTACGTGAAAAAGCGCATATGCGGTAGTGGTTAGATGTTGCCCACAAAACAACAACAATTTCAGACATAGTGGTACAACCCTAACAAGAACCCTAACTTAAGGGTTTGAAATCCACCTAAACTGGTTAGCCTGTGAATCACCTCTTCCCCTATATCGAGCGGACGCTGCTGCACCCAGACGTTACGATCACGGAGCAATACGACGCCCTCGATGAGGTCAATCAACTGGGTTTGGCCGGTTTAGTGGTTGCTCCGTTCTGGGTAAAAAAGCACCGTCGCGAACTGGGCGACAACCATCCGGCAACGCTCACGGCCGTTATTGGCTACCCATACGGCTACCAGCGCACCGAAATAAAACAGCAGGAGCTGGAACTGGCCATGGCCGACGGGGCCAACGCCGTGGAGGTCGTGCTGAATACGTCGGCCCTGTTTTCGCCGACATCGGTCTGGCTCAAGATCGAACTGGTTAAGCTGGTGGCAGCCGCCCATGCCCGTGAGTTGCCGTTGACGGTAGTGGTGGAATCGGCCCTGCTGGATGAGGATCAACTGCTGAAAATGATCAAAACAGCCACCGATGCCGGAGCCGATGGCTTGAAGAATGCAACCGGCGCACTGCCAGGTACGTTGTCGGTGCCGTTTTCGTTGACAAAAGCACTGGCGTTTCGGGCCAGCGTACCCGGCTCGGTTACGGTCAGTATCGTAGCTGACGGGGCTACCGAGTCGGAATTAGAGGCGCTCGTGGCCGCAGGGGTAGGCCGGTTATCTATGAAAAATTTATCATTTGATACATAAACTTTCAGTTGCCCACGCAACCCGGCAAGTGACCTGTTCCGTACTACATAACGAACCGGTTCAACTGTTCAACGCAGTAAGTAAGGAGTACCGTTGTGGCCGAAAGTAATTGCTTTCGCCAAACAGATAAACGACCCTCATGGCTCAAACGCCTCAGCTATTGCCCCTTTCCGACCTGCTGGCAGGTTGTCTGCGCCAGCACCGGCGCAGTCAGGAAGTGCTGTACCGGCAATTTTATGGGTACGCCATGGGGGTTTGTTTACGCTACACACAAACCCGTGAAGAAGCCGTCGAAGTGTTGAACGATGGGTTCCTGAAGGTTTTTACGAAGTTGAATCAATACGATCCGATGCAGCCATTCAAACCCTGGCTGCGGCGAATTCTGATCAACACGGCCACCGATTATTACCGGCAGGCCGTTCCGCACTATTATCAGAAAGACCTCCAGGCGGCCGAACAGGAAAAAAGCAAGGAGGCCGATGTGCTGAGCAACATGGACTATGAGTACCTGCTAACACTGGTGAAACAACTCACGCCCGCCTACCGGATTGTGTTCAATCTGTATGCTATTGATGGGTACAGTCATGATGAAATAGCGACGCAGCTGGGCATCTCGGTGGGTACGTCGAAATCAAATCTGGCAAGGGCGCGGGAAAATCTTCGGCAGATGTTGCAAAAAAAAACAAACGATGAGTATGGAAGAGTGGCCCGATGACCATCTGGACGAACTCTTCAGAAAATCGGCTGAAGAGTTCGACGCCCAATTCAATGCCGATGATTGGGCTGACATGAGCCGTCGTTTAGACGAGAATGATCGGCAGATGGTGTTTGATCGGATAAGTCGGTGGGGGGGAATTAGCGCCCTGGTGCTGCTGTTGCTGAGCGGACTTGGCTGGATGATGTACGATAAAAAACCGGCCGATGCGCATCGACAACCAGTAATTACGTTATTGACACCGGCCAGTAAACCGGCTGGTCGCTCTGCCGAAAGCGGCCAGCCTGGTAACTTCAATGCTGTACCTGAACGGCAGGTGACCAAGACGCCACAGCCGAATGACGTTGACAAGCGGCCTGCACATACAGAAGGTAAACAGGAGGACCTGGCAGCAAAAAAAAGTGTAAGTGCCCCCGCCGACCGGCAACCAGCAAACACTACTGATGACCGGACAACGACGACGGGAAAGCAGAAAGCTGCCCCGGCCATTGAGGCGTTTTCTATACGGGACGCGGGTCGGGCGATTCATGAAAAGCCGCTTACCGTCGCGGCAGAGCCGTTGGCTACCCGATCAGTGAAAAGGCGCGGCCCCCGGCAACCGGTAACCGGGTCCGGTACGCCCCCGGTCGGAACGCCTGTTGAGGGGCCCCGTGCTGCGGCCACTGATCAGTTGGATAAAACGGTTCAGGTACGAAAATGGAGCCCGGTTGCTTCGCCCAATCCAGATAGCGGTTCGCCCGATGCGGGCGAACGGATCGAAACGCAACCTGATCTGGTAACAAAATCACCTATTGCCGCGGAGCCCGCCAGTAGGCAGGCCCCGGACAATGGTCCCTGGTTGCCTGTGTTGACAAAGGCAACCAGCCAGAGCAGCCTGGTGCAACAGGTACGTTCGGCTACGGAACCAGCGCTGCCGGCGGCAACACCTGGTTCGCGGAGCGTTCTCAAGCTATCGCGGTTGAGTGTACTGCTGTTTGCTTCGCCCGATCTGTCGGGCGTTGGGCTGACTAACTTCGAACGGCCCGGCACAAACGCGGGGCTTGCCATTCAATATCAGCTTACCGACCGATTGAGCGTTAACACAGGGGCGATGTACAGCACCAAACGGTACCAGAGTTATTCAGACAATTATGTCTGGCCCAGCTACATGAATATGGAGGTCTGGCCTGACGATATCTCCGGGGTCTGCAAAATGATTGATATTCCCCTGAACATCCGGTACGACTGGCTGCTTCGGCGGCGTGGCGACGGGCGGGCACCGGCGCGTTGGTTCACCAATGCCGGCCTAACCAGTTATTTTATTCGTCACGAAGTATATAGTTACGAGTACGCCAACCCTGCTGACCCTAAAATCAAGTCGTGGGGATGGGATAACCAGAAAGCGGGCCGGCCGGGTGGTTCGTTCGGGTTTAGTAATCTCAATCTATCGATAGGCTATGAACGCCCGATCACCAATCGGTTATCGTGGCAGGTTGAGCCTTTCATGAAGATTCCGCTGAAGCAGGTGGGCTATTTCAAGGTCAGATTATTAAGCACTGGTGCGTTTGTAGGCCTTCGGTACCGTCTTTGAAATTGCTAATTCATTCTTATCTGTACGTCTTTTCAACCCAACAACATGGCTGATTCAGCAACAAACTCAATTAACGCCACGCCCCAGGCAAAGGCAGAAACAACCGTTTCTCGCGGCGAATTCATTCGTAGCCTGGGCATGAGCAGCGCGGCCCTGATGGCCTTTTACTGCATGGGTACGTTGTCGTCCTGCAAAGGCAGCAGCGACCCGTCGCCCGCTGTCATCACGCCGGGTACCGGCGGCTCAGGTGTCACGGGCAACGCCAGCACAAGCGGTGGAGCGATCAATTTTACCATTGATCTGTCGAACTCAAATTTCACCGGGCTAAAAACAGCCGGGGGCTATGTGAGTGTGGGCGACATCATTGTTTTCAACGCGTCCGGCTCTTACAAGGCCTTGAGCCGGATCTGTACACACCAGGGCGGAAACTTGATTTATTCGGCTTCGAGCAATGATCTGATATGCGATTTACACTCAAGCCACTTCACGATCGACGGCGCACCGAAAAGCCAACCTGTTGGCGGTGGCACCATCACCGCGGTGAAAGCCTACTCTACCTCCCTGTCGGGTAATTCGCTGACGGTAAAAGCGTAGCTTGCACATCGGCAGCTCCTGATCCGTCGGGAGCTGGCACCAACACCTTTCTGACTTCTGACGTACTGGCAGTTATGATTCGATTCCTATCCGTCGGCCTCATTTGTTGGCTGACCGTTACCGTCACGCAGGCACAGGATACCACGCGGGTTGCCCCCGTAGCTGCCGATACAACAAAGCCAGCCACTCAATCAGCTGAGGAGTTGCTCGGCAGCCTGACCGATTCCATTCCGGAGGCTCCCCTACTGCCCGATCATATGCTGATCACGCAGCGGCTTTTCTGGGGAAAGAAAGGGCTCATGCGCCTGACCAACGCGTCGCCACTGACAACAGAAGGGCGGAGCAATGAATTGAAGGTGCGGCGTACCATGCTGAAACTGCACCAGATCGGCGGTTTTGTTACGCTGGCGGGGTTTATCGCGCAGGGAATCATCGGCTCACAACTTTATAAAGCCGATGCCAGTGACTACCGCCGGTTGAAGGACCTGCACGAAGGGATGGCTACGGCGATCAATATTTCGTATGCCACAACGGCGTTGCTCTCACTGACGTCGCCACCACCCGCCGTAGGGGCACGGCGGGGCTTGAGCACGATCAAGCTGCATAAGTATCTGGCCATTGTGCATATGGCTGGTATGGTTGCCACGAATATCCTGGCCAGTCAGATTGGTAAGAACTCCGAACTAAAACCCTATCACCGGGCGGCCGCCTACACCACGTTTGGGGCGTTTGCTGCGGCCATCGTTGTGCTGAAATTCTGATTTAAGTAGCGCCGAAGCTCCAGCTTCGGTAGTATGAAGTAGGTATTTAACACCCGAAGCTGGAGCTTCGGCGCTACGCTCCTATGAACCGTCTGTCAATTCTCCTGCTGCTCGCCCTGTCGAGCTTCATCCCGCGTGCTCTGGCTCCGAAAAAATTGATGGTCGACAAGAGCAAATCGACGGTGACCTATTCGATGGTACACCCCATGCATAAATGGGAGGGAGTCAGCCACGATGTCAATGCGGCTATGGTATATGATGATGCGTCGAAGCAGATTCAGAACGTAGCCGTGGCTATCCGCGTCGCTTCGTTCGATAGCCAGAACCAGAACCGGGATTCGCACATGGTCGAGGTCCTCGACGGTATCAAATACCCGACTGTGACGTTTACCAGCCAGGATATTAAAACCAACGCCGATGGGACCCTTACGGTCAATGGCAAGCTGACTTTTCACAACGTGACCAAACCAGTTACCGTGCAGGTAACGCGTCGTGAGTCGGGCAACCAACTGCTGATGAACGGTAAGTTCGATCTGAAATTGACAGACTACGCCATTGAACGGCCATCACTATTGGGCATTGCCACTGACGATCAGTTCGGCCTGGCTTTTGTGCTGGTATTCAACCAATGAGCCGACCTAGGGTTGTTGCCCGTTCCACTCACGGATGTTGTCGGCCACTCGGTTCATCAGGATTTTACGCGCTTCCACGCTGCTCCAGGCAATGTGTGGGGCCAGGATAATGCGTTCCGGGTACGTCATTGTCAGGTAGGGATGGGTCGCGGGCATTGGTTCCTGCTCAAACACATCGACACCGGCGCCAGCCAGTTTCCGCTCGTCGAGGGCGCGTGCCAGATCGGCCTCGTTCACCATACCGCCCCGGCTAAGCAGAAGCAGAAAAGCAGTTGGTTTCATCTGGACTAATTCGCTGTACGTTAACAAATTAATGGTCTTGTCGGTCAGCGGCGCATGGACCGAAACGACATCCGATGTGCTTAGCAATTCGGCTAGTGATACCGCCCGATAAGGCACATCGTAGGTACGTCCCGAGGCCGAAAAATAAACAACGGTAGCACCAAAGGCCGTAGCGATCTGCGCCACCTGCCGACCAATAGCCCCCAACCCGATAATGCCGAACTGCATGCCGCTCAATTCACGGAACGGGCGGCCCAAGTGCGTAAAGATTGTTTCACGACTGTACTCCCCCGCTTTCACATAGCGATCGTAGTAGGCCGGCGAATTCATCAGCGACAGGAGCATGGTGAAGCTTACCTGTGCTACACTGTGTGTAGAATACCCGCTGACGTTCTTCACGGGAATACCCCGTTCGGCCGCCGCCTTCGTGTCAATGTTGTTGGTGCCCGTGGCGGCTACACAAATCAGGTTAAGGTCGGGGCAGGCAGCGAGCACTTCACGTGTGATCCGCACTTTGTTGGTAATGACCACATCGGCACCCTGTAGCCGCTCGGCTGTCTGGTCGGGCGCCGTATCCGGGTAGGTGATGAACGTACCTCCGGTAGCTGCGGCTAACTGATCAAACGGGGTCAGGTCAGGTTCGGTGCCAACGGTGCGGGCATCCAGAAAAACGATGGTCATGGGGGAGGGGAATGGCAAGTGTCAGGTTCCAGGTTTCAAGTGCTTTGCTCATCTGTCAGTTGGCTAATGAGCGAAGCACTTGAAACCTGACACTTGACATCTGAAACTCATTTGTTAAGTAGTGGATGTTCGGTTTTGATCTTTTCCTGGAGCTTCAGGAAACCGTCGATCAGGGCTTCGGGGCGGGGTGGGCAGCCAGGTACGTATACATCGACGGGAATGATCCGGTCTACGCCTTTTACCACGTGGTAGCCATGTTGCCAGTAGGGGCCACCGCAGTTGGCACACGAACCCATCGAGATCACGTAGCGGGGTTCGGCCATCTGTTCATACAGGCGGCGAATCCGGTCGGCCATCTTGTAGGTAACCGTTCCCGATACGATCATAATATCGGCCTGACGGGGCGAGGGGCGCGGAAAGATGCCGAACCGTTCCAGGTCATAGCTCGATGTCATGGCGCCCATCATCTCAATGGCACAACAGGCAAGTCCGAATGTTAGTGGCCAGAGCGACGAAGACCGCGACCAGTTGAGGAGTTCTTCGGTCGTGAGAAACATCACGCCGGGATCGGCAGCTTTATCCATATCTGAGAAACCTCAACGGCCATACCGTTCGTTCACCTGCTGATAGAGTTCGGGCGGAACCGATGAGTCGACGGTAGGGAGTTGTGGCCTTGGCTTCTCCCAGTCAAGGTACCCTTTGGCCCAGGCGTAGGCCAGACCCAGGGCCAGCACGAAAACGAAAACAAACGCTTCGGTCAACGCAAACCAGCCCCAAAGCCCGTCGGTTTCGGCAATGAGCGTCGCCTGCCCAAACACCGTTGCCCAGGGGAACAGGAAAACAAGCTCCACGTCGAACAGCACGAAAACCAGGGCGATGACGTAGAACCGGGGATTGAACTGGATGTTGGCGTTCCCTACCGCCTCTTCACCCGACTCATACGTGGTCAGCTTCTCTTCGCCAGGCCGGTCGGGACGCAGCAATTTTCCGACCAGTAAAATGCCGATAATGAACGCAAAAGCGGTCAAAATAAAGAGCAGCATGATACCGAAGTCGGATAGCATAGGTCAGGGAGTGTAGCTAAGGTCACCTCGCGTAGGTAGACTATGGGGCAGCACAACGCTTACTGCCCACTGCTCAGCTACTTTCTATAAAAGTTATAGATAAGTGATACCTGGAAAGCGCGGTTTTGCAGGGTGCTGTTTACCGTCTCCGGGATTTTGGTGGTGCCGTAAACGTACCTGAGATTCAGGCTAAGCTTGTCGACCATGTCCAGAAAGTCGTAATGTATACCGAAGGCGATCCCTAAATCGCGGTTCGATTGTGGCCCATTGGGTGTGCTGACAGCCCAGCTAAACTCGGGACCGGCCTGAAGCGTAAGGCCTTCCACGGGAATATAGCCGAGCATGATTGGCAGGCTCACATAGTTGAAATTGTTTTCGGTCGTGGTCCGGTTGGTTGAAGCGATCTGAAGCTGTTGGTAGGTGCCGCCCTTAATCTGATACAGTAACTCAGGCTGAATCACAAATTTGGTGAACCGGTAGCGGTACATAATACCCAGATGAAAATCCAGCTTCTGCTTCGGAATGGTGGGCGATACTCCCTGGATAGGTGCGCTGGTAAGCGATGGGCCAATTTTAAAACCAAAATGGCCGTAGTTCAATAACGCACTGGGGCCGTATCCACCGGGCGCATAGATTGGCCGTTTAGACGCAACGGAAGTGGTTGAAGTAGACACTGAATCGGGCGACGGGGTAACCGGGGCGGCCGACAACGAGTCGGAGACGGTCTGGGCCAGACTACCTAAAGGCAACAGGACAACCACGACGCAGGTAAAAAGCTGATGGAGACGCATTGTAACGAGAAAAATGATAGGACCTACGAGAAGCAGACCCTCCCAGAACGCCAGACGTTGGTATTTGGTACCACAAAGTTGGCGTAAAAAAGGTTAATAACCGTTGCCTGTGCCAGATTGACGTATGAGCTGGCAGGTTTAATGGTACGCAGATTGAAGGGATTCGACCGATTTGCACGGCTTTTGGATTGAAGCCCATTGGTTCGGCCGAAACAGAGCAAGTGTAGTTTAAGTTTAAATCTAGGAACCTGCGTAGATCTGTTTAATCGCTTTAATCAGCGTTCCTATAAACTAATTGAGGCGGGGATCGACTGGGTAATTCGACAGCACTTTATACTGCCCACCCATCCGCTTCAGAATATCGCGCCACAGTTTGTCGGCGGGCGTGTCGAACAGGAAATCCGCATCGGTTTGCGAGATGATCCAGGTTTTCTCGCCTAGTTCTTTGGTCAACTGGCCCGATTCCCAACCAGAGTAACCGATAAAGAAGCGTGCGTCGGCTTCGGTAAGGGTACCAATGTTCAGCGCCTGTTTCACCTGATCGAAATTGCCGCTCCAGTAAATGCCCTCGCCCAGCGGAATAGAGCCTTCGATAAGGTCGGGGCGGCGGTGAATATAATGTAAGGTATCGGGCTGAACAGGGCCGCCCACAAACAGGGGAATGTCGGCGTAAATATCGTCGATCACGTCGCTGACATGCAGTGTAGTGCTTTGGTTCAGAATGAGGCCGAACGTCCCGTCGTCGTCGGTATGTTCACAAACGACCACTACGCTCCGTTCGAAGTTGGCATCCCCCAGAAAAGGTTCGGCAATCAACAGGCTGTTGCGGGTAATGGTCTTCGTCTTCATGAGCGTTGTGTTCTGATAATCACAAGAATACGGTAAAGAATGGTACGCAGTTACGCTGTGTTGAAAAAATTAGCAACAGGGTAGCACTTAGTGAGCAAAAGGTTAGTGGCCCACGGAAAGAAAGCCCGAACTGCGGGCAAACGCATTGTGTGTCAAAATGTTAAAACGCCAGGTACGTTGCTTGCCAGTAATGAAAAGGGTATATAGTCAACGTAAAAGAATGGCGTATTCATGCCTGTAACGACACAGATTTAGGGGCCGATGCCGCCAGCCTGACGCAGGGAGCCGTTGGCCTACAGGCTGACTCGAACGCCCACTGGCCTGCCGGTCAACTGCGTGAGCATGGGCTGCAACAAGGTAATGGCATGCCGGCGGGTTTGGTCCAGGATACCGCTTTGCATGGCCGAGGCACGTACCTGGCGCTCGGCCTGCCGGTAGGCATCGCTTACCAGTTGAGCTTCGTTCAGGAAAGTGTAGTTGGTGTCGTAGACGCGCGACCGGTCGTGGTTTATTTTCCAGGTGCAGAGCTCAGGAGCAGGTAACTGAACAAGCACCGAATCGCCCTTGGTCTGAATGTCGGCCAGCTTGAGCCTGGTCAGGTCAATGCAACCCACGGCTTCGCCTTCGATAATCAGTACTGCCTGCGAGTTGGGCAGCAACCTGTTTACCTGTTCGTGCTCAACAATGTCTTTAAACGTATAGCACACCAGTTCAAGCTTGCCCAGCGCCGTTACCCGTTCAAGCACAATGCTATGGCTGGTCTGGTCGGGTTGCCGGGTAAAACGGGCCAGCCAGGGCGCCGTGCGTACCTGCTCCCAAACGGCGAGCAATCCTACTGCCAGTAACCCTACTAAAACCAGGCGAATAAGTCGATTCATCGAGTTGGTTTATGATGGTGAAGTCGGGCTTGTCGCCTACCGGCCCGCCCGTGCGAACCTGGGCGATAGTGCCATTTCCCCTGCCCGTAGCTAGTTCAATGAAGCCAGGGCTTTTGCTACATCGGCTTCATTCGACGGGTCAATGGCATTTGTTTTGAGAAACTGCTCAAAAGCGGCTCCTTTATCTTTCAACGCCTTTACCAACGATTTTTTTGTCAGCTTCACCCGGTCAACGCTGTGATCGGGATTGACCAGATAATAAACCGATTCGTCGCGGAATTCATTGCTGACCTCGCCCAGGCCACCGTACGTTTGCTTGGTTGGTGCTTTGATGAACTGTTTAACGGGTAATTCAACCAGGCTGTAAGCGCCCAGGTAAATGATGCGGAGCAGGTCTGTTTTTAAGGCTGCTTCGTCGGTGATCAGGCCAGGTACGTGTTCGTAGCGTAGCGGGGCAGCACCGTTCGGTTTCAAAATCAGTTGCTTCACTGAGGCAATGGCATAGACGACAGAATCGCGGGGCGAGCGCTTCACGGTGACCAGTTTGCTGTACACGTCGTAATTGAACAGCCCCGCCGTCATCGGTTTGCTGCCCTCAAGAGTCAGTTCACCCGGTGCCCAGTCTGACAGGGCAAGTGGTGTGCCTTTCAGACCAACCGTGCTGAGGTTAAAGGCCCGGAGCGTTGTGCTGTTTGGATTGCCGGCGTTGTTCTGCACCTGTATTTCCTGCGCTGAAGTAGTTTGTGCAGCTACCCGGTAAGGCCCGGTTGCAACCAACAGGCCAATGAGACAGCTCATTAACCAATGCCTGGGGGCAGGCATACCGAGAAGTGGCCGTATAATGATCATGGCTATGTGTGCTTGTTTTTAGGTTTGTGACGTTGGAAATATACGCGATTCCAACAGCCATTCCCCTTCCAAACCATGAAAGGCAACTTTTTTTGTGCGCGTTACAACCCTTCGTCGGTAAGGTGAGTCTTTGGTGTATCAACGTATTATGCGGGACGAACGAACCCTTGTAGATGGCTGTCGGCAACAGGACCGACTTTCGCAGCGACTGCTTTATGAGCGGTTTGCGGGGAAACTGTTTGCTGTGTGTAAGCGGTACATAAAAGACGCCGACGAAGCCGCTGATGTCTTGCAGGATTCGTTTGTGAAAATATTCAGGCACATCGATCAGTTTCGGTTCGAGTGTCCGCTGGAAGCCTGGTTGAAACGGGTTGCCATTAACACGGCGCTTAAACACCTTCGCAAGAATAAGCCCTTCGAACACATGACCGACGTTGACGAACTGGCGAATCTGTTGCCACAAGCCGACGAAAGCTTACCCAGTTTGAACTACAAATATTTACTCAACCTCGTACAGGAATTGCCCACCGGCTGCCGGACGGTATTCAACCTGTACGCGATAGAAGGATATACGCACCCCGAAATTGCCGAATTGCTCGGTATTTCGGAGGGGACATCGAAATCACAGTTTTTCCGGGCCAGAGGCCTGTTACAACAAAAATTAACGGACGACCAGTCTATTCGCAATGAATCGTTCTGACGATCTTTTTCCGCAACCAGGCGGCACGCCCGACCCGTACTGGCAGCGGGCTTTTGACGATGCCTTCGACACGCCCCCTCCCCGTGTTTGGGAAGGTGTGGAGCGGCAGCTCGACCTCGACGAATCGGACGGTATTCTTCCGCTCTGGCAACACCGGCAGGGGCGGCAATCGATGCTGTTTGGGCGGTGGGCCGCCGGTATCGCCGCGTCGTTGCTATTGACAGCGCTGGGCTGGTGGGCCTGGCACCGGGAAGATGCCATCCGGCCCGATGCCGTCGTGGCGCACACAGCAACCAAATCAAAATCAGACCGGTCTGCCTTAGCTCGGGCCGAAGCGGCTGCACCGATGGCAGAGGCAACAAAGGTGCATAGCCAGCCAGTCCCTCGCCTGGCCGATGCGCCCATCCTGGCGCAACAGATGGAACGTACCCAGGACGCCCGCTACAGAGCTACAGCTCACGGACGTACCCGGTATGGATTTGCCGGACCTACCGCAAAACCAGCTATGGCCATGCATATGGCCAGCACACGGGCAACCTCGGCCTTGGCACCAGGTACGTTGCCTGCCGCAGCTCGATCAGCCGACCAATCCGGCTTGTCACAAGCGGCAGCTAACCAACTGGTTGACCCGAACCTTGGCCAGACCGAAACGATAAACGGGACGCTGGTTTTCTCTGAAACGACGCTCTCGTCTACCGTACGGCTGAAACAAGATCAGACTTTCCGGGCAAAAATGGGCGACGGTCAACCAGCCATTATGTCACGCTCTGTTGTCACACACTCTATGACGATGCAATCGTTCAGCGGTAGTGGCCAATCATTGAATACGCCAGCTTCATCTTCGTTTAGCGAGATGCCAACTGGTGGTTCGACCCCTGGATCACGCGCTTCTTCACTGGGGCAGGATCGGTCGGTTACGTCGATGAGCGAAGAGCTTCCCAAGCAGGTGGCCATGACCGG
Organism: Fibrella arboris; assembly: GCF_041321095.1. Classification (NCBI taxonomy): domain Bacteria; kingdom Pseudomonadati; phylum Bacteroidota; class Cytophagia; order Cytophagales; family Spirosomataceae; genus Fibrella; species Fibrella arboris. The sequence continues at coordinate 37,285 of NZ_JBGGWE010000006.1, read as the reverse complement.
TGCGCCACTAGCCAGCCAGTCGCTGGCAGCACGTACCCAGCCAGCCAGTACAAACAAACCGACGGCTGAACCGATGACGCCTGCTTCGAACAAACGGACACAACGCCCCTGGCTGTCGGCAGGCGTGACGGCATTAAGTTTCAACCCAGCGGTTGCTGTGCGGTCGGCGTTCAGTCCGGTGGCCAGTGCGTCGCAGCGTTTTGCCAGTCTTGCCGGCTCGGTTGCATCAACACCAGTGCTACAGAGTCAGGTTGGTCACGCCGTTGCTTTTCAGGCTGGGGTTGGGGTTCCGCTGGGCGAACACTGGTCGATCGAGTCGGGAGTGGGGTATTTGCGGGGGCAGAATGACATTCAGAGCCCGGTGCGTATTGCTTCGGTAACGTCGAATCTCAAAGCAGCGAATACCGATAACCTCTACGCAGATCTGGTAACCCGGCTATCGAACCAGTCGTTAGCCACGGCGAATTATGCGGCCGACAAGCAGTACGATTACGTAGCCAACCAGTCGAGTAACTACACCGCCAGTCAGCAACAGGTAGTCAGCAACACCTATCAGTTTGTGCAGGTGCCGGTGCAGGTGGGGTATGAGCTACGGCCTCGCCGCAAGTTTGGCCTGGCTCTGCTGACCGGGATGGTATCGAACTGGTTCGTGAAAAATACGGTGGCCGAAACCATCACGATCAAACCCGGCGACGGCGTCTATCGGCCCGTGACGCTGGCGGGTACGGCGGGTATGCGGCTACGCTATCGCCCCGACAATCTGTGGTCGGCTTCGGTAGCTGGTATGTACCAGCAAAGCCTGCAATCGCTGACCACTAATGACGTTAGTGTACAGGCCCAACCACAACAGGTTGGTCTGAGCTTCAGCGTGGACCGGCATTTCTAATGACGTGTATGAACAGCAAGACAAACCAGTGGATCGCGTGCATAGTGCTGTCGCTATTCGCATTCGTATCGGGTTGTTCGCCCAACGAAACGGCGGTTACGCCTGTTCCGGCGGGTAGTGCAGAGGCGATCACGGGCGACTGGATACTGGCCGAACCCGCCTCTGCTTATACCGTTACGTTGCGTATCAGCGACGCTGGCCCTGCCTTCATTGAGCATTATGCTGTTCAATTTACGGGCCAGGCACCGGTGAATACGTATTTTGGCCAAGCCGCCTTCAGTCAGCGACCCTCTATCGAATCGGGGCCAACCGGTACCGGCTCGGTGAGTGGCCTTGGCTCAACCAAAGTAGCTGGGCCAGCCGCCGCCATGCAGTTCGAAACCGATTACCTGACCCATCTGGCAGCCGTGACTAAGGCTGACGTAGTTGGAGCCAGGCAATTAGAGTTGAGCTACGGCGGCACAGCACCCGGCAAACTGGTGTATAAACGACAATAGTTTTTCAGAAGTAGCCATTCAGATATTTTGTGTAGGACTCGATCGCCCGGTGGTTTTGCTGCCGGGCGATTTTTTTTGTGCTGCTTGCAACCCTATGAAAATGAGAGGGGTCTAGCTGTTAACATTCCTTAACACATTGACTTTATGAAAAGACTACTTTACTTCCTGCTGCTGGCCCCCTTCATCTGGATCGATTCGGCCTGCACCGATCAATGCACCGAGACGCGTGTGTTCAGGCAATTTACACCGGTCATGCTCACCCCAAACCAGGTACGTCTGGGTGTCGGGGTCGATAGAGCGCGAGGGCTGGTAAACCCTGGTAAGATCTACACGAAAGATGGTTACCTGTTCATCAATGAATTGAAACAGGGCATTCATGTCATCGACAACCGCAACCCGTCTGATCCGAAATCACTGTTGTTCATTAGTATCCCCGGCAACGGCGATATAGCCATTCGGGATAACTTCCTGTACGCTGATAGCTACATGGACCTGGTGACATTCGATATCAGTAACCTGACCGATATTCATGAAGTAGCCCGCACCCAGAACGTTTTCTCACAGGGGCAATTTGATGGCGGCTGGTGGTATTACTATCCGGCCAACGGGAATGATGTTATTCAGGATCAGCGCGTCGACTACGTAAAGCAAACCGTTAAAACGAACTGCGAAGCCACCCCTTCGGCTACACCCATCTGGATGAGCTTTTCCTCGTTCGCCAGCGCCGATACAAAATCGGCTTCACCCAGCACAGGCACCAGTGGTACGGGTGGGTCAATGGCCCGGTTCACGTTGTACGATAAATACCTCTACGCGGTGTCATCGTCAGACATGAAGTTGTTCAACGTGCAGCAACCATCGAAACCGTCGTTGAGCAACACGGTGAATATGGGCTGGGGCATCGAAACCATTTTTCCGTATAAAGACAAACTCTTTATCGGTTCGCAGTCGGGTATGCTTATTTATGACAACGTGGACCCTGCCAAGCCGAAGCAGCTGTCTGTTTTCCAACATGCCCGCGTGTGCGACCCCGTTGTGGTGACTGATAACACGGCCTACGTGACGCTGCGCTCCGGCAATACCTGCGGTGGCTTCACCAACCAGCTGGACGTGATCGATATCACCAACCTGACCAGTCCCAAGCTGTTGAAAAGTTACCCGATGCGCAATCCGCACGGCCTTGGCGTTGATTTTCCTAACCTGTTCATCTGCGAAGGAGCCTACGGCCTGAAATCGTTCAACGTGAGCGATCCCCTGCAGGTCGACAAAAATCTGCAGCAGTATATGGAAGACCTGCAAGCCTACGATGTTATTCCGATGGGTGGCGTATCGGGTCAAAAAACGCTGTTACTGATTGGGAAAGACGGATTCTATCAGTTCGATTACACCAATCCGAGCCGCCTGCGTTTGCTTAGCAAGATTCCCGTTAGCCGCCCAGACCTGACGTAGGTTGTGCTAGTACACTGCTTCGCGCTGAGACTTTACTATGAAACCATACTATATACTTTGCTGGCTGCTCCTGCTGCTGATGAGCTACAGCCAACGTACCCACGCGCAGTTATCGGGCGCAGAGCTGCCGCTGACAAAACGCGTTTATCCCTTTGTGAACTACACTGAAGTGGGTGGCCTTTTTGGCCGGGTGACCTATCCGACACAGGTTGGATCGGGGGCCGAAACGGTAGAAAATAAACTTAGCCTGACGCTCCAGACGTTCAATGGTGTGCAGCTACGTCCCCGGCTGGCGGTTGGGGGAGTCGTTGGCATAGACTGGTACACGAATGCCCTGCTGCTGCCCGTGGGGGCGGGGATACGGTACGATCTGGCACAACCCAATGACAAAAACGTGAATGTGTTTGCCTCTTTCGATGCGGGATATGGCCTCACCTGGCTCAACAAATCGAGCACGGGTTATGACCTTACGCGGGGCGGGCTAATGCTGAATCCTGGTATTGGGCTCCGGTTGGGCAAACCAGATAAAGGCGCATTTGTGCTATCGGTCAGCTATAAACGCCAACCTGTTGACTCAACAAAGCCGTTGCAATGGAATGATATTCGCCGCGACGAAAGCCGGGTGTATAACCGGCTGGCGGTGCGGCTGGGAGTGAGCTTTTAGATAAGGGAGGAAAGGGAGTAAAGGAGGAAGGGGAGAAAGGAGGAAAGGGTTGCTTTCGCACGAGCAGTTACGCTTGCGAAACTTCCTTTCCTCCTTTCTCCCCTTCCTCCTTTACTCCCTTCAAAGGCTTACGCCATGGCGAACTTGTTGGCGTTGCGTTTCCGCTCGTTTTCGTCGAGGAAAATCTTGCGGATACGCATCGACTTGGGCGTTACTTCCAGGTATTCATCTTTCTGGATGTATTCCATCGATTCTTCCAGCGAGAAGGTGATCTTCGGCACAATCCGAACGTTGTTGTCCGAACCGGATGCCCGCATGTTGGTCAGCTGTTTGGCTGTCTGAACGTTCACGACGATGTCGTTCTGGCGGTTGTGCTCACCAATTACCTGACCGGCATAAATTTCCTCACCTGGATCGATAAAGAACACGCCGCGATCCTGAAGCTTATCAATCGAGTAGGCCGTTGATACACCTGAGGTCATCGAGATCAGTGAACCATTGATCCGCTCCTGGATAGGGCCTTTGAATGGCTGATATTCTTTGAACCGGTGGGCCATTACGGCTTCACCGTACGTAGCGGTCAGTACGTTCGAGCGCAGGCCGATCAAGCCACGCGATGGAATATCGAACTCAAGGTGCTGCAGGTCGCCTTTCGGTTCCATGATCAGCAACTCGCCTTTCCGCTGCGTAGCCAGCTCAATTACTTTACCGGCCGTCTCTTCAGGTACGTCGACAACGAGGGTTTCGATCGGCTCCAGTTTCTGGCCATTCTCGTCTTCTTTATACAACACCTGTGGCTGACCAACCTGCAGTTCGTACCCTTCGCGACGCATGGTTTCAATCAGTACCGACAAGTGAAGAATACCCCGGCCGAACACCAGGAAGCGGTCTTCGCTGTCGGTTGCTTCTACACGCAACGCCAGGTTTTTCTCGATCTCTTTGTAGAGCCGATCGCGCAGGTGACGCGACGTAACGAACTTGCCTTCTTTACCGAAGAAAGGCGAGTTGTTGATCGTGAACAACATATTCATCGTTGGCTCGTCGACCGAGATACGTGACAAGGCCTCTGGGTTTTCGGCATCAGTGATGGTATCACCGATTTCAAAGTCTTCCAGCCCCGTGATGGCGCAGATATCGCCACACTGCACTTCAGTTACCTTCTGTTTGCCAAGACCTTCGAACGTCTGGAGTTCTTTGATCTTTACTTTTTTCACCGTTCCGTCTGACTTCACCAGCGCCATATTGGCCCCTTCTTTCAGCGTACCGCGGTGTACCCGGCCAATGGCGATCCGACCTACGAACGCTGAATAGTCGAGCGACGTGATCTGCATTTGTGGGGCGCCTTCGTTGATTGGTGATTCCGGAATGGTGGCAACGATCGTGTCGAGCAGGTACGTGATATCCTGAGTTGGCGTTTTCCAGTCCGGCCCCATCCAGCCTTGTTTCGACGACCCATAAACGGTCGGGAAGTCAAGCTGATCTTCGGTAGCGCCGAGGTTGAACATCAGGTCGAACACCTGTTCGTGCACTTCGTCGGGGCGGCAGTTCTCTTTGTCGACCTTGTTAACGATCACGATTGGCTTCAGACCAAGCGATAGGGCTTTGCTAAGAACAAAGCGTGTTTGCGGCATGGCCCCTTCAAAAGCATCGACGAGCAGACAAACGCCATCGGCCATTTTCAGGACGCGCTCCACTTCACCGCCGAAGTCGCTGTGACCAGGGGTATCGATGATGTTAATTTTAACGTCTTTGTAGCGGACCGATACGTTTTTCGATACAATGGTGATGCCACGCTCACGTTCCAGGTCGTTGCTGTCTAGAATCAGGTCCTGGAATTCCTGGTTCTCGCGGAAGAGTTTCGACGCGTGAATAATCTTGTCGACCAGCGTAGTTTTGCCGTGGTCAACGTGGGCGATAATCGCAATATTGCGGATGGATTGCATACAAAGTTTGAAACGTGTTTTTTCCGGCAAGAATTCAGAGAGCGAGCGTTGTTTTTGATCTTGCCGGGTTTACGACTAAAATCCTGTTCGCCTTAGCATGCTGTCGAAAATGACACAGGCAATTTTCCCGCAAAGGTACGAAAATTTATGCTGTAAAACAGATATTTACAATATAATAATGCGCCTGCGAGCATTCAGAGCTATTGGCTCCTTTTATTGTACAATTCCGCTAGTTTTATAGAGTATACCTGTATAGAAACCAAAAACGCAGTAGCCAGCGCCACTGCGTTTTTGGGTTACCACGCTGTAGAGCGATTATTTCTTGGGCGCCGCCATCATCTCTTTGATCAGCGAATCGGAGATTTTGGCCCCCCGCAGGGCGATCATTCCTTCTACCGACGTGTTGAAGTTGTTCTTACCCCGCCGGATCTTCTCGGTAATGATCGATTTCGAGACTTTCGCATTGTTCAATGTGATTACGTCTTCATTGGTCATCACATCGGTCATCGTAGTTTTAGCCATCATCGCCTTCACGATACCGTCTGAAATTTTGCCGTTTTCAAGTTCGATCAGGCCTTTTGGCGACAGGTCGAAATTGGCTTTGCTGCCACTGATCTTAGCCTGAATGAGCGACGTACCTACTTTGGCAATGTTCATCGAAATAATGTCCTGATTGGTCAGCACGTCCTGGCTTTTGGCACCGACTACAACGGCCAGCAATAAGCTGAATGTTAATAAAATTTGTCTCATAGTGTGTCTATCACGCGGAGTTGGTTGAGGCCGCAAATAATAGAAAACTGGCTACCGATAGCGCGCTAATTGATTAAGCGTATGTTTTGCTTAACGAGAAGCAGTTTACGGCCTACAAGAAGTTGAGGTACAGTTCAACGCCCAGATAGCGTGGGCGGCTCCAGGCTACCTGATTGCCCCAGTCATATTCCCAGCCGTGCTGGATGAACAGTTGATTTGTCAGGTTCTTGCCCCAGAGCGCAATACTCCATTTCCCATGTCGGGGCGCCAGTGACACCCGGCCATTGACAATCGTGGCCGCCTGCCGGGCAATGAGTTCGGAGTTGGCGATGTCGTTGAAGGCTTTACCTGTGTGGGTAAGGGTTGTACCCAGGAACAGCCGTAGCTGGTCGGTGAGCGAGAAGGTGTATTCGGGGGCAACAGAGAGGGTAAAGTTGGGTGCTTTCAGCAGTTGGTTGCCAGCATAATTAACCGGATTGCCGAGGTCATCGGTACCGAAAGGGAAGTCGATATACCGCAGGTGCAGGTAGCCCATCGACACGTCGGCCCGGAAATTCTTGAGGATGCCCGAGAATTCCGTTTCTGCGCCCCAGCCCTGCGTTTTGGGCGCATTGGCTACCCGCACCCGTGTTCCCTGATCCAGCAGTTCCTGTTTATTCAGGTAATCGGTATAGAACATGGCCGCGTTGAAGCGGGTACGTTCGCTGGGTTTCAACTTAAGGCCCAGTTCATAGCTGTTCACGTATTCGGGTTTGAAAACCAAACCGGTTCCGTTGGGGTCAGTGGTGACAGAGGTGTTGAACCCGGCCCCTTTAAATCCCCGCACGTAGCTGGCGTAACCCATCATGTAGGGCGTGAAGCGGTAGTCGAGTCCAATGTTGTAGGTCAGTACATTGTTGTCGGCGTTGCGGTCGACGGGCGCGGCTTTCTCGCCTACATTCACGGCGTAAATATCGATCAGGCCGAAAGGAAGGCCATTATAGAACTGATTGGTCAGGTGCTGCCAGTACGTTAGGCTGCGTTGTTCGGCAGTGAAACGCAGGCCGCCATTGAGGCGCAGCTTTTTGTTGAGCTCATAACTGGCAGAGGCAAAAGCAGCCAGGCTACGCGCATGGATTGTGCTGTTGGTGGTGTACCCCTCGCTGGTGAAAAGAGCCCTGTTGGGAACGGGTTTCTCCAGAATAGCTTCTGCGACGGGCAAGAAATCCTTTTGTAGCGAGAACGTATCCGTGGCGCTGATCTGCTCGCTCAAAAAATAAAGTCCGCCGATGTACGAAAACGGTTCGTCGCGCGGCGAATGCAGGCGCACTTCCTGACTGATATTCTGGAGCTTCTGGGTACGTCCCCACAGCGAGACATTGGCCGAAGACACATCATTATCGCCAAAATACGTATCTGCCGATTTGTTGAAGGTCGTAATGGAGGTCAGCGTATGGCGGCCCAGTTTGACCTCTCCTTTGGCCACGGTGCCATATTGCTGTCTGGTAAAGGTGTTGGGTACGTTCTGCCGGGTAGTCAGGCCTTCATCGGCGGCCACACCAACGGGATCGTCATCGGGTTTGCTGGCGTAGACGAATGTATTTTCGGCATTATCGTCCTGGCCGTAGTAACCACGTAGCGTGATAGTTGTCGAGGGGTTTGGGGTATACAAAGCGGAGGCGCGAAAACCATAAAAATCGGTTTTGTTAACGGCCTCAATACCCGGTAGTTTATCGGTAATGTAGCCATCACGTCGGGTATAGGCCCCCGTTAACCGCACGGCCAGTTTATTTTTGATCAGTTCACGATTGACTTTAGCCCGCGCCTGGAAGAAGTTGTAGTTCCCATAACTAAGCTCCACTTGCCCGTTGTTGGCGAATTCCGGTTTTTCGGAGACCACATGAATAACCCCGCCCACCGTGTTTTTGCCAAACAGCGTCCCCTGAGGGCCTCGCAACACATCGATGCGTTCAATGTCCATAAGGGTTGAGTTGAAGGCAAAGCTGCGCGAAAAGTAGGCGTCGTCGATATAGAGCGCTACGGTCGATTCAAAACCCACGTTGTCGAAGACGGTCGACAGGCCCCGGATCGAAAACGAGACCTGCGAATTGAGCCACGAATCGGTGATCAGGTTGGGTACGTTGTTCAGGGCTTCGAGCGTATTGTAGGTGCTGCGCCGCTCCAGGTCACGGTGCGAAATAACCGACGCGGCCACGGGTACTTTCTGTAAATATTCATCGACCCGGTTGGCGCTGACAATGGCGTCGCGGAGCTGCATATCGTTACTCACAAGCCGAAAATCAACCGTGACCGATCGGCTGTCTTTAGGGAATGCCAGCTGAATTACATCCTGAAAGCCAATAAATCGGCCAATCAACTCCACGGGTCGGTTGATACTGATTTGGTACCGGCCAAATTGATCGGTAATCGTTCCTCGGGTGGTTCCTTTAATAAGTACCGATGCGCCAACGAGTGGTTCGCCGTTCGAGGCCCGGGTGACACGGCCCGTAACAAGCGTAGGTTGTTGCGCGTGAGCCGTTCCACTCATGAGAATAAGCAAAAGAAGGAAGCTCCACCTGCGGCGCAAACACAGGAATAGGGGGCCAGCAATGGCTGGATACGTGGGCTGTTTTTTCATGAACTATGGGTGGGAGATTACTGACAACGTAGCCCAATCACAACGCGGGCAAACGATTACTTATCGGAGGTACCACTCAGCTTCCCTTCCAGTAGCCGGATGGTCTTTTCACTGTAGAGGGCAATCTTCTCCCGGTCGCGCTGCTCATCGAACGGTTTGTTGCTGTAACGGGTCTTCTGAAGCACCCGCGCTGTACCGTAAACAAGCGCTCTCTGCGGATCGTAGCGGTGTGGCTTGATACGAACGATCAGCTCCAGTACGGTATCGAGCGTCTTGTCAAATACCCACCAGGCTTCGGCCTGGTCATCAAAGTTGCGCGTAATCTTGATCTCGTCGTTGATCAGCCCATCATCGTACTGAAAACCTGATTCGGGTGCCGACAAACTTTGGATAAACTGCTTCCGAACATCGTCGGCCGAGAAATTGTAGATCCTGACGATTTGCTTGTCGACCAGGTTTTTCTTGTCGTATTCCAGCTGGGCAATCTGTATGTTGGCCGCTTTCAGGGCAGCCGTTTGTTCGGCCAGACTCGCCTGCGATGCCTGGTAATTCGCTGTCAACTGGGTGATCTGGCTGGTCAGTGTACCAATGACTGCCTGCTGTTTGGCTATGCTGTCGGTCCGCATCAACAGGGTGCGCTGCAACCCCGTCAGTACGGTGAGCTGGCGTTGGTTATCGGTGGCGAGCAGACGTACCTGATTTCGTAGAAAAGCGGTCTGCTGGGTAAGCACTTTAATTTTTCGCACGAAGGCCCCTACAGAGTCATACTTTACTGACGGTAAGGGAGTTTGGGCTGTGGTAAGTCTACAATCGATTATCAGAAGTAAGCCAATGAGTAAAAATCTATAGCACATAGGATGGGTTAGTTAGGTACGCATTTATACCGAGAGCCATATTAGTTAAAAATGCTGTCGTATAAACCTGTATACCCATAATCTGCTAAAATCTTCACCCTCTCCTCAACCTATGTCTATGAATCATTCAACGTCGACCCGTAAGTAGCCGGCATGCATCAACCTATCTCTGGCAGCGGGCCAAATCGTCGCTGGTAATAATACACCAGACCGACTGTGGTCAACGTACCCAGCAAGGCACCTGCAAAGGCATCTTCTACAAAGTGCTGAAACAAATAGACCCGCGAATAGCCCGCAATGGCAGCCAGTAACGTACCCAGCCAGCCCCAGCCTTTGCGTCGCCACAGAAAGACAAGCATACTGAACAGGGCAAAGGCTGACGTGGTATGTCCCGATGGGAAACTGTTGTACTCGTTAATGTGCAGGTCTTTTATCAGGTGATACGCCCAGTTCGAATGCTCGAAATACCGAACGGGTCGCAGCCGTTCGGGAAAAACGACCAGCTTTAAAAACAGGCTGATCAGGCCAGAGACGGCGAAACTTGCCAAGACCAGCCACCCCGCGTGGCGATGTACTACCAGGACCAACACGCCAATGACGATCACAAAGCCCCCATCGCCCAGGTACGTTAGGTAGGGAAACAGCTGGTCGCCCAAGGGGGTATTCTGCTCGTTAACGAACCGGATAAGCTGTTCTTTCGTGTAAAGCAACATCAAGGTGCCAACCGTCACTATCAGCAGCAGGTAGGTTATGAAAAAAACTCGATTGGTCCGAAAAAGGGCGGAGAGCGTCATACCTGCAAAGGTAGGCGGCGGTCGTTGATCGTCATATCGGCGTACCTATCGGTTCTATTATCTACCGGAACCGGCAATCCGTAGCGGGCTTTGTTATCTTTGGCATACGATTCGCACGGCCTTGCACGTTGTGAATGCTGAACGTTGCGACGATCAACTTTTTTCGTTATATCCTGTCTATGACCATTCTGCTTCAGGTTCCTTCCGCATCGGCTGTGGCCGATACCACCGCCAATGCACTCAACGGGGCGGCCGCCAATACACAAACGCTCGGCCTGTTCGACCTCGTGGCCAAAGGCGGGTGGGTGATGGTACCCATTGCCTTTCTTCTGTTTGCCTCGCTCTACCTGATTGTTGAACGGTGGTTGCTTATTGCCAAACAAGGAAAAGTGGATCCCGGCTTTGTCGACAACGTAAAAGATATGCTGCTCCAGGGCAACGTAAAGTCGGCAGAATCATTCTGCAAGAACCAGCGGACGGCCATTGGGCGCGTGTTCGAGAAAGCAGTAGGCCGCGTGGGGGTAGCCTCAAACAAAGAAATTGAAGGCACCATTGAAACCGTTGGGCAGATCGAACTGTCGCGGATGGAGCGGAACCTGGGTTACCTGGGTGTCATTGCCGGTATTGCGCCTATGCTTGGTTTCATCGGAACCATCTCCGGGATCATCCGTATCTTCTATGACATCTCGCTATCCGATAATATCAGCGTGGGGATCATCGCTGGCGGTCTGTACGAGAAAATGATCACGTCGGGTTCGGGGCTGATCGTTGGGGTGATTGCCTACACGGGTTATCACCTGCTCAACATGGCCATTGAACGCTTCACGCTCAAACTGGAGATGAACGCCTTTGAATTCATGGAAGTGCTCCAGAAACCTACCGAAACCGCCCGAGTACGATAAAAAGTTTTCAGTTTACTGTCTTCTGTTTTCTGTTGCGCTGCTAAGCCACAGTTAGGCAAGCTAGCGAAGCAACAGACGACAGTAAACTGAAAACAGTAAACGTCTTCCCCATGAAGCTTCGCCGAAAACGAAAATTTGCCGCAGAAGTAGCTACGTCGTCGTTGAACGACATTATGTTCTTCCTGTTGCTATTCTTCCTGATTATCTCAACAGTAGCCAACCCGAATGTGATCAAGCTGCTGTTGCCCAAAGCCGCTGCCTCGCAGCAGTTGAGCAAGAAGCAGGTGACCCTGTCTGTCGACGCTGAAAAGCAATATTTTATTGACAAACAACCTGTTGCAACAGCCGATCTGGAAGAAGAATTGAAAACGATCATGGCGGGTATCGACGAACCCACCATCGTGGTTCGTTTCGATAAGACGCTGAGCGTTCAGGATTTGGTCGATGTACTCCAGACCGGCGCCAAGCTGAACATCAAAATGGTGATGGCCACGTCGAAATAGAAGGAGTTTACAGTTCACTGTTGCTCCGCTACTGTACATAACTTTGGTTTAGCGGAGCAACAGTAAACTGTACACTCTTTTCAGTATCCATTGGCCAGCAGGCCGCCATCGATAGCGAGCACCTGCCCAGTAATGTAGCTGGCGGCTGGCATACTCAGAAACGATACGGCCGAGGCTACTTCTTCTGGTTCGCCAACACGGTTCATAGGGGTACGGGTTACGATTGCCTGTAGTTTTTCGGGATTTTCGAGAACGGGGGCGGCCAGTGGCGTACGGATATACCAGGGTGCCACTGCATTGACCCGAATGCCATCCTGCGCCCATTCAACAGCCAGGTTGCGCGTCAACTGATTCATTGCGGCCTTCGACATGCCGTATAACGACCCACTGCTGGTGTGGGTCAACCCCGAAACCGACGAGACAAAAACGATACTGCTCTGGCCAGTTGCTTTCAGGAGAGGGTACACCGCCTGAGTAAGTTCATAGGCCGAACGTATGTTCGTATTCAGGACGTGATCATACTCGTCGGCGGCGTAGTCGGCGGTAGGTTTACGAACATTCGTGCCTACGTTATTGACTAAGATGCCGACGCTACCCCACGTTTCTTTTACGGCATCGGCCAGCGTTTTGGCTGAATCAGGCTGGCTTAGGTCAACGGCTAGTCCCTCGACGATATACCCTTGTTGCCGGTAATCTGTGAGTTGTTGCTGAAGCAGGTCATTGTCACGGGCCACCACAAACACTGCGGCTCCAAGTTGCAGAAACTGCTTCACAATGGCTTCGCCAATGCCTTTGGTGGCGCCGGTAACGAGGGCACGCTGCCCTTGGAGGGAAAAAAGAGGCGTGTTCATGATCGTTGAGAAATTCGGTCATACAAGGCCTGCCCAACCACCAGCACGAGTAATCCTGGAAGCAGAACAGCCCCAGCCCGAAAGCCCGCGCCTGTCAGCTTATAAACACCAGTATTGAACTGAATGGCGCTGGTAAAGAGCCAGTAGCCGCCAGCCGCCAGCAATATGGCCAGTAACACAACCGAAACAACTTTACCAATTCGACGGACCAGACTTGTTAGTAACAGGACAAGGCCGACCACGGCCGCCACAGTCCCCAACGCGCGCGGGAAGGTTTTCAGGTAATTGTAATCGTAAAAGAAAACACCGGCCCGACCAATAAGGTTTGGGTGTGCCATCAGCCAGCCGTCGAGCAGAACGAGCACCGCCAGCAGGATGTAGAAAAATGGGTTTTTCATGCGGTAATTACGCCGTCACTGGTTTGATATATCGTTTCAGCCACGTGTGGGCGGCTGGTACGTGCCAGTTGGCCAGATACTCGGCTTTTGTTTTGGCCAGGGTGTTGAAAACGATTGTTTCAGGTGTGAGTGTACCGTCAATAAAAGCAGCTTTCAAACTGCCCAACGGCAGACTTTGTACGGCATGGTCAGCATCCAGGTACGTTACCGACCGATCCATGAAATCAATAGCGAACGACTGGCCAATTTCCTGAACAGTATGCACCGATGAGTCGATGGAACAACCGCTGGGAAGCCCTACGCCTTCATCAACCGCCAGGAGCAGGAACCGGCCATCGACCACCCGTGCCGAAGCCAGTAGCGGTTGCCCATGCGCTGCCCAGTTAGTTAATGCAGGTTGTAGCGCTGTTTCAATGGCTGTGGCTTCACTGGCAGTGAGCGCCCGGTTGGCCTGATACACCCAAAGGCGGGCGTCCGGCGTCAGTTGGTCAAAAGAGATATACATAAGAAAAAGGCCATTTGCTCTGCGTCGTTGCACTTCGCTGTCATTGATTGTCGTTAGTTGTTCCAATGAATGGCTACTGGTTTCTACAACCCCTGCCCCTGCGCGATCAGTTCCGAGATATCATAGACCTTAACGGTGTCTTCGCGGTTCTGGTTTTTCACGCCGTCGCTCATCATGGTCATGCAGAACGGACAGGCTACTGCGATGGTATCGGCGCCGGTGGCCAGGGCTTCCTGGGCACGTTCAACGTTTACGTCTTTCTTGCCGGGTTCGGGCTCTTTAAAATATTGAGCACCACCCGCGCCACAACAGAGGCCATTGGCTTTTACCCGTTTCATTTCCACCAAATCAGCGTCGAGTGACGCTAGTACCTCGCGGGGCGCTTCGTAGATCTTATTGGCCCGCCCCAGGTAGCATGAATCGTGAAAGGTGATTTTACGGCCTTTGAACGCCTGACCGTCGGCCACTTTCACGCGGCCTTCGTTGATGAGCTGCTGCAAAAACTGCGAGTGGTGAATGACTTCGTAGTTACCACCGAGGTCAGGGTACTCATTCTTGAGCGTGTTGAAACAGTGCGGGCAAGCCGTTACAATCTTTTTCACGTTATAGCCGTTCAGCACCTGAATATTGCTGACGGCCTGCATTTGAAACAGGAATTCGTTGCCCGCCCGCCGTGCCGGATCGCCCGTGCAGGATTCTTCAGGCCCCAAAACGGCGAATTTGATACCAACGTGGTTCAGAATTCGGACAAAAGCGAGGGTGACGCGCTTATACCGATCATCGAATGAACCGGCGCAACCCACCCAGAACAGGATTTCGGGTTCGTCGCCAGCGGCCATCATATCGGCCATGGTGGGTACGGTGACTGTTTTTTCGGACATAGTTTTTTGAGTTTACTGTTTGCTGTTTGCCGTCTTCTGTTGCGTTGCTACATCACTATACTGGCCGATATGCAGCGCAACAGAAGACTGTAGACGGTAAACAGAAGACTATTTTGTGTTGATTTCGTCGGCCCAGTTGAAACGGTCGCTTGGTGAGAATTTCCAGGGGGCCTGGTTGTTTTCCACGTTACTGAACATAGCGTTCCAGGAGGCCGGGGCCTGTGCATCTTCCATTACTTTGTAGCGCCGCATTTGCAGGATGATATTGAGCGGGTTGATATTGACGGGGCACGCATTAACGCAGGCCTGACAGGTGGTGCAGGCGTTGATCTCTTCCACCGTTGTGTAATCGCCCAGGAGTGCTTTTTCGTCGGTATAGTCGGCCCCATTTTTCTGCTTGCCAGTCATGATCTCTTCGGCCCGCCAGCGGGTATCCATCATGATCTTGCGGGGCGACAATTTTTTGCCCGTTATGTTGGCGGGACAGGCGGCGGTACAACGGCCACACTGGGTGCAGGAGAACGCGCCCATAATATCGACCCACGATAGGTCAGGTACGTCCTTCGCCCCGAATTTGCCCAGGTCAGACGGCTGTTCACCATTTTCATTCGCCTGCGCCGCATGACCAGCCGCATCGTCCACCACGGTTGGTTCGATACCAAGCGCCAGTTGCACCTCTTTGGTGATCGTTGGCATGTTCTTCATCTCGCCTTTGGGTTGCAGATCCGAGAAGTAGACATTCGGGAAAGCCAGGCCAATGTGCAGGTGTTTCGAGTAGGTGACGTAGGCGGCGAAGAACAATATACCGAGGATGTGGAACCACCACGAAAACCGTTCGTAGGCAACCAATGTACCGTCGCTCATGCCTGAGAAGAGCGGCTTCAGGTACTGACTGATCAAAAAATCGGGAACAATGCCCTTCAGTTCGCCGTAGTGACCTACACCCCGATCACGGAGTACGCTATCGGAGGCGTTCCAGGTCAGGAAGGCAATCATAAGAACGATTTCGAAGACCAGAATGAGCGTGGCATCGAGGCGGGGCCAGCGAGGGCGCATTTCTTCGTGATTTTCTGGTTGCAGGCGGCTTACTTTCGTGAGGTAACGACGGCATAGAAAGATTATGCAGACGGTTAGCACCCCAAAAGCCAGCACCTCGAATACGCCGATCAGCACCGGATAAACAGGAGCGATATAAGGCGCGAACACCCGGTGTGTGCCCAGCAACCCGTCGATGATAATCTCCAGGATTTCGAGGTTAATGATGACGAAACCAACATAAATGACCAGGTGCATGAGGGCCACCGTTACGTTGGTAAACATCTTTTTCTGCCCAAACGCGATGAGCAACATCAGGTTCAGGCGTTCGCCGGGGTTATCGCTGCGGTCTTCGGGTCGGCCCAGATTAATGGCTCCGGTAATGTAGTTGATTCGGCGGGCGATGACCACAGCGGCCACAACAAGCGCCGCAGCGAATAAAACTTGTTGAATTATGTTCATATTTTTTAGCAGGTTAATCGGCTAATAGTCAACACAGAGGCCGCTATGATGTTCAGGGAAAAACTTTTTTTCGGGTCAATGGCTTGCACAGCAAGCCTCTATCGCCTACTTTTGCACCCACGTTTAACACAGACGTCGCGGTGATGTAGCTCAGTTGGTAGAGCAAAGGACTGAAAATCCTTGTGTCGGCGGTTCGATTCCGTCCATCACCACCTCATTATCAGGGAGTTACGATCAAAAATCGTAACTCCCTTTTTTGTTGGTACAACAATGGTACAACATTTTGAAATTGGGGTTTCGGCAGCGTGAATTGGTTCATGTCGATTAATGTTGGTTCATTCCCAGCCTGTTATGGCTAATCACTCAATCCTGTAAAACTTCACGCAAGCAAAGCCATCGCGGATGAGCCGGATTATGGTGGTCACTGCTGTAGACAATGACCGTTGTAATCGCCTGCGAAAATAACAGGTTTTTCGATAGTATGCATGCATACTATTTTGTGAATTGTTTAGCGGGTTCGCTTCCGGCTGCGTTGGCGGGTCCGTTCGCGCACCTCTTTCTGTTCAGCTATCAATCGCTGTAGATGGCTATCCGCTTCTTTAGGTGCAGATGCATATGCCTCTTGATTGTCGAGGAATTGCTTTGCCTTCTCGCGTTGCCGCTGGATATTGATTTTGTCAGGATCAGTTGGAGATAGGAGATCGTCTCTCTCGTTTAAGAAATCAGTCAGCGTTTGCCGATAGTGATTGATAGCCTCTGTGTCTAGCAATGTCTCCCGCTCATCATCTGTCACCTCTTCATCGCGTTCCGTCTCATCCTGCCCCGAATGCGCTTCGATTGATGGCATTGTGTTGTCTCTTGAGTTCGTGTCGTGGGTGGTCGGCAGTTTAGCCGTTTCCTTCGCTACTGTGGCGTTGTGCTGGCTGGTCAATTCGTCGCTCATTGCGAGAAACGCGCTGGCCACCGTTTTTTTCTTTTCAAGGCTATCGTTTTGAACCTGTTCAGTGGTTTGCTCATGGCCCATTTGGATAAAGTCCGCCATCAGTTTATGACGACGATCCATTGGCTCACGCGGCGGCTGATTGGCTGGCGTGTCGTCTGCATCTATCACACGCTCCTTTTTACGGTCACTCGTTGGATCGGCTTTTTGCTGTGGTGTGTTCGCTGCATCACTACTGCTCTCCTGCCGTTCCCGCATCATCTCGATAGCTCGTTTCTCCGGTATCAGCGTGGCATCGCGTAACCGCTGCCGGACCTCTTTGATCCGCACCCCGTTCAATTGCCGCACCAGATCAAAAGAGCGGCCCTGCTCGTCCACCACCATGAACGGATGACGGGGTACGCCTTCCGCCAGTAAGTACCCCTGCCCGTGAACCGCTTGAATAAAATCAGGGGCGGTTGTGGTGTCCTGCCACAGCTTGGTCAATGTCTCTTTAAGCTCGGGGCGGTGTTGGTTGCGGTGCGGGGTTGGAGCCTGTTCAAACACGCGTTCCATTTCTTTGCGGGCGCGGTCTTGTGCCAGGCGGCTAAAGCTGTTGGAGATGACCTTCCCGGTCTGGTGATTGTAGCGTTCAAACACGACATGGGCGTGGGTGCGGTTTTTCTTGGTGTGGAGAACCAAAACACGGCGTTGCCCGTCAAGCCTCAACTGTTCGCCTAAAATGTCGGCGGCTGTCAGCCAGTCCTCGGTGGTCATCTTACGGTCTTCGCTGTAGGCCGGATTGATCTGTGCGTGATACAGGCCTTTGGGGCTTTTGGTCAGCTCCGCTGTCATCGACATCGTCTGCAAGGTTTGCTGCAAGTACGACGCTTTCGCGTTCATCCGGCCATTGACCTCCAGGATCTGAACGCGGTCGTTCTGTTCGTGACCGAGCAGATAAGCCGCCAATTGCCCACCATTGCCCCGTGTGTTGCCCCTAATGACCATGTGTGAGGAGAGCCAGTAGTTGAGCGGTCAACGCATCGACGCTCTCCATCGCCTGCGTCACGCTGTCTGGATTAATCCCGCTGGATGGCCCCTGCCCGTCCCGATTGAGGACGTGGGCAATCTGGTTGACGTTGCTGCCGATTTTACCCAGCTCGGCCATGAGGTGTAACAACACCTCCCGCTCCGGTGTCGGCACCCGGCGCGATGGCTGACCGGCGATAGTCTTGAGCCGCATAAAATCGCTCGGCGTGTGACCACTCTCCTGAGCGCGTTGCCAGATCAGCTTTTTTTCGGCCAACGTCACCCGTATGCGAATGGTCAGTTCGCGTTTATCGTCACTGTCTTTGTGCGGTCGTGCCATACGCTAGGGGGAAGCTAGTGGGGGAATTAAGGCAAACGCAATGGGGCAATGAAAAGAGGGTTAAGGGAGAAAATAGTCTCCCTTACAAGCAGGGTTTGGACGCGCAGAAACGGAGTTTTTGTAGCTACAAACCACGTCTTGCAGGGCTTCGCTTATCTGGCCGTGGACCCGTTGGTCGAAGTTAGGAAATTGGGCGGTATGTGCGACATGATGTGCTGATTTTGTGTAGGTTACCGCTTAGTAAAGATGCGGATACATGTGAGCGTGTTCATGGATCGATTTTTTACTTTTAGGGACTATCCACCACGACATAATTTTCATTCACATGCAGCCGATTGAACAGGCGGATGCGTCCCCTCAATCCGTCATCGGAAAATGGTTTGGCGTCACATCCAGTGAGATTGATGAACTGTTTCGCAGCGAGCCAAACCCTAGTGCGTTTAATAAAGCGGTGTTGGTGGCTGTTGGGTTGTTCTTGACCCCTATCACTTTGGCTGGGGCGTTGCTCGGCTTTACCCGCGCCTATAACCGCTTCACGCGTCGCCTGAGTATCGCACCGACCTTTGCCAGCCTGACCCCAATTACCAAGTTCGCGATGGTGGTGGGAGCCCTGCTGATTTGGGTTGCTGTGTTTAGTCTTTTTATCGCTCTGCTCCAGTTTGCCAAGATTTTAGGCATGAGCGGGCAGTTCTTTCTCATCTTTTTCGGCTTCAATCTGTTCTTCTCGCTCGTCGTGTTCGGAGCCTATCGGAGGTGGCGGATTGGCATCAATAACGCGCTGATCGAAGGCAACAAGTTTGGTTCGGCGCGGTTTGCACGGCCAGAAGAATTGAACGCTTATAGAACTGGACCAGGCCTGTATATCGGTGGCGGGTTTGTCTTCAAAGACAAAGGCCACATGCTAACCGTGGCTGGAACACGGGGCGGTAAAGGCACCAACCTCATCATCCCGAATTTGCTGGGACTTGGCGGCTATCAAGGCTCGTGGGTGGTAATCGATCCCAAAGGCGAGAACGCGGCCATCACGGCGCGGTATCAGCGCGAGAGCAGCCAAAACGTTGTCATCCTCAATCCGTGGGCATTGCTGGAAGAAAACGTTGGTGAGGCTACAAGCTATAACCCACTCGACATCCTAGCCGATACAAGCAGCATCCATCTGGTCGATGATGCGCACATGATCGCGGAAATGCTCGTCCCCGTTGAGCGCGGTGACAAGAACAAGTTCTTTACCGATACGGCACGGTCGATTGTAACCGGGCTGATCATGCAGATCGTCACCACACAAGAAGCCGATGATCGCACCCTCACCACCTTGTGGCGGTGGGCAAGATTAGCGGGTGACGACTGGGATGAGCTGATTGCGCGGATGCGGCTCAATGACGATCCGGTCAACGGCGAGATCGTGCGTAATGCTGGCAACGAGATTATCAAACTGATGCAAGCGGGTGAAGAGACGTTTGGCAGCATTCTCTCCTCGGTGTTGCAGGCAACTGACTTTCTGAAAAGCCCAGCACTACAACAATCACTTCGCTCTGGTTATGACCCAACTAGCCTCTCCGATGGCGATACGTCTCTCTACATCATCATACCCGCCGACAAATTACAGAGCCATGCACGATGGCTGCGGCTCATTGTAACAACGACACTTCGAGCGGTCGTACGCAAGCCGAATAAGCGTGTTACATTTTTGCTTGATGAGTTTGCAGCTTTGGGATATTTGCCTGAAATTGAGACAGCTTTGAGTACCTATGCGGGGTTTGAAGTGACGGTTTGGCCGATCCTACAGTCGCTCATTCAGTTGAAAGGATTGTATGGGGATAATTGGGAGACGTTCACCGCGAATACAGCTATCCGTCAGTTTTTTACGATCAACGACAATTTCACGGCAAACTATGTGAGTGCTTCAATTGGGCAATCGTCGCATGTGATCACAACAAAGGGTCTATTCGGTGGGGTACAGGATGCTAGCAGTAATCAACGGCCACTGGTCACACCGGATGAGGTACGGCGTGGCTCAGCGGACAACATTTTCGCGTTTCTTGGTGGTAACCCGCCGACAGTGTTTCTGAAAAAGCCTTACTACCAAGTAGCAGAACTGAGTGATAGGATAAGCAGAAATCCATATTTCTAATAGATTTTTCACTTAGGTCAACGTTATAAAATACCTCAAAATGAAAAGAGAATTATTTAATGATGCAGTTATAAATGATTCTATCTCGTTCAAAATAGATTTTTCCGAAGTACAGCTTGATGCCCAGAATGAGCATCAATTTGATGCTATTTATATACCTTCATTAGGTTTGAGAGAAAATCTGTTAAAGGTTGTTGAAAAAGTATCTAAATATGCGAATGAGATTGTAATTATTTTTTCTGGCTTTGTGCCTGATTGGATTATTAATTTTAGTCCAAACAATGTTAGGATTGTATCCAATGTTGAGAGTGTAATTTCATTTGAAAGGCTGAAATCTATTAAATCTTCAAAAAACCCTTCTCTGGCTTTTATGGATGATTATGATTTACCTTTGAAAAGAAATTATGCGTTATTGGATTCAAGAGTAAAAGGCTATGAGGTGATAGGCCTTATTGATGATGATATGGTTTTTACGGAGCTTGATATAATTAAAGCAATGAAATGTTTGAGTTCTTATGCTGATATGGTTGGTTATTACGTACTAGATTACCCAGACGTATCTACAATCGATCATATAGAGAGATTTATCAATCAACATCCTTCTAAAGTTTCCATTGGAGGCAATTTCTTGTTTTTTAAAATGGATAAAATTACAGGATTTTTCCCCTATCTATATAATGAAGACTGGTGCTTTATATTTTCAAATTTAATCTCTAATATAAATATATATGTTTGCGGTTTTGTGAATCAACTTGTACATGAACCTTGGAAAAATTACAACAGAATAGCTTTTGAGCAGTTTGGTGATGTGGTTATAACCGGTTTTAAACAGCTATTAGCCAACAGATGCGATATCTTCAATGAAGAAATATTTTTTTGGCATAACATATATGAAAATTATAAGGATAGGTTAGAGAATCTGCTAGCTAAAACGAAAGATTTAGAGTTTATTTCTGTTCTTCAGCATGCTATTATATGTACATCAACTTTCTCACCTGATGACATTTTACAATTCGTTAAACATTACAAATCTGAAATAAGTCAAAACTGCTATGTATAAAGAAGAAATTGTCTCCCTACATGCACACGATGGAATGCCAATTCCGGCAATATATTCGTTCAATGATGAATATGATACTCCGGGGAGAGCCATATTACTTCTTCACGGATTGTCATCGAATAAGATAGGCTATCTGAACTTTTATTCTCGCTTGGCAGAAAGCTTTTGTGAAAAAAATATTGCTACTTTGAGGATAGATTTAAGAGGGCATGGTGAAAGCCAAGCTTCGCCAAGAGAATTCACTATTTCTTCGCAAATAACAGACTCTATTGTTGCGTTAAAATGGTTAGTGAAAAAAGGTATTAGTAGGGTCGATCTTTTTGGTTCTAGCTTTGGAGCATTTCCATGTATAAAGTTAGCCAGTTTGTGCGATGGATTAATTGACAAAATTTTTCTTTTAGCTCCGGTATTAGATTATCAAAAGACTTTTATTGATCATACAACTCCGTGGGGAAAAGAAGTCTTTTATAATATCCTCGAGCGTACTCTAATTAATGGAGAAACTATAAAGATTTCTGAAACATTTTATATCCATTCGGGAATAGTGGCAGAGATGACAATAATCAATATTGAAAGCCACTTACTTAAGTTGTCAAATGAAATTCATATTATGCACGGCGATAATGATGGAATGGTTAGCTATGACATCGCGAAAGAAATTTCCGAAAAGAGTAAAAATCTAGAATTCCATTCTTTCCACAATATGGAACACGGGTTTACTGACAAAGGAGATGATGATGGTATTTCTCCTCGCACTCAAGAAAACTTTCATAGAATTGTACAAATTGTAACTTCTTAATATATGATTAAGAGCAGCAACGGCCGTTTTTTTATTGACCCAAGTGCAAAAATTGGCGTTCCTTTAAGATTTTTACAAGGATGTGTAGTGTCAAAACATACTCTTGACAATACAATGGTCAGATTACCAAAAAGTTTATACATCGGTCCTTATGCGATAATAGGAGAGAATGTTACATTAGGCGAAAACACTGTGATAGATGCATTCTGTAAAGTGTCTAGCAGCGTATCTATTGGAAAAAATACTCTGCTGATTTATAGAGCTATGGTTGGAGGTGAAGCTATAATTGGTGAAGACTGTGTTATCGGTGGAGTAATTCCAGAACGAGGAATCATTGGAAATAGGTGCAAGGTTTTTGGGAATTTAGTACACACTCATAATGATAGTACAATGTCTTGGGATCATCATGAAGTTCCTGAACCTTCTGTTACCATTAATGATGATTGCTTTATTGGATTTGGTGCGCAAGTCATAGGAGGGTTTGAGGTTGGTCCAAAATCATATATTTGCTCTGGAGCTATCATAACTAAATGTGTTCCTCCATATCATATAGCTAGCGGAGTTAATAAAATAGTACATTATAGTAAATGGAAAGGCGATTTGAGAAATAATCCTATCTTTCTTCAAGAATAATCATGGAATTTTATCTGTCTACTTTCGGGTTGCACAACCCATTCATAAATTCTAAGCTGCCAGACCATGCTATATTTCCAATAGCAAGCGAGTTAAGCAACGGGCTTGACTTAGACTACACATCTTTATTAATAGGTGAAAAGTATTACATTGACGAAGCGGCATTCAATTATGTTCTATCGAAAGAAAAGAAGTTTTTGTTGCCAATGGCAAAAACCCTGGTTCTTCTACAAGAAGAAGGTCTAATTGAAACTGTTAATGTAAAAAGTCTGGTTGCTCAGAATGAGAAGCAATTATTAAAAAAAGTCGATCATTTAGTTGATAATTACATGCCATGGCTTTTGATAATGCGAGAACAATGGAAACAAATAAAAAACTCATATCAAGATTTTCATAATAACTTTGGCTCGCAGGAAAATACTTTCTTAAATACTAGTTATTTTCCCATAGTAAATTATTTAAATCAAATTGGGGAAAGTGATAATTTTGTCAAATATGCGGAACTTCTAAAATTAATAGAGTCTAATAAAAAAGTTTTTTCTATTAAAGAAATACAGTACATCAAAGACATAGCCAAACCGTTATTAGCTCAATTGTTGATAAATGATTTGTTGAGGAGTAAAAAAAATAGTCCTATACTAAACTGGGATGACTCCAAAGCTTATTACGAGCAGCTTTATTCTTATCAATGGCAGCAAACAGGTGAAGATAATACTAGCTTAATTAAAGGAGTTAGAACGCTATTCGACGTGGTTGTTCCATCATTGAAACCGAAGAATATAGAACAAGTTGTTCGCTTTATTAAAAACGATAAAGCAGTAAACTCTCTTAGAGGTGAATTGTTGCTTTGTATTAATAACAATGTCGAAATATCTGAAAAGTGGTTACTTGAATACCTGAATAAAGTCTTTTTGCATGACTTGGAAGTGAAATCTAAGATGAAAAAATTCAAGTGGCTTGGAGTGGCAATTAGTTCATTCCTACCAGGTGGAGGCGCATTATTACAGGATTTGGCTATGGAGGTGGGACAGACACTTATAGAGGACCAAATTAGTGATAAGGTTGAAGATAAAATGCATGAAAGGTTTAATTGGTACTACGCACTTCAGAAAGATTTATTGGATCATAAATAAGTACACAGATAATTTATAATATCGATTAGTACATCTTTTTTGTTTTTCACACATACTAAGCTTCGGGAAGATGTCTGACAGGTATTATTAGTAGTCTGACTATTAGTAAGTTACGTTTTTTGGCACCAGCTTAGTCTTCCCTAACCATGCTTAACAAACTGAACCGCTGACCACCTAGTGCTGATTCCTACTGTATAAAATCATGCATGATACGCATGGTTCAAAGCAGTTCGCCAAAGCAGGCTAGGGAGTATTTCAACTCCTCGTTGCGACGCGCCGATTACTACTTGAATGGCCAGGAACGTCCGGGCTGTTTCAGTGGTCGTATGGCCGCTCGCCTTGGTATCAACGGACCCGCTACCAAAAATACGTTTCATGCTCTCTGTGAGCATATTAATCCAGTAAGCGGTGAACCCCTCACCCAGCGTAAAACGGCTAACCGTACTGTCGGCTACGACATCAATTTTCACTGTCCTAAATCCGTCTCGATCCTCCATGCGCTTTCGGCTGATGATCATCTGTTGAACGCGTTTGAAGACAGTGTGCAAGAGACTATGCGCGACCTTGAGGCTGATGCCCAAACACGGGTGCGCAAAAACGGCCAGGATGACGACCGGATCACGGGTGAATTACTGTGGGCCGACTTTATTCATCAGACTGCCCGGCCGGTAGGTGGTATCGTGCCCGATCCGCATTTGCATGCCCATTGCTTTGTATTCAACGTCACATTTGATGCAGTTGAGAACAAATTTAAGGCCGGGCAGTTCCGCGACATCAAACGCGATATGCCGTATTACCAGGCCCGGTTCCACAAAATTCTGTCGGACAAGCTGATTGGTTTAGGTTATCGCATCCGGCGCACCGCTACTGCCTTTGAAATCGAAGGGGTGCCGCCGCATATCGTGGCGTTATTCTCCAAGCGCACCAACGAAATCGGTCAAATCGCTAAAGACCTTGGTATCACCGACCCTGCCACACTCGATCAATTGGGTGCCCGAACCCGTGCTAAAAAGCAAAAAGGGTTGACCATGACCGAACTGAAAGCTGAGTGGCGCAAGCAGATCACAAGCCTGGGCCTGACGGATAAGGGTGAAGGCGATCAACTTATTCGCTATGCACCAGCGCAGCACATACCATTTCTCACGCCCGACCAATGCGTTGACCATGCCCTTGCGGTGCGGTTTGAACGGGCCTCTGTGATGCAAGACCGGCGTATTCTCGAAACCGCCTACCGGCACAGTCTGGGCCAACCAAACGTGACGGTCGGTCAAATCACCGACAGTTTTGAGCGCGATACTCGCATTCTTAAATTAATGGACGGTGCCAAAATGCTCTGCACCACCAAAGCGGTGTTGGCCGAAGAACAGCAGATGGTCAAGCTTGCCAGTCAAGGAAAAGGTACGTTCCCGCCACTTTACGCTACTATGCCACCAATGGCTCTCGATGGTGAGCAAGGTGACGCTATCGCACACGTCCTGACCACGCCTAATTGTGTGTCGATTATACGGGGGAAAGCGGGTACAGGGAAAACCACTTTGATGCGGGAGGCCGTGCGGTTGATCGAAGCCACCGGGCGGCGGGTGACGGTGGTGGCTCCAACCGCACAAGCAGCACGGGGCGTGTTGCGCGACGAAGGGTTTAGCGAGGCTGAGACCGTGGCATACCTGCTAGCGTCTCCTGCCCTGCAAGCAGCGTTAGCGAACGGGGTATTGTGGGTCGATGAAGCCGGGTTGTTGAACAATGCCGATATGACAGCTCTGCTGACATTGGCGATCCGGCAGAATGCTCGGCTTATCCTGAGCGGCGACACGCGGCAGCATCCAACCATCATCCGGGGTGACGCCCTGCGCATTATCAACACCGTAGCCGGGATTAAATCCGCTGAGGTCAGTCGTATTTTCCGGCAACGTGACCCGGCCTACCGGCAGGCCGTGCAAGCCCTGTCAGAGGGGAACGTGCAGCCGGCCTTTACCACACTCAACGCGCTGGGGGCTATCAAGCCGGTCGATCCGGTTAATCCATATATGACGCTTGCCACCGACTATGTGACGGCTCTTAAGCGGGGCAAGACAGCCATCGTGATCGCACCGACCCACCATGAGGGCGACCGGGTCACACACGCTATCCGTCATAAACTGCGCCAGGCTGGCCAGATCGGAAAGAAAGAGACTGCTGCTGCGCAATTGGTCAATCGCTATCTGACCCAAGCCGAAAAAAGCGACGCGCGGAATTACCAGCCCGGCCAGATCATTCAGTTCAATCAGAACGTAACCGGTATCAAGCGGGGTGAGCAATGGTCGGTCACCTCTATTGAACAAAGCCAAGTAATGCTGGCTAACGGTCAAGGACAGATAAACACGTTACCGCTCAAACACATGGCGGCGTTCGAGGTGTATCAGCCACGCGAGATCAACTTAGCCAAGGGCGATAGCATCCGCATTACCCGCAACGGATTGGATGCCACAAAACGGAGATTGAACAACGGCCAATTGTTGGAGGTCGTCGCTGTCGAACCAACTGGAACGATCCGTCTAAAAAACACGATCAGCAAGGTCAGCTACACATTGCCAAACAATTTTGGCCATCTGGCCTATGCGCATTGCATCACCTCTCATGCCGCACAAGGTAAAACCGTCGATGAGGTGTTTATTGCCCAACCGGCCTCGACGTTTGCGGCAACCAACCTGAATCAGTTTTACGTCTCGGTCTCACGTGCGCGGGATCGGGTGCATATCTATACGGATGACGCAGCGGGATTGCTGGGGCGGGCAGCGGAAACAGGTAATAGGCTTTCCGCATTGGAACTCTTGAAACGCAAAAAAGCCACCCGGCGAACAGCGGAACACCTAGTCCGTAACATGCAACCAACGGCTAAACCAGTTAAGGTACCACCTGCCCCGATCAAGCCGCCGATCCAGCGAAAGGGGCAGACCCATGCACCACGTCCAAGACTTTAAAGCCAACTTCGAGGAACCGGTGCAAGACCGGTTGGAATTAGACCGTCCGGTTGATCCCTCAACCAGTGTGATTGAACTTCATTCAGATGAAAGTTCTGTCCGCAACCTCTGTTTCGTCTGGCTGGACGGGCGCAAGGCGTTTTTCAATTACGCGTATCTGGTAGCAGCAGAGTTTAACATGAACACGAAACAGAGTGTGATTAAGCTTGATTTCTCATCATACAGCATCAATCTCTATGGTTACATGTTGGAAACCCTGTTTATGGCCTTTCTTGATCATCTGCCACGGACCGTCATGGCCATTGATCAACGCTATACTCTCATTGCTGAGTTAAACATACCCGTCGTCGTTGATATTCTAATCGAGGGGAAAGCGGATTAAACAGGGATTTAGACCATCTGTTTTGACCGCTCATACAATGAGTCCCACTTAACGTAAGCTGCCCTACTCACAATAAATCCAAGAAATCAGCAACGAGCCTGACCCTATGAAGACGTAATGGACACCGTCAAAAAAATCTTGGTAGAGACTGTTGACTAAAGTTATTTTTGTATATTTGTCAACATGAACCTAACAATAACATGATCACCTCCGTCGGCACTAACCTTACGCGGATCCGCCAAGCTCGTGGATTGACCATGGAAGAACTAGCTCGGATGGTCGGCTGCACGAAGCAGTCAATTAGCTTGTATGAAAGCGGACAACGCCATCCTGACAGCCAAACGTTACTTTCCATCGCGAAGGCTTTGGATACAGACATAGACTCGTTTTATGACAGTTATAATGTCGCGTTTGAGCTAAACAGTGTAAGCTATAGAGAAGGGATGTTACTAAATACAACGCAACGCACATCGGTTGAAGAGCAAACCAGTGCCAAACTCAGCGACTATTTGGAGTTGGAAACGATTGCAAAAGCCTGTATTGAATTTATCAATCCGATTGAAAACATCAAAGTCAACAACTCACAAGATGCAGAGAAAGCGGCCAAAGAACTTCGAAAACAATGGAAGATGGGAGATGGTCCGGTTCACAACATTTCCACTTTTCTGGAACGTAAAGGAGTCCGCATCATTAAAATTGATTTTGGTTTTTCATACAGGCATGAAGGCCTCTCTGGCTGGGCCGAGCAGAAGCGTATTCCAGTGATCGTATTAAATGCAAGGCAACAGGATACAGCACGTGTGCGTTTCACAATGCTTCATGAGTTAGGTCACCTACTACTGATGATTGAAGACAATCTTACTCTTGAGGTTGTCGAGCGGTTGTGTGATGCTTTTGCGGGAGCAGTACTGCTTCCTGCTGATACATTAGCGTCAGAGCTTGGCAGGAATCGAACTCTTATTGTCATGCCTGAACTCCGACGTATTAAAGAACTGTATGGTATCTCAGTTCAAGCCATTATGGTACGGGCACGGGTCATTAGTCTAATCTCCCCCGAGGTTTATCAAGGTTGGCAACAGACTTCTAACTCGAATCAAGATCATGGGCAATACCAAGGCACAGAGGAGCCGCAACGATTTCTTCAGATGCTATATCGCTGCTTGAGTGAAAAGAGAATTGGCTTCGACAAGGCCGCTCAGCTTGCAGGCTGGGACGAAGCCGAATTGAGAGAACAGTACGTACAACAATCAGAATTCTAAGATGAGACCTGTAGTCCTAACCGATGTTCATTTGGCAGCGAGACTGGTCAGGTCTGGTTTGTTGAAGTACTATTCCCCTGAACAGCTTCAATTCCTGATATCGGATATCGGTTTTGACTACAATTACCCCCAAACAGTTTATAACCAGCACGATAAAAGTTTTGCCGAGCGCATGAGAAAACAGGGATTTTTACGTGTGAAGTCTTTCGATGACATACAAATGACGCGCATGTATGCCCTCTTCAGGCAGTTCAAGCCAAAGTTTACGATCAGGATTGTATCGGCATTGTTGTTGGCACAGATGACAAATTCTACGCTGATCAGCGAAGATGAAGTGCTCCGTGATGTAGCCCCGATGTGTATGATTTCAGCGCACAATAAACAATGGTTGGTTAGTCAATTAGTCCACGAGTTGGCGTTTCAGGGGATTACGCTTGATGTCGAACTCGTTAACGAGTTGATATAAAAAAAACCAGGTGGAAACCACCTGGCTTACGGGTACTGAAGAAGGAAACAAAAGCATAGCCAGCTTTTGCTAACTCTAAGCTTGACACCTCAAAGTTACGCCCTCCTTCAATAGACCGCAAGTTGTAGGCTTGGTTTCAACTAAAACCGACTGTATGGTCGGCTGTAGACCTGTATTTCTCACTAAATATTGATTAAAGGCTGAAAGAACCCGCACATCAGGCTGTAAATACAGCCCCAGCCATAGGATTTTCAATGGCTGATCAGTTTTTCTCTCTTTAGTTAATCTGTCTAAGAAAATGTCTACAAACACAAGTTTGAAGTGCAAGTTTGAGGTGTTTAAAAGCACCGTTAATGGTCAGTTTTATTTTCGGTTACGGGCTGAAAATAGCGAACCCATCTTTAGTAGTGAGGGGTACTTACGGAAGTCTGACTGCCTAGATGGTGTAACCGCTGTGCGAAAGTATGCGACACAGGAGCAGTATTACAATCGGTTAGGGCAAGCTTCCAACCTTTACTTCACGGTGGAAGCCTCCAACGGTGAACCACTGGGTCGCAGCGAAATGTATACGGCATCCGCAGCCCGGGAAGTTGGTATTGCATCCGTCAAAGCGAATGCATCAGTGGCTCCAATTGTCGATTTGACCACCGTAGCAGCCTAAGTTCGATCAGCCGCCTTCTGTAAGAGAAGGCGGCTTTCTCACTTCAATCATAATCAATAACATGCAACCTTCCAGTGAAAATAATCTTGATGCTAACTCGCCAAGTCAACAATTGGCGCATGGCTTCAAGCGAACATTGTTTGGCTTCTCGCCCTCTTTTAAGAAAAACAGTCGTGATGACAATTACGGCTACTTGTATCCTGGCGCGTTGACTACGCCCTTTTCCACGGAAAATCATGATTCGCTGGAGCGTCTTGGTCGCAGCATGATCGACACCAGCAGCGCAGAAAGTCCCTCAGAGTTTAGCACAATTGACTCAGGGTACACTTACTTTGGTCAGTTCGTCGATCATGACCTGACGCTGGACGTAGATTCCAAAATGGAAACGGCACAGGATGCTAGACAACTCACCAATTACCGCACACCTAACTTCGACTTGGATGCTTTATACGGCGACGGTCCGGCGGTTAGCCCTTTTATGTACGACTCTGAGCGTATCAAATTTGTGGTTGGCAACATGAGCAACGAATTTGACGTGCCTAGAACGCCAGTAGGAACCGCCATCATTGGCGATCCGCGCAACAACGAAAACCTATTTGTCTCGCAGTTTCACATGAGTATGCTGCGTTTCCACAATGCTGTTATAGACCAATTACGTACGCAATTACCGGGATTACGGCCGGACGAGTTGTTTCAACGCGCCCAGACAGAAGTGCGTCGCCATTACCAATGGGTTGTCATACATGATTTTCTACGCACCATTGTTGGAGCGGACGTAATCCGTGATGTCTTGGATAAAGGGCTGAAATATTTTAGCCATAAAAAATATCGCCGGTTTTTCATGCCGGTTGAATTTTCGGTAGCTGCGTACCGCTTTGGTCATAGCCAGATTCGTAATCAGTACCGCTTTAATCGGAACTTTACTAACGATGGTTTTTTCAATGCTTTCGATTTCATCAGAGGTAATGTGCCCAATAGCTGGGTTATTGATTGGTCGGGGTTTTTTAGTGAAGTAGGACGTGAAGCGGCCAATAAAGCGCGAAAAATAGATACGCGGGTTGCCTTGAGTATGAGCAACTTGCCTACGGCTCCTGGCACTCCCCCCAGTTCAATGTTTGCGGTCCTCTCAGCACGCAATCTCGTGCGCGGAATGGCACTACAGGTTCCATGCGGTCAAGCCGTTGCTAAACGGATGAGAAAGCAGCCGTTAACCGAAGAGCAATTGATGAGCAGTCCTTTTGCAAACCCCACCCCCGAACAAGGTGTCCAGCATCAGCAGGTTATAGCCGTGCTACAGGCTAACGATAACCTACTGTTGAAGCAGACGCCGCTGTGGTATTACATCCTCAAAGAGGCTGAAGTGTTGCAAGCGGGTAACCAATTAGGGCCAGTTGGCGGGCGGATCGTAGCAGAAGTTTTTGTTCGAATCCTAGTGGACAGTAAAGATTCAATTATGGGGAAAGAGGCCGTTGACACCAATTGGCTGCCACAATTTGGTTTAAATGGAAAAGATCCAGCAGATTATAAAATTGTAGATTTGCTTCGCTTTGCTGGGACGTTTGCAATCCCAAGTGTTAGTTGATAACTACAGATTTTCGCAGAGATGAAGAAAAGCCGCTGTCAAGCGGCTTTTCTTTTAGGGACATACCTCAAGAAAGTTGCAAACTATGAATGTATTCAACGGCTTTTTGCGCATGTGATGCAGCGGTAAAGATCAGCTTCTTGTCATCCTGCAAGGCATGCAACCACGTTTGGATGTAGGCAGCATGCTGTTGTTCGGGCATTGGCTCAAAGCCTAAATCCGCAGCTAGAAAACAGGCTCCCAGTTCAGCCACCAGTTCTTCTTTGGCATAGCCTGCATCACCGTAGGTTTTACGACCGAGATCACGATCCAGACGGGTTGGATGACGGGTCCAGTGCGTCAACTCGTGCGATAAAACGGCGTAGTAATCAGTGACGGTTTGAAAGCTCTCAAACGGCGGCATCTGTACCTTGTCCGTCATGATTGAATAGGATGCTTGGGTGCCGGTATAAATATCGACTTTCGTCTGCGCAAAAAAGGTTTCCAGCTCGGCATTGCGCTCTTTGGTATCAACGATACCTGGGGTGAGTGACGGATAGAAATTCTCTGGCAGGCCGTCAATCTGTGAGGCATTGAAGACCGCATAGCATTTCAGGAACGGGATCTGGCTGGTGGTCTTTTCGCCCTGGGGATTTTCATCTTCACGCGTGATTTTATCGGCATAAACCACCTGTGTCGCTTTCTCCCCTTTGCGCACGTAGGCCTTGAGTTCAACGGCCTGTTTGTAGGTCATCCAGTACGGCGAGACATAGCCCTGCTCAGCAGCCGTACCCCACAGCATCAGCGTGTTGATACCGCTATAGGGAATGCCGTTCCAGCGTAACGGTCGTTGCACCTGTCCGGCTAAGTGTTCAGCGTTCCAAGGCTTGCGCCATGTCAAATTACCCTGTTCGAGATCGCTGATAATTTTGTTGGTAATACGGGCATAGATGTCATTTTGGGATGCGTTGGATTGTGTCAAGGATGCCTCCTGTGGTGCGGTTGTAAAACGGGTGGTTGTGGACGTAGGTGTTGTCATCGCTTAGTCCTTTCGTTGGTCAGGATGATGGGGACGAAAAACCCGGCGTTAAGTCGAATGAACCAGCCAGAATATTGGTGGGGCGGGGAAAGCGTGAAACGCTGGCGAATATTGTGGTTGGTGGAATGAGCGCGTCGGGTACATCGCCAGGATGCATCCTGACGGAACGATCACGGACAGATTTGATGACAAACGCCTGTTCACGAAACGCAGTAATCAGCCACGGTCAGCGGGGCATCAGCCCTTCATCGGACAGCGACAGATAGTTGTGCGGTGTGATGATCAGATGATCGAGAACGGCAATATCCAGCAGCTTGCCACCCTCTACCAGTTTCCGGGTTAAGGTCAGATCGGCGGAACTGGGCTGAAGATTACCGCTGGGATGGTTGTGGGCCAGAATAATGCCGACAGCCTTTGCCTTTAGTGCCGTGGCAAAGATGATCTTGGGATCAGCAATACAGGCTGCCATGCCGCCAGTGGAAATGTCTGAGAGACTGAGACAGTTGTTCTTTTGATCCAGCAGCAGGATTTTAAACTGCTCGACTAGTTCGATCCGGTTCGCGTCAAACGCTTGCCGCAACACCTCATAGGCGGTAGCGGATTGCGTAATCTGAATGCGGTCCTGATACGGGATCTTGTTACGGTAGATAATCTCGATTTCGTTGACTTGGAACAGGTTTTGCAGATGGAGTTGTGTCATGGTTCCACCTCACAAAGTCAGATGAGGTTTGTGTATATGCCACGCATTGACATCTTTGTGCGGCGCATAAATGCGGTTCATCGTCTTGTGAACAAGGTCGGCTTGTGTCGTGAAGAACTCGTGCAACGCGGTGGTAGCCGTGTCTCCGGCCTTATCATTATCGAGCCAAGTATAGGCCGTGCGATAGCCATAGTTCTGAATGTATGGAATGGCGTGCTTTAGACAGGCGAGTGAGTTGAGGACAATCGTATCGTCCTTGAAACCCTTGCCATTTAATTGTGTGATGGCTGAGAGGTAATCCATAAAACCTTCAAACACATGGATGCCATCCGGCTTCGGTTCCGTGCCCCTTATGAAGCTGATGGCTTTAACGCCCAGACAGCCTTTGAAGAAGGGATTACGCAGTTCGTGGCCACCCTCCTCATTGACAAAGCCTAGGGCGAAAAAGCTTTTCTGCGTAGTCTTGTTGCGGACGTGGATTTCTGTGAGATGTTCTTGTGCAATGGCTAGTGGAATGCCACGCTTGTCGAGGTAATGGATCAGACCGAGATGCTGAATGGCTTTTTTGGTTTTGAGTATTAGGACCGGCTCTTTGGATTCCTGTGTCGATCTGACGGGAATGGATGGAAATTGATATGGTCCCAGACCAATGTTACCCAGCCAGCGCAACGCGTCTGACGTGGTGTCGGCTTCACGGGTGAACTTGAGAAACGCGCGGGCAAAATCAATCGGATCGCCGCCGCGTCCATCGCCGTAATCATGCCAGCGATTGGTTTTGAGATAAACGTAAAAACTCGGCGTCTTCTCTTCGCGCACGGGCGACAAATAAAGCTGTTTGTCAGGGCTGGACGTTCGGGGATTTATATTAAGGCGTTCCAGAATTTGGGCAAGCGGTATCGCTTTCGCATCATGAATGTTCATGGGCGTCTCCACAGGCAATTGAATGTAATGGATGGTGTGGCTTACCGGCGACAGAGGCCGGGTCGGACCTACCGGATCAGGCGTTGCTCGATAAAGTGATCGAGGTCCGCTTTGCGGTAGCGGACAGCGCGGCCAATCTTGATGAATTTGAGGTCATAGCGTTTCGTGCAAGCCCAGACAGCGAGTGTGCCAGGGGAAACGCGGAGATAACGGGCAGCAGTTTTGCGGTCAAGCAGCGGTTCATTATTGTTATTCTGGGTCATTAGGTGCCTCCTCTGACGGATACGCCAACCATAGGATGGTATGATAGGAATATATTCAGTATATGCCCATAACACGGCAAATACAATAGGAATCTGATCCTGTTAATGAGGGATAATCCAATAGAGCCTGATTGAATGTTGGCTCAGCCGGAACAGATTGATTTTACGCCCGCATGACCACCGTCATACGTTTGTAAAATCGCGGTGGAACAGTCCAAACGGGCGTTTACGGTGGGTGATGGCCAAGATGCCGGGATAAAACTTCATCAACTAGGCCAGGCTCGTTGATGATCCCAATCACCACTTTTGCCCTCATTTCCCCCGGTTTTGAAGTCAAACCCACCCGCTGTATAGTAGGCCTTATGACCCCCTTTGGCTTGATGTAGCTTTGAGTCATCAATCCAAACAAAAACAAAAAACAACTACATCTCGGTCATGAAAACGGCTAATCTTCTTATCCTCTCCACGGTTTGTGCTACCCTTTGCCTTTGCTCATGCAGCAAAAAGTCTGACGATGTGACGCCCGCTCAAGGCACCCCCCAAACCCCAACTCAGTCAGCTACTCAGATCGCTGCTGGGTTTCGGGTTAAAGTTGAAGGGAATCTCTATACACCTGACTTAAATTATGCCCTCACCACCTCTCCCGGCGATGAGACCTACTTCGGCATCTACGGGCTCGACAGTAAAACGAGTAATTTGGTGGCCCTGCTCTTACCAAAAACGGTGGGTGAAGGCACCTTTCCCATTGACAAGGTCAACATGGGCATCATCACGGTGAACCAATATGATTACTCGACCCGCAATGAGGGCACGGGCACGGTGACCATTCTTAAAAAAACGGCCACCAACGTGATTGGTACGTTTAGTTTTACCGCCTATGATGCCTCGCGCCTGTACAAAGGCACGTTGACCGAAGGCAGTTTCAACGTGGCCTTTAAGTAGCCAACTGGCGTTTAAGGGTCGCTTTTTATACAGATTCCCCCAGCGGAAGGCGGTCGAACGAGTCGGCTCTTTCGCTGGGGGAATCTGCTTATGCGACACAACCACCCCATTAGGGGAATTGTTGAACGGGCTCCATGAGAAGAGCCCCTCCTATATTCTTTCTTTTGCAACTCACGTTCTAGATCTTCAAGCGTTGGCAGAGTGCCTTTCAAGTTATCTGGAATGCTTTCCGTCAGTCGATATTCAGAAATTCTGATTGGCTTGTTTATATCCTTGAGCGTGTATTCGACAATCGCTTTGTCCTTACACGGAGCGTTCAGACCTAAACCAATAACTATAAATTCAACATTAATTTTTGCGGTAGAACTGCGGTAGAACTGGAAATAATTTTGGTGTGGCCTACTAATTAAGTGCTTGAAATATGGTGGGCGTAACAGGGATTGAACCTGTGACCTCTCCCGTGTGAAGATGATTTATGGTTAATTATCGGTCTTTAATGGTCGTATTTAGTCTTTGATATTTATCAAAATAGCTTGCAAACAAGACGAACCGATATATACTGATATTAACCCTGTCGGTAGCACTAGGGTAGCACTGGAGGCCAATCTTATGTCTACTTCTCATTTCCAATTCCGAAAAGATTCTATAGATGCACTCCCGCCACGTGCGTCACGCTATCACGTTGCAGATCATAAAATTCCCGGCCTGCAACTGGCTGTTTATCCGTCTGGCATAAAGACATTCATAGTTTATCGAAAGATTGATCACTCGCCCGAACGGATCAAAATTGGTCGGTATCCTGATCTCACCATTGAGCAGGCCCGGACGGAAGCTAAGCGATTAATGGCCCTGATCGCTTTGGGACAAAACCCGCACAAAGACCGGGTTGCTGCACGACAGGCGATGACGTTCTTAGAATTATACGATCTATATTACACGCATCATGCCCTAAAATTTACGAAACGACCTGACGCCAACAAGAAAATGATGGCCTGTCAAGTCTTTCCGGTATTGGGCCAATTGAAAGCTGACAAGATTACCCCGGAACACATTCGTAATTTTCATACGAAACTAGGGCAACGCTATGCCGGTTCGACTGCCAATAGGCTGATCAACATCATCAGTGCCGTATTTAATTTCGGTGTTCGGGAGAAATACATCCAATCAGCAAACCCGTGTATCGGCCTGCGCAAGTATAAATCCGTTAGCCGTGACCGGTTTCTAAGCTTTGACGAACTGGACGCATTTTATGCAGCTTTAGAGCAGGAAGATAATTTATTCAAGGATTTTTTCCGGCTGCTATTGTATACCGGTGCGCGGAAATCAAACGTCCTCTCGATGGCATGGTCGGATCTGAACCTTGATCTCAGACGTTGGCGTATTGGCGAAACGCAGACTAAAAACAGGGACGTGAATATTGTGCCACTCTCCGAACTAGCCTTAGCCATTTTACGGAGACGGGACGCCACGAATAAAGAAACTGACGCACCCTCTCCGTTTGTGTTTCCTGGCGCAAGCCCCGATGGTTATTTGAAAGACCCTAAACGAGCGTTTGACCGGATCAGGGAGCGCATGCAAGCTCCTGATATTCGGATGCATGATCTGCGCCGCACTTTAGGGAGCTATATGGCCATTGGTGGGGCCAGTCTGCCGATCATCGGCAAAGCGTTGAACCATAAAAGCCAGGTGTCTACCGCTATTTATGCCCGGCTGTCCAATGATCCGGTACTTGAGGCTGTCAATCAGGCTTCCACACTGATGCACAAGCGAATTATTCCCTAAACCTTAGAGTGCCAATCGGATAATTAGCTGTTAGCAATGAGATCATTGTGTAAAGATAGAACCAACTATCGATTTACATACAGGCCCTTCTGTTTAATTACTCCAAAACGTTTCAATCTAATTCACAAATTAATAATCAGAAGGTTGTTATATTACCGCAGCTTTGTTGTGATTTTCATTATCCTCATTTTTATCTTATTGAGATGTGAGTAGGTTCATAAAGATGCTTTCTTTTTTAGGTATGGCAACTTACACACCTGCTGACTACGAACTGCTGCGACGGCGTTGTGCCGCTCTCAAAGAGCAGAACTGGCCCC